>NZ_JAHUWC010000020.1:0-132364 GCF_019219185.1 Pseudomonas sp. PDM26 | reverse complement strand
CGTTGGTTACATCTTTGATTTCTCGCGGAGTAACTTGTGATGCTGATAATCTGTTGACTAGCAGTCTGACTCCACAAGCACCCACACGAATTGCTTGATTCAGTTGTTAAAGAGCGGTTGGTTAAGAGCTTTCGTCTCAACCGAGGTGCGCATCTTACAGCGCATCTTTTCAAATTGCAACCTTAAAAGTTTCTGATTTTTCAACAAAATCAACTACTTAAGCCAAGAGCAACATCAAGCTGCTCGTTAGCGGGAGGCGAATAGTACAGTATTAAAATACGTGGTCAACCCCCCATCTGAAAATTCTTCTTCCTTACCAAAGCGCCCGGGTTGCCACCATGAAAACCTCCAGCATCTATATAAAGCTTCAGGGCAACAGAGAGCCCGGACTACGTCGTCACTGAAGCGCCCCGCCACCCCAGCGATAGCACTGTTCCAGGCCACCACATTCAATGACAGCACCATACCCGTCCGGCTCGGTCCCCCTCTGCCGACATCCTCGTCGGTATTTCGAACCGTGCGGCAGATTTCAAAAAGAAGTCGCAAACCCCACGACTACTCAGGGCTTGCGACTCATAGCCGATACGTCCCTCAAGCTGCCGAGACGTTTTCTTCGGGTATGCCTGCCATGTTCATTGCCGAACGTGCAGGTTTAGTTCTCTATCTCAACCACATCGACATCCGGAGCGTCCGGGGCATCAGGGGCGTCGGCCACATCCTCTCTGGCCTCCTTCGCCTCTACTTTGGCTACTTTGGCAGCGTTCCGGGCTGCATTTGCGGCAGCCCTGGCAGCATCTCTGGCTGCATCTGCTTTTGCCTTGGCGGCGTCCCGGGCTGCATCTGCTGCAGCCCTGGCAGCATCCCGGGCTGCATCTGCATCTGCTTTCGGTACGCCAGCGGCTCTGGCAGCGTCTCGGGCTGCATCAGCCTCAGCTCTCGCAGCGTCTCGAGCTGCATCCGCCTCGGCTCTGGCAGCATCCCTGGCTACATCTGCGTCGATCCTGGCAGCGCCCCTATCTTCTGCAGCTTCCCTGGCTGCATCTGCGGCGTCTTCTGCGGCTTCCCTGGCAGCGTCATTGGCGTCTTCTGCGGCTTCCCTGGCTGCTTCACCGGGTTCTTCTGCAGCTTCCCTGGCTGCATCAGCGGCGTCTTCTGCAGCTTCCCTGGCAGCGTCATTGGCGTCTTCTGCGGCTTCCCTGGCTGCATCTGCGGCGTCATCTCCGTCGTCGTCATCATCGTTGGCATTCGCTTTGCCCGGGCCTCTGTTCCCGATCATGCCACCATGGTCATCGTCGTTGTCACGCGCATTGCCCGGGCCTCTATTCCCGGCCATTCCACCATGGTCAGCGTCGCCGCGGCCCGGACCGCCATGACCAGTAGCACCATGACCGCCGCCATCTCCATGGCCGCTACCACCGCTACCGCCTCCGCCGTCACCACCGTGGCCACCGCCTCCGGAGCCACCGCCGCCACCGTGACCACCACCACCTCCGGAGCCTCCAGAGCCTCCGCCGCCGCCACCGTTGCCGCCTCCACCGCCGCCACCGTGACCGCCACCGCCTCCTCCGCTGCCGCCGCCACCGTGGCCGCCTCCGCCTCCGCCGCTACCGCCATCTTTGGCATGCACGGTGGAGAAACTACTGATGTAATCAGGCACCAGGACAGTCGATGCCGACAGGACCCCGCCAATTGCCAGAGCCAACAAACACTTCTTGAGTACCATGATGCACCTCCGCTCGGAGTTGCGCCGTCATCTCCCTATCGAACGCAATGTCCAGTGAGTTCCCGGCCGCCCATTAGAGCGGCCAGCCAACCGGCACGGCCATAAATCTGCAGCAATCACGAGCAATTGCGGTATCTGCACGATCCCTCAGAGCCAGCCGGTATCGTTACGTGGGAAATATTCCCACACCTATTAGATTAGTGCTGTCAGCCTGAGTGTCAACGACCGAATATCAGGACTTGAGCCAGCTGTCCTGACTGGCTTTTCGACGCGCACCGTCGCGCCTGGACCCGGCCTGGGTCGAAGCGGTGAAACGCATCAGTGCAAGGAAGCAGGTGGGTATCAGTAGGTGTGACTGAACAACAGTCCAGCCTCGCCATCCGGGCTGGCGTCGGAAAACCCCTTGACGGCATACAACTGGAACTTCCAGTTCTGATTGAGCTTGTGCGTGAGGAACAAGGTGAGCTCCTTGATCTGATCGCCCGTGGAAACGACCTTCTGCCGCCAGTCGTAGGAGGCGCCCGCCGTGGTACGCGCGAACACGGGTATGGCGAAGCCCAGGCCGGCGAAAATCGGATCGTCGAAGTCGGAGCCCGACGGGTCGCCGAATTTTTTCCAGCCCAGTGTGGCGAACCCGGTCACAGGGCCGAAGGCTTTGGCGACGTCGACCTGGCCGGAATAGTCGGTTTTGCCCGTGCCCAGGCACTTGTCTTCGTCGGCCGTGGGCAACTTGACCTTGCCGATCAGGTCCACGAACAACCCGCCAACGCTGCCGTCAATCACTGCATAATCGGCACCGGCAACGGTGTCACCCAAACCGCTTTCCACTTTGCCGCAGCCGCCGGGCAACGGCTCACCATCGGGGCCGACCGAAGGATTGGTGATGCGCAGCCAGGGCACAGTGAGCTTGTAGGTCATGGGGCCGGTCTGGTATTTGCCAACCAGCGGGACGTACCAGGTTTCAGAAGTTGTACCGGTACCATAGTCGCCCCGAGAGTAGTCGGTTCCGATCGAGGTCGTGAAGGTATCGGCCAGGGTCGGCAAGCCCAGGCTGGCAAGCAAACCGACGAGCAGGATGCGCTTGGGGTTCATGTTCACCTCGTGTCTTGCGTCATCGAAGTTCACACGCATGCTTTGTTGCGTGACTTACCAAGCCTAGTTACTTATGACGATAGTGCATCATGCCTGCGCTGTTTAACCCGACCTGCCGGAGTGATCGATTTTTTCAACCGGTTCAACCTTCTCGATTTTCTCGACCTTTTCGACTTTCTCCACCTTTTCGACTTTTTCTGGCCGCTCTACTTTCTCGCCCTTCTCTGGGCGTTCGATTTTTTCGACTTGCTCTACCCTCTCGACTCTATCGACTTTGTCGGGTTGCTCGACACGCTCTGACTTGCCGGACCTGTCCACGCTTTCCCTCTGGTCGCCGCCGCCATGACTGTCACTGCCCCCGTGGTCGGTATCGTCGCCAACGCGGACTTCGCTCTCGTTGCGGCCGCTCCTGTCACTGCCCGAGTTGTCGGAGCTGTTGGAGCTGCCCGAGTTGCTCGAGCCACTTGAGTCGTCCGTGCTTTGCTCGCTGCCCCGCAGGCGCCCATGTTGGTTGCCGGCTGGCGAATCGGAGCGCTCGCGGGACAATTCGATACGTGTTGCCTGCACATCCCGCGCGCCGGTAAATACGCCGTTGACCCGCACGCGTCGGTCCAGCGCCAGTTCCGAAGGCTGCACACCGACAAACACGGTGTCGTGCGCGAGTGTCACCTTAAAGCCACCCACCACCAAATGCTGGTCCTGCCGACCCTGGACCAGACCCTCGATCACCGCATGATGTACCCGACCGATGAAGGGCAGGCTCGGGTCGGGGTGGCTTTGGGTCACGTCCAGCTCACGGCCGGACCACTGGCCGCGCACCAGCATTTCCTGCGCCGGACCTGGGTGATTGCTGAGTTTGAGCCCCAGGAGATAGCCACTGCGATCCACCGATCCGATGGCACTGGCCTCCTTGAGGCCGGGCGCCCGGTCGATGCGGCTGGCTACCACGTCGCCACGGGCATCGCGCAGTCCGCTGACCCGTACGGGATCACCCGGGCGCAGACCCGCAGCGACTTGAGCACCGCTGGCCAGGCGCACAGGTTGTCCCATGACACGCATGGGCATGGAGTCTCTAGGCAGGGCTGTCAAAGGGCCTTCGTAGACGTGCAGGATTGAAATGCGCCCGGCCTCCAGACCTCGTTTGGAATTGAACGCTTCCACGGCAACCACCTGACCGACTGCCAGCTGGGTGCTGGTGGTGGCAATGCCGTTCTCGCTGACAGGAACGTCATTGCTGAAGTGCACTTCCAGGCCATTGACGCAGATCGAGGCGAACCCGGTGATGGTACCGACAATGCCGGTGCCACCGATCCCGCCGTTGTCACTTTCACTGCCGATGCCCGTGCCACCCACGCCGCCTGCAACGGCACCGGTGCCGCCAATGCCGCCAGGGTGCTTTTTCAGCGGTGCGCCGGTACCGCCCATCCCGCCGTTGTCGGTGCTGATGCCGGTACCGCCCATACCCCCAGGCGCCACACCCGTACCGCCGGTGCCACCCGGAGCCTGGATGACCGGAACTTCACTTGTGCCCGCGTCATTCTGGCTCACACAGGCTGGGGCGGCCTGCAACACAATCGGAAGCCCGAGGCCCAGAGCAAGGGCGATTGCACGAATCAGGCGCAAGTTGAGGGTCATGGCTTAGGGGCCGTTGATGAATTGGTATCTGAAGCTTCAGTGTAGAAGTACAGGCCGACCGTGATGCGCTGGCGCGGCTCAAGACTGGGCAGGTCGCGGAATTCCAGATCGGCGGCGAGTCGGTTGAAACTCAACAGGGCCTGCATCCCCTCGCTGGCAACGGCCTCGCGCAACGCCTCGACGCTCGCTGGGGTCAGCGCGTCATAGTGGACGCTGCGTTCAAAAAAGGCCGGAACTTCGCCGCTCAGGTTGTGTACCGCGGCGCTAGCATGATCGTGCAGATTGTGCCCCAGGTAAGCGGTTTTCTCATCGAAGCCCTTTTGCGGCACGAAGGCCTGGGCTTCGAGGTGCACGAGATCTTGTTCGTCAAGGCGCACGACCCCCAGGCGCAGCCACTCGTCCAGCACCACTCGCGCCCGGATATCGGTGCTGACCTTCGCCACCAAGGCGTCAAAGGAGCGATCGCCGCCGACACTGGCCAATCGAGGCAGGGGCAGTGGCTGGCCGGCGTCGTTGCAGAACGGCGCCTTGGCCCAGGCGTTGACCAGTTGCGCACCGAAAGTGATGTTTTCCGGAAGCGTGGAAGAAGCAGGGTCGCTGGTGTTGCGCAAGCGCCGTACATCCTTGCGGTGCACGCCGGTGAGCAGGCTGATGCGGCTGTCGGTCGGTGCCTTGTCGCCCAGACGGAACTCTCGGTCCGCCACCTCGACGAAAACCTCCTTGAGCAGGTCGGCAAACACCAGGTAGGTGACTCCTTTGCGCAGCATCAGGCGTACCAGCGGCCGCATGACATGCCGCAAGGCTTTGAGGAGCGAGGTGGGCAAGGTAGACGATTGCATTCAGCGCATTCCTGGTCAGTTAATCCCAGTATAGCTACGTGGGAAATAATCCCATGAAGACAGGCGCTTTTTTTGCCGCGCCTCATACAAAACCGCTCTTCAGGGTCTTGTATGAGGTCATCAGGCCGCTTCAGATCCGGCTGTTGTCGTCGCCGGGTTCGCCACCATCATGATTGCCATTGTCGTCACCCGGCTCGCCGCCGACATGGACGCCGTGGTCGTCACCCGGCTCGCCGCCGACGTGGACGCCGTGGTCGTCACCCGGCTCACCGCCAACGTGGACGCCGTGGTCGTCACCCGGCTCACCGCCAACGTGGACGCCGTGGTCGTCACCCGGCTCACCGCCAACGTGGACGCCGTGGTCGTCACCCGGCTCACCGCCAACGTGGACGCCGTGGTCATCACCCGCTTCTGCATGGGTACCACCGCGACCGGAGTTCGAGCCTCCAGAACCGTCATGGCCTGAATTCCCGCTCCCATGATCGCTGCCGCTGTGGCCACTGTTGCCGCCGCTCCCACTGTTGCCGCCATGGCCACCGCTGCCACCGCTCCCACTGTTGCCGCCATGGCCACCACTGCCACCGCTCCCACTGTTGCCGCCATGTCCGCCGCTACCGCCGCCACCGCCATTACCGCCACCGCCACCGCCACCATCCTTGGCATAGGCACTCGATACATGGGAAACGGAGTCTGGAACCAAAACGACGGAAGCCGAGAGGACGCCACCGATTGCCAGCGCCAGTAATCCTCTCTTGAAAAGCAGGTAAGTGTTCATCGTGCATTCTCCTGGTGATTTACCGCGAGCAGTGCCAACGCAATTCGCGCTGCGATCCGGGAGCGGCATGGGAGTAACCCGTCAAACTTGCAATTTCTCTAGAATATTTCGCGTGGGATTTTTTCCCACACAATCTAAATTAGCCCTTTCTGGCTCCGGGTCAACCCGCGCAGGAGAAAGCCGACCGACGGCTTTGTGCAAGCAATCGAACTGTCGGGAGACTGCCTATGGGTCATGGAAAAAGGACGAGTAGTCGAGAGGTCTGTATCACGGTTGATCACCCAGAGGTGACGGCGGCTCAGGCAACCCCGGATTCGCTGAAGCCCGCCATTTCAGGGAGCGGGCTTCCCACGATCTGTTGATAGCTACCCCGCTACCGAGGTTTTTTGCGCACCGACACTGCCTGCCCTACCGGCGACTACAAGTGCCACGCAACAAGCCAGTGACGAGAATGCGGCGAATGCGCCCATCACATGCAAATAAGGCAACACGTGATTCCAGGCTCGAGCCACCCCCAGGAATGCGGCGAATAGCCAACCGCTCATGGAAAGCGCCCCCAACAAGGCAAGCCGAGTGCGCCCTGCAGTGCGCAGCGCGACGAATGGAGCCTTTTGCAGCAACGGAAAACCAACTCGATGCAACAATGCACCGTTCAGGCTAAGCAGCGCGACAACAGTCACCTTGGCCCAGAGTTTCTGATTGAGCAGATACGCCTCGCCTTCATTGAGGTAACCCTGGAGCACCAACAACAATCCGCTTGCCCAAAGGCCCAGCAGTGCGAGGCTGACGATCTTTTGGGTTTCATCAACGTACTCGAGCCGCGCCTGATCCAGTATTTCCTTGCGCCAACTCCAAAGCTTGTGATCCGCCTGCAACACCCTCCCCAGGGCAATACACGTAGCGAGCAGATGACCGTATACGAGAAGCATTTTGAGCATTGCCTTGACCTTTTTATTGTTTGGGCGCTGCGTTCCCTGCTTCGCTTGACTGAAAACGAATGATACAAATTAGCAGTTGCGTTTTCAATACAAGCGTCTACTAACATGTGACAAAACCGATCTCCATACGACTTTCGTCGTATTTGAAGACAGTTATTCCTGTGGCGGATGAATGCCACATCCCCCCTCATCGTCGGAATGCTGTAAACCGTTGTGGCGTTGATCGCGACCGCCCTGCCCTTGGCGTGCAAAAAGCGAAATTGCCATGTGCTCCCTTCGTTCTTTCTTGCGTCGCACTGTTCTTTGCCCGTTCCTGTACATCTGGAGTTCCCCCATGTCCCCGCCTGAATACTTGCCCGCTGCGCTGCTGGGACTGGCCCTTGTTTGTCCGGCCATGGCCGAGGCCCAAAGCCTGGAGCTGGGACAAGTGCTGATCGGGGCTGAGGACCAGAGCAACGAAGACCAGGGGATCGAGGACGCCAGGGCGCGGCTGGCCCAGGTGCCCGGCGGCACCAATGTGGTCGACATGCGCCGCCCGTTGCAGGGCCGCGTGGCCAGCAATCAGGATGTGCTGGCTTACCAGCCGGGGATCTACGCCCAGTCGGTGGGCAACGAAGGGGTGAAAATCTCGATCCGTGGATCGGGTATCAACCGTGCACCGGGCGCCCATGCCTCGGGGCTGTACACCATGCTCGACGGTCTGCCGCTGACCGGCCCTGGGGGCACGCCCTATGAGTTGCTGGAACCGCTGTGGCTCGACCATGTAGAAGTGCTGCGCGGCGCCAACGGTTTCGACCGGGGCGCCCTGGCCTTGGGCGGGGCCATCGATTACGTCAGCCACACTGGTTACGACGCGCCGAAGTTGCAGGTGCGCTACGCGACGGGCAGCCACGGTTATCAGCAGCGCCAGATCAGCTCCGGACAAGTGCTCGGCGCCTTCGATTACTACCTGGCCATGACCGACGCCAATGCCGACGGCTACCAGGACCACACGGCCAGTGAGAGCCAGGGTGTCATCGCCAACTTCGGTTATCGCTTCAACCCCAACCTGGAAACGCGCTTTTACCTGCGCCACCGCCAGACCGACAACGACCTCGCGGGGCGCGTGACCAAGCACTCCATCGAGCATGACCCACGGGCGGCCAACCCTGCCTACGTGGTGCGGGACGACCGCCGCGATGAGCCGGGCAGCACCTTTATCGGCAACAAGACCACCTGGTACATCGACGACGATTCGAGCATCCAGACCGGTCTTGTCTACCACGACTACCCGATGGATTTACGTGAGGGTCCCAACCGCCTGAAGGTGGCGTACACGGACGTCAGCGGCACGTTCGACTACAAGCGTCGCGACACGCTCTGGGGGCTGCAAAGCCAAAGCACCCTGGGTCTGCGAATGACCAGACACCTGCCCAACTCAGGTGCCAGCGAGTTCGTGCGCATCCCCACCGGCAACACCGCCGGTTACGCACCGGGCACGCTGATTCGCAACTTCACCTACCAGGGCTCGGACACCGTCCTGCATCTGGGCAATGACCTGGAAATCGCCGACGACCTGTGGCTGACCACCGGCCTCGCCGCGATCTACACCCGCCGTGAAAGCGATGTCACCCACCCGAAAAGTGGTGGCAAGACCAGCCTGCACGACTGGGACTATGCCCCGCGCGCGGGCCTGCGCTATCAACTGACACCTGACCTGCAACTGTTCGGCAATCTCAGTCGCTCGGTCGAGGCACCGCACCCGTGGTCGCTGATCTATAGCTCCAACATACGATTCCCGGCAGGCAGTGGCCCCGCCACAGGCGCCCAGCGTGATCCGGTCAAGCTGCAAAACCAGACCGCCACCACCCTGGAAATCGGCGGCCGCGGTGACAGCACGTTGGGGCAGTGGAGCCTGGCCTGGTACTACGCCCAAGTGCGCCATGAACTGCTGTCGGTGTTACCGGATGCCAACGCCACCACTCCCTACGAACTCAACGCCAGCCCCACCGTGCACCAGGGCGTGGAAGCCAGCCTGCTGAGCCCTCTTTGGTCGAAGGACGATGGCGGCCAGTTGAGCCTGCGCCAGAGCTACACCTTCAGTGACTTCCACTACCGCGACGATGACCGCTTCGGCGACAACCGCCTGCCGGGCCTGCCGATGCACTATTACCAGGGCGAACTGCGCTACGACTGGCCACAAGGCTTTTTCGCCGCGATCAACACGCAATGGGTGTCGAAAGTGGCGGTCGATTACGCCAACAGCTACTACGCCGATCCCTACGCAATCTTCGGCGCGACGCTGGGCTACAACGCGCCCAAGGGCGACTGGCAGACCTGGCTGGACCTGCGCAACCTGACCGACAAGCACTACGCCGCCACGGTCACGCCGGGCTACGACGACAAAGGGCTGGACGCGGCGCGATCCACGCCCGGCGAGGGCATGGCGATGTACGTCGGGGTGTCGTGGAGCCTGCTCTGAGGTCGCGTACCTGTCTTCGAAAACGCACGTAACCGAGCGCGACGACTAAGCTTTAGTAACGTCACTTCGTCCCTCAAGGAGCTATCCATGAGCGCCGCCGCCCTGCCCGAACTCGATGCCGCCCTGCCCGACCTGACCCGCAAGATCCGCGTGCTGGATGCCTTGTCCTGGCCCGATGGCGTCGAGGAAGACTTCCTGGCGAAATGGCGCAGCGGGCGTGCGCAGTTACCCGATGTCAAGCTGCAGCCCCGCGAGCACAGCGCCGACATCGCCGCTCTGGAAACCTTTATCAGCCGCTGCGATGTCGGGCATCCTGCCGGGAATTTCCTCGCCATGACCGCCCGTAGCTATGCCACCGCCGGGCACATGCTGGGGGCCATTGGCACTCCCGCCTTTACGCAATATTCGTCTGCACTGTATCGGCGCCCGGATTTCTATTACTCGCGCTTGCAACTGAGCATGCTCGACGCGGCCCGTTTCTTCCTCAAGACCACCGATGCCCTGCTCGGCAGTGCGCGGATTCCACCCTGCCCGGCCGAGATCCCGGCCAAGGTGTTCGCCGCCTGGATACAACCGGAACTGGACCGTTTCTTCGGCGTCGGACAGATCACGGTCGTGCTCGATCCGAACCTGGCCGCCAAGGCCATCGCCGGATCGAGCCGCATTCGCCTGCGGGCCAGCGCGCTGTTCTCGGAACTGGACAAGAACCAGCTGTTGCAACACGAGGCCTTCGTGCATGTCGCCACGGCACAAAACGGCGCGCGACAGCCCAACCTCACAAGCCTGGGCCTGGGGGCGCCCCGCACGACCCAGACCCAGGAAGGCATTGCCACCCTGGCCGAACTGTTCACCGGCAGCATGGACATCAATCGTTTGCGTCGCCTCGCCCTGCGCGTGCTCGCCGTCCAGCAGGCGCTGGAGGGCGCCGACTTCATCCAGGTGTTCGAAGGTTTTCTGGCGGCCGGGCAGACAGAAGAGGAATCCTTCCGCTCGACCCAACGGGTGTTCCGCGGCGCCGACCTGCGGGGCGGTTCGGCGTTCACCAAGGATGCCGCGTACCTGACCGGGCTACTCGGCGTCCATACCCTGCTGCGCATTGCAATCCGCGATAATCGGCCAGAACTGGTGGGGCATTTGTTTGCCGGGCGCCTCAGCCTGGCTGACACCGTGCGCCTGGCGCCACTGTTCGAGTCCGGTTGGCTCAAGGGACCGACCTACCTTCCGGCCTGGGCCAGCGACTTGCGCCTGCTCGCGGCCAACCTGGCCTTCTCGGCGTTCATTGCCCAGATCAAGCTGGACGTGCTGGACCTGAAGGTGTTCATGGCATTCGCCGAAGAACACGAAAGCGATGCCAGCGCCCAGTGATCGATCAGGTTGACGCCGTTTTAAAGACAGCCTGGGTCGTTCGAATGAGCTGCTACCATTAGGAAGCGGCATCGAAGCTGGGCTCTGTGGCTTGCAAAGTCAGCTTTCGCCTCTGCTACATCGACTCACTCATTTCAAGCCTGCCTGACCACATAGGGGGTGCCCATGCGCATTCCATTTTTTTACGCGTTGTCAGCCGTTCTGTTTTTGAGTGGATCTTCCTGCCTGACACAGGCTGCGGATGCGACCGCACCCGCCAACGCTGCCGATACAGCGTCCGTCACCGCGACTGCCAAAGACCCCGTGTTTACCCAGGAACAGCTGGATCAGATGCTGGCGCCCATTGCGCTTTACCCGGACCCACTGTTGGCACAAGTACTGATGGCCACCACCTACCCGGGGGAAGTCGGCGAGGCGGTCACCTGGTCCAAGGCGCACCCGGACGCCAAGGGCGATGATGCAGTCAAACAGGTAGCGAACCAGCCCTGGGATCCGAGCGTGCAGGCGCTGGTCGCCTTCCCGCAGGTTCTGGCAACGCTGGGGCAGGATCCCGTCTGGGTACAACGCCTGGGTGATGCCTTCCTGGCGCAGCCCGACGATGTCATGAACGGCGTGCAACGCCTGCGCCATCAAGCCCAGGCCGCTGGTAACCTGCAGAGCAACCAATATCAGAACGTGACGATCCAGAATGTCACGGCACCTGCGACCACAACGCAGGCAGCGGCTTCAGCCCCTGAACCGGCCCCAGCCAGCAGTTCCACCATCATCATTCAACCTGCCGATCCGCAGGTGGTGTACGTCCCCACCTATAACCCGACCACCACCTACGGCACTTGGGCCTACCCGGCATCGCCGCCCGTGTACTATCCGCCGCCACCCGCCTATTACCCCGGTCAGGCCTTGATGGCCGGGCTGGCGTTTGGTACTGGCGTGGCGATCGTCGGTGCATTGTGGGGTGAATGTGACTGGGGCAATAACGACGTCGATATCGACGTCAATCGTTATAACAACATCAATGCCAACAATCGGATCACCAATAACCAGAACAAATGGCAGCACAACCCGGTGCACCGCAATGGTGTGCCCTATCGAGACAGCGCGAGCCGCGCACAGTACGGCCGCCAATTGAACGGCGCCAATCAGCGTGAAGCCTATCGCGGGGACACTGCCCAGCGTGCCCAGGCCCGAGAAAATGCCCGCACCTCAATGGACCGGCACGGTATCGAACGACCTGCCACCAGCAACCGCGAAGCCCGTGATCAAACGCGCAAACTCCAGTCTGGTACCGCGGGGGACAATCGGTTACAGGCCGGTGCAGACAGGCCGAAGGCGGCTGACAGAGGCCAGGGCACGGCCAGAAACACCCGGGAGAATCAGCAACCCAGGAACCAGAGCGCTCAGCTGAATCAGCGCAGAGAGGGCCAGGCGCAGACGCGTCAAACGGCGAATCAACGGCCGGCCGCCAGTACCGGCAGTGCCCGCAACAATGCATTCGCCGGCGCACGCTCACCGTCCCAGGCCAACGTCCAGGCCAATCGTGGCCGGGCCAGTCAGGCATCCGCCCAACGCCCAAGTGCCTCGCGATCGGCCGGTCACCAGGTCAGTCGGCCGTCCAATCCACCAGCGCGTCAAAGGGGGGGCCGCCGTTGAAAAACCAACCTCGAGTGAAGGGACTCATGGACTTGCTCCATCATGTCCTTGCGATAGTAGCCGGCTTGTTGTGGTCGTGCATGGCGACGGCGCAGCAGGCCTTTCCAACGCCAGAAAAGGCCGTTGAAGCCTTTGTCGAAGCACTGGGCACGGAACACTCCGACCAGGCAAGCCTGACCGAGCTGCTGGGCAGTGACTGGCACAATTACATCCCGCGTGAAGGCGTGCAGCGCGAAGATGTGGATGCTTTTTTGCAGCAATACCGCGAGCGACATCACATTGAAAACACCAGCGAGCGCAAGGCAGTCCTGGCGGTCGGCAGCAAGAACTGGACACTGCCCATCCCCATGACAAAAGACGCCAGCGGTTGGCGCTTCGACCTCAAGGCCGGCAGTGCCGAGATCCGTGCCCGTCAAATCGGCCGCAATGAACTGGCCGCGGTGCAATCGGTGCTGGCCTATCACGACGCACAGATGGACTATGCGTCAGTCGATCGAGACGGTGACGGCGCACTCGAGTACGCGCAGAAAATCTTCAGCACCCCTGGCAAGCACGATGGACTTTATTGGGCGCAAGACGACAGCGGCCAGATCAGCCCGCTGGGGCCTTCGTTCGGCAAAGCCATTGCCGACGAAGAGTGGCATGGTTACCGCTTCCGCATCCTCGATGGCCAGGGTCCTTCGGCGCCGGGTGGCGCCTACAGCTACCGCATCGGTGACAAGATGAGCCGGGGCTTTGCCCTGATCGCCTGGCCGGCGAAATACGATGACACCGGGGTGATGAGTTTCATGATCAGCCATGAAGGACAGGTGTTCGAGAAAGACCTGGGGCCCGGTGGTGAAAAACTGGCGCAATCGATGAAGCGCTTCGATCCGGATGACAGCTGGAAAGAGGTGCCTGAAGATCAAGCACCGCAGGAGTGACCAGGGGTATCACCGACCTACTGCCGACGCTCGGAATCGCCGGGGGATCTTATCTGGATCAACAGGACGAATCGGTCTTCGTTCCCCGTATTTTCGTTACAGGAGGGTTGTTCCAGCTGGAATCCGCAACGTTCAAGGACTTTTCTTGAGCCCACATTTTCCTTGTAGGCAAAGGCAACCAGTTGCGTAAGTCCCCAGCGCATCCGTGCCTCCTGGACCAGATGCCTCAGCGCCAGTGTCGCCAGCCCCTGCCCGCACGCGCTCTGAGCAATCCGATAACCGACTTGCGCAGTACCCGTCGATGAGTCGATGCTTTTCAGATTGGCTCGCCCCACGATTCTTTGACTGGAGTCCTCGATGACAAACGGGTGCCAGGCGCCAATGGCAAAATCGGACAAATAGCTTTCGATATGGTCGGCGACGCCCTGCAACGAGTAAAAAACAGGGGCGCGCGCATCAATATGGGATTCGAACCATTCACGGTTAAGGACTTCGAATGCCAGTAACGCTTGAGCGTCAGTCTTTTTCAGCTCGCGAACGCTAAACGATTCCATTCATCACCTCTCCTGAGCCTTGTGCCGAAAGGGCCCAAGTTTATCTCAAACCTGAATAACCTTGCCGGACCGAGCAATCCCCCCTCTCGAGGCCGAGCATCCTGTTCATCACTCGTGAAGGCGACACGATTTCGAAAAAAAGTCGCAAGCCCCGCTACGCTTCAGGGCTTGCGACTCTTTGCTATGCGTCCCTCAATCTCCCGGGACGTTTTCTACAGTGAACGTGCAGGTTTAGTTCTCTACCTCAACCGCGTCGATATCCGGGGCATCCAGGGCTTCAGCCAAAGCCTCTCTGGCTTCCCTCGCCTTGGCTTGGGCAGCCTCTCTGACTGCGTTCACCTCGGCTTTGGCAGCGTTCCTGGCTGCATCTGCGACAGCCACGGCAGCATCCTTGGCTGCATCTACATCGGCCTTGACGGCGTCCCTGGCTACATCCACGTCGGCCTTGACGGCGTCCCTGGCTGCAGCTACGTCGGCTCTGGCGGCGTCCCGGGCTGCATCTGCGCCAGCTACGCCAGCTACGCCAGCTACGCCAGCAGCTTTTGCAGCGTCCCGTGCTGCGTCCGCATCAGCCCTGGCGGCGTCTCTGGCCGCATCTGCGTCAGCTTTTGCAGCATCCCTGGCTGCATCCGCGGCATCGTTGTCATCGGCATCGGCATCGTCGTTGTCACGCGCATTGCCGGGACCTCTATTCCCGGTCATGCCACCATGGTCATCGTCGTTGTCATGCGCAATGCCGGGGCCTCTATTCCCGGCCACTGCACCATGGTCAGCGTCGCCGCGCCCCGGGCCGCCATTGCCTGCAGCGCCATGACCTGCATCGCCATCGCCTGCAGCACCATGACCTGCACCGCCATTGCCTGCAGCGCCAGCACCTGCACCGCCATTGCCCGCAGCGCCATGACCTGCACCACCATTGCCTGCAGCGCCATGACCGCCGCCATCTCCATGGCCGCTACCAGCGTTACCGCTTCCGCCGTCACCGCCATGGCCTCCGGAACCACCACCGCCGTGACCACCACCGCCTCCGCTACCGCCATCTTTGGCATACACGCTGGAGAAACTTGCGATGTAATCGGGTACCAGGACAGTCGATGCCGACAGGACCCCGCCGATTGCCAGAGCCAACAAAGTTTTCTTGAGCAGCATGATGTACCTCCGCTTCGCGTTGCGTCGTCATCTCCGTATCGAACGCAATGTCCAGTTGAGTTCCCGGCCGGCCACGGGAGCGACCGGGCAACCGGCATGGTCATAAAGGTGCAGCAACCGCGAGCAACTGCGGTATCCGCACGATCCCTGAGAGCCGGTTGGCATCATTGTGTGGGAAGCATTCCCACAGTTTTTTTGGATAAGTGCATTCAGCCCGAGTTCAACAAAAGAGCATCAGGACTGACGAATGGATTGCACAAAAACTTCAACCTGACCCGAATGGTTAAAACCGGCACGACGATGGGTGCCGGTCACCTGCAACATCAGTCGTTTATTTTTTTATGGAAACAATCGTGGCTCTACCGCCCTCCAGCCGAAAGGAAAACGATACATGGTCTCCAACCATAAGCCCTTTCAGTTGATCTTCCGTCACTGAAAAGGCCATGGTCATCGGCGGCCACTGCACAGCTGGAACGGCGCCATGAGCGAGGGTCACTGCATGCTTCGCGGGATCGATCGCCTTGATCGTACCCTCGGCGCTGGCGACAGGAGCCGGCTTCGATTCCTGCTTCATTTCCATGTCGCCCATACCTTCCATTTTCATTCCTGACATATCCTGCGCGTAGGTAGAAAGCGACAACACAACGGCGGTGCTTGCGACTGCAACAAAGGTCAGTTTCATACGATTTTTCCTTTAAGGGTTTGAGGTTCGATAGTGAGCTGCCGACGACGCATCAAGCGGTAGGCTGCCGGAATGACAAACAGGGACAGTAAAGGTGCCGTGACCATACCGCCGACCATGGGCGCGGCGATGCGGCTCATCACTTCGCTGCCCGTACCGCTGCCTGACAGGATGGGTAACAGGCCTGCAATGATGACGGCCACGGTCATGGCCTTGGGGCGAATCCGCTGCACGGCGCCTTCACGAATCGCCGCCACCAGTCCGCGCTCAGAGCAGTCGCCGAGGTCTTCACGCTCGGCCCAGGCATTCTTCAGATAGAGCAGCATGATGACGCCGAACTCGGCAGAAACACCGGCCAAAGCGATAAAGCCGACTCCGGTGGCGACCGACAGATTGAAGCCCAACAGATAGAGGAACCATGCCCCGCCAGTCAGTGCGAATGGCAGAGTGGCCATGATCAGCAAAGCCTCGTCGAATCGGGCGAACGTCAGGTAGAGCAGCACGAAAATGATCAACAGCGTGGCCGGCACCACCAGTTTGAGGCGTGCGTTGGCCCTTTCGAGAAACTCGAACTGCCCCGAGTAGCTCAGGCTCATGCCAGGCTGCAACTTGACCTGCTCGTTGACGACCCGACGCAGATCGGCGACCACCGAGGCGATGTCCCTGCCCCGCACATTGATATACACCCAGCCTGAAGGCCGTGCGTTCTCGCTCTTGAGCATCGGCGGACCGTCACTGACCTTGACCTTCGCCACCGTGCCAAGAGTGATTTGACTGCCCAACGGGGTGTAGACCGGTAATTGCTCCAAAGCCCCGAGCGAGTCGCGCCACTCCCGTGGATAACGTACGTTGATCGGGAAGCGTGCGAGCCCTTCAATGGTCTCGCCGACGTTTTCACCGCCGATGGCGCCAGCCACGATGGACTGCACATCGGCGATGTTCAGCCCATAGCGGGCGGCAGCCTTGCGGTTGATGTCCACATCGATATAGCGACCACCGGTCAGGCGCTCGGCCAAAGCCGAACTGACACCGGGCACGTCTTTGGCCGCTCGCTCGACCGCTTGGGTGACCGCATCAATTTCCGTCAGGTTGGTACCGGCAACTTTCACACCGATGGGACTCTTGATCCCGGTTGCCAGCATGTCGATACGATTACGAATCGGCGGTATCCAGATATTTGTCAAACCGGGAACGCGCACCACACGATCCAGTTCCTCCACCAGTTTTTCCTGGGTCATGCCTGGACGCCATTGCTCATGTGGTTTGAACTGGATCGTGGTTTCGAACATTTCCAGAGGCGCCGGATCTGTCGCGGTTTCAGCGCGACCGGCCTTACCGAAAACGTGTTCAACTTCTGGCACGGTCTTGATCAGGCGGTCAGTCTGTTGCAGCAGTTGCGCGGCTTTCTGCGCCGACAATCCCGGCAGAGCTGAAGGCATATAGAGCAGGTCACCCTCGTCCAACGGCGGGAGAAACTCGCCACCCAAGCGCGACAATGGCCATAGCGCACTGACAAAAACCAATAGCGCCACCAGCAGCGTGATCTTTGGTCGACGCAAGACCGCGTCCAGAGCCGGCTGATAGATCCGGATCAACCACCGGTTCAACGGGTTCTGTTGTTCGCTGGGAATTCGCCCCCGAATCCAGTAGCCCATCAGCACTGGCACCAAGGTCACTGACAGTCCCGCCGCTGCGGCCATGGCGTAGGTCTTGGTGAACGCCAATGGACCAAACAAGCGTCCTTCCTGAGCTTCCAGCGTGAACACCGGAATGAACGACAGGGTGATGATCAACAGACAGAAGAACAGCGCTGGTCCCACTTGCGCCGCGGCTTCAGTCATCACATGCCAATGATGTTCACCCTTCAGTTCCACTCCAGGATTGGCTACGTGCCACGCTTCAATCTTCTTGTGGGCGTTCTCGATCATCACCACGGCGGCATCGACCATGGCGCCAATGGCGATGGCAATCCCGCCCAGGGACATGATGTTGGCGTTGATCCCCTGATAGCGCATCACAATGAACGCAATCAGTACCCCCACTGGTAGTGAAATGATCGCCACCAGGGACGAGCGCAGGTGCCAGAGGAAGATCCCGCACACCAACGCGACAACGATGAACTCCTCGATGAGCTTGTGACTGAGGTTTTCCACCGCGCGATCGATCAGCTTGCTGCGGTCGTAGGTGGTGACGATTTCCACGCCGGCCGGCAGACTGCTTTTCAGTTCGTCGAGTTTGGCCTTGACCGCAGCAATGGTCTGGCGAGCGTTCTTGCCGCTGCGCAAGATCACCACGCCGCCGACGGTCTCGCCTTCGCCGTCGAGTTCGCTGATGCCACGCCGCATTTCCGGTCCCGACTGGATCGTGGCGACATCGCCAAGGGTCACAGGCACGCCGCCCGCACCGAGCTTGAGCGGGATCGCACGAAAGTCATTGAGCGTCTTCAGGTAGCCGGAAGCCCGCACGATGAACTCGGTCTCTGCCATCTCCAGTACCGCGCCACCGGTCTCTTGGTTGGCCTTGCCGATGGCTTCGGATACTTCGGCCTGAGTGATACCGAGACTGGCCAGTTTCAGCGGATCCAGCTGCACCTGATACTGCTTGACCATACCGCCCACGGTGGCCACTTCCGCCACATTGGGCAGGGTCTTGAGTTCGAACTTGAGGAACCAGTCCTGAAGTGCGCGTAGCTGTGCCAGATCGTGCCCGCCAGTGCGATCCACCAGTGCGTACTGGTAGATCCAGCCCACTCCCGTCGCATCCGGCCCCAATGCCGGTTTGGCGCCGGCCGGCAAGCGACTTTGTATTTGGCTCAGGTACTCCAACACCCGCGAGCGAGCCCAGTACAAATCAGTGCCGTCTTCGAACAGCACGTAAACGAAGCTGTCACCGAAGAAGGAATAGCCACGCACAGTCTTGGCACCCGGCACCGAAAGCATGGTGGTGGCCAACGGATAGGTCACCTGGTTCTCGACGATTTGCGGGGCTTGTCCCGCAAAGGGGGTGCGAATGATGACTTGAACGTCAGAGAGATCCGGTAATGCATCGATGGGTGTGCTCTGCACCGACCAGATGCCCCAAGCCGTGACAAACAGCGTCGCCAGCAGTACCAGAAATCGGTTGGCCACTGACCAACGAATCAGGGCAGCAATCATGGCTGGCTCCCCGATTTATCCAGGCGCTCAACACGCAAGCCATCGTCGGTCTGACTCACCGCGACCCGAACCTTGTCACCTGCTTTAAGGCCTTGCATCAGCGCCGGGTTGGCGAGTGGGAACGTCATCGTCATGCCGGGCATGCCCAGCGTTTTGAAAGGGCCATGGGCCAGCGTGACTTCTTTGTCGTTGATCTCAACGATCTGCCCATCCGCTTCATGCAAACCGGTAGCTGCCGCGCCGGGTGGTGGTTCTTCCACCGAGCCTGCCACGATACCTTTGAGACTGGCCTCCGAGTCGAGCAGGAACTGACCCGACGTCACCACTTTCTGGCCTTCATCCAGACCTTTCACTATCGCTATCTTGCCATCGCTTTCCTGCCCAAGTTGCACTTCCACCGGACGGTAGCGGCCCGCGTCTTCGGCCAGCATCACCAACGCACGTCGGCCTGTGCGAATGACGGCCTCGCTCGGCACCCACAACACACTGTGCTCAGTTGAGCGGTTCAAGCGTACTTGCGCCGTCAAACCCGGTCTGAGGCGACCGTCTGGATTGGGGAGTTCCACCCGTACGCGCAGGGTGCGGCTGTCCGGGTTGGTCTCGGGCAGAATCGCGCTGACCTTGCCATTGACCTTTGTCCCTGGGAAGGCTGGCAATTGTGCTTCAACCGTTTGCCCCACGGCGATAGCTCCGGCATCCGACTCTGGAACGGCCACGGCCAGCCAGACACGGCTCAAGCCATTGACGCGTGCCAGAGTGTCGCCAGTCGCCACGGTCATACCCGCACGTACATTCAGTTCTTGCAGCACACCGGCAATGGGGCTGGTGAGCGTCAGGTAAGGCTGAACCTTACCGTCACGCTCTACCTGAGCTATCAGTGTTGCCGGCATCCCTGTGAGCCGCAGTCGTTGGCGGGCCGCAGCCAGCAAGTCAACATCACCATTACGCTTGAGGGCAAGGAACTCTGTTTGCGCTGCCGCCCACTCTGGCACCAGCATATCCGCCAACGCCTCGTCGGCTTTCAGCACATCACCGGGAGCATGGGCATAGACCCGTTCCACGAAGCCAGCAGTGCGTGCCTGGATCACCGCGACATCCCGTTCGTTGAACGCCAGGACACCGGTCACGTCGACGCTGGAATCAAAGATCCCACGGGTGACAGTCGCAAAACGCAGACCGAGATTCTGAGTCAGGCCCGGATCGATACTGACCGTCGTACCGTCACTACCTCCACTGGCGTATTGAGGGACCAGCTGCATGTCCATGAAGGGAGACTTACCCGGCTTATCGAACTTTTGCTGCGGGTACATGGGGTCGTACCAATACAATGCTTTGCGCTCATCCGGTGAATTGAGGTTCTGCTCCGGGGCGGTAACAGGTACTCCGCTCATGCGCTGGTAAGCGATCCAGTAGCCACCGGCAACACCCAATGCCAGCGAGAGGCCAACCAGCAATGCCCCGTTCCATTTTTCAAGGTTCATTGGCTGGACTCCCCATAAGCAAAATACAGACGCGCACTGGTCAGCGCTCGCTGCTCCTCCACGTCGATCTGTTTGAGTCGGGCTTCGATGAGTTCACGTCGAGCGGCCACAACGGCGTTTAAATCGCCTTTGCCGGCACGGTAGCTGGCCATGCTGAGTTCGAGCTTTTCCCTGGCCAGCGGCAGCAGGCTTTCCTGGTTGCGGCTTACCGCACGATTCAGGCGTTCATAGTCAGCCAGTTCGTTTTCCAGTTGCTGAGTGTGCTCGCGTGACAGGGCTTCGCGCTCAGCCTCGAGCTGGCTGAGTTCAGCCTGTTTGGCTGCGATTTTGGGGTTTTGCCGGGAGTCAGGAAACAGTGGCAAGTCCCAGGACAATTGCACGCTGACCATGTCGCCGAACTGACGATCGCGATGTTGATAGTCAAGCTCCCAGCTCCAGTCTGACTTTTTCTCCGACTCGGCTTCACGAACCTTGGCTTGCGCTTCACGGGTCATCGGCGCAAACGCTGCCAACTCGGGGTGGTGTTGCAGTTTATGGGCGTAGCTTGAGGGGTCGACAGGCCACTCCGGCAAGCTGCCCACAGGCTTGTCGTTGGCGGCGGAGCCAATCCAGCGTTTGAGGGCCGCCCGGGTCTGCGCTCTCTGGAGAGCCAGATCGTCCTGTTGCTCCGCCAGTCGAGCCGCTTCTTGCTTGGGCGTCACCGCATCGGCGGGTTGAGCGCGACCACCGGCAATCTGGGCCCGGACGGTATCGGTCAGCAGGCGGTTTTCTTTGTAGAAGTCCTGGAACAGCGCATCTTTGCGCTCGACCGAGTAGCTGCTGATCCAGGCCAATGCCGTGGATTGACGTACGTTCAATCGCGCAACCCGACGCTCTGCCGCAGCTCTATCAATGGCCGCATCGGCGACCTCAACGCGTGCTTTGCGTTTGTCGCCGTTGGGCATCTCTTGCCTGACCCCGACCATTTGCATGGTCATGAAGTCGTCGTTGATGCTCCAGCGATCCGGGCCGCCGATGGGGTAGTTCTGCACACCTGCCAGCAACTTGGGGTCAGGTAGTTCACCCGCGGGTATAGCCGCACTGCTGGCAGCTTGAATCTTTGCATCTTGTGCAGCCAGCGACGGCGCATTGTTTTCGGCCAGCCGCAGCGCTTCATCGAGTGTCAATGCGCCAGCGAAGCTCGGCAATGCCAGTACGCTAACCGCCAGACCGGCCACGAGGGACCGACCTGTGCAATAGCACTTGGAGTTCATGTTTACGATTCCTGTGATCATCCACTGCACGCGTCAAAAGACATGCGCACAGCTATGCCATCCCGCTAAAACGGGATGAGGCTCAATGGGGGACAGGAATCAGACGCGAGGCGGTCGCCATACCCCGGATGGGGTCGGTACAGGCATGGAATCGCTGGAAGAGGAAAGCACTACAGGGCTGAACAACGTGACAGGAGGCTTGCCGATCGAGACTTGCAGCATACCGCCAGTCTTGCATTCCTGGCCCGGCTTGCAGGGTTTGCCGTGCTCGGTCGGACTTTTCATATCGTTGCAGCAGTCCATCCCCATGTCGTCCATCATCGCCATGCCCATCTT
Source organism: Pseudomonas sp. PDM26 (assembly GCF_019219185.1). NCBI lineage: Bacteria > Pseudomonadati > Pseudomonadota > Gammaproteobacteria > Pseudomonadales > Pseudomonadaceae > Pseudomonas > Pseudomonas sp. PDM26. Next base: position 110,353 of record NZ_JAHUWC010000020.1, on the reverse strand, counting down.
CATCATCGGGCAAGGTTCTGTCGGTGCCTGAACACCCGCCATCCCGCTGAGGGGAAGCGCCAGGCTAATCACGAAAATGAGGCAAAACCGCAGGTAGCGTTTCATGGGGTTGGAGTGTAGCCGTCAGAAATAGTACTAACAATCAATTGCACGCACGCGCTCGGTTGCCTTGCGCAAGGGGTCGATTGCGCGTGATATCAGCGAACCCGGATTAAGCCAGCATTACTGACACAAAATGCAAGATGATCCTGTTCGCAGGCAATGCTATCGACTTGCGCAACGGTAATGAGTTGAGAGTCCGTCGAAGACCGCTTTTGGCCAATCTGGATCGCCGCCTGTTGCTCTGGATCCAACACCTGATACTTCCAGAGCGTTGACGAACCTTTGCGGCAGAAGGTAAACGCTGCTGGCCCCCCCGATAGCCAATGGACAATTGAGTGAAAAGAGAAAGGGAGGGCATCCATTGCCCTCCCCTCCGCGGTCCACGCTCCCTGCGACAGTACTGACCAGGACCTCAGACGGCCAGAATGAAGTCCGTCTGATCAACGGCCGCGCTGCTGACACCCACAAGGCGGATGGAGTCCACTCCGATCCCAACCACCGTGTCCGCCCCGTCAGCCGTTATGCTCACGTCGGCAGCGAACGTCGCGCTGCTGATCGCCAGCGCCGTGACATCGAGCAAGTCCTGTCCTGCGGCCGGATTGGCTCCGAAGTCCAGGATCACATCGTTGCCGAAGGCCGGGCCAAACGCGAAGATATCGCTGCCGACACCGCCGGCCATCGTGTCGTTACCGCCGCCGCCGTTGAGCACGTCGTTACCCGCACCACCCACGATCACGTTGCCGAGCGCGTTGCCGGTGCCCGCGAAGTTGCCGCTGCCGCCGAAAAACAGATTTTCGACGTCGGCACCCAGGGTGTAGCTCGCGAGCGAGGTCCACACCGTGTCGTTGCCGGCACCGGCGAGCTCGCTCACCACGTCCCCAAGGTCGGTGACTTCATAGGTATCGTTGCCGATGCCACCGACCATCGTGTCGGCACCTGCGCGACCGATGATAACGTCGTTACCTGCGCCACTGCTGAGGAAGTCGTTACCAGCCCCCCCCGCGATCGTGTTGTCGAGCGCGTTGCCGCCGCCCGCAAAGTTGCCGCTGCCGCCGAAAAACAGATTTTCGACGTTGGCACCCAGCGTGTAGCTCGCAAGCGAGGTCCAGACCGTGTCGCTACCAGAGCCGGCGAGCTCGGTCACCACGTCCCCGAGTTCGGTAACTTCATAGGTATCGTTGTCAACGCCACCGACCATCGTGTCGACACCTGCGCCACCGATGAGGAGGTCGTTACCTGCGCCACCGGCGAGGACGTCACTACCCGCCCCCCCCACGATCGTGTTGTCGAGCGCGTTGCCAGTGCCCGCAAAGTTGCCGCTGCCGCCGAAAAACAGATTCTCGACGTTGGCACCCAGGGTGTAGCTCGCGAGCGAGGTCCACACCGTGTCGCTACCGGCACCGGCGAGCTCGCTCACCACGTCCCCGAGGTCGGTAACTTCGTAGACATCACTGCCGACACCGCCAACCATCGTGTCGGCACCTGCGCCACCGATGAGGACGTCGTTACCCGTACCGCCCACGAGCGTGTTGTCGAGCGCGTTGCCGCTGCCCGCAAAGTTGCCGCTGCCGCCGAAAAACAGATTTTCGACGTTGGCACTCAGGGTGTAGCTCGCGAGCGAGGTCCAGACCGTGTCAGTACCCTCACCGCCAAGCTCGGTCACCACGTCCCCAAGGTCGGTGACTTCGTACATATCGTCGCCAACACCTCCAGCCATGGTATCGGCACCCGTACCGCCGATGAGAATGTCGTTGCCCGCGTCACCATTGAGGATGTCGTTGCCGCCCAAGCCGCTCAGGATGTCGTCGCCAGCACCTCCGCTGGCCGTGTCGTCGCCTGCCGTGCCGGTCCATATGTCGACACCGGCGGTACCGACAAACAGATCACCGACCACTGTCGTTGCGGCAGAAGTGACTTGCTCAGGTGTGCCGAGGTCATCGACGTAACTCGCGACGACACGCAGTTGCTGACCGAACTGCGCCAGGCCGGGCGTGAAGGTCGTGCCCGTCGCGCCGACGATGTCGGTAAAGATCGCACCGCTCCCCACCTGCCACTGATGGGTAATCACCGAGGTCGTGGTCCCGTTGGCGTCGGTGAACGCATCCGTGGCGGTCAAGGTCGAGCCTTCCGTCGGGGTCGTATCGCTGATCAGCACCGTTCCAACCGGCAGGACATTGACGGTGCCGGTACCGGCCGCCGTGATCGGTGCGGTCGACGCCGAGAACACCTCCTCCAGCACGCCATTGGCGTCCTTGTAGACCGCCCTGACGCGAATAGCCAGTCCGGTTGGCACGACGAGTTGCGGGATAGCCGGCACGGCGCCAATGAGGGTCGCCGGTGGTGCGACCATGAATTCCGTGCCCACCGTGACGGTCGTGCCCTCCGCGCGCGCAGTCTCTCCGGCGGCAAAGAAGGTGATGTCTTCGAAGACGCCCGAGCCCGGGCTTGGTTCGAACTGCCAGAAGAAACTGATGGGGCTGGTGATCGCGCCGCCGGTCGCAATATTGTCGGCATCAGAAATGTCTGCCGCCGATACCGTCAGCGTCTGTCCGACAGCCGGCGTAGGATCGTCGATCCTCAGCGAACCGACTGGCGCGGAGTTCAAACCGCCCAGCACGATCGCCTGATCGGTGAACTGCAACCGCTCGATATTGCTGAGGGTGTCGATCCCGTCCCTGCCAGCGACACTGTCGGTGACCGTAACGGTGCCATTGACGTTTTCGACCACGGTATAATCCGCAAAATTGCCGGAGTACAGCGCCGTATCGAAGTCAGGACCGGCCGCCGTCAGGATCTCGCGGACGATCTGGAGCTGGCCGGGGTTATAGGTGCCGTTCAACATGAGCGGGACCAAGGGCGTCATGCTGTCGAAGGTGGCGATTTCCGGCCCGGTGCCATCGATGTTCTGCCGCACGCTGATGCGCACGTTGAGCCACTTGTCGCCGTCGATGAGGTCATCGCCGACACGGCCTTCGATGACGTCGCTGCCGGCACCACCCAGGATAATGTTGCCCCCGTCGAACTTATCGTCTGCGGTACCCAGGATGCCGTCAGCGCCAGCAGCAGCGGCACCAACGAACGCCCGCAGACCACTGATGAGGTCAAGGTTGGTGAGCACACTACCCGTGGCGCCAGCGATAGCGAGCGTGACCGCGGTGGAATCATCGCCGATGAGGAAATCGGCGTGTGCCGATCCCGACAGCCCTTCCACCAGGTCCAACCGGGCAAGGATCGAAGCGGTGGAACCGGGCACCGCCGGCTGATCGAAGAAGCGCTGACTGGAGTTGAGGCCAATGGTCACGCCGACTGGATCATCCTTGTAGGTCGCCCAGTCGTAACCGGAGAACCCGATGTAAACATCCGCCTCGCTGGGGCTGCCGACCATGATGTCATCACCGCCTTCCCCGTCGAAGTTGTCCGGTCCGCCATCACCCAAGAAGACATCGTTGCCAATGATCTTATCGTCGCCGAATGCGTCAAAGTTGTCGCCGGCAGCACCATCGGCGGATCCGTTCTGGATCCAGTCGTCGCCTTCGCCGCCGCGCGCAAACTCGTTCGCCTTGCTGCCGAGGATGAAGTCGTTGCCCAGGCCGCCACTGCTGTCGGCCGCGTCCTCGCCGGTGATGATGAAGTCCTGGCCGGCCTGGCCGAGGATCAGGTTCAGGCCGTTGCCGGCCTGGATGACGTCGTTGCCGTCCTCGCCGTGGATGACGTCGTCGCCGCCGATGTCGGTAATGATGTCGTCACCGGTACCGCCAAGGAGTTGGTCGTTACCGTAGCCGCCATCGATCCGGTCGTTACCGGCATCGCCGTAGACCGTGTCATCGTCCGAGTCGCCGGCAATGAGGATATCGTTGCCGGGCGTGCCGCCGAGCACGACCGTATCGGCACCGGTGTAGTGCAGGTAGTTGGTATCCGGGCCCACTGTGCCGGGGTTGTCGCGGATCACCAGCGGTGTGAGGAAGTCACTACGTGGTGAGCCGATCGGATGGTTCGACGGGCCAAAAGGATCGGCATTGCCCGGCAGGTTGTCGGCGGCCTCATTGACTAGTGTCAATGGATTGTCGACCAGTATGCCATCCGGCCCGGCAATCACGCTCGGGTTGAACTGCTTGGTCGGGTCGACCTCGAGGGTAAAGGCCGGCGTCAGGAAAACCCTGGCCGAGAGGTGTGTTGCGTCGGTATTGGCCATCACCAGACTGGCGAACGTGTTGTTCTCAAGTTCGGCGCCAAAGTCCATCGAGGCGGTGCGTTCCAGATAGTAGAAGCGGTCGCCGTCCTGGAGTTTCTCCATCTGGTTCTCGAAGACGAAGTTGAAAGTCGAGCCGAGCATGCCGCCAAAGGGCATTTTCTCCTCGGCCAGCCCGCCAACCCAGAAGTCGACGCTGTCCAGGCCGGTGATGGTCACGTCGTCCGCGGTGTTCAGAATACCGTCCGCACCGGCGGTACTGGCCCAGGCTCCCGTGCTGTTCAGGAAGTCGACACGGTCGGCCGGTGCAGTCGCGCTGCCTAACACCAGGTCCGCAGCCGCGGCGCGCTTGTCCGCCAGCGTGAGGGCGCCGGTGATGGTCGCGTGCGTGCCGTAGGCGGCGATGAAGTTGATCAGCGATTCCGGATGCTTTATGTGCTGCACGAAGTCGGCCCAACTGGTGTAAGGCTTGAGCTCTGCGTCGCCGGTAGGCAGATAGAACTCCCGCCGCGCCGCGTTCAGGGACGGAATGCCGGTATCGCGGCCGCGCGCCAGGTTGATGGCGGGCAGATCGAGCGGCAGGCCCAGCAGGTTGTTGCGCAGGGCTTCGGTGACGAACTCGTCAATCTCGTTGCCCACCTGACGGGTCACGCCGCGCACGATGGCACCGGCCGCCTGTTCCGGGGTCGGACCACTGCCCGCGAACGCGATCGGGTTGAGGAAGGCCTGAATCAGCCCGATATCGCTTGAGGCGAAGTTCGGATCCAGTCGGTCGACCTGCTCCAGCAGCATCGAGTGCCCGAAGCGATAGACGGTGTGTGCGAACTCGGCAACGATGCTCGGATCGATCGCGGTGTCGTACACCTGGCCTGGGGCGAAGAAGGGATCGACCATCGGCTGGATCGTACGCGCGAACTCCTCGAACACCAGGTGCTGGTACTGCATTTCGGTGCCGAACTTCGCCGTCTGGAACAGACGCTCGCCGTTCCAGTCAAGGGTCGTGGTGTCGACGGGAACGGCAGTGACAGGCGTCAGCAGCCACTCGTTCAGGAACGACACGTCGCCGCTTGCCGCTGTCGCCAGGACCACCGCCATGGTGTGATCGACCAGGCGGTTGTGCTCATGGTGGAAGATGGAGTGGACGGTGGTCAGGCCGATGTTCTCGTTGACCCGACCGTCGCCGGCAATGTAGTGCGCGTCCAACAGTTCGTTGTCGTAGAAGCCCGGCGCAGGCGTACCGCCAACAACAGTGTCCACATCGGGCAGGAGTGCTGCGCCGGTCGCGTCGTCGATCGGAACGGCGGTGTGCGCGATGTCGTTGAGGAAGGCATGGCCGGTGCGCGCGGCATTGACCAGGCTGATGGGCGCCGCCGGATTGCCTTCAACCAGCACATCGTCGGCCGTGCCGGCAATGCCGTCCGGACCCACCATCACCACCTGAGGAAAACCGTTCGGACCCTTGATGAAATTGCCGTAGGCGTCGGTCGCCAGCAATGGCACGTTGTTGAAATCGGCATCGGTGAGGTCGATCCCGAGCAGGTCATGAGCTTGCGCCTTGACCACCTTCCAGGTGGCCATGCCGCCGATCCCTACGTCGTCGGCCGTGCCGAACACGCCATCGGCGCCCAGATCACGATTTTCGATCAACTTGCCGGTGGCCACCGGGTCGCCGGCTGCATTGAGCTCATAGGCACGCAGGAACACCTGATGCGAAGGATGCGAGCTGTAGGTCTGGTTCTGGTCGACAAACGGCGAGGTGGTGTTGGTGTTCTCGTGGATGTCGTCGGCCGTGCCCAGGATGCCGTCGGGGCCGGGCTGATTGGTGGCGCGCGTCAGCACCATGAAGTTGGTCGGGCTACCGGGCACGAACAACGGGTCATCCGGCTGCAGCGGAATGAACACAGTGCCCGAGCCGCCCTTGGTGACGAGGTCCAGGCCATGGTCGAAAAACTGGCCGAAGAAAGTCATCCATTGGTTGAAGGGCGCGGTCAGGCCCGCGTCGGGGCTCACGTTCGAGTTGAAGAAGGTCTGGAACGTCGTGCCGTCGGTGCGGGTTCCGGTAATCACCTGTGAGCCGACTTTCAAGACATCGTCAGCCGTGCCAAGGATGCCATCCAGACCCGGATCGAAGGTAGCCGCGACCGCTGCCGGGTTGCTGGCGGTCTGGTCGACGATCAGGTTGCTGATGGTGCGCGGCTGCGAATCGGTCACCAGGCCGCTGGTCTGGGTGTAGCTCGTGCCGGCTTCGGCCGTGCGGAAGTCCGGCGTGGTCAGGCGCGGGAATACCGTATCGGCGGCACCGAACTCGGGATGGAGCAGGTTGTTGTCCGTCCCTTCGACCGTGCGCAATCCGTATGGCACCCGTATGTTCGGCAGCAGAGTAACCAGGTTCTCGCCCGCCGCGTGGTGTTCCGCGATCTTGATCTGGTCAAGGATGAACGCCAGGTCCGATTGCGTGTAACGCACACCGTTGCTGGGGGCAGTGGTCTGCGGATCGATCAGCGAAGGCGCCACTACGGGGGCCGGCGCGCCGGCCACTATGGCGGTGGTTGGCGCGGAGAACACCTGCTCGGTCACGCCATTATCGTCGGCATAGATGCCTTTGACCCGCACTGCCAGGCCGGCAAGATCTGCCGTCACCGTGAGAGTGGGCGCGTCCGCTCTTGTAAATCCGATACCGATGCGGCCTGGCCCGAGGATGATGTCCTCGAAGACGCCCGAACCCGGTGCCAATTCAACCTGCCATATGTAACTGATGGAGTTGTTGATCCCCCCGCCCGCGTTGTCGCCATCGCTGATGCCTGCCGCCGACACGGTCAGCGTCTGGCCTACGGTCGGTGCGGTGATATCGACTGTCAGCGCGCCCACAGGCTCGGCGTTGACCCCCTGCACGAGGACCACTGCCTGATCGGAGAACTGCAGCCGCTCGATGTGGGTGAGACGGTCGGTTTCTTCCTTGCCGACATTGTCGGTCACGGTGACGATGTCGGTGGCGGCGATGTCGAGGGGAACGGCAGGATCGACGACGATGCCGTTGACGGCGATCGTGTAGTTCGCCAGAGGGCCCATGAAGTTGACGGTATCGAATGCAGCCCCGCCTACGGATGTACCGGGCAGGATTTCGCGCACGGCGACAAGCTGGCCGGGATTGAAGGTGCCGTTCAGCATGAGCGGGATCAGGGGCTCCATGCCGTCGAAGGTGGCGATCTCCGGCCCGGTGCCATCGATGTTCTGCCGCACGCTGATGCGCACGTTGAGCCAACTGTCGCCGTCGATGAGATCGCTGCCGCCACGGCCTTCGATGATGTCGCTGCCATCGCCGCCGAGGATGATGTTGCCCGCGCCGAACTGATCGTCTGCGGTACCCACGATGCCGTCGGGGCCAGCAGCAGCGGCACCGACGAAGGCCCGCAGGCCGCTGACGAGATCGAAGTTGGTGAGGATGCTGCCCCTGGCCGTGAAGTTGGCGATGATGGCCGCGTTTTGATCATCGCCGCGCAGGAAGTCGGCGAAGGACGACCCCGACAGGCCCTCCACTTCCGCGAACCGGTCATAGACCGCATCGGCCGACTGCCCCACCGCGCCCACGATATTGCCCGCGGCATCGGCCACCGGGTGATACGGACTGAAGAACGGAGTGACCATGTCGACGGTCACGCCGAACTTGTCGTTCTTGTAGGTGGTCCAGTCGAACCCGGACATCCCGTCCATCTTGTCCTGAGCGTCGCTGGCGACGAACACTTCGTCGCCGCCCTCGCCGATCATTTCATCGAATCCGCCTTTTCCGATGAAGATGTCGTTGCCAGGTATATCGTCGGTTAATGTTGGGCTATTGTTGTCGCCGACCGCACCGTCCTGAGTGCCCCCCTCGATCCAGTCATCGCCCTCGCCGCCCTGCGGTGACAGGTTGACTTTGGCGCCGAGGATGAAGTCGTCGCCTGTTCCGCCGAAGATCGTCGAGATGTCTTCGGTCGTGATGACGAAGTCTTTGCCCGCACCGCCGAGGACCAGATTGCTGCCGGCCAGGGTCGAGTTACCGGCCTGGATGACGTCGTTGCCGTCTTCGCCGTGGATGGTGTCGTCGCCGCCGATGTCGGTGATGATGTCGTCACCGGTGCCGCCGAAGACGTTGTCGTTGCCGTAGCCGCCGTCGAGCCGGTCGTTGCCGGCGTCGCCATAGACGGTGTCGTCGTCCGAGTCGCCGGCAATGAGGATATCGTTGCCGACCGTGCCGCCCAGCACGACCGTATCGCCGCCGGTGTAGTGCAGGTAGTTGGTATCCAGGCCCACTGTGGCGGGGTTGTCGCGGATCACCAGCGGCGTGAAATGGTCAATCCGTGGTGAGCCGATCGGGTGGATCGACGGGCCAAAGGGGTCGGCGTTGGCGGGCAGGTTGTCGGCGGCCTCATTGACTGGTGTCAATGGATTGTCGACCAGTATGCCATCCGGGCCGGCCACCACACTCTGGTTGAACTGGCGCGTCGGGTCGGTCTCCAGGGTGAAGGCCGGTGTCAGGAATATGTTGGCCGACAGGTGTGTTGCATCGCTGTTGAGCATCACCAGATTGGCGAACGAATTGTTCTCAAGCTCAGTGCCGAAGTTGAGTCCCGCGGTGCGCGCCAGATAGTAGAGACGGTCGCCATTCTGCAGGTTTTCCATCTGGGTTTCGAAGACGAAGTTGAAGCTCGAACCCAGCAGGCCGCCAAAGGGCATCTTCTCTTCGGCCAGGCCGCCGATCCAGAAATCGACGGCGTCCAGGCCGGTGGTGGTCACGTCGTCTGCGGTGTTCAGAATACCGTCCGCACCGGCGGTGCTGGCCCAGGCGCCGGTACTGTGCAGGAAGTCCAGGCGATCGGCCGGCGCCGTGGCGCTACCGAGCACCAGATCCGCAGCCGCGGCGCGCTTGCCCGCCAGCGTCGTAGCGCTAGTGATGGTCGAGTGCGTGCCGTAGGCGGCGATGAAATTGATCAGCGATTCCGGGTGCTTCATGTGCTGCACGAAGTCGGCCCAGCTCGTGTAGGGGGTCAACTGGCTGTCGCCGGTCATTTGGTAGAACTCGCGCCGCGCCGCGTTCAGTGACGGGATGCCGGCGTCGCGGCCACGCGCCAGGTTGAGGGCGGCCAGGTCCAGCGGCAGGCCGACCAGGTTGTTGCGCACCGCATCGGTCACGAACTCGTCGATCTCGTTGCCGACCTGGCGGGTCAGGCCGCGCACGATGGCGCCTGTCGCCTGCTCAGGGGTAGGGCCGCTCGCAGCGAATGCCAGAGGGTTGAGGAAGGCCGCGATCAGGCCGGTCTGTTGATTGCCCGGATCAATCGGATTGCCGTCGCCGACGACGTTGAAGTTGGCATCGAAACGATCGACCGTCTCCACCAGCATCGAGTGGCCGAAGCGAAAGACCGTGTGCGCGAACTCGGCGACGATCGACGCGTCGATCGTGGTGTCGTTGCCCATGGGCGCCAGGAAGACGTCCACTTGCGGCTGGACGGTGCGCGCGAACTCCTCGAACACCAGGTGCTGGTACTGCATCTCGGTGCCGAACTTGGCCGCCTGGAACAGCCGCTCGCCGTTCCAGTGCAGGGCCGCGATGTCGGCCGCCGTCACCGGCAACGCGGCCAGTTGGGCGTCGGGCATCAGCCACTGGTTCAGGAAGACGAGGTCGGCGGAGGCCAGCACCGTCGCCTTGGTCTGATCGACCAGCCGGTTGTGCTCGTGGTGGAAGACGGAGTGGACGGTGGTCAGGCCGATGTTCTCGTTGACGCGGCCATCGCCGGCGATGTAGTGCGCATCCAGCAACTCGTTGTCGTAGGTGCCGGGCGCTTGCGGGCCGCCGATGACGGTGTCCGCATCAGCCGTCAGGCCGCCGGTAGGATCGGCGCTGTGGGCGATGTCGATAAGGAACTGGTGACCGGTGCGCACGGCGTTCGTCAGGCTGATGGGTGCGGCCCGGTTACCTTCGACGAGTATGTCATCGGCGGTGCCGGCAATGCCATCCGCGCCCTTCATCACGACTTGCGGCAGGCCGTTGGGCCCCTTGATGAAGTTGCCATAGGCGTCGGTCGCCAGCAACGGCAGATCGAACACATCCGCATCGGTCAGGTTGATCCCGAGCAGATCATGGGCCTGGGCCTTGACCACCTTCCAGGTGGCCATGCCACCGATTTCGACGTCGTCGGCGGTGCCGAACACACCATCGACACCCAGGTCACGATTGGTGATCAGCTTGCCGGTGGCGACCGGATCGCCAGCGGCGTTGAGCTCATAGCCGCGCAGGAATACCTGATGCGAGGGATGTGAGCTGTAGGTCTGGTTCTGGTCGACAAACGGCGAGGTGGTGTTCTGCTGTTCGTGGATGTCGTCGGCCGTGCCGAGGATGCCGTCGGCACCGGGCAGATTGGTGGCCCGCGTCAACACCATGAAGTTGGTCGGGCTACCAGGCACGAACAGTGGATCGTCGGGCTGCAGCGGAATGAACACCGTGCCGCTGCCGCCTTTGGTGACCAGGTCCAGGCCGTGGTCGAAGAACTGGCCGAAGAAAGTCATCCAGGCGTTGAAGGGCGCGGTCAGGCCCGCGTCCGGCGTGATATTAGGGATCTGGAAGACAGAAACGTCGTCGGCGGTGCCGAACAGGCCATCCAGACCGGGGCTGGTGACCACCTGTGAACCCGGATTGGCCGCTGCGGCCGCGACCGCCGCCGGGTTGTTGGCGGTCTGGTCCACGATCAGGTTGCTGATGATTCGCGGCTGCGCGTCGAAGACGGCACCGCTGGTCTGCAGGTAGGAGGTCGGCGTGGTTCCGCCAGGATCAGTGGGGCCAAAGAAGCCGACCGGCTGGACCTGCGCGGTATTGAACACCGGCGTCGTCAAGCGCGGAAAGAAATTGTCGGCGGCACCGAACTGGGGATTGGCCAGGTTGTTGCCGAAGCCGGAGACGGTGCGCAGGCCGAAGGGTACTTCTACGTTCGGCAGCATGTCCACCAGACTCGCGCCTGCTGCATGCCGTTCGGCGATGAAAATTTGTTCAAGAATGAACTCGAGATCGGACTTGTTGAAGCTGGCCATGGCTGTTTCCTCGATGCTTGACTGATCAGGAAACCACACGCATAAAACACGGCTGCAAACGCGTGGTTTAGTGTTGAACCCCATAAACAAAAAACAGAAATTGAACGGCGGGACCTGATTTCACGGCCATACGAAGCCCTTACTGAATCGCGTGCGATCAGCAGTGCTCAACTGAGGATCAATTCCCCATGACAACCGTAACTACAGGCGGGTATTGCGCCTCAAGGAGGCGACGGCCCATGAACACGGGTTGGATAGATGGCGTAACTTACTAATGGCCCCGTCACGTATCGGGGCTCTATGCATCTGTCCATATGGCTCTCTCAGGCATAGGGGGCTTGTCACAGATGCCACACATCCAGCGATCAGAGTCATTGGCCGGAACAGGCTCGCGAAGATCGCCATAGTCCGGGAGTTCCTGAGGGGTGATGGCACGGTTCTGCGTCCATGCGGCTTCGTCAACAAGCCTTTTATCCATGAGCAAACTGGCATCGACTACGAATTGACTAGTCTGTATTGGAGACGGGTTCCACACGCCAGGTGGCGGAGTCAGGAAATCATTGCTATTGGTAATACCCCCCGGCTGTTTTTGCCGGAAATAGCGATTACCCGGATTGATCGAGAATCTTTTTAAACTATTCATCGCCCCTCCCGCCCTCAACCTTAAACGCTAGCTTTACACTCCATTGAAAATGAGTATTGAGGTGGTACCCGGATGTGTACAGAGACGAAAGCCCAGCCAAATTCTGAGACCTTGGTCAAAGAATCGGATCAGACCTTGGTCGAATCAAACGCTGGCCAAACGTCCAGTGACGCAGTGCCCGGGAGGCAGATCACCGGTACGAAATTGCGCCATTTAAGCCGCTCAACCCAGTTCGTCATCTGCGCCACAATCATTCTGGGTTTGACCATGACGCTCGTTGGAAACCTCGTAAGCCAGAGTATCGAAGAGGCAACGGTTCAAACGGCGGCAGAGACGGGCGCGCGTTATATGCAGAACTTTCTCGAACCTTACGTCCAGGGATTGACCACAGCCAAAGAACTCCCCGATGAAACGATTCAGACCATTGATCAGTTGCTGTCCAGCACCTCGCTGAGTACACATGTCGTCTCGGTGAAGATCTGGCTTCCAGACGGCACGATTGCCTATAGCACCGACAAATCCGCGGTCCAGAAAAAATTTCCGACAGAGGAGATCTCACAGGCGCTGACAGGCAAGATCTATACAGAACTGGACAATGATCTTGAGGATGATACTGACGATGCGTTTGAGCGAAGCCTGAATATTCCCTTCTATGAAATTTTTGCTCCACTGCGCGAAACGGGTACTGGAAAAATTGTTGCGGTGGGTGAGTTCTACGAAACCGCGCAAGCGCTACAGCGCGAAATCAATAACGTTCGCGAGAAAGTATGGGCGATTGTTGGTACAGCAACGATGGCCATGCTTTTGTTGTTATTTTTTATCGTTCGGCGTGACGACAAGATCATAAAGCGGCAAGAAACGGCACTTGAATGGCGAATGCAGGAGCAAGCCAGGTTGCACTCAAATAATGCCGCCCTTCAGTTTAAAGTCACTACAGCCAATCGCGAATTCTCAAAGATCAATGAACTTACCCTTCGTCGGATCGGGGCAGATCTTCATGATGGTCCTGCTCAGCTGTTGTCACTTATTCTCCTTCGCCTTGAAGAACTCGAAGATTCGCAAGGCGTCTCGGATGGGGAAGTCCTCGACATGATCAGACGTGCCGGCGAGGATGCTTTAAACGAAGTGCGGGAAATTTCACTCGACCTGGCACTTCCGGAAATCAATGATCTGAGCCTGCACGATGCGCTGGTATTGCTTGCCCAGCGGCACGAAGAGCGAACCGAGACACGAGTCGAACTGGAGCTTGATACGCTTGCGGACGATGTACCGACAGCGCATAAAATTTGTATTTACCGCTTCGCCCAGGAAGCATTGAACAATGCCTATCTTCACGCCGGAGGAAAAGGCCAAAAACTCAGCGCCTCTCACTCCGAAGGGCTACTGCAAGTGCAAGTCGAGGATGCAGGAGTGGGTATTTCAACCGAGAAACCGAGCGTGCCAGGTCGAGGCAGGACTCATCTGGGCCTTGTCGGCATGCGCTATCGCGTCGAATCCCTCGGCGGAATATTCATCATTGAATCGGCGCCCCATGCCGGAACCAAAGCCAGGGCGCAGTTCAGAATCTGATAGCCCGTGCCAAAACGATCATCGCGCCCAAGTCACCGGAAACGCTTATGGCTCGTAGCTTGTCTAGCCGTTGTCATTCAAGTCGCGGCGTTGAAGAGCACTACATAAACCAGGTATATGGTCACTCTCCCAATGTCGTCTCACGGCTGCGACTGCCTGCGTCCGGTTACGAACCCGTAGCTTGTACATGACATTCGTCATGTAGTGCTTGATGGTCTTCTCGCAGAGCTCAAGCTTGATAGCCACCTCACGGTTGGTCAGGCCCTTCGATACCTCCCGGATAACTTGTTCTTCGCGATGGGTCAGTTCGATCTTTTGCTTATCACCCGCGTGCTTTCTGAAACTGCCCAAGAGCTTGCTGGCAAGCTTGGGTGTAATGAAGGTTTCACCACCGGCGACCTGTCTGATGGCTTGTACAAGTTCGCGACCGCTTATGCCTTTCAACGCATACCCCTGCGCGCCTGCTTCGAGGGCGGAATAGGCGTCCTCGATGGACTCGGATACCGTCAGCATCAAAATTCTGACTGACGGCGAAGAAGCGGAGATCGCTCGCACGGCAGCAAAGCTATCGCCCGGCATATTGACATCCATCAGCAAAACATCCGGAGCAAAACGAGCGGTAATTTCCAGGGCATCATCGGCGGACCCGCCCTGCCCGACCACCTGGAAGTCAGCTATTTTCCTCAGCGCCATTGTGACCCCATCCCTTAACAGCGGGTGATCATCAACGATGCCAATCTTGATCATGGAACTCATAAGAACTCCTTATAAGAGCCGATGCAGCTGCATGGTGGTGTCGCACGTTTCATTTTTCACCCCTCGCGCCATACCCGATCCGGCAAGCCCAGCCGCCTCCAAGATGTCCGGGACGACAGCTGTTGCGGGTATCCAGGGGGCTGCAACTTATGAGCCATTTCAATAGGGCGAAGATAAAATTCAAATTAATTAGCAGGCTGTTTCCGAGTGCTTCAAGCGAGAGAAAGAGTGAGGGGGGGAAATTCCTCAAAAACTGGGTGGTAAACGCCCGGTTGGGTGGGTGTAATGCCCCACTTATGGAGATACCGACCGCTTTCGCTTGGGGCTGCTGGCCCTGAGGCGACCTGGATTCAACCGGTGGTGAAAGGCAGAAAACGGCCAATACCCGACACTTCCCCCTGGCTCGATAGCTGGCGTTTTCGGTCTAGGTACTGTCACAACCACCGCGCGAAAAATCCGTCATGACATGTCATAACCTCCTGCAAAATCGGGCTTTGCCCAACAAATACGGGGGGTTTAAGGACGAACGGTCGAGAGGCGTCAAGCGCGGGGAATTGCCGGGAGTTTGCAGCCACTACAGGCTTTTCAGGCAGGCACGTTCGTCGCGGTACTGTGAACTTCACTCTCATCACGTGTCACATTAGGTCCTTGTCAAGCGAACTACAGAAGAGGTCAGCCTTATGAGCATCGCCACAATTGTCAGTGCCGTGATATCCAGTCTCGCACCCAGTGTCTTCGACCAGAACAGCCTGCAAGACCCCGGCGCGCATGTCTCCGCCGTCGAATACCACTACGGAATGGAAATCGATGTGAAACGGGTACTGCAGCGCACCGATACCTCCGACAAGACCGGCATGGTGCCGGTGACCCTGGTCTACGAAGACAGTGAGGGCGAGATTCACAAGCTTCGTTTCCTCGAATGGGGTGGAAGCCCCGCCGACCCCACCAGCATTGCCTGATCCGCTCGCCGATAGAGTTCCGGGCCTCGCCTGCGCCTCAGAAGCGGATGTTAAAACTCATAGGCACCCAGTGCGGATGATGTTTGTTGTTACCTGAATATTAAAATAATCGAATGATTAAAAGTTCATTCGTGAAAATCACTATTATCTTGGCCGCGTAATGCCGCTAGATTAACTAATCGTAATAGCTGAATCTTGACTGCCATCAGCAACGGCAAACTCCAATTATGCCGTGCCGGGAGCCAAGTTGATTCACTATTACAACAAAGAGGTCACCATGGAACTTAGTATGTTTTCTTCGTCCACCGTGGAATATGTGCGTCTGGGCGTTGTATATTTTCATCTTATCGCCTGCTGCGTGGCAATCGGGCTGGTGTTGACCAGTGACATTGCAATGGTCAAGCAACTCCTGAAGGGAGATGCATCAGGTCACCATGATGACGCGCACATGGACAGTCTTCAAAAAACCGTATCGCTTGCACTTGTCTGGCTCTGGATTACGGGCATTGCCATTGTCGGGATCGATTATTCCGGCAAGGGGATGGAGTATTTCCTCAATCCAAAATTGCAAGCCAAAATCGGCATCGTTGTGCTGTTGACCTTTAATGGTTTCCTGTTGCATGGCGCTGTATTGCCGGCGCTGAAAAAAGCCGGTTCGTTACTGAAACTTTCCTTCAGCCTGCGCATGCTGGCGCTGTTCTCGGGGGCGTTCTCTGGCGTGTCGTGGTTCTATGCCGCCATGCTGGGCGTTGGTCGTCCGCTGGCCTGGAAGTACTCGCTGGTGGAGTTGCTGGCTGCCTATCCGGTGCTCATCGTCGGTGGGTTCGGGATGATGGTACTGCTCACCACCTGGGCCAAAAACAAAGACACCGAAGCGCGCCTGGAGCAAGGCACCCGGACACCAGGAAACGCCGCCCTGGCTGGCTGGTGAAGCCAGGTTGAACAAGGACGTTCAGCGCTAACCAATGAATCTCGCTTTAACTGTTAAAAGTCTCACTTGAGGATACCCAAATGAAATCCATGAAAGTTCTCTTCGTAGTCGCCACGCTGACCGCCTCTTCTCTGGCGATGGCCACAGGTGGCGGGGATCGGACCTTCGCACGCATGGAGTCGGCCCGGAAGGTCTCGATGGAAACCTACCAGGTTGCCCAGAAACAGAAGGCTGAAGCCGCTGTAGCTCAAAGCAAAGCCAAGGCGACCGACCGCAGCAACAGCTGATCCGTATAGCACGTCCCCAGGCCGACAGAAATGTGCGGCCTCAAGCCTCAAAAGCAGCACCCAAGGTGCTGCTTTTGCTTGTTTAACCGAAATCCCGCTGACACAAAATCCAGTGTGCTGATTCCACAGCGATAAGCAGCCTTTCGCGAAGGGCTGCTTTGGGGCCTGTTCCTCAGGTCTGTGCTCAGAAGCGATAGTTGGTGCTCAGCTCCAGCGTCCGTGGGGCACCTGGCGCCCCAGCTCCGCACCATACAGCAGGTTATGGTTCATCCCGGCGAGCACGGTGCGCTGGTTGAGTTCGGTCTGGTTGAAATCGTCGTTGATGCGGTAATCGACACCGGCCGTGAACGAGAACACTTCACTGCGGGTGTAGTCGTCATCCCGGAAGGTATCACTGTTCTCCAGCGCGCCTATCCTAGCGTCGTCATCCATGCTTGCCAAAAATCCTCTGTTCTCAAGGACAGCTTTCCAAACATGTAAAACAGAGATAATGTAATTTCAATTACAAAATAATTGCGATCTCTACATGAAAAAATGGCTGACTTTGATTCTAGGCCTGCCCACCGCGAATGCCACCGAACGCATGCGCGCTTGGCGTGCCTTGAAAGCTTCAGGTGCTGCGGTCTTGCGCGATGGCGCCTACCTGTTGCCTGACACCGGTTTGTGTCGTGAAGTGCTGGCATCTGTAGAGCGTGACATCCTTGCCATCAATGGCACCGCGTTCGTCCTGCCCGTCGTCGATCCTGATGGTGAGCGCTTTGTCGAGTGGTTCGACCGTAGCGACGATTACGGCAAGCTTCGTGCGCAGATCGAAGAATGCCGTGGACAGCTGAATGCTGAAAATGCGCTGGCGACGACCAAACAAATTCGTAAGCTGCGCAAAGCCTACGATCAACTGGCAAGCATCGATTACTTCCCAGGCAAGCCGAAGCAACAGATCGATTCGGCGTTGCAGGAGCTAGAGACGGCGGTCAGTAGAGCCCTGTCGCCGGATGAGCCACACAGCAGCAACCACCCGATAACGGCACTCAATCCTGGCGATTATCAGGGCCGTATCTGGGCAACACGCAAGCGTCCCTGGGTCGACCGGCTGGCGTGCGCCTGGCTGATTCGCCGCTTCATTGACCCCCACGCTCGGATCCTCTGGCTCGAGCACCCCCAGGACTGCCCAGCCGACGCCCTGGGTTTTGATTTCGATGATGCGACCTTCAGCCATGTCGGCAACCGCGTGACCTTCGAAACCCTGCAAGCCAGCTTTGAACTTCAGGAGCCAGGCCTGAACCGCATTGCGGCTTTGGTGCATTACCTCGATGTCGGAGGCATTCAACCGGTGGAGGCTGCCGGCATCGAGCGCGTGCTGGCAGGGCTACGCGAAACCATTCTCCACGACGACCAGCTGCTGGTTGCCGCGAGCGCCATCTTCGACGGCCTGCTCGCCGGGTTTGTAAAAGAGGAACAACCCAATGAATAAGGTTTTCGCACCAGCGGTTGAAGAGGATCTGTCGAGGCCAAAGCCGATCAGTTTGCGCGAGGCTTTCTGGTTCTGGTTGAAGCTGGGTTTCATCAGCTTCGGCGGGCCAGCCGGACAGATCTCGATCATGCATCAGGAACTGGTGGAGCGTCGGCGCTGGATCTCCGAACGACGTTTTCTGCATGCCCTCAATTACTGCATGTTGCTGCCTGGGCCAGAAGCTCAACAATTGGCGACTTACATCGGCTGGCTAATGCATCGAACCTGGGGTGGAGTGATTGCGGGGGCACTGTTTGTGCTGCCCTCACTGTTCATCCTGATCGCTCTGTCGTGGGTGTATATCGCGTTCGGCGAAGTGCCTGTGGTGGCCGGGCTCTTCTATGGGATCAAGCCTGCCGTGACCGCTATCGTGGTGCAGGCGGCCCATCGAATCGGCTCTCGGGCGTTGAAGAATAATTGGCTGTGGGCGATAGCGGCGGCGTCATTTACCGCCATCTTCGCGTTCAATGTCCCATTCCCGCTGATCGTGTTGGGTGCAGCTTCAATCGGCTATGTCGGTGGACGCCTGGCACCCGAGAAGTTCAGGGCTGGCGGCCATAGCGCCGCCAAAAAGTCTTATGGTCCGGCGTTGATCGATGACGACACGCCCTCCCCTGAGCATGCGCGATTCAGTTGGTTGAAACTGGTGCCGCTCGCACTGATCGGTGCCGCACTGTGGGCGTTGCCAATGGGGATTTTGACCGCCCTCTTTGGCTGGGAAGGCACTTTGACCCAAATGAGCTGGTTCTTTACCAAGGCCGCGTTGCTGACCTTTGGTGGGGCCTACGCTGTCCTTCCGTATGTCTACCAAGGCGCAGTCGGTCACTATGGCTGGCTGACGCCGACGCAGATGATCGACGGCCTGGCTCTAGGCGAAACCACACCGGGGCCACTGATCATGGTGGTGGCTTTCGTCGGCTTTGTCGGCGCCTATGTCTCGCAAGTATTCGGTGCCGATCAAGTATTTCTGGCGGGAGCTGTGGCCGCAGCCCTGGTGACCTGGTTCACCTTCCTGCCCTCGTTCCTGTTCATCCTTGCGGGTGGCCCGCTGGTAGAGTCGACTCACAACGAACTCAAATTCACCGCACCGCTCACCGCCATTACGGCGGCCGTCGTCGGTGTGATCCTTAATCTGGCGTGTTTCTTCGGCTATCACGTACTTTGGCCGAAAGGCTTCAGCGGCAACCTCGACGGGCCCTCTGCACTGATCGCCATTGCAGCGGCGATTGCCCTGTTCCGCTTCAAGCGGGGCGTCATCCAGGTGCTGATGGCCTGCGCGCTCGTCGGTTTGGCAGTACATCTGCTGCGCTAGACCGCACGAGTGGATTAACAGTCTTTGGCGAGCACTGGGCTCGCCAGATCACCCAGCCTACCGAGCCAGGCAGGAGGTGTTCCATGAGGTGGATTACACGTGAACGACCCAAGATTGACCGCATCGCCTGTCCCTGGCTGATCGCGCGCTTTATCGATCCGCAGCCCGAGTTCTTATACGTGCCCAGTGGTGACGTACTACGTTTGGCGACGGAGAGAGACGCTGTGCCCTACGACATTCCCGGCGCAGAACTGACTCATGAGGGCGAGCTGTGCAGCTTCGACGCTTTTCTGAAAAAGTACCAGCTCAGTGAGCCCGCTTTGCAGCAGTTGGCCAAGATCGTCCGTGGAGCCGATACCTCCCGCCTGGATCTGACTGCGCAATCGGCTGGGTTGTACGCCATCTCACTGGGACTGTCGCAGCGATATTCCGATGATCATGAAATGCTTTCCCATGGACTGATCCTGTACGACGCACTCTATGCATGGTGCAAGGAGTGCCAAGGTGAAACGCATAACTGGCCTCCACAAATGTGAGAAAGCCAGCTTGCATCAATGTAGGAGCGAGCTCGCTCGCGATGGACTCAAGAGCGCCGCGTTTAGCCAGTAAATACGCGTTATCGTTAACGACCATCGCGAGCAAGCTCGCTCCTCCAATTTCCTTAATCTCTCCCCGACATTCGATGAAAGGCTGAGCGCCCATTTCTTGAGCTGTCCCTGCCTCTGGTTTAGGATGGCCTCATATCCCCCTGGGGGGGATATGAAGCATCTATAAACAACAAACTCTTCGCTGTCTTTTTCGAGTAAAGCCCGACAACCAGACAGGCGTTCGCCTCTTCCTGTGAGATTTCTCATGCTGACAATCCTGGCCAACCGAACCTACCGTCACCTCTTCCTGGCCCAGGTGATTGCACTGGTAGGGACTGGTCTTGCCACTGTCGCGCTAGGCCTGCTGGCATTCGATCTTGCAGGCGCCCAAGCGGGCGCTGTCCTTGGTACAGCGTTGGCGATCAAAATGACGGCCTACATCGGCGTTGCGCCGATTGCAGCGGCTTTTGCAGAACGTCTACCCCGGCGAACAATGTTGGTCTCGCTGGATTTAGTACGAGCCTTGGTCGCGTTGGCTCTGCCGTTCGTGACGGAGGTCTGGCAAATCTACGTGCTGATTTTCGTTCTGCAATCGGCCTCAGCTGCGTTCACCCCGACGTTCCAGGCGACCATCCCTGACATCCTGCCGGATGAATACGACTACACCCGCGCCTTGTCGCTATCGCGTCTGGCCTACGATCTTGAAAGTGTCGCCAGCCCAATTCTCGCCGCCGCATTGCTGACGATGATCAGCTTCCACAACCTGTTCGCAGGCACTGTCATTGGTTTCCTTGCCTCTGCGGCCCTGGTCGGCACAGTGCTATTGCCAAAAGCGAAGAAAACACCACGACGCAGCATCTACGAACGAACCACCCGTGGCATGCGCATATTCCTGGCAACGCCCCGGCTGCGAGGGCTGCTGGCTCTTAATCTGACGGTTGCGGCCGCCAGTGCCATGGTTATCGTCAACACAGTGGTGCTGGTACAGTCCCGCTTCGCTCTGCCGCAAAGTTCTACGGCATTGGCGCTGGCCGCGTTTGGAGGCGGCTCGATGATCGCGGCTTTGGTCCTGCCTCGGCTGTTGAACAACATCAAAGACCGAACAGCCATGCTGTTTGGCGGAGCAATCCTGGTCGCAGGCTTGGCAATTGGCGTCAACCTGAGCACCTACAACTTCCTGTTACCTCTGTGGATGGTACTCGGCGTGGGCTATTCCCTGGCCCAGACCCCGAGTGGTCGGCTGTTGCGTCGCTCGGCACATGCCGAAGATCGCCCGGCACTGTTTGCCGCTCAATTTGCACTGTCCCATGCCTGCTGGTTGATTACCTACCCACTGGCGGGATGGCTGGGTGCCAACATCAGCCTCACGGCGTCGTTTGTCGGGCTCGCTGTCGTGGCAGGTGGCGCACTGGTGGTCAGTATCGTGATCTGGCGTCCTGTGCATGACCAAGAGTCGATCAAACACACCCATGAGAACCTGCCGGTCGATCACATTCACCTCGACGGGCAGGATGGTGTGGATCACGAACACCCGTACGTGATCGATGATCAGCATCGCCGATGGCCAGATAGACGACCGTAAGTTCTCAAGATTTGCCAAGGCTGGTTGGTCAGTCTTCAGACCAGAAACCGTAGCGCCTGTAGCGCGGGCATGGCAGGCCTAGAGGTACTTGGTGATCTGCTTGAAGGCTTCCAGTGGTGCGCGCTCACCATTGTTCAACGCCGAGACGGTGTCTTCCAGGCAGTGATCGATGTGATCCTGAATGAGCGTGCGCTTGGCCTGACACACCGCTTTTTCAACAGCGTGCAGCTGCTGGGCGATGTCCACGCACTGACGCCCCTCTTCGATCATGGTGATGATGCCGCGTAAGTGGCCGTCCGCCCGCTTGAGTCGCTTGATGATCGCTTCGTGACTCTGGTGGGTGTGTGGGGTGTGGTGGGTGTGGGGATGGTTGTGTTCGAGCTCACTCATCATTTGAGTCTTCGCGATTCATGAATGACACGAATCTTATCCCCCCATGGGGGATGCAAGCAATTCAGTATCCGTCTGCACATGGGTATTAATCCGGGCGATCAATTTCTGGCTACTGCGACAGGCAGCTTCACGCCCTGAGGAAGCAAGCCCCCAAAATACCCGCAGCAACAAGCCAGACTAATACAACGATCACTGCAGCAAATCTGTTCGCTGGCCGCTTCACATGGCTTTTCTCCCACTCACTCGCTTTGAGCTGACAGTCCTCGAGCACCTGCGCCGGCATCAGCCGAATCGCGAGCAGAATCCCTAGCGGCAAAATGATCACGTCGTCCAGGTATCCAAGCACAGGAATGAAATCAGGAATGAGGTCGATTGGACTCAGCGCATACGCCACGACAAAAACCGAAATCCATTTGGGTAACCAGGGTGTTTGCGGATGCTGATAGCAAAACCAGAGAACCATGGTTTGCCGTTTTAGCTTTCTGGCCCAGCCACGTAAACGATCAAGTATGCGTTTCATGTCGTAATTGTCAGTACCTGAAGGAGCGTGCCTGCGAGCGTAGCGCCTCAGGCGATTGACTGCTACGGGTCGAATAGCGACGGTCTGGCATCGCGGTCCTCTTCACTTCGCGAGCGTACGCTCTAACACAACCTCCAATGGATGGCGCAATTGCAGGTTGGCAAAGCGCTTCACCTGACTGCGACAGGAGTATCCCGTTGCCAGCGCCTCGTTCTCTTTTTCCAGCTTGCCGGACCAGGACTGCTCAAAAATGGTTCGTGAGCTGCCTTGGTTACGTACTTCATGGCCGAAGGTTCCGGACATGCCGCAGCAGCCGGTCGCCTCAGTCGTCAGCTTGAGCCCGAGCCGGGCAAAAACGGCTTCCCATTGCGAAGTGCTGGCCGGGACATTGGTTTTCTCGGTGCAGTGCGCCAACAAACGGAAGGTTCCGGTCGCGGGATGCGGGTTTTCCGGCAACGCATCGAACAGCCATTCCTGAGGCAGCAAGACCTTCGGGCAATCGTTGAGTCCTGGTACTTTTTGATATTCCTGGCGGTAGACCAGCGTCATCGCCGGGTCCAGTCCCACCAGCGGTACACCGCAGTCGGCGAGCGCCTTGAGCTGATTGCCATTGCGGATCGCCGCCTTGGCGAAGGCGCCGAGGAAACCCTGCACATGCAAAGGCTTGCCGTTGGCGCTATAGGGTGCCAGAAACACCCGATACCCCAACTGATGCGCCAACTGGATAAAGCTCGCCAGCAACGGCGTTTCGAAGTAACGGGTGAAGGCGTCCTGCACCAACACCACGCTGCGCTCGCGTTGTGCCGCGGTCAGTTCGCGCAGGGCTGGTACGCTGGCGACCGCGACCTTGCAGCGGGTCAACGTGGCCTGCAAGTCATGGCGGTGGATCAGCGGGCTGTCGAGCATGCCGACCTGTCGCTCGAGCAGGCGGCTCACCCATTTCGAGCCCATCACTGCGTTGTACAGGCCCGGCGCATAAGCCATGTAGGGAATGGTGAACTCCAGCGAGCCGATCAGGTAGTCACGCAGCGGACGTTGATAGCGACCGTGGTACAGCTCCAGAAAACGCGAACGGAATTCCGGGACGTTGACCTTGACCGGGCATTGTCCCGCGCAGGATTTACAGGCCAGGCAGCCGGCCATCGCGTCATAGACCTCATGGGAGAAATCCGCCTCGCCACGCGAGCGCGCCAGGTTATTGCGTAACCGCGCCGGCAACCCGCTCAACCACGACAACTTGCCGCGGGCTGCTTGCAATACGTCAATATTGGCCGCGCCTTGCAGACGCAACCATTCGCGAATCAACGACGCCCTGCCCTTCGGCGAATGCTGGCGCTCACGGGTGGCTTTCCACGACGGACACATCGCATCAGAGGGATCGTAGTTGTAGCAGGCGCCGTTACCGTTGCAGTGCATGGCGGTGCCGAAGCTTTGCCACACGCGCTCGTCGATCTGCCGATCCAGATCACCGCGCAGCGTCACTTCGTTGACCTTGAGCAAGCCTTGGGCAGCATCCGGCGGCGTGCAGATTTTCCCGGGGTTGAGCTGGTTGTGCGGGTCGAACGCGCCTTTGAGCGACTGCAACGCCGGGTACAACTCGCCAAAAAACTCGGGGACGTATTCCGAACGCAAACCCTTGCCGTGCTCGCCCCACAGCAACCCGCCGTAACGCCGAGTCAACTCGGCCACAGCGTCGGAAATCGGCTTGACCAGTGCGGCCTGGACCGGGTCTTTCATGTCCAGCGCCGGGCGCACATGCAGTACGCCGGCATCGACGTGACCGAACATGCCGTAGCTCAGGCCATAACTGTCGAGCAATGCACGAAACTCGGTGATGTAGTCAGCCAGCTTCTCCGGCGGTACGGCGGTGTCTTCAACAAAAGGCTGCGGCCGAACCTCGCCTTCGACGTTGCCCAACAGCCCGACCGAGCGTTTGCGCATGGTGTAGACGCGGCTCACGGCTTCGGCACCTTCGGCGAGCGTGTGGCCCAGCCGCTCGATCGTCGTGTCGGCCTGCAGATGCGCCACGAACGACACCACGCGAGCGTTCACGTCCGCCACATCTTCCCCGCTGAACTCCACCAGATTGATGCCCAGCGTCGGACGTTCGGCGTCCGCCGGGAAATACTCGGCGACGCTGTGCCAGACGATGTCTTTCATCGCCAGCAGCAACACCCTGGAGTCCACGGTTTCGATGGACAACGGCTTGTGCGCCAGTAACGCATTGGCGTCACGCAGCGCATCCATGAAGCTGCCGTAACGCACGTTCAGCAGCACCGAATATTTGGGAATTGGCAGCACGTTGAGCTTGGCTTCGACAACGTAGCCCAATGACCCTTCCGCACCACACAGCACACTGTTGAGGTTGAAACGCCCTTGCTCGTCGCGCAGGTGTGCCAGGTCGTAACCGGTCAGGCAACGGTTGAGTTTGGGGAATACCGACTCGATCAGCTCGGCCTGGGTCTCCTGAATATTGCGCGCTACCCGGTACACTTCGCCGATACGGCCGGACTGCGCGCAAGCCGCCTCCAGTTCTGCGTCGGACAGCGGATGGCTGTGCAGACGCTCACCGCCGAGCAGCACGCTGTGCAATTCCAGAACGTGATCACGGGTCTTGCCATAGGTGCAACTGCCCTGGCCGCTGGCGTCGGTGTTGATCATGCCGCCGACGGTGGCACGGTTGGACGTCGACAGCTCCGGCGCAAAGAACAGCCCGTGCGGCTTGAGCGCGGCATTGAGCTGGTCCTTGACCACGCCCGCCTGCACCCGCACCCAACGCTCGGCGACGTTGATTTCGAGAATGGTGTTCATGTGCCGCGACAGGTCGACCACGATGCCATCGGTCAATGACTGCCCGTTGGTGCCGGTGCCACCACCGCGCGGGGTCAGCTTGATCTGGCGAAAGCGTGGCTCGGCCATCAAGGTTGCGATGCGTGCGATGTCATCCGCATCCAGGGGGAACACCGCCGCTTGCGGCAGCCGCTGGTAAATCGAGTTGTCGGTCGCCAGCACAGTGCGGGTGGCGTAGTCGGCGCTGAGCTGACCACGAAAGCCGCTGGAGTGCAGGGCTTGCAGAAACTCCGGGTACTGGGCCGCGGGTGCAACGGTGGGCAACTGAGCGATCATCGCAGGCTGTTCTCTTGTCGGTCTAATCACGGGAAAACTCAAAACACTTGTCGCCTGAGCATTAATGGGTCAGCCTCAGGTCGTCGGCTACGCCAATGATCCTGCAGGTTCTGGCACCGGACAAACGGATAATCCTGCCGCTATCGATGACTTTTACGAATGAATTACCGTCACCTCACCCCTTCGATGTCGTTGCTGCTGGCCTTTGAAGCCGCCGCCCGCCATGAAAGCTATACCCGCGCCGCGATGGAACTGTCACTGACCCAAAGCGCCGTGAGCCGGCAAGTCCAGGCGCTGGAGCAGCAACTGGGCCTGACGCTGTTTCGCCGTGAAGGCCGGCAAGTGCAATTGACCGATGTCGGTCGTCTTTATCAGCGGGAAATGAGCGAAGCGCTCGGACGCATCCGCAGCGCCACGTTGCAGGCCATGGCTTATCAATCCGGCAGCGGCACGTTGCGTCTGGCCACTTTGCCGACCTTCGGCTCGAAGTGGTTATTGCCGCGCCTGCATGACTTCTACAAAACCCATCCCGGCATGCTGGTGCACATCAATTCCCGGATCGATGCCATCGACTTTGAAACCAGCGGGATCGATGCCGCGATCATGGTCGGCAGCGCCAACCTGCCGGGCCTGATCAGCCATCGCCTGCACACCGAAGAACTGATGGTGATCATTTCGCCAGAAGCAGCCGAAATCCATGACGCCTGGACCCCTGACCGCATTGCTGGCCAGACGCTGCTCAACGTCGCGAGCAACGCAAACGTCTGGGGCGAGTGGTTCAGCCACCACGCCCTGCCCCATCGGATGATGCGCCTGGGGCCGAGTTTCGAACTCACCTCGCACTTGATCCAGGCCGTCAGGGCCGGCATCGGCATCGGTCTGGTGCCACGTATCCTGGTGGCCGACGAGTTGGCCAACAACGAACTGATCAGTCTCGATCAGCCCTTCGCCAGCCAGCGCAGTTACTACCTGGCCTATCCGCCGCGCAATGAAATGCTGCCTTCACTCGTCGCGTTTCGTACCTGGTTGCTGGAACAGATCTGACGGTTACCGCCCAAGGAACGCGTAGCCGAAACCCACCACCTTGGCGTCTTCACCGTAGCCGCCCAGGAACGAAACACCCACCGGCAGGTTGCCCTCGATGATGCCTGCCGGAACGGTGATTTCGGGAAATCCTGTGGCCGAGGCAATGTACGACGACGCGTAGGTATCGCCGGACTTGCACACGTAACTGTCATCGCTCACTCCGTGCACCACCGAAGCCGGGCAGTTGATGGTGGCAAAGAACAGGCTGTCGACTTTGTTCTGCTTCATGATGCCCATCAGCTGCGCGCGCAGCTGTGGAATCTTCCGGGAGAGGATGGAGATGTACTGCGGCGAATCGGTGCTGGTGGTATTCGCGACCGTTTCCAGTCCGGCCAGGCGTGCCGGGTTCATCCCATGCGCAGCGTTTTGCGCCTGATTTTGTTTGGCCAGGTCGAGAAACTGCGCAAGCGTTCGCGGTTGGCCCGGATTGAGGGTGGCGAGGTAGCGTTCGAATTGCGACTTGAATTCGCTGTCCCCCACAGGGCCGAGCACGTCACTCCACAGGGTTTCAAAGGCTTTTGGCAATTCGATGGAGATGACCTGCGCACCACGCTTGCCGAGCGTTTCCTGCGCAGCTTTAAAGACCGCATCCACCTGCGGGTTCGCACCCTTGAAATTGCTGATTACGCCGATGGTCTTGCCTTGCAGCGAGGTACGGCTCAGTGCCGGTTCGAACTGTATTTTGTCTGCAGCAAGGTCGAAGGTCGCCGCGTCGCTTTTGTCCTGGCCCTTGATCACATCGAGCACGATGGCCTGATCCAGCACGCTGTTGGTAATGACGCCGGCGGTATCGAACGCGAGTGACAGCGGAATGATGCCGCCACGACTGATCAGCCCCAGCGAAGGTCGAAAACCCACCGTACCGGTGACGCTGGCCGGCGCCCGGATCGAGCCGCTCGTATCCGACCCCAATGCGAAGGGTGCGAACGCCGCCGCCACCGAGGCGGCAGAACCGCTGCTGGAGCCGGATGCATCACGCTTGGTGTTCCGCGGGTTCAGCGTCTGCCCGCCAAACGAGCTGTAGCCAAACCAGCCAAAGGACGCGGCCAGTTCCGACAGGTTGGCTTTGCCAAGCACAATGGCTTGCCCGTCGATCAGCTTCTTGACGGTGAAGGCATCCTGGCTTGGCACCGACGAACGCAGTACGAAGGAACCACCGGAGGTGACCATACCGGCGGTGTCAAAGTTGTCCTTCACCACGAACGGAATACCGGCCAGCGGTGCGTACCTGGCAGTGGGGTTTTTCGCCCGCTCAGCGTCCCACTTGCGGGCCTGATCGATCGCCTGTTCATTGATGGTCACCAGCGCATTGATGTTCTGGCCCTGGCGATTGTTCGCCTGAATGTTATCCAGATAGTGCTGCACCAAATGTTCGGAACTGAGAGTCCCGTTGTCCAACGCATGACGCATGTCGGCGAGGGTCATGCGTTCGATACTGTCATCCGCCTGAGCACTTGCTGCCATTAGCAAAAACGAGCACGCCGCGAACTTTTTATTCAACTGCATTGTTATTCTCCGAGTGGGTACAGGCGAACGAAACCAGCTCGCACCTGATGTGGATGCAAGGGAATGAATGGGAGGCGGGAAAAAAAGGTTCTTCACGCAATCCCGGGGAACACCGATACCTGTAGAAACTGCGATGCGGCGATCCGACTTGCCAGCGATGGCGACCTTACGGCCGAGCATTTTCTTCCTGGTGTACATATTCATTGCTGCGGTAACGGCCACTTAGGGTTCCGCCCTGACGGCGGGTCACTTTCGAAAAGCCTGCGCGGCCCGGCGGAAAGTAACCAAAGCGCTTTGCCCCTTACATTCGGTGCCTCGCTGTGGCTCGGCATGCCCTCGCTCCGGTCCTGCTCCGTGGGCCCGCCGCGATCGGCCATCCATGGCCGTACGCGGCTAACCCGGCATCCATGCCGGGTTGCCCACTGCGCAGAACCTGCGCTCGGCCTCACGAGGGGGCGTGCACCGCAACAGCACCGCGAGGCGAGCTAACGCTCGACCTCGTTGTTTGGTGGGGCACGCGTTCCCCTGTAGGAGCTGCCGAAGGCTGCGATCTTTTGATCTTGCTGTTGCGATCTGGAGATTGCTGAAGATCAAGATCAAAAAGATCGTCCGAACACGGCCCGAACCTTCGGCAGCCCCTACAGATATTTTGTTATATGTGTTCCCCGGAATTCCGTGAAGAACCGAAAAAAATGGCCGGGGTTATTCCGCCGGCCCTGGTAAGTTCTGAAGGCAACGTCAAAGATCGCAGCCTTCGGCAGCTCCTACAGCAATTGATTCTTTTGCAGGAATTCCCGGGACACGCTCTCGATGGATTCACGGCCGACATCGACCCGGGAATTGAGGCCCGCGATGGTGTCGTCATCCAGCTTGGACGACAGGGCATTGAGCAACTCACCGATTTTCGGATTCTCTTTGAACACTTCAGTGCGAATCACCGGGGTCAGCGCGTAGCTGGGGAAGAAGCCTTTATCGTCTTGCAGCACCACAAAGCCGAAGGCCGGAATTCGCCCATCCGTCGACAGGACCAGGGCCAGGTCGACCTGCCCGTCCCTAAGCGCCTGATAGGTCAGCCCGCCGTCCATGCGGACGATGTTCTTGCGCTCAAACTCAAACTTGTAGGTCTCTTGCAGAGGACGCAGGCCATCAGGGCGGGAAAAGAATTCAGCGTTGGAGGCAAACTTGTAGGACTTGCCTGTTGCGATCTTCTGCGCAAGATCGCTGATCGAGGCGATTCCATCCTTTTCGGCCTCTTCCTTGCGCATGGCAAAGGCGTAGGTGTTGTTGGCCTTGGAAGGGTTCAGCCAGGTGATGCCTTTCTGCGCATCCAGCTCGCTGATTTTCTTGTAGGTGTCGTCGGCGTTGAGCTTGTCCGTGACTTTATTGTAAGTAATCAGTGAAGTGCCGGTGTATTCCCAATAAACATCGACCTGACCGTTCTCTTGCGCCGCGCGCAATACGGAAGAACCCAGGTCCGGGCGTTTATCGACACTGTAGCCATTGGCGCGCAGGAGTTGAGCGGTCATCTCGGCAACCAATTGCTGCTCGGTAAACTTCTTGCCGCCAACCACAATCGTGTTATTGGCAGAAGCACTGCCCACAACACCGCAAACAAGACTCAGGGTAAAGATCAGACTGGTCAGCATTCGATAAATCATCGTGCACCTCATATTATTGATTTTTGTCTATGGTCTTCAGATTCATTCGCGCCCGGCCAACCTCAAGCCCCGTGACACTGCAATGTTTTGAATCAGGCCGCAGCCCAGATCGACCGCAATCGCCAACAGCGCGGTCGCCGCGGCGCCGGCCAGCATCATGCCGAAGTCGTTCAGGTCGATCCCGGTAAAGATCAACTCGCCCAACCCGCCGCCGCCGACCAAAAAGGCCAGCGGCGCGGTACCGACGTTGATCGCCAGCGCCGTGCGGATGCCGGCGAAAATCACGTTCATCGCGTTCGGAATTTCAACTTTCCACAGCGTTTCCCGTGGCGTCATGCCCATGGCCTCGGCCGCTTCGACCAGGTGCGGCGGCACCGCACGCAGGCCTTCGTAGGTATTGACTGCCACGGGCAACAACGTCGCGACAAACAAGCCGATGATGGCCGCGCCGCTGCCGACACCAATGAAACTCATGGCCAACGCCAGCAACGCGAGCTTGGGGATCGCCTGCCCTACGTTAAGGACCTGCATGCTGGCCATGGCGTAACGCTGGTTCGCCGGACGGCTCATCCAGACGCCCAGCGGCAGCGCGATGACCAGCGCCAGCACCCCACTGACCGCCACGATCTGCAGATGCTGGACCGTCAGGTAGCTGATATCGCCCCAGTAAAACTGCAGCCCTTTCCACAATCCGATCAGTAAGTCAGACATTGTCAGTGCACCACCGGAGTAATGTTTTCAACAAGTCGCGCCAGGATGTCGGCTTGATGGACATAGCCGATAAAGCGTCCGTCGCTGTCGTTGCAAAGTGCCCAGTCCTGGCCGCGACCGAGCAACTGCGAAAGCACCTGGCGCAGGTCATCTCCGGGTTTGACGATCAGGTGCGATTGCGAAACAACAGCGCTGTTGCCGCCCACGATCTGCATGTGTTCCCGTGGCGGGACCTTGCTGGCCACGTCAGACGCGCGCAGCAGACGCAGGCGCTTCATGATCCGGTCGCCGCCCATGAAGTTCGCCACGAACTCGCTGTTGGGCCGGGCCAGCAGATCATCCGAGCTGCCGAACTGCTGGATTTTTCCGTTATGGAACAGCGCAACGCAGTCCGCCATTTTCACCGCTTCATCGATGTCATGACTGACAAACAGCACGGTCTTGTTGACGAGGCGCTGGATGCGCATGAATTCGTCCTGGATCACTTCCCGGTTGATCGGGTCGATCGCGCCAAAGGGCTCGTCCATCAGCATCACGGGCGGATCCGCTGCCAGGGCCCGGGCCACGCCTACGCGTTGCTGTTGACCACCGGAAAGCTCACACGGATAGCGCTTGAGAAATTTCGACGGATCCAGCGCGACCACTTCCAGCAACTCCGCGGCGCGCTTTCGGCTTTTGGTTTTGTCCCACCCCAACAGATTGGGAACGACGCAGATGTTTTCCTCAACGGTCATGTTCGGGAACAGGCCGACTTGCTGGATCACATAGCCGATGGAGCGTTTGAGGGTGACGCTGTCCAGCTCGGACGTATCGCGACCTCCAATTCTGATCGTGCCGGAGGTCGGCGTGATCAGTCGGTTGATCATTTTCAGCGTCGTGGTCTTACCACAGCCCGATGGCCCAAGCAGTACGCAGATCTGCCCCTCTTCAACATTGAATGAGACATCTTCTACTGCAGTGATTGAGCCGAATTGCTTGTTGAGGTTTTCGATCTGGATCACGTCGTAGCTTCCTTCATTCGGCCGGTGGCCACTTTGTTCTTGTTCAGGCCTTTTGGCGTCAGCAGGCGCTGCAAGCCGTACAACGCGTAATCGGCCGCAATGGCGATGACACTGATGACAATCGCACCGGCCAACAGCTGTCGGGTATCCGATTGCGCGATGCCGCGAATGATGAGGCTGCCCAGGCCGCCGGCGCCGATGTAGGCCGCGATGGCTGCGATGCCGATGTTGATGACGGTCGCCATCCTCACGCCCGCCATGATCAGCGGGACCGCAATCGGCAGCTCAACCTTGCGCAATCGTTGCCCGGTCGACATGCCCATCCCGATCGCTGCTTCGCGCAAGGCCGGATCGATGTTGGAGATCGCAGTGGTGGTGTTGCGGATGATGGGCAATTGGGAGTAGAGGAACAGCGCAATGACCGCCGGCACGACGCCGATCCCGTAGCCGATCAGCGACAGGGCCGGAATCATCAGCCCGAACAGCGCGGCGGAGGGAATGGTCATCAGGACCGCGGCGAAGGCCAGGACCCAGCGGCGCGTTCTGGGGTGCTGGGAGATCGCGATCCCGACAGGCACGCCGGTCAGAATCGCCAGACCCACCGCAACCGCCACGATGAGCAGGTGCTGCCCGAGTAGCAGACTGATCAGCCCGCCGTTTTCCAGAATGAAACTCAAGGTTTCCATGTGTTATGCCTTCTGTGCGTCATTGTTGTTTTTATCGGTCGTGCATCTGGAATTGAACGCCGGATCTGTAGGAAACATTACAGCGCTACTGCAGGCGCTCTGAGCTTCGAGTTCGACGATTTCTATCAAAAAACCGACGTCACGCGGCAAGCCAATGCGCAATGCAAAGTGCAGGGTCGATTGCAGACGGCAGTATGCGGGATCGCCAAATGACAAGGCTTGCCAGAGCGCACCGCCTGTCGGGGCGAGTCATTAGCTAGCTATGGGATTTTACAGAGAGGATTGGTTCAGAGGCTTTTCGGGGGATTGGCGTTTGTTGACCGATGCACTCAGTAACTGAAATCAGGAGTGAGCATCATCAAATTTCCGCCGTTCTTCACCGGGCGTACATCCCCAGACACGACGGTAAGCAGCCCCCAGATGTGACGCTGAGACGAACCCGCAGCTGTAGGCAATGGACGCAATGGGCTGGGTGCTTTCACGCAGCAACCGGCGTGCTTCGTTCAGCCTGAGCTCCAGATAGAACTTCTTCGGCGTCATGCCGAAGTGCTGATGCCACAGCCGTTCGAGTTGACGGTGGGACAGATTGCAACGGTCGGCGATCTCTTCGATGCCGACGATGTTCTCCAGATTGTTCTCCATGAAGGCGATGGCGGCTGTCAGCCTGCGATCGTGAATGCCGAACCGCCACTGAATCGACATCCGCTGATGCTCTTCCGGCGCTCTTATCCTGGCATGCAGAAATTGCTCGGCGATGCTCGCCGCGAGCTGGTTACCGAAATCAAGCGCGATTTGTGCCAGCATGAGATCGATGGCCGCCGTCCCCCCGGCGCATGTCCAGCGGTTGCCATGGTTGACGTAAAGCTCCCTGGTGACTTCGATCGAGGGGAATTCTTCCGAAAACTGGCCAATGGACTCCCAGTGCAAGGTGCAGCGCTTGCCCTCCAGCAAGCCGGCGCGTGCAAGGATGAACGTACCGGTGCTCAATGCGCCGACGGTAATCCCGCGGAACGCTGCGCGTTGCAGGAAACGCAGCATTTTTGGTGGTTTCTGATGTTCGATGTCCAGGCTCGCCAGGACAAAAACGCGATCCAGCTCCGGCGCCTGATCAACCGGCACGGTCTGGATTTCGATACCGCTGCTGGAACTGACCGGTCCGCCCGACTCCGTGAGCAGGGTCCACTCATAAAGCGTTTTGCCGGACAGCCGATTGGCCGCGCGCAAAGGCTCGCTGGCACCCGCCAGGGCCATCATGGAGAACTGAGGAAGAATGAGCAGCCCGATTCGCTTGGTTGTGCTGCTATTCACAGACGTCGCCGATTCACTGGGGGCTGTCATCGCCAGATCCTTTCATGGTAGTTCCAGCCGTTCGAGTGAACAGCTCAGGCCACACCGGGGAAGTGGCTTTGGACACGCCATGTTAGGGGTTGGGCACGCATTCAGCCAGATTGAATCGTTGAGACCGCGAACCCACCCGGCCAAAGCGCAACGACAGATCAGAATGACGTGAGCGATACACGCCGCGATGCTGGAGATCACTGCGAGACTTCGGCGCCCGACGTCTCGCAGGACAATGGCGAGCGGATCAGCCGCGCGCGCGGATGGCTTCGTCGATGCTCTGGATCATCGACTTGAACACAGGGCTGTCGACCTGATTCTGCTGGCCATGTTGCATGTGCGAAATGATCAGCGCGTGCGGGCCAGCATCGCCCGGATAGTTCTGGTGCAGACGCACAGACTCCGACGGCATGTGCAAGGTGTTGTCGGCGCCATGGATGATCAGCGCTGGCGGGAAGCCTTTTGCACCTTCAATGGAGCGCTCCGGGTCATAGGCCACATAGGACTTGTAGGACTTTGCCGTCACGTAGGTGCAGCCCGGCCAACGGTCCGCACCGCCCGCTTCGGTGTAGCCGCCCAGTTGCTGATCGACATAGGCCTGGGTTTCAGGATCCAGCGGGTAATAACCAAGACGCGTCGCGTCAGTACCGGTGTCGAACGGAGGGATAGGCGCGTCATCCGCGAGTTGCCCGATGGCCGCGTCAGCCGCAGCCTGATCAGCGCGCAAGGCTTGCAGTTTGCGGATGTTGGTGTAGCTCATCGGCACCCAGAAGCGGATCTGCTCACCACCGGCGGCGGCCAGCTCAGCCACTGCACCGAGGCTTGCCACCGAGCCCATCGCCCACGACGCGACCACCGGCATCTCGCCGAAATTCTCGCGCGCCCATTCAACGGCACCGAGCACTTCATCCTTCTGGTCTTCGAGGATGACGTTGGTGATGATCTTGTCACCGGATTCGATGGTGTTACGGATGTGCTTGTTGGAAAAAAAGCCTGCCACATCGTAGGTCATGACGCGATAACCACGGGCTGCCAGGGCGCGACCGAACAACTGGCCGTACATCGTGACCCCGCCGGTGAAGCCGGAGTTGAAGATGACCGGTGGCAGTTTTTGCGCCGCAGCGTCGAGTTGTTCTGGCTGAAAGACCGTGCCTTTGAGGCTCAGGGTTTCATCGCCGTACTTGACGGTGAAGTCGATGTCTTTTGTTGTAATGTTCGTCATTGCTGGTTATCTCGAAGTGGGAGCGTGGGCGTAGATCAACTTACCCATTGGCCAGATGCTCCTCGCAGAAGTTGGCCAACCGGAATTCGGGTTTCTTTGGAAACATGCAGCGCAACGGCATCGACAAAGTTGAAAGCCGTGCCCGGATTGAAAAGGTTGGAATACGGAACTCCCTTGTTGTCAGTTCCAACATGAGGTGCATCCGTTGCTTCCAGAAGAATCTTGTCCGCACCGACTGCGCAAACAATTTGCGTCACGAAACGAGCGGTTTCCTCGGGGTGAACAGAGGTGCGATACCCAGGGCCCTTGAACCACACGTTGCCCCGTTCTCTGGCTTCGGTGAGCAGCGCGATGTAAGCCGGCTCAGTGATGTCGCGCTCGCTGTGACAAGTGCCCAGGTGATCGATGATGACCCGCACATCGCGAGGGATCTGGCGCAATACACGCAGATTCGTCTCGGCTTCTTTCGCGTAAATGTGCAGATGCTGGCGCGGTAACAAGCGGCCATAAAACGCCGACCACTGCCCATCGCTGAATTGCGTATCGGAAACCGTTTCCGGCCGTGCATCGTGCAGAACGATCCGGGCGCCAACCACCTGCGGGTGCGAGAGACGCTCCAGTGTGGCGTAAGCCGGTTCTGCCTTGATCGTCCCCACCAGTCTGACGTCCCCATAGCGCAGAGGGTTGGACGCCTGGAGATGCTTGAGTTCGTCAAATGAAGCAAATACGTTTTCTGAATCCGGCAGAATACTTAAATGGACATTATTGAGGAGCGTCGGAGCAATTCCGGCATCGATCAATGTATCCAGATAAGCCGTCAGCGGATGCGGCTCAGGTAATGCATAGGGCAGCGAACCGGCCACTCGGCGCAAGTCTTGCGATGTATAAAAATGAACGTGACTGTCTATTCTTTTGATCAACGGCAGCATGATTATTGTTTCCTGCTTTTGTGCGAAAACAATAATCGTCGTCAGCACTTCGTCGCTCCCCCCAACTCGACGTGTAGTATCAAAATTTCGCCATGCGCGATTTTGTGAGCAAGGAGGCTCACCAGACTGCGTGTTTTTTTGGCTAAGGCAGATCGGCGAACTCTTTAAACCACGTCAATCGATAAGGCAGCGGATTTTATGGTATTCAGGCTGTATCGCTCGTGGAAGACAGCGCGCCGATACTTCTTCCAGAGGCCCACGAACTTTCAGCAAACGGAGTCAACTACATGGACGTCATCAATCAGTTGCAGCCCGAAGAGTGTGCAGGCATGGAGGATATCCGACGCGAAATCGATGCCCTTGATCAGGTTGTTATCAAACTGTTGGGCAAGCGTTTTCACTACGTACTGGCGGCCTCGAAGTACAAGACCTCAGCGACTTCGGTGCGTGCTCCGGAGCGTTTCAAGGCCATGTTGGCGACACGACGCGAGTGGGCCGAGGCCGAGGGCCTGAGCCCGGATGCAATCGAGAAGATGTACAGTGACCTGGTGAACCACTTCATTGCAGAAGAGATGAAACACTGGGCGGCTCATCAATCCGACACCTGACTCTAGTGTTCGGACTGTCCGCCGTGGGTCGTTTTCTGCCTTTCGCGACCGGCAGAGAACGGCCAATTCTGTTGAAAAAGTCGCTCTGCCCAAACTGCCTGATCATTGACTGGTGATAACGTCTTTTTTGCACGCTGCCACGTGAAATCCGAGTCTGGAAGACTCTGCCAAAAGTAAAGATTTCAACCTCGGACGCGTACTTTTCTGATACGCAAACCATGGCCGACTTTTTCAACAGAATCGGCCAGAAGCAGTCATTCGCACACGTATACTTCGGACCCCATAATTGTGGCCGCATTGGCCACAAACGAATTGGGTGGGCGCGTTATGCAGGTCCGCCCCCACGACTAATCCACAATGAACAACTTCGCCCCGGTGGTGGTGAATGATCGATGTCCCTCAGCATTATTGCCCACCTGATAACTCATGCCCGGCGACAGTGAGAACTGACGACCATCTTCCAGTTCAGTATGCAACTGACCCTCCAGGCACAACAGAATGTGCCCCCTCCAGCACCAATGATCGGCCAAATATCCAGGGCTGTACTCGACCATCCGCACACGCGTTGAACCAAACAGGCAGGTACGCCAATAGGCTGTGCCTGTCTGACCGGCATGCGCCACCGGCTCTATCGTTGACCAATCGGTGGTACCGAACGGGATTGCAGTAAGATCCATGGTTGCCTCATCGAAATACAATAAATGCAGACCGTATCAATCTGGCGATGGTACCGATAGACACAGACGGCCCGCGCTTATGGGATACAGGCGCTGTACAAACCCGAAGGCTAGTTGCCCCGCCCTCCTCCAAACGACCAGTCATCGCCGGCCGTAGTGGTGATCACCACCATGACATCCTCCGCGTTCAGTCCCGTCGCCCGCCCCAATTTCTCGACCAGGTCGCGGTAAAAACGTTGTTTGGTCTCAACACTTCGAGGACGGCCTGCTGTAATCGCGATTAGCACAAAGTCATGGCTACGCGGCCCGCCCAAGTAGTGGGGATCAAATATCAGCTCGCCGCTCTCATGTTGATGAATGGCCTGGAAGCGATCAGTCTTCGGCACTTCGAAGCTCTCGACCAAGGCGTCGTGCAATCCCTCAGACAATGCCTGTAAATACTCTACCGACTTCCCGCGGTGCAGTGAAACTCGTGCAAACGGCATCAAAAATTACTCCTGAAGTTTTGGAAGGCAAGTCTGTAGTTCTCTGAGCAGATTCAGTGCCGAGGCAGCCGTCGGCCAACCGGAATAAAACGCCAGGTGGGTGATGACTTCGGCCAGTTCGTCGACACTCAAGCCGTTATCCAAAGCACGTTGCAAATGAAATGGCAGTTGCTCCAGACGGTACATCGCCACCAGCGCGGCCACCGTCGCCAGACTGCGTTCACGGGGCTTCAATTGCGTACGCGTCCACATGTCTCCAAACAATACGTTGTCGGTCAGCTCGGTGAACTTCTGCAGGTAGTTGCTCTGGTGTTCTCGCCCCGTGACCATCGATGCACTCATGATGTTTCCCCCCCCTGATGTCCCAATTGACGGGAGAAAACTATCAAATCGCGATAATTCCAAATATCAGATTTAATAGCACCAATCATCCCGAATCAGTGGACTATTAAATGCGCCGCCCAACCTTCGATCTAGACGTATTGCGCACCTTCGTCACCGGCGTGGAGTTCAACAGTTTTGCCAAAGCAGCGAATCGTCTCGGTCGGTCAACCTCTGCCGTAAGCGCTCAATTGAAGAAACTCGAGGAGCAGGTCGGTGCGCCGGTACTGGCTAAATCCGGTCGCGGACTGGTCTTGACCCCCACGGGAGAAACACTGCTCAGCCATGCCCGCCGGTTGCTGGAGCTGAACGACAGCATTTTCCAGACCCTGCATGAAAGCCAAACCGCCGGGACCATACGCCTCGGGCTTCAAGAGGACTTTGGGGAACATTTCCTGAGCGATATCCTGCGACGCTTTGTCCAGACTTACCCGAAGGTGAATCTCGAAGTCAGGATCGCCCGTAACGCCGAACTGCTTGCTCTGGTCGAAAGCGCCGATCTGGACCTGGCCTTGACTTGGGACACCGGGCACATGTCGCCCTATGCTACGCGTCTGGGCGAAACACAGATGCACTGGATCGGGGCCCGCGGTACGCCATTGCTGATGGCCCTTGATGACTCACCGTTGCCATTGATCATGTTCGACGCGCCTTGCGTATTGCGCAACGCCGCCACCCAGGCGCTGGATGCCGCGCAAATACCTTGGCGGATCGCCCTGACCAGCCCCAGCATCGGTGGTATCTGGGCGGCCGTCGCCGCCGGATTGGGCCTGACGCTGCGAACCCGCATCGGGCTGCCGAGCCATCTCACCGTAGTTTCTGGCTTCCCCCCCGTGGCAAGCCTCGGCTATGTGCTTCACAGCAATGGCGACGACCCAACACCAGCCACCCAACAATTGGCCGCATTAATCAAAACGAGCCTGCAAGAACAGGCGTACCGTTTCACGACTACGAAATAATCGAAGGCTCCCAAGGGTTCAATTCGAACGATACGGATGGAGAATAACGAAGCACTGAGGTGATCGGCCAACGACGGCTATGGGTCGTTTTCTGCCCTTCGCGACAGGCAGAAATCGGCCAAAAGCGGACGTTTAGAGTGTCTAGTCCTGAAATGGGTTTACACCTGTTTCACTTAACCACCGGCGCATGCTCGGCCATCAATTCTATTACCCAGTCGATAAATACCCGCACCTTGGCGCTGACATGGCGATTCGGCGGGAATGCCAGATACATCGGCATTGGCGCCATGTGCCAGTCCTCAAACAGCGGCAGCAGCTCGCCGCTGACCAAGTGCGGTTTGGCCATGTACTGCGGTAGCCAAAGCATGCCCAGACCAGCCAGGCCGGCGGCGAGGTACGCATTGCCGTCGTCGACCGTCAGTTGCGGGCGGCCCTGGGCCTCGATGCGTTCCTCACCCCGCTGCATCGCGTAGGGCAAGGATTTGCCTGTACGAAACCAGAGGAAGCCAACGGTACTGTGCCTGCCCTCCTCCAGCTCACGGGGGTGCGCCGGCGTACCGAAGCGCTGCAGATAGCCGGGCGCGGCATAAATGCCGATGTTCAGATCGCCCACATGCCTTGCCATCAGGGACTGATCGATGATCTCGCCGCCGCGCACCACGCAGTCGACGTTTTCGCCAATGATGTCGACAATGCGATCGCTCACGCCCACGGTCAGCTGGATTTCCGGGTAGCGTGCAAAGAACCCCGGCAAGGCTGGTATCAGCAGCATTCGCGCCAGCGGGCTGGGCACATCCACCCGCAGCCGCCCGCGCGGTGTCATCGACGCGCTGGACAGGCTGGTCTCGGCGTCGTCCATATCGACCAGTAGCCGGATGACGCGCTCGTAGTAGACCGCGCCATCGGCGGTGACGTTGACCTTGCGTGTGGTGCGGTTGAGCAAGCGCACACGCAGCCTCGCTTCCAGTTGCTGAACGAGCTGCGTCACGGTGGTCTTGCTCATGTGCAGGGTGGCTGCCGCCTTGGTGAAGCTGCCGGTTTCCACCACTCGGGCAAAGGCCTGCATTGCATCGAAACGGTCCATTTCACGCCTCACTCGGGTCTGGATAGTTTGGATTCTACAAACAGTCATGACCAGAGTTGCGCGTTTATTCAGGTCGCTCGTCTTTTTACACTGGCTCCACCGTAAACAGCGGGCCGCGATGGCCCCGAAGGAGGTATGCAATGACCTGCAAACGTGATGTCGTTTTCCCGCCTGACCGCCATGCACTGTACGAGCTCCACCGCTACTCACCGGCGATTCGCTCCAACGGTTTTCTGTTCGTATCCGGTCAGGTCGGCAGCCGCAAGGATGGCTCGGCCGAGCCGGACCTCGCGGCACAGGTTCGCCTGGCCTTCGCCAACCTCAACGCGATCCTGGCCGAGGCCGGCAGTAGTTTCGAGGATGTGGTCGACACGACCATCTTCATGGTCGATCCCGACTCGAAATTCGAAACTATCTGGGAAGTAGCGGCCGAGTACTGGGGCGAAGCTCCCTACCCGACAGCGACCGCTATCGGCGTGACCTGGTTGTCCGGCTTCGACTTCGAGATCAAGGTGATTGCCAAACTATCCCAATAAACTCGGCTCAGCCCTCCTCCGACCGTCAAAGGGAACCATCTTGTTTTTTCTGGAGTGACCCTCCGCTCCCGACCGTTCTCTGCTTGTTTTCACCGTCCGCTTCTGACCGATTCTGTTGAAAAAGTCGGCTTCGGTTTCCACGGCAAAAAGTACGCGTCTGAGATTGAATTCCGCGTTTTGCGCAGAAGGTTCAGGACTCAGATTTGACGTAGCAGCGTGCAAAAAAGACGTTTTCACCGCTCAATGTATGGGGAGCCAGGCCGGGTCGACTTTTTCAACACAATCGGCCGTTCTCTGCCGATCATGGTTACAAAGCGTGCTGGTCAAATCCGATGCAATCGGTGGTCAGAACGAATGCAAATGACTGGTCAGGTCGAATGCAAGCGGGTGGTCAAGTGGAGTGCAATTTCGCAGTCATCTGACATGGTCGCTTCTCCAGTTCTTGTAGAAATCGTGGCAGCGACCAAAAAAATGGCCCGCATGCGGGCGGGCCAAATGGGAATTCTTCAAAGGAGCAGGGTTAATCTGCGCTCCACCATGTGAGCGATTGGTGAAAAGCATGTCGCAGAAACGAAAAAGCCCGGCACATTAGCCGGGCTTCCTGTAGATGGGCCAAATCCCTTTGGCTGACTGCATTGTGCTTGGTAGGTGTGACGAAGGCATGACAGGGGCAGATACGAGAAGCCCGGCTCTGGACCGGGCATTTGAGTTACATCGGTACGACCGCCAAGCCGCTACAACATCTCGCCGTCATACCACGCGCCTACTCCGCCTTCCCCCGCACACTTTTTCTCGCCTTCATAACCCGCCAGCTAGTTTGTGCCGTTCAATGGAGAACCCTGCGACTCTCTCCAATCCTGATCCGATCAAGCGCCCGGTTTAATGCGTCCAAGGCATCGAGGAGAGCTTTCGCCTCGGCTTCCCGGCCATCCCCCCATAGGCGTTCAGCCATTTTGTTCAGGGCTTGGATAGAACGCTCAATTTCAGCAGCAGTCACTGCTGCTTTACTGTCCGTCAGCTTCTTCTTCATTGAGTAACCGTTTACAGGGCATTGCTTGTATTTCAGATCTAGCGCGAATACGCCCGCCAGACGCATGGCTATTCAGCCTTCCGGACAATCCTTCCCGCCTTCACCTCATCTGTGTAAGCAGTCAGCCGATCAGCTTGCTCATGCAGCTTTTCGATCATCTCCATTGCCTCCAGAAGCTCTGTATCCCCGCGCTGTTTTGCAAGCCTGAACATTTCCAGGGCAGCTTCTTCGAGGGAAAATGCAGCGGCTTTCAAGTCGCGGCGTAACTCTTGATTGGGTTTGTTAAGTGCCATGACAACCTCCTGCCAATCCCTTCCGCGATCATTGGCAGTGGTCTGCCTTCGCCGGCCGGACTACCTGACCTGCACCGATTTCTTTAATCCAGCCATCTAACCGATTCTCACCTTGCTGGAAGATTGTGATCATCCTTCGAAGCGCCTCAGCGTCTGGTCCATTACCTGCGTGGCTTAGCCGCTCGGCAATCCGAACTAACTCCACGGCCGACCACTTCAGATCAGAGGCGACACCCTGCAGATCGCGCTTCAGGTCCTGCACTGGTTTGTTGAGCCCCATCATCACCCCTTACAAGTCCCCACAACACTAATCCGATATTCAGCTGCGAAATTGCACTCTACTTGATCACCCGCTTGCATTCGACCTGACCAGTCATTTGCATTCGTTCTGACCACCGATTGCATCGGATTTGACCAGCACGCTTTGTAACCATGATCGGCAGAAATCAGCCAGTTGCGGACATTCGGTATGTCACGAAATTAAGGGCGGCTCAATCTTCAGTGCATGGCACGTTAGGTTGACACTTTTAATCATTGGTTTTCAGCAGGGCTGCTCCACATCAGCACGGCCAGAATAGCTGCAGCGATGATGCTGGGCGCAAATAAAGCGATACTGAAACTAAGCGGATGGACACCGAAA
The DNA here is from genome assembly GCF_019219185.1 of Pseudomonas sp. PDM26. Lineage (NCBI taxonomy): Bacteria > Pseudomonadati > Pseudomonadota > Gammaproteobacteria > Pseudomonadales > Pseudomonadaceae > Pseudomonas > Pseudomonas sp. PDM26. The sequence goes on along the minus strand of NZ_JAHUWC010000020.1, from coordinate 67,995 downwards.
ATCATGACCGCAGCTGCAAACATTCCGCACAACAAGCCGACCATCAGCCTGACCTTGCTTCTGAATCTGGGACGCGACCACAGTAGTCCAAAGTAGATGCGCCACCCCGAATAAACCCCAAGCCAGCCGAACACTACCATTGGGAGTGTCATCCAAGCCGAGAAATCGCCTTGTGACAAAGTCCCGATTGAAACCATCAGCCCCATAACACCGAATAATGCAGCAAAGGCTGTCGGCGGAACCATTACAAACAACGCCATTATTGTGAGTAAAACTCTACGTTTTGTGAGAGGGGTCACTGAGCGGCTCCTGTTGGCTCTATAACCAAAAAAATAATAGTCACGATATTCAATTGCAGCTATTAAGCCAGGAATCTTGGCCTGCCATCGAGATCCATTGACGAATCAGTGGCCGTTCCTGAGCTTCCATTTTTTCCACATGAGTATCAGATGAGCAAATGCAAAAAATGAGAAACACATAAATAAGTGATCACGAGTGCTGCTACTTTCCCTGGACTCATATAACTCTTCACACTCACCTCCTGAAGAACATTGAGCAGAGCAAAGTTTCACGCCGTCGACACTGCAGTCCAGCAAGCTGCCATTTATGAAAGACAACTCAATCTCTTTACCTTTTGCCTCCCTGAACAATCCAGGCGCCCGTGTTAATCGAAAATCAAGCTGCTTATATCGACCTGACTCCGAATCTCGAACTGTGATTACGGGCACTTTACTACCGCTGAAATGAACTGCCCTGCCCTGCCCTGCCACGAATGAACTCAATTTCGGCTCCACGGTAGCCATAGGAATCGACAAAAATTAGCAGAATCAACATGACCACTCCGAGGACGCCGAAGGTCAACCTGATCTGCTCAATTCCTCCTTTCGGCCATTGCATTTCAATTCCTCATTTTTCCCGCAGCGAGTCTGGACCATCACTGCTCAGGTCAACGTGAAAAGCAGATCTGCCCTCGCACCTTTACTCAAGAACCCCATTATTTAGTTCGCATAATTAAATCGAATTATCCTTAATGGTTTCTTCAGTTAGAAAACACATATCGCCCCTTGACTTTTCTCGGTGTGAAAAAAGCCCAATCTGGAAATATCTTCTGGCGAACGTAGCATACGAAAGCAAACATTACGATGCCTATAACCGAGCCGACAAACATTGATATGGAACCTGAAGTCACCGCTTCCACTTGCCCCGCTGCCGAACCCGCATATAGAACAATGTACGCATTGCAAGCTCCTGCCAGATGATTGTAGAACCCCCAGGCAAACAAGAGCGGGACAAGTGCGCACAAACCGCCAATTACCCATCTAGCGTTAGGTCCAATAGTTGAACCTATACTAAAGCCGATTAGAAGACCGAGTACAGCCTGGATAAACATTAGTGTAATAACGGCATTAACCTTGCGGTCATGTATATTGCAGAGGTAGGGGTCAGCAGTTGTAGCGATCAAGCTGGCAAGCAGGCGGTCCTTGACCCCTTGGCCTGATAGCTGAGCGAATACTTCCGATCTAGGTACTCCTGACGAGAGCAGATCTTTTACTTTGGCTTTAGCTTCTTTTTTGTTCATATTAGTGACGACTCAGTGGCAAAAGGGCAAATTGTGATGACGCCTCAAGCGAGGTGATCACGTTTTCACGAGCCTGCTGGATGGTGTTCCCCTCCAACGCGTACAGGTACCCGACCAAGCATAGCCACTAATTTGCCATTGTTATTGACGACGGCAGCCATGGCCGCTTTTTGCCTGTCTGGACTGACCGTCATGGGTCGCACGCTGCCCTTCGCGACAGGCAAAAACCGACCAGTTGCAGTCGTTAGCGAACGGCTATGTTGGGTCGTTTTCAGCCTGTCGCGACAGACAGAAACCGGCCAAAAGCAGACACTTTTCAGCCCTGATGAAGTCTGTGACTCAAAATACCCTGTGACTTGATGGAGCACAGATGTTGCGCAAATTGTCTATCCTGAACTCGCACGCTGAACACTTGCATTGAAGAATATGAAATACCCCTAGGCCGTAGCAATTAGCTTCCTTTAGCTCAATGTTAGGGTTCGGAGAGTCAGCAATGAGCAATCACAACATGCCAAATCAGACTACTCCAGAGAAACCTACCCACACACCCAATGACGGAAACGCAATTGTTTCTGAACCCGCTTACACCCCGAACGCAGTTCATTTAAAGGTCCGCTTACGAAATATTGCGTTGCCAGTCACCTTCCTAATCTATGGAACATTTGGAGTGGTCACCGACAACTTTATGATTCCCACCAAGCGCGGAGTATTAACTCTGTATGGCTACCCAGCATGGATCATGTATGGAGCGCTGCTGTGTCTGGTGGCTAACCTGACTGCGGTGATCATTGATCATTACGACACGCGAAACAATGAAGGAAGGTACAAGAAGCTTGAAGCGTTTGTGCGAAAATTTGGATGGACACTGTTTGGCCTTGCATTGATTTTAAGTCTCGTAAAACACGCCCAAGATTACGTATGTGAGGATAGAGTAATCCTACAAACGACCAACGAAAAAGTTGGACTTACTGCAATCGCATACAATCGCTACTGCGCCTTGCATAACCCTCTCAATGCAATCGAACCGCTACTACAAGTCTCTGTTATTCCTGCGGCTTCTATTCTTCCGGTGAAGTTTAAAATTGCTGCAAGCATGAATTTGACGGATATTGTTCGCATGTACTGGAATGGCAAAAAGTTGACCCTTGAGTACCGCCCGCGTCTAGATAAAAAAGGCAAGAAAGCTCTTCCAGAAGTCTACAGTGACTCACCCGTTCCGGTTGAGCTTATTAACGTGAGCCCTAACCCGGTGGTGCAGGGGACGCGCCGCGCTAAAGCTGCACAGAAACCCGGACCTTGAACGTTATTGAATGACCGTTTTTTTTTGCCGTTTTCTACCTGGTGCAACAGGCTTCTATGGGTTGAAAGCGGCCCTCTACAGATGTCAGAAATCGATAAATAACTGCTCTCGATTTGCAGTCCGCGCTCCCCAGATAGCGGCTCAATCTTTGGTTCAGTGTCCCACAACCGCAGACTGGCCAGCCACTCGCGGACCGGATTTGAAGCCGTGCGCCCGAGCTCTCCGGGCAATTGCAAACCCCACCCCCGCCAAGACCACCATTGCCCACGGGAAAGAGGCGACGCCCCAGCTATCCAGCAACACCCCACCCACCACCCCACTCCCCGCGATCGCACTATTCCAAGCCACCACATTCAACGACAACGCCACATCCGCCCCATCTCCCGCCGCATCCGCCAGCGCTGTTTGCAGCAACGTCGCCGCCCCGCCGAAGCTCAACCCCCAAACCGCCACGCCGAGGTAGATCACCTCAGGCACGCTACCCAAAAAGCCAAACACCAAGGAAACCACCGCAAACGTCGCCAGGCTCACCAATACAGTCCTGCGCAACAACGGCTCAACCAATTTGGCAGTCACCCAAATCCCCACCAACGCCGCAATACCAAACACCAACAACACCACATCCACTCGATCCGCTAACCCCGCCGGCGCCACGAACGGTGCAATGTAGGTGTAGAGAATGTTGTGTGCCAGCATCCAACTGATCACCACCGCCAGCACGGGGCGCACGCCCGGCGTGGTCAGCACTGTGCGCAGCGACATGCGTTGGTGCGCGACTTGGGGTGGGTAGTCAGGGACTTTCAACAGGACCCAGGCAATCAGCACCAGGGTCAGGGCCGACATGATGCCGAAGGTGGTGCGCCAACCCACGAGGCCACCCAGCCAGGTGCCAAGGGGCACGCCCAGGGACAGCGCAATCGGTGCGCCGACCATGGCCAGCGCCAGCGCCTTGCCCTGTTGATGGGGCGCGACCATGCGCCGGGCGTAACCGGCCAGCAGGCTCCAGGCCAGCCCCGCTGCTACGCCAGCGAAGAAGCGCGCCACCAGGATCACGCCATAGTTGGAGGACAGCGCGGTGATGGAGTTGAACAACAAGAAACCAACGATGGTCAGCAGCAATACGTTACGGCGGCGCCAGCCGCGGGTAGCGATGGTCATGGGGATGACCGCCAGCACCGAGCCCAGCGCATAGGCGGTGACCATCTGGCCGGCCATGGAGGGGGAAATTGCCAGTCCTTCGCTCACCAGAGGCAACAGTCCCGCGGGCAGGGTTTCGGTGACTATGCAGATGAAGCCGGTCATGGCAAGGGCGAGCAAGGCACCGATGGGCAGGCGGTCGGACGCTGCCGATAAGGTAATTGAGGGTGTCACGGGAAACTCCTTGAGTGGGGACTTAGACTTAAATACTGATCGATACAAATGTTGAGGGTAGGCAGCGATCGTTGTCAACGACTTATGTATCGATTAGTATTTATCTCGTCATCCAGAGGAGCCTTTGAAATGGCGCAAATGGGCCGCCCCCGCACCTTCGACCGCGACCACGCCGTGGAACAGGCCTTGCACCTGTTTTGGCAACACGGCTATGACGCCACCTCCCTCGCTCAATTGAAAGCAGGACTGGGCGGCGGGATTTCCGCGCCTAGTTTTTACGCGGCGTTCGGTTCCAAGGAAGCGTTGTTTGATGAGTGTGTGCAGCGTTACCTGGCGACCTTCGCTCAGGTAACCGAATGCCTGTGGGACGAGAGCCTGCCGCCACGCCAGGCCATTGAAACCGCACTGCGCCAGTCGGCGCGCATGCAGTGTGAAGACAGCCATCCGAAGGGCTGCATGGTGGCCCTCGGTGTGATGAGCGCGCCCAGCCCGGAGAATGCGCGGGTGGTCGATGCCCTGACCCGATCTCGCGCCCGCACTCGCGCTGGGATTTTGGCGTGCGTTGAGCGGGGTATCAGTGCCGGTCAGTTGCCGGGCAATATTCACGCGCCCGCGATGGCGACGGTGTTCGACAGTTTCCTGCAGGGTATTTCCATCCTTGCTCGGGATAACACTCAGCATAAGGTCATTGATGCGGCCATTACCCAGATACTGCTGACGTGGGACCTTGCGGCCTCTACCGTGCCACCACATATCGCACCGGCTAAAAGAGACTGATTGATTTAACCGGTGAGCGATGTGTGGGAAGCCAAGGTTTGTGCCGCGTGGCTATTGCAAAATTTTCTTTCTGACCGCTTCGCTCAATGGGCAAAAAAACGGCCATTTGCGCACATGCCATTGCTCTCCATCACCCTGCGCCAGCCTTGGGACTCAGCTAAAGTACTGATTCATGGAGCTTAGAGACGAGCAATGAAACTGAACCACAGGCCACTGAAGGCTAGCGACGTTAAAATGATCTGCGGCTTTCCTCAGAACGCTCAAGAGTTGTTTTTCATGTTTCCGAAGGCGCACTTCCCGCTAACGGAAACGCAGTTGATTACCGCGATCTCCCAACGCTTCGACTCTACCGTCGTGGAGATCAATGGGACTGTCGTTGGGTTTGCCAATTTCTATCGAGCGCAACGCAATGGCGTTTGCTGTATCGGCAATGTCATCGTCTCGCCGAGCGCTCGGGGCGAAGGAGTGGCGACGTTTATCGTAGAGACGATGACCGACTTGGCATTCGAGCGTTACGGAGCCAGCGAGGTGCAGATTTCCTGCTTCAACGAAAACACGGCAGGGCTGCTGCTCTACCCCAGGCTCGGGTTTGTGCCTTATGCCATTGAGGAGCGACCTTCTTTGGGAAACGGCCGATCGGCCCTCATACACATGACGCGCAGCAGAGTCTCGACAGGTTGAATACACAGTCGATTGCTACCCTGGATGACAAGTAGAAATCGGCCAAAAGCGGACTGTCGCGTCCAGACTTAAACCATTTTGCACGTCAACCAAGCCCCCCAGAACAGGCTGCTGAAGAAACGGGTAGCGTCCCCGAATCCGGCGTCGTGTAACAGTTTTTGAACCGCCGCCTCAGAATGTGGAGGGTCAGCGCCTCGGAGGATTTTCCCCAGCTTGACCTTCACTTCATCCGGGCTGGCTCCATGCTGCCGCCACCGTTGCCCCCAAGCAGCAAGCAATAGCGGTTGGCTGGCATAAGCGTACTGATTCCCCGCGACAATCAGCGGCGCGCCCGGCTTTAGATGAGCCCGAATGGATCGTAAAACTTGTCGTTTGGCATCATCTCCATCGAGATGATGCAGTACACCGATCAAGGTAGCTGCGTCATATGATTGGTCTGCTGCCAGGTCTTCAACATGCCCAAGATGCATGTCCGTTCTTTCACGCAAGTTGTTTGCCTCTAACTGCTGCTTCGCTGTCTCCAGCATTGGCTCGGATGGATCAACGGCAGTGAAGCGCCAACCGGGCTCCAGCGTTGCCATCGCAATAATTTCCTGCGCCGTGCCGCCAGCGCCAACTACCAGTATCTTCGCCGAATTTGTATTGCCGAGGCTTGCCGCCAGCATGCACGCAACAAGATCGTGGCAGGCGTCATATCCTGCTAATGCGATACGGCTCTGTCGTCCGTATTCATTGGCCCGTTTGGTATCAAATTTTTCAGCTGAGTTGAGAGGTGATGATTTCAAGGCGGTTCTCCATGTCCTTGAATCAAGCTATGTCATATACGGCGATAATAAAAATTCATTAATTTTATTAACTGCATTCCTATGTGGAATACAACTCCCAATCGGAGTTTGCCTTGGCATAGTCAGCTTCACGCCCTGAGGAAGTCAGTCAACCTAAATCAAGACTCTTGAGGAGCGATGACCCACGCTTCCACACAGCTTGCAAAAACCATGCGAATGGGGATAGATCGACTTTAAACATCAACTCATCCAATTTCTCATCGCCAGGGTCAATTCATGCCGCTGAGGTTTCATAAAATGCACGCCAATGGCGATGACTTCGTTATCGTGGACTCGCGTAACTCATCCAATCCAATGACAGACGGCATGGCTCGGCGAATGGGTGACCGGAACCGGGGAGTCGGGTTCAATCAACTCGCGGTGGTGCTCGATGACGATGATGCAGATGCGCGCTTGATGTTCTGGAATGCAGATGGCTCCGCGCTGGACGTTTGTGGCAGCGCGACACGAGGTGCTGCGGATTTGTTGATGCGCGAATCAAATACCAAGTCGATATCGCTGCGAACCAACCGGGGCCTGCTCACTTGCGAACGGACCTCAACCGGCGCAATTTCCGTCGACATGGGAGTACCACTTTTCGACTGGTCGGATATTCCTCTGGCTCTGGAAATGGATACTGTTGATTTACCACTTGCGGGTAGCCCAACAGCTTGCAGCATGGGAAATCCGCACTGCACCTATTTTGTGGATGATCTTACAGCTGTGGACATAGCGACAATCGGGCCGACCATAGAAACCAACCCTCTTTTCCCCCTCAGGACGAACGTGCATTTCGTCCAGATCATTGACCGAAAGCACATTCGTTTGCGCATTTGGGAGCGCTGGGGAGCGATTCCGCTTGGTTCAGGTTCCTGCTCTTGTGGCGCTGCTGTAAACGGAATTCGTCGCGGCTTGTTAGACAATTGCGTTGAGGTTGAATGTGATGGCGGAACTGTAACGGTTCAATGGGATGGCGTGGGATCTGTCGTCCTGACCGGTCCGGTAGAGACGACTTTTTCGGGAATGATTTCGGGCGCCCTGTAACAAGCTTTGTAGTGGCTGAATCGTGATAAGCAGGTAAGACGATCACTCCCAAGCAAGATGGGTGATGTCCGTACCAGACTCGCACATCCCGCAGCCCTGCCATACTGTTGAGCATGACCCGTGCAACTTTCCGCTTCTATGAGGAGCTCAACGATTTCCTGCCGGCCGAACGGCGGCGGCAGTCCTTCACCTGCGAGTGCGCGCAAGGGGCGACGGTCAAGCACATGATCGAGGCGCTCGGAGTACCGCACACCGAGGTCGAGCTGGTGCTGCTCAACGGTGAGTCGGCGGGCTTCGAGCGGGTGATCCTCGACAGTGACCGGCTGGCGGTGTACCCCAAGTTCGAAACGCTGGACATCAGCCCGCTGCTCAAGGTTCGTGCGCAACCTTTACGGGTGCTGCGCTTCGTCGCTGATGCGCACCTTGGCGGGCTGGCCAGCCTGCTGCGCATGAGTGGCTTCGATACGCTCTACGACAATGGTTTCGAGGATGGCGAGATCGCCGAGATCGCTGCGCAGCAAGGACGCATCGTGCTGACCCGTGACCGCGAACTGCTCAAGCGGCGGATCATCAGCCACGGCTGTTACGTGCATGCCCTGAAACCGTCGCTGCAGCTGCGCGAATTGTACGAGCGCCTCGACCTGGCGCGTAGCGCGCGGCCATTTAGCCTGTGCCTTCATTGCAACCTGCCGCTGCACGAGATCAGCCCGGAACTGGCTCGGACGCTGGTACCGCCACGCATTGGCGTCCTCTATTCGCACTTCCTGCGCTGCGACGCCTGCCAACGGGTTTACTGGGAAGGTTCGCACTGGCGCGGCATGTGCGCATTTCTGGCACCGCTGCTGAACCGATAGCCGCGCGCATCGGGCACTCAATGATGTTTTCCGGCACAGTCATGTGGCTCCACAAATTCAAGTGCTGAAACACCATCGACAATCGGCTGCGCAGGCTCCGTAACTGCCTGGGGGTAGAGCGCTCGAACGAGCGCCCTGCTCAAGCTGACGACGACGCGTTACTGGGCGCCGTAAACGTCAAAATCGAAGTACTTGTTGTTGATCCGCGCGTAAGTGCCGTTGGCGAGAATGGTTGCCAGGGCTTTGTTCAAGTCTTCGCGCAATGCGACATCGTCCTTGCGCAGACCAAGACCATCACCAACGCCGAAGAAGCCCGGGTTATCCAGAGTGGCACCGGCAAATTCATAGTCACTACCCGCCGCGGTTTTCAAGAAGCCGTAACTGGCTTGAATGGAACCCTGCAACGAGGCATCAAGCCGCCCCACGACCAGGTCGGCGTACACCTGATCCTGATTTTGATAGGAAAGAACGTCCACGCCTTTGGCACCCCAAACCGCTTTGGCATAGGACTCCTGGGTCGAGCCCTGCTCCACACCAATGCGCTTGCCCTTGAGCGATTCGAGGGTCGGCTGTAATCCCGATCCACGTTTGGCCACTAACCGTGCCGGTGCATTGGACACCTTGTCGGTAAACGCAATCTGCCCCAGGCGTTTGGGTGTGATGGTCATCGAAGACGCCACCGCATCGAACTTGCGCGCCAGCAGTCCCGGGATCATCCCGTCCCAACTGCTTTCCACCCAGACGCATCGGGCTTTCAGTTCGGCGCACAGCGCCTCGGCGATGTCGACACCGAAGCCGGTCAGCGTGCCATCCTGGTTCTTGTATTCCAGTGGTGGATACGTCGGGTCCACCCCCAGCCTCAACACTTTGCCAGACCAGTCGGCCCCCCCCGCCAGGCTCGAGGCCGTCAGGAACACCAGGGAAACGGCTGCAATCATCTTGTTCATTTTTATTCCTCTTCAGGCCGCAGATTTTTTACAGGCACAACGGGCGAAAGTTCGCCATCTCAACACAGAAAACGTTCGACCAACTTGACCCAATAGCTCGCGCCCACCGGCAGGCAGCCGTCATTAAAGTCGTAGCCGGGATTGTGCAGCAGGCACCCGCCTTCCCCCTCGCCGTTGCCGATCACCAGATAGCTGCCGGGGCATTTTTCCAGGACAAAAGCAAAGTCCTCACTGGCCGTGAACGGTCGCAGGTCATCGATCAGGTGTTCCTCTCCCAGCCAGTCGCGGGCGACTCCATGGGCAAATGCTGTCTGTTCGGGATCGTTGATCAACACCGGATGGCAATGCTGGTAATCGATGTGGACCCGGGCGCCAAAACTCTCGGCCTGGCCCTTGACCAATTCAGTGATTCTGACCTCCAGCAAGTGGCGAATCTCGGGGGTCAGGGCGCGTACGCTCAGGCTCAGATCGGCGCTGGACGGGATGACATTCGAGGCACTCCCGGCATGCAGGGAGCCCACCGTGATAATCGCCATCTCCTGCGGGTCAACGTTGCGCGAGACGATGCTTTGCAGGGCCATCACGATCGAGGCAGCGACCACCACCGGGTCGATGGCTTTGTGCGGCACCGCACCATGGCCACCGTTACCGATGATTTTGATGTTAACCGTGTCGGCGGACGCCATGAACGGCCCGCTGTAAAAACCCAAATGCCCGACGGGATAACCCGGCACGTTATGCATGGCGAAGATCGCGTCACACGGAAACCGTTCGAGCAGCCCCTCCTCCAGCATTTTCCTGGCACCGCCCAGCCCTTCTTCCGCCGGTTGGAAAATCAGGTGCACGGTGCCGTTGAATGCCCGTGTCCGGGCCAGGTACTGACCGGCTGCCAGCAGGACTGCTGTATGACCGTCATGACCGCAGGCATGCATGACTCCGTCGATCCGGCTGGTATAAGGCAAACCGGAGGTTTCCTGTATCGGCAACGCATCCATGTCAGCGCGCAAGCCAATGGACCGACCTTCGCCATTTTTCAGGGTGGCGACGACCCCGGTCTTGCCCACCCCGGTGCTGACCTCAAAGCCCCACTGAGTCAAATACGCTGCCACCAGCTCACTGGTGGCGAACTCTTCAAAACCCAGTTCAGGGTGCGCGTGAATGCTGTGACGTATCGCGATCATTTCATCTTGCATCGCGGCAATACCAGGCAGGACCAGGCCGGCATTCATGGGTGTTCTCCTTCGACAGGGGCTGTGCAGTAGCGAAAGCGCTGTTGGGGTCGATCTTAGGGAACGGACGCTGGGCTGGGGAGGCGCAGTTTGGTTATGATGACAACCATTAGTTGTCACCAGGGTGAGCAGATGAAACTGCATCAATTGCAGGCGCTGATTGCCAGCGCCGAAACCGGCAGTATCCGCGCGGCCGCGCGTTCGCTGGAGATTTCCCAGGCCGCTGTGACCAAAGCACTGCGCGAGTTGGAAACCAGCCAGCAGCTACCGCTGTTTACCCGAACCGCCAGCGGTCTGAACTTCACCGAATACGGCAAAGTACTGCTGACTCACGCCCGGCTGGTGATCAAGCAACTGGAGCACGCACAGACCGAGCTTGATCACATGCGTGGGAAGGCTCAAGGCCGGCTCTGCGTCGGGATCACCCCATGGGTCGCCCTGACCTTCCTGCCCGAAGTCGTGCTGGCTTTTCGCGAACGTATGCCACACATCAAGCTGGAACTGTTCGAAAGCCTGATGGCCGTTGCCCAACCGCTGCTGCGCGACGGCAGCATGGACTTTGCGATTGGCCAACTCCATCCCACACAATCGACCCAGGAATTCGCCTGCGAAACCTTGCTCGATTACCAGACCTCGGTGCTGGTCCGCGAGGGTCACGCCCGACAGCATGCGCGATCGATCCACGAGTTACTGGAAGAAAACTGGACCCTGAACTACGCGCCGGACGGGCACGACGGGCTGATGCAGGAACTGTTCTGGAAACACGGCGCGCAGATTGATGAGAATCGAATCGTGCGTGCTCATTCACTGGCCATTTTGCAGATGATGGTCGAGCGGGCCGACATGTGCACCTGGGGGCCGTCCATCGTGAGCACAGCCCCGCCATTTCTGGGGCGTGTGGTAGCCCTGGGGCTGACCGAGCAGTTCGAGCCCCGACAGCTGAGCATCGTCACGCGCCGCAATGGCGCCCTGAGCAATCCGGCGGTCTGCTTCACCGAATGCCTGTTGCAGGTCATTCGGCGCCATGCGCGCTCAGCCAAAAAGGAAGACCGCGCGCTGTTTGAAACCTTACGGCTGCGGCTGTGAGGTGAGCCTACGGTTTTATGTCTGATACGTCAGGAGTCTTTGGGTCGAATCTGGCCGTAGGTACCGGCGCCAAGCGTTCACTACTGACTGATTTCTGCACGTGGCCAGAGGCGACTCTCGGCCAGGAGCGGACGGTGGACACAGTGATGGCAAATGGGTAGCGTTACCGATGCTGCTTTCGAGTCTAGAAGGCAACAGGGCTTACCGTCGCCCTTGTCGTGTTTCTCTCAGGGCGATGTCGCGTTTGCCCTAAGCTAGACAAGCACTGACAGGGCGACAAGGAGCGTTATACGACAGGCCATCGCAACAAGAAACATGACATGGCAAGTCGCCTAATTAGTAGTTAGATCTCAGGAGAGATCCCCGATGCCCAGAGAGTTCGAGCTCATTACGTCCGTGCCAGTCCCCTCGAGGTCCGGCATCTCCCACTTTTACAAGTCGATGAACCTAGCGGACGCTTTTGCGATTCGGCTCCCTGCGGGCACATCCAGCAATCCAGATTTGCTGGCTCGATTCATCTTTTCCCACCAGCCATCCTGGATCGGATGGCTCATGAAAGTCCGAGACACTATCGTTGCCTGTTTCGGTCTCAAGACAGCCAAACACTTGGCATCACTTGCTAATCGGATTGGAATCTTCAAGGTCTACAGCACGAACCAGACTGAAATCGTGTTGGGAGAGGACGACAAGCACCTCGACTTCCGGATATCGGTTCTGTGTTCTGGAGAGGCAGAGCCGGAAGGCAGTCACCAACTCGTTGTTTCAACCGTGGTCCAGTGCCACAACCGTCTAGGCCGGGCCTACATCTTCGTCATTGCCCCATTTCACCGCTTGGTTGTTAAGGCCAGCCTCCTGCGTGCAGCGCGCGTCGGTTGGCCTCTGGCTACCTGCCCCTAAGGCTGAGAACGCTGTGTGCCCCTCTGAAGTTTAACCCTTCCATCGAGAGGCTTGTTCCGGCAAGCCCTGGCAAGCTTCTCAAGTCAAACGTCAGGCCTCCAGGATTCATTCGCTCCATCTGCCGTACATCACTAAAGGAAAGGAAAATATGTCCAGGTCTGCGTTCAGCGCCAAGGCCTTCGCCATCTATTTGTTCGTCGTTGGTGCCGTGTTAGTCGTAGCGCCGAACTTCTTGCTGTCGATCTTTCGGATTCCACCAACCTCCGAGGTCTGGATTCACGTGGTTGGCGTTATCGCGTTCAATTTTGGCATCTACGCATGGGTCGCAGCCAAGCACGAAAACAGGCCATTTCTGGAAGCGTCGGTGTACACGCGCTTCGTCGTCTTCGTGGCCTTCACTACCTTCGCTGTCGTTGGCCTCGCCAGTCCAATGATCGTTCTCTTCGCAGTAGCGGATCTTTTTGGAGGCATATGGACCTACTTCGCACTGAAAGCCGATGCTCAGTCGATCAGGCCAATCCTGACGGACCAGCACTGAGGCCTAACTCTTCCATCGAGCGGTTGAATCCACAGTCGATTGCAGCCCTTCATGACAGGCAACAATCGGCCGAAAGCGGCCTGTGGGACGCGCCTCGAAAACCTGGGGCAACCCACAATTTTGACTCGATACTACTTACAGACTCACTCGGGCCGGCAGCGGTACCGATTTTCCGACGCAGAATCATCATTCCCGCAGATACAAGGCGAGTTGCACTGCGGCTCGCGGATGGCCGCCGGCCACCCGCGAGCCAGTGCCATCAAGCCAGCAGCTTAAGCTCGTCTTTACCGTACTTGAGCGATTTCTCGTCTGGAATCATCAGGCCGGTGTGCTCGTCGCGCCCCTGCAGGACGAAGCGGGCGTCCGGCTTGCCCAGTTGGGTAGCGGCCTGCTGGCTGTCGGCGCCGATCTCGCCCTTCTTCATACGGTTGACGATCACCCCCACCGCCGTATCGTTGAAGTCGCGCAGCATCCAGGCATCGCCATCGCTGTCGCCAGCCACCAACACCGGGCCATAGCCCTTCTGTTTAACCAGCACGTTCTTGATGCCGACGGTCTTGCCCGGACCGTAATTGAAGTGCCAGTCTGGCTGATAGCGAGTGGTGTACTTGCCGTCTTCCATCGCCATGCGCAGGCCGATCACGTTCTCAGGCGGCACGCCGTATCCGTAATGAGGATTGCCCGCGAACACGCGTACCACATCGTCGATCGAGGCGGTGCTGACATAGACGTCGATGCCGTTGGCGCGCAGCGTGTGCATCAGGCCACGAATCTCCTCATGGATACGAATGCCATGGAAGTGGGTATCGGCCACCACCCCGGCCCTGCCCGGTAATGTGCGCGAACTCTCGTACTTGACCTTGCGCAGCGCGTCGCCGATGGCGTAGTTGTTGGAAGCCTCGGCCATCGCCTGCAACTCAGCCGTGGTCATGTTCTTGTAGAAATACAGAATCCACTTGTAGCCGATCTCCACGGGGTAACTGTCGCAGATCGCGTCGTACATGAAGTAGAGCTTGGCGAGAAAATCCTTGTACTGCTCGCTGGCCTGGATCTCTTCCAGACTCTTGTCGCCAGCGAGCCCCTTGTAGTTGGCGTGCAACCAGCGGTAATCCGCTTCCACATCGCTGGCGATGTCTTCCATCTTGACCGGCTTGCCGTCCACCGTGGTGTAGTCCTTCATGAACGCGCCGTTCGGCACGTCCTGACGCACCACAACAGCGAACTCATCAGGCGTCAGCTTGTACTGCAAATGATTGATCTGGTAGACCAGCAGCGCTTCTTCACAGTCGTTCATGATGCAGGTGTTGTCCCAGTCGAACACCGCGTATGGGCGCTGGTCAGGACGGTAGGACGCGCTTTTGACGCCGTGCTCATCGATCACCGCTTGCAGACGCTTTTGGTTAAGCGGCGACCAGCGCGCTGGGTCCAGCGCACTCGGTGTGGCCGCAGGCGTGGCGGCTTGCGTTATACGGGATGACAACAACAGCGCAGAGACGACGGAAACGGTGGCGAGGGTGTTCAGAAACTGGCGACGCTGCATGGCATAGCTCCTACTTCTAGACGAGAGGTTACAACCGAGGCGATGGCGAAAGCGTGTTTCGAAATACGAACGAGGGGAAGAGCCCGTCCGGCCACGAGGCTAGCTCCAAATACACAAAAAAACAATATTGCCTCAATATTGCACAAATATGACGCGCAGACCGTGTCAGCTCAATGATTCTGGGGCCGCGCCAAACTTGACAGCGACTGACGCCCCTCCACAATGCGTGCTCGGACAGCGACTCGAACAGCAGGGACACCCGGTATGTGGCAAGAAGAGCGTTACCAGCGGATCCGCGCACTGCTATCGACCTTGCAGCGCGTCACCACCGACCGCATCGTCACGGAGCTGAATGTTTCTCGCGAGACTGTGCGGCGCGACCTGGTCGCTCTGGAAGAACAGGGAGAGTTGAAGCGGATACACGGCGGCGCCATCCGCGTTGAGGACGAAGCGCCCATCACCGAGCGGGCGCAAAGCAACGTCAAGTTCAAGCGTGACCTCGCGCGCGCCGCGGTCAGTCTGCTGTCACATGGGCAGACAGTGTTCATCGACGCGGGCACCACCACCGTCATCCTTGCCGAAGAGTTGGCCAAGCTGGGAGGGCTGACCGTGATCACCAACTCGTTCAACGTGGCACTGCAACTGCGCAACCCCGCCGCGTCGGGCGGTCGGCACAACGAGGTGCTCGTACTGGGCGGTTCACTCGACGATCGTGCGCCGGCGACGGTCGGCAGCACCACGGTGGCGGAAATTGCCCGCTATCGGGCCGACCTGGCGCTGTTGTCGCCGGTCGGCATCGACGCCCAGCGCGGTGCCAGCAACTACGACCACCGCGAAGCCGAAGTGGCACGCGCCATGGCCGACAATGCCGAAGGCGTAGTCATCCTCGCCGATTACAGCAAGATTGGCGTGGAGAGCCGCGTCGCTTTCTGCCCGCCAGAACGCATCGACGTGCTCATCACCAACCACAAGGCCAGTACCGAAGCGGCGTTCGCCGCACTGAACGCCAAACTGAAACGTATTGTCCTGGTGTAGCGGTGGTTTGGCGGTTGCAACAGGCATTGACGCAGCGTGATGCTCAAGTGCATCGCAACCGGGTAGATCTTGCACGATGCGACTCTCGGCGCTGGCAAACTGACCGTAACTGTATTGGCTGCGATCGCCTGCAATGGGTCGATTTCCGTCGGTCGTGAGAGGCAGAGATCGACCAAGAGCAGCCATCCAGCCCATCAAAAACCGGACGATTGATGCATTTGCTGATTCACCATGGGGTGACAGAAATGGGCTACCTTGTTGCCCCAGTTACTCATAGCTCAGGGAGAGCACCATGTCTGTAGAAATTCAGCTTTCGGAAAACGCGACTGAAGAAGAGCGGTTAGGAATTTTGACCCCTTTGCTGGCCCATAATCTGGCCAACGGTGGGGACGACGCCCATGAAACATTTGCCCTGTTGCTACGAGACCCTGACAGCAATGAAGTTATCGGCGGGCTGTACGGCAAGGTCTCATATCGATGGCTGCTCATCGATCTTGTCAGCGTTCCCGAGTCGATGCGTGGCCAAGGTATCGGAGAGCGGCTAATGCGCATGGCCGAAGAGGTCGCCCAGAAAAAGAACTGCACTGGTATCTGGCTGGAGACCTTCAGCTTTCAGGCACCCGGCTTTTATCAAAAGCTTGGCTATTCCGAATTCGGACGCCTGGCAGACTATCCACCGGGACATACCCGGCTCTATTACCAGAAGTCATTGCGCTGACAGCAATTTGGATCTTGGCCCGATAGCTGCGTCGTAGCAGGCAGCAAACGGCCGACTCTGTTGAAACAGTCGGTGCGCCCTATGACTTTCGCTGGAGACGGTTAAGCCCCGAACCTTTCGAAGTGGTCATGGTGCTGCTGGGCCTGTCGCTATTCGACGAGGCACTGCAGGACGTCTTCGGGGCAAACGCCGCACACGCCACACTTCGGGGTGTGTCCGGCTTCGAGAATCCGCAGCTGGTCGCATTGCTGCAATGCCCGCGCAAAGAAGCCGAACGGCCCGTGGCCAGCCGCCTGTTCGTTCAAGGCGTTGCGGCGCTCATTGCGCGAAACACAACTGAGCGCGGTCACTGTCGCCAATGAAGTCGGCTACTCCAACCCCAGTCACTTCGCCCATGTATTTCGCAAGCACACCGGTCTTTCCCCAAGCGACTACCGGCGCCAGCGTCAGGGCTCTGCTGGCCGCAGATAGGGCTCGATAAAGCCGCAGCCAAGGATCTCGTTCAGGCGTTGCGCATCGCTCATTCGGCGAAACAGTCCAATAGTCTTCCACGGCGCGTGACCATCGACATTGGGCGCTCCCAATCCGGCCAACAGGTCGGCGATCAGTATTGATCGGGTCTCGAAAGAGATGCGTGTCAGCCCGGTGCTATTGCCGACGCCGGCATGGGCATGAGCCCCGGAAAAGGCGATCAGGCTCCCCGGAGCGATATCGACGGCAATCCCCTCCTGCGGGCCGATCGCTTCCAGCAGATGCGGAATGGCTTCGTCGGCATCCACGGCATTGCGGCCGTCTCGATGGGATCGCTGCAAAATGGCGCGCATATCGAAATCTGCGCTCGAATTACCCAGCGGTCGCTGCCATAGGCCTGGATACAAGGCGACGGTACGCCCTGCCGCGATGGGATAGATGGGCGCCCACCAGTTGGTTTGTGCATAGATATTCGACCCCCAGGTATCGCGGTGAAACGCAATGGTGGCCGTCGTGCGGGCACGCGGCGTCGACTGCCCTGGCTCGCAATGCGGCTGAAAACGCAAATGCAGGCGATCGCACGCCAGGGTATCGGGGGCGATGCCAAGGCTTTGCACGACGTCCTGCCAGCGCTGCTGGACCTCAGCCGAGCCTGCGAAGTCGTTCTGGATTTTCGCAAAGCGCTCAATCTGCTCAGGGTGGCTCAAATGGCGATGGATCTGTTGCGGCGACCAGGGATGCAGCGCGTCTTCGAGGAACGCACGCGTATATTCCACCAGCGCCGTCATGGACTGCAGGTCAGTGAAGCGAATGATCTCGCCAGCATAGATCCGGTCATGCAATTGGCGAGCGGTGCTCGGTATGGCAAGCGAGCTGTACATGACTGGAAGTCCCCTGAAGGTGCGCCCCTGACTTTAGATCCAAGCCGATTGTGGCGAAAGTGGCAGGTGGGGCGAAAAAACGCGGATCAGGCCCTGGGGACGTGAACAACAGGCGACCTTCAAGCCATGAATCGGGCGCTTATGGCAGTTCTTGGCAGGCAGTTAACGGCCAAAAGCGGTCTTTCACGACGGCCATTTAAGACGTGCGGACGACCCATCAATGCCAGAGCTCACGATTGTTCCAGTAAGGCAAACCACCTATTGATAGTGCACCCAAAAATGTTTTGGTCACTTCAACATCACGAGTACCCGGAAATATCAGCTTACGCCTCCGCTTAGATCCGGTGATGTTCCAGCAAGAAGTCCACGAACAATCGCACCCGCGCCGGCATTGCCGCCCCGCCGACGAACACCGCATGAATCGGTTCCTGGTCCCCGGGGTTCCAGGCTTCCAACAGCGGAATCAGGTCGCCGCGCTGCAGATCCTCGCTCACGCTGAACTCACCGATACGTGCAATGCCGGCACCTGCTCGCGCGAGTTGTGCCAGCGCTTCACCACTGCTGCATTCGATGTTGCCGCTGACCTTTAGGGAAAACTCTTTTCCATCGCGGATGAACGGCCAGTTGGGTTCGGCACGCCGGAAGTTGAAGCGCAAGCAGTTGTGCTGTAGCAGGTCTTCCGGTTCCTGGGGGATGCCGTGGCGCTGCAGATACTCGGGCGATGCCACCACTACCTGGCCGGTGTCGCCGATCCTGCGCGCGGTCAGCGGGCTGTCGGGCAGATGGCCAAAGCGGACCGCGACGTCGGCCTGCCCGCCGAGAATGTCGACCACTTCGTCGCCGAGGGTGAGGTCGACGACGATGTTCGGGTAACGGGCGCTGAATGCTGCGACCAAGGGAACGATGGCCAGCCGCCCATGGCCAAGGGCGGCACTGACCCGCAATCGCCCCCTGGGTACGCCCTGGTCGGCGATGGCTTCTTCGACCTCGTCCATGTCGGCCAGGATACGCCGGGCGCCGCGCAGGAACGCTTCGCCCTCGGCAGTGAAGGTGATCGCTCGGGTGGTGCGCAACAGCAGGCGGGTGCCAAGACGTTGCTCGGTACGCGCGATGATCCGACTGACTGCCGAGGGTGTCAGGCCCAGTGCACGCGCGGCGGCCGACAGGCTGCCTTCCTGCGCCACGGTGGTGAACACGCTCATTTCACCTGACCTGCCGTTGAAATCCACTTGTGCCTCCTGCGCAAAGGTGATTACCAAAAATGCTATCTACCGCCTGAAAAAACTGGATCGTAGCATTGGCGGCATAGATAAGGAGCCTTCCATGCGTATCAATCCACCACTTGTCGCGCTCGCCATCGGTGCCTTTGGCATCGGCGTAACAGAATTCGCCCCCATGGGCATGTTGCCGGGTATCGCTGCGGATCTGGGCGTTTCCATTCCCGCCGCCGGTTTGCTGGTCAGTGCTTATGCGCTGGGCGTATTGCTCGGCGCACCGCTGATGACCCTGACCACCGGCAGGATTCCCCGGCGCTATCTGCTGATCGGGCTCATGGCGATTTTCACCCTGGGTAATCTGATGTCAGCCCTGGCCACCGATTACTACAGCCTCATGGTCGCCAGGGTGGTGACCTCACTGAACCATGGTGCATTTTTTGGCGTTGGCTCCATCGTCGCCGCCAGCGTGGTCGCCCCGGAGAAACGTGCCGGGGCGGTTGCGGCGATGTTCATGGGCCAGACCCTGGCGACCATCGGCGGTGTGCCGCTGGCCGCCTGGTTTGGTGAACTGTTCGGTTGGCGCACCGCTTTCTGGGGAATTACCGGCCTCGGCGTGGTGACCATGGCCGCGTTGTGGTTCGCCCTGCCTAACCTGAAGACGCCGCAAAGCGTCGGTGTAATGGCCGAAATTCGGGTACTGGGGCGTGGTCCGGTGCTGGGCGCGTTGGCCCTGACCGTAGTCGGATCAAGCGCAATGTTTACCGTCTTCACCTACATCGCGCCGATCCTCAGCAGCGAGACCAATAGTTCCACCGCCTACATCACCGCCATGCTGGTGCTTTTTGGTGTGGGGTTGACGCTGGGCAATATATGGGGCGGCAAGGCCGCCGACCGCTCGATAGATCGCACCTTGATCGTCTCGCTAAGCGTTCTGATTCTCGTCTTGCTGGCGTTCACCCTGCTGATGCGTTGGACGGTGCCGGCTGCTCTGGCCATCCTGATATGGGGTATCGCCAGTTTCGCCCTGGTGCCGCCGCTACAGATGCGCGTCATGGAAGCAGCGAAGGACGCGCCCAATCTTGCCTCTGCGGTGAACATTGGCGCCTTCAATTTTGGCAACGCGATTGGCGCAGCGCTGGGCGGAGCGGTGATCAACGCTGGTCTGGGTTATCCGGCGATTTCCCTGGCCGGAGCGGCGATGGCTGCTCTGGGGCTGCTGATGGTGTTGGCTTATGCCTGGCGTTCCAGAACGATTGAAGCAGCAGTGGTGTGACGAAGATGGGGGGGAGTGGTTCGTTACCATCGATGAGTGGCGGCAAGTAGTAGAATTGCTGCCCTTGGCGAGGGGCGGCAATCGGTCAATTTTAGCCATTGCTGACCGGCAGCTTCACGCCCTGAGGAAGTCAGTCAACCTAAATCGAGGTTCTTCAGGAGCGGTGAACCACGCTTCCTCAAGGCATTCAAATAGGTGGTTTCATCGTAGAGCGTCCTGGTCTGCCAGCACCGATACAGAATCCGAATCCACTTAAACGCGAGTGCACGTACAGCAGCCGGGTGAGGTGCAGCCCCCCGGACACGCCCATCTGCTTCATGGCAACCGAAAAGGCCCCATAACCGCAGCCGGCCATGGAGGCTAGCGCAGCGCCTTGCAGGGTAAAGCCCTGTTGCAGGTCGGCGCCAAAGATCACCGCGATCCCGGCGATGGCCAGTGCGGCGCCCACGGTCGCGTTCGCGGTGATGGCATCCTTGAGGAAAATGCGCCCCAGGATGATCGAAGAAATCGAGGCACTGGCCATCAGCACCACCACTACACCTGCCGCAGCGTAATGCCGATAGGCGGACGTTTCGAAGTGAAACAGCACGAAGATGCCAAGGAAGGCGCAGATTGCCGCCTGAGTCCATTTGGCCGTAGACGCCGGGCGCTTGAGGAAAAGCAACAGGATCGAAAGTAGCAGGCAACCCAGCAGGGTCTTGATGACGGCCACACTGCTGGCAGTGAAGCCATTACTCATGAGTACTTTGCTGAGTACACCGATCGTTGCGTTCAGTGCCGCGGCGCAGAGTGCAAACATGACGCCTTTGCTGAAACTGGATTGCATTGATGACGCTCCCTGTCGTTGCTTTGTCGTTAGATAGAATGCCGGCCCATATCGAAGGCGCCAGGTTCGAGGATACAAAGATCCCGCCAAACCCGTAATGCTGTTCAGTTAAGGAAATTGTAGGAGCGAGCTTGCTCCGGGCGGCGTTCCGACGATGGACTCAAGAGCGCCGCGTTTAGCCAGTAAATACGCGTTATCGTTAACGACCATCGCGAGCAATCGAGCGTCGACCGGCTGCTCCTACAGAGGACCACATTCGCTTAAGTGAACAGCATTACCGCCAAACCCGGCATTGATTGTGTGACTCGTCCTGAACAAGGGGCAAGTCCAGGCACTTACAGTGGCAAGGTATTGCAGTGCTTGATCTCCTTGAGCGAAAACCCGGTGTACATTTCCTTGATATTGCCGAGCGTACGTATGCGATGCATGGCGAGTTCATGGAATGCCTCCATGTCTTTGACGACTACCTGCAAGAGGTAGTCGTATTTCCCCGACACTTTGTGACAGGCAATAATGTTGGGCAGCGCCAGAACGCCCGCTTCGAAATGCTCCATGGCGTCCTCGGAGTGACTATCGAGGGTGACGCTGATGAAAGCAAAAAGTCCCAGCCCCATGGTCTTTGGGTTCAAGTGCGCGTGATACCCGACAATCACCTCCTCTTCCAGGCGCTTCAGGCGCTTCCAGCAGGCTGGCGCTGACAGGCAGACACGAACGGCGATCTCGGCGTTCGTCAGGCGACCATTCATTTGCAGAATTTCCAGAATTGAACGATCAACCTTATCCATTTCCGCCATGTGTTCTCTCCCTTTAACAATGAGTACGCGGTAGGGCAATTGGCCCCATCCCGCAGGTCCTTGATCAAGCATCCATTTCCAGGAACGACAAATATTAGAAAGGAAATTACATAAAGAACACATTTTGGATAATTAACGTCTGAAAAATAATTAAATACAGATCCGTTTCGAAAGCTAATTTTCGAGGCACTGAAATACAATTTCTTGTCATTTCCGACACCCAAGCCACTGGCTCTGACAATAAAAACAAGTAACAACGGAGGCAATATTGAGCATATTCAGAACAAAAGACCTGGACGCAATGATTGCTGCGGCCCGAGCTCCTGCCGGGTTGAAAAAAGTGCTGGGGCCGATGGATCTGGTCCTGATTGGTATCGGTGCAATCGTGGGGACGGGCATTTTTGTATTGACCGGAACCGGCGCATTGACTGCGGGACCGGCCCTCACGGTTTCATTCCTGTTAGCGGCGTTGGCCTGTGCATTTGCAGCGCTCTGTTATGCCGAGTTCGCCTCATCTGTACCGGTAGCAGGCTCGATTTACACCTACAGCTACGCGACGCTGGGAGAGTTGGTGGCCTGGATGATCGGCTGGGATCTGATGCTCGAATACGGACTGGCCAGTTCGGCTGTGTCTGTTGGGTGGTCGGGTTACTTCCAGTCCCTGCTGAGCGGATTTGGGTTGAGTCTTCCGGTTGTGCTTACGGCGGCTCCAGGTTCTTTGCCCGGTGTGGAAACCTGGTTCAACCTACCCGCGCTGGTGATTATGCTGGCAATTACCTGGATGCTTTCCATGGGCATCAAGGAGTCCGCGCGCGTAAACAACGTGATGGTGATCATCAAGATCGCCGTGGTGCTGCTCTTCATCGCCGTTGGTGCGCGACATGTTCAGCCAGCTAACTGGCAACCTTTCGCGCCCTTCGGTGGCCAAGGCATTTTGAGTGCTTCGGCCTTGGTTTTTTTTGCTTTTATTGGTTTCGATGCGGTTTCCTCTGCCGCCGAAGAAGTGAGAAAACCGGCGCGTGACCTCCCTATCGGCATTATCGGTTCCTTGGCCGTTTGTGCGGTGTTGTACGTTGCCGTTTCAATGATCATGACCGGCATCGTGCCCTACGCCCAATTCCTTGGCGTTGATCATCCAGTCTCATTGGCGTTGCAATATGCCGGTGAAAGCTGGGTTGCCGGGTTCGTTGATTTAGGCGCAATCGTTGGCATGACGACTGTCATCCTGGTTATGGCGTACGGTCAAACCAGGATCATCTACGCGATGTCGCGCGACGGCCTGCTTCCCCAGCGCCTTTCCAGGGTTCATCCACGATTCGGCACACCCTTTTTCGCCACCTGGATGGTCGGAATAGTCTTCGGGCTGATCTCGGCACTGATTCCGCTGAACGTCCTCGCCGAGTTGATCAATATCGGTACGTTGGCCGCATTCAGTCTGATCTCGGTGGCAGTGATCGTATTGCGCAAGACCCGACCCGATCTCCCTCGCGCATTCAGATGCCCGGGCGTGCCCGTTGTTCCGTTGCTCGCCATCGCGTTCTGCGTAACCTTGATGACCTTCCTCAAGCAGACGACCTGGCTGGTATTTGGGGCGTGGTTGGCAATTGGCCTGGTGATCTACTTCGCCTATGCGAGGCGCCGCTCTTTGTTGCATTAATCCGGCATTTCGTCAGGTCTCTTTGGCGTGTCAATCAACCTCCAATAGTTTTCAGGTGCGAAACTGCATTCCAGTTGCGCACCTGATTGCATTCGCCTGGCAATCCTCACCTCTTTTATCCTGCTTTTTTTCAAAGCGAACAGAACTTGCTATCAAGACTCGCTGCCAGGGCGAACAGCCTCTACGATCAGTCGTGAGATCAGACGCAACGGTGGCCAAGGATGCTGGGCTAATCGAGCTGATCAGACTGCCCGGGACCGCGCACATCGACCTAAGGTCTGCAAACTTGTTGAGAACCGAGCGGTGGCGCAAATTGTTGCAGACAAGCTTCAATTGCAGTGGTCACCGGAACAAATTGCCGGTTGGCTGAAGCGTACCTACGATTCAGTAGCCGCGTACCTGGCCGCTGCTCAAGCGCGGCAACATGCTTGGCCACCATCTGCGGCGGCTTTTCCACAATACCCCATCAAATTGGCCACCGAGCGGCGGCCCTTAACGATGTGGGTGTACAGTCAAAGACACCAGTTTGAGCACAATGGGGCGAACGACGAGTATGCACAGAAATGCCACTGGCATAGCCAATTTATAGGCGTGCAGCGCATTACTTAGGTAATCAATCTCAATACCGGAATTTGCCGCAGTGATCACGAGTGACATCAAGAGCGCCATGATTGTGGCCATATACAGTGCAAAAACATAAGGAGTAGCGCGAGCCGAGAGCTTACGTTGGTTGAAAAATAGAGCTTTAGAGGATGCTTTTGGATTCATATCAGACCTTTTTGATCTTCGATTGATAGGTGATGAACACCATAACAAGATCAAAAATCAGCAACTAGACGGCTAGCAGTGGTTGCTTTATAAAGAAAATCTTATGAATAACTCTTCTCGCTGGGCCAAGGATGAACCTGTTAGGGGCGATTGCCAGCTTTATCAAAGTGGTTGAAGCGGGCTCCATCGTGGGCGCGGCCAAAACCCTGGGCGTCAGTGCGGCAGCCGTTAGCCAGACCATAAACCGCTTGGAAACCCACCTGGGCACGCGCCTTCTCCAGCGCACCACACGCAGCATGGCGTTAACCGAAAGTGGCGCGGTGTACTACGAAAAAGTGAAACGCATAGCGCGTGATCTCGAATCGGCGCAAAGCGCGATCACCAACGCACAGACTCAACTGCAAGGGCGACTGTGCATTGCTTCTACCTCCGCTTTCGGGCGGCATGTGTTGGCACCACTGATCGCCGGCTTCGCTGCACGTTACCCACGCCTGATACTTGAACTCTCAACCACAGATCGCAAAATCAATCATATTCAAGAAGGCATTGATCTGAGCCTGCGGATCAAACCACAACTGGAAGAGGGGATCGTCGCTCGCAAGATCGTTTCAATCCCTTTTATCATCTGCGCGTCGCCCACCTATTTGGAACGAGTCGGCTGGCCACGCTCCCCTGAAGAACTCCAACACCATGCCTGTCTAGCGTTTCGCTACCCGCTAGACGGACGCTTTCTACGTTGGGGTTTTATCCAGGACGGGCAACGATACGACGCTACTCTCAATGCGACCGCAATCAGCGACGATATTGACGCGCTAGCCCAGATGGCCATCCGCGGCGCGGGAATAACCCGTTTGGCAGAGTTCGTGGCGGCGCCCTATATCGAAAGTGGCCAACTCGTCCCTCTGTTTGAACATCGCCACGCATCAACTTATGCCTACGCTGAACCGCTCGATATTTATGTATGCGTCCAGGAGCGCGCCGCTATCACACCCAAGGTCAAAGCTTTTATGGATTATTTGACTGAGCATCTGGAAATGCGCTGGCCGATGGAAAATACCTTTACGGCGTCCTGATACGGTGCTTTGCCGCCGTCATAAATTCAATGGTCGAGCTTTGCCTGGGGCATCCTGAACCTCCAACCGAGTTGTCGATGCTGCGCACCAGAGTGACGACCATCGGCAGTGACAGTTATCTGTCATGTATTGACTTCGTGACAGAAAACACGCATTTTCTTTCGTAAGCGCTGAAAAACAACAGGAAGCAGCCTTGAGCCAGCCCATCAAACAACGCCTTGAAAGCAGTCTTTCAACCGCCGCCGCCTCAGGCCGGGTGATTGCCAACTATATGCTGGCCAACCTCTATGAACTGCCGTTCCAGACTGCCGCTGATATTGCCGCGAAATTGAACGTCAGTGAGTCCAGTGTGGGGCGCTTCTGTCGCTCCCTTGGATATAGCCACTTCAAAGACCTGAAAAACGACCTCAAGGTCGACCTGGGCGAAGGCCCATGGCTGGTGGGCGATCGCTTGCAGGAGTTTCGCCATCAAGCCAGCCAGGGCCCGCAAGGCCTGCCGCGCAGCTTCGAGTTGGAAGTCGCGGCCCTGGTCAAGGTTTACGAATATAGCCTCACCCCGACCTGGCACAACGTCAGCCAGCGCCTGGCCACCCGGCGCAAGGTGTTCGTCGCCGGGTTCCAGACAGAGCGTGGCATCGCAGCATCCATGGTGCATCTGCTGCAGTACCTGCGCGATGACACACACTGGGTCGACGGTGCCGCCGGGCATTACGCCGACGTGTTGCTCAGTGCCCCCGAAGACAGCGCGCTGGTGGTGTTCGAAGCCCGCCGCTATTCCCGTCACGCCCTGACCCTGTGCCGCAAGGCCCGCAGTGCCGGAATCCCTGTGACGCTGATCACCGACACCTTTTGCGACTGGGCCGAACAGAACGCCGATGAAGTGTTCCGCGTGCCCACCGAGTTCAACCTGTTCTGGGAATCGACAGCGGCGATGCTGTCGCTGGTCCACCTGCTGGTCAACGACGTCTGCAAACAGCTGGGGCCCGAGGTCGAAAAGCGTCTTGAAGCCATCGCGGCCTTACACAACGAGTTCGTTGGATACACATCGTCACCAAACTTAAAACAATAAAACGAGGTGCTGGATGAAACACGTCATTCGCTTTGCCGGTGTATGCGCAATGGTCCTGGCCGGGGCCACCAGCGCGCAGGCTGAAGTACTGAAGATTGCTACCGAAGGCGCTTACCCGCCGTTCAACTACGTTGACTCGGACAACAAGCTGCACGGTTTCGATGTGGATATCGCCAACGCGCTGTGCGAACGCATGAACGTGCAATGCAGCATCGTCGCCCAGGACTGGGAAGGGATTATCCCGGCGCTAATGGCGAAGAAATACGATGCGGTCGTGGCTTCGATGATCGCCACCGATGAGCGCAAGCAGAAAATCGATTTCACCCGGCACTACTACCGTACCCCCCTGTCCGTGGCGGTATCCAAGGACTCGAACATCACCGACGCCCAGACCGACTTCAAGGGCCGCACGGTCGGTGCCCAGTCATCCTCGACCCAGGCCATCTATGCCGAAGATCATTACGGCCCAGCCGGTGCCGACGTGAAGCTCTACCCTACCCTCGATGAAGCCAACAGCGACTTGGCGACTGGCCGGATCGACGGGGTGATTGCCGACAAATTCCCGCTGCTGGCCTGGGTCGACAGCGCTGGCAAGGACTGCTGCAAGATCATCGGCGACGTCAACGGCACCACCGCCGATGCCTCGATCGCAGTGCGCAAGGGTGATGATGTCCTGCGCGAGCGCTTCAACAAGGCGCTGGATGAAATCGTCGCCGACGGCACCTATAAGAAGATTTCCAGTCGCTACTTCGCCTTCGATATCTATTGATCCCCCGAGTCCTCAGGCGCGCCTGAGGGTCGTTACTTGCCGACATGCTGCACCGCACCCGCACACGGGTGCGGCGAGGGCGTGCGAGTTTAATTTACCGAGAGGGTTCGAGCATGTTCGAAAACCTGTCATTGCTATCCTTCGCCAGCGGCGGCTGGGGTTCAGCCTTGCTGGCCGGCGCTCTGGTGACCATTGTCCTGGCCCTGAGCTGCCTGCCGATTGGCCTGCCGCTGGGTCTGGGCCTGGCTTTGGCCTCCCGCTCCCGACGTCGCTGGCCGCGGGCCATGAGCACGGTGTTTGCCACCGTGTTCCGCGGACTGCCCGAGCTGCTGACCCTGCTTATAATCTATTACGGCTGCCAGATCGGTGCGCAGAAACTGTTGGCCGCGATGGGCTACGAAGCCGAAGTCGCGATCAGCCCCTTCGTCGCCGCGATGATCGCCTTCAGTCTGGTGTTCGCCGCGTTTTCCAGCCAGATCTGGCTGGGCGCCTTCAAAACCGTGGCCAAGGGCCAGTTCGAAGCTGCTGCCGCCCTTGGCCTGTCCCGACGCACAACCTTTATCAAGGTGGTACTGCCGCAATTGGTGCGCATTGCCTTGCCGGGCCTGTCGAATAACTGGCTGTCACTGCTCAAGGACACCTCGCTGGTGTCGACCATCTCCCTGGTCGACCTGATGCGCCAGACCAACCTGGCGGTCAGCGTCACCAAGGAACCGATGCTGTTCTACACCGTGGCGTGCTTTGGCTACCTGTTTTTCTCGGCCATTTCCGGCCGCCTGTTCCAGTTCCTGGAGCAGTATTTCAGCCGCCATCAACGGAGCGTTCGCCCATGAGCTTCGATGAATTGCAAAATCTGCTCCTCAGCCCTGACTTGTTGGAGCGTTACGGTCCCCGTTTCATCGAAGGTCTGTTGGTGACTGCCAAGCTGGTGGCTATTTCCTTCACCCTTGGCGCCCTGCTCGGTCTGCTGATCGCCCTGGGCCGGTTGTCGAGTAACCGCTTTATCAGCCGTTTTACCGGCGTCTACGTGTATTTCTTCCGCGGTTCGCCGCTGCTGGCACAGCTGTTCATGCTCTATTACGGCCTGGGTTCGTTCAAAGGCTTCTGGCAGGACGTGGGTTTGTGGTGGTTCTTCCGTGACGCCTGGTTCTGCACGCTGCTGGCCTTCACCCTGAACACCGCGGCCTATCAGGCCGAGATCTTGCGCGGCAGCATCCTGGCCGTGACCCAAGGCCAGCGCGAGGCCTCGAAAGCCCTCAGCCTGTCGCGCTGGACCACCTTTCGCAAAGTCATCCTGCCGCAATCGCTGCTGGTCGCCATTGGCCCGCTGGGCAATGAACTGATCCTGATGATCAAGGCCAGCGCCATTGCCTCGCTGGTGACCATCTACGACTTGATGGGGGTGACCAAGCTGGCCTTCTCGCGCAGTTTCGACTTCCAGATCTACCTCTGGGCCGCCGTGCTCTATCTGCTGATTGTGGAAGTCGTGCGGCGCAGCCTGAAAGCGCTCGAGGGCCGCCTCGGCCGTCACCTGCAGTAAACCAAATTGTTTCGGGCTGCCGTGCGCGCCCCTGCATCAGGGAAATACCATGCATTGCGAAACCATCGTTCTGGGCGCAGGGATTGTCGGCGTCAGTACCGCACTCCAGTTACAGGCCCGTGGCCGTAAGGTCGTGCTCATCGACCGCCAGCAGCCGGGTAACGGCACCAGCCACGGCAATGCCGGGCTGATCGAGCGCGCCAGCGTAATTCCCTACGCGTTCCCGCGCCAGTTGTCGAGCCTGTTGCGCTACGCGGGCAACCAGCAGTCGGACGTGCGCTACAGCCTGAAGTACCTGCCCAAAGCCATTCCATGGCTCCTGCAGTACTGGCGGCACTCCGGGACCAAGGGCTTGGCCGCCGCAACCCGGGCCATGCTGCCCTTGGTGGAGCGCTGCGTCAGCGAACACGACCTGCTCTGTGCACCGGCCGGCATGGATCACTTGATCCAGGCCAGTGGCTGGGTCGAGGCCTACAATTCTCCACCGGCGTTTGCCAAGGCCCAACGCGACGCTGCTGCGCTCATGGACTATGGCCTGAATTACGAAGTGCTCGACCGCGACCAGATGCATGCCCGTCAACCGGGCATGCACAGCTGCGTGGTCGGCGGCATTCACTGGCTGGACCCCAAGACCGTTAGCGACCCCGGCGGCCTGACACGCGGTTATGCCGAACTGTTCGTCAAACGCGGCGGCGTGTTCGTCCTTGGTGACGCCCTGTCCTTGCGCCAGCGCATGGGTAAATGGGAAGTGCAGAGCGAACAGGGCCTGGTGATCGCAGACGAAGCCGTGGTCGCCCTCGGCCCGCAAGCCCGGGGCATTTTCGAGCCACTAGGGTATGACATTCCACTGGCGATCAAGCGCGGTTATCACATGCACTATGCCGCCCTGCCTGGCACGCGCTTGCAACAACCGCTGCTTGACCCGGTGGGCGGTTATGTCCTGGCACCCATGGTCGGCGGCATTCGCCTGACCACCGGGATCGAGTTCGCCGACAGCCGGGACCCGGTCAACGAAATCCAGCTACGTCGCTGTGAAGAGCTGGCGCGCGCCTTCTATCCGCTGGGCGAACGCCTGGATGCCGAGCCTTGGCTGGGACGCCGTCCATGCTTGCCGGACATGTGCCCGGTGATCGGCCCGGCGCCACGACACAAAGGTCTGTGGTTCAACTTCGGGCATGCCCACCATGGCCTGACCCTCGGCCCGGTCTGCGGCCGTCTGCTGGCCGAGTTGATGACCGGTGCCACCCCCTTTACCAACCCTGCCCCGTACAGCGCCGAGCGCTTTCACTGATTGCCGGAGACAAGACCATGCACGCCCTCTCTGCCCTTGTAGACACTCCGCTCGCCGCAAGCCCGGACTCCCGTAAGGTGGTGGTTGATATCGCCGGCCTGAATAAGTTCTATGGCGCCTTCCATGTGCTGCACAACATCGATCTTAAAGTGCGCGAAGGCGAGCGCATCGTGCTCTGTGGGCCTTCCGGCTCCGGAAAATCGACGCTGATCCGCTGCATCAACCGCCTGGAAATCGCCGAAAAAGGCCGCATTCTGGTCAACGACACCGACTTGGCCCAGACCAGCCGCGAGGCCGCCAAGGTCCGCAGTGAAATTGGCATGGTGTTCCAGCATTTCAATCTGTTCCCGCACATGAGCGTGCTCGATAACTGCACCCTGGCCCCGATTTCGGTGCGTGGCATGAGCCGCAAGAAGGCCGAGGAACTGGCCCGGCACTTCCTGCAAAAAGTCGGTATCGCCAGCCAGGCCAGCAAGTACCCCAGCCAGCTCTCGGGGGGCCAGCAACAGCGCGTAGCCATCGCCAGGGCGTTGTGCATGGAACCCAAAATCATGCTGTTCGACGAACCCACCTCGGCGCTCGACCCGGAGATGGTCAGCGAAGTGTTGGATGTGATGGTTAACCTGGCCGGCAGCGGCATGACCATGCTCTGCGTGACCCACGAAATGGGCTTTGCCCGGCAAGTGGCCGAGCGCGTGCTGTTTCTCGACGGCGGCCAGATCATTGAGGACGCACCGCCTCAGGACTTCTTCAGCACCCCGAACAGTGCACGGGCCAAGGCCTTTCTTGCGCAAATTTTACACTGAGGCCACATAAGAGTACGGCCTGCCTGCGATGGCTGTGCCGTCCATACGCCAGGCACAGGCCGTTTATCAACGCACTTGCGCGCACAGCAGTTTCGTTCCGACATCCGCCACTACTGATCTCAGCAAAAGGAATATTCAATGACTAATATGCTGGCGAATAATGCCGCCCCGAAAAACCTTTCAGTTACCGTCTGTGATCAAGCACAGACAGCGGCACTGCTGGATTTCAAAAAACTCGTTGACGCTATTGCCCAAGCCGCAATCGAGCTGGAAGCCGGCTCAATTCTGAGCCCTGAGCGCTTGGTTGTACCCTTGGGTGACGGCGGTGTTTTGCTGAGCATGCCCGCCACCGCCCAAGACATCGGCATCCACAAACTGGTTAACGTCCAGCCGGGGAATGTGCAGCGTCAGCTGCCCACGATCAACGGCACGGTAACCGTATGTGATGCCGTAACCGGACAAATAAAGTGCTTGCTCGACGGCCCGGAGGTCACAGGGCGTCGCACTGCGGCAGTAACCCTGCTGGCGATTCGGACGCTGTTCAAGCATGAACCGAAACAGATCTTACTGTTCGGGACCGGCGCACAAGCACGTCATCACGTACAAGCGATCAATGCTCTTTACCCACAGTGCATGCTGTGGGTTCGAGGGATTGACGCGCAAGCGACGGCAGACTTCTGCAACAACAATCGAGAGCTGCACGAGCATTTGCAACCGTGCGGCGACAGCATTCCCGACGTGGATGTGGTGATCACCGTAACCACCAGCACAGAGCCGGTCTACAACGAGCCAGCCAAACCTGGTCGGTTGATTATTGGTGTAGGTGCTTTCAAGCCGGAGATGGCGGAGCTTGGCAAAGTCACTCTGGACGGTAGCGTTCTCTATGCTGACGATACTGACGGTGCGCAGCACGAAGCAGGCGACCTGTTGCGGGCAGGTGTGGATTGGTCTCAAGTCAGATCGCTGGCCGCAGCCATTCGCGGCCCAATCGATTGGTCACGGCCCGTTGTATTTAAAAGCGTTGGTACCGCGGCTTGGGACCTGGCCGCTTCGCGGGTCGCGCTCCACGCCCTTGCCAGCCAATAACCCGATTCGGAAGCTTTGAATTATATAAATAGCACTTAGCCATCGCTCGCGTGACTATCCACGCTAGCGATGGCCCGGAAGCGATTCGATGGGTTACTTCGCACAATGGGAAGCGCTTAAAGTTTTCCGCAGGTAGCTTGCCGAGGAAGGGCACAAATGCTTGAACTGAGCTGTCTGGGTAATGGCGACAGGCGCCTTGTCCCTATCAAGCAGTACGTACCCACTGATTGCAAAAAAATCAACCGCGTCTTGGGTCAACAAATGCAGTCGGGCTGCGCCTTGGGAGGCCGCTGATTGTTCCAGTTCCGACAACACCGCTTTTCCCAGTCCCGCTCCACGATGCTCCTCGCAAACCACCAGAGAGCGCAGCAGAAGATCGGGACCAGCCCCCTCCAATCCTCCATATGCTACCCATTTCCCATCCACTTCAAACCGGTAAAACTGCCGTCCTGGATAGCTCACATCGTCGTAAGGCAATCCAGCCTGACGCAAGGACGCACGGAGATGATTCAAACCACTGCCCCCTACTTTAATCATCTGCATCGTCAGTACTCTTGCAGGCTAGTTGACACTCAAGGCTAGCAGGCTCTCGCTGCTTGATCTCGTCCACTATGAGTTGTGGATTCAACCGGTCGAGACAGGTAGAAAACGGCCAGAAGGAGACATCCGTTTGCGTCGGGATGCCCCCTATCCAGTCGTCAGGCATCAAGCACTGTTGGCCTGCGCCTCGCCTGGGAACGCCGGCAGCCCGTACGTCAACGCAAGTTCCAAGGCCGGTTACAAGGGGTATAACTATCAGAACAACAAGCGGGTCACCCAGAATAGGCCCTCCAAAGGCAGCGCCCGGGCCAGGCGCCCCAGGCCTGATCGGCACCTGCGGCGCGGAGCGATGTGATGAATTCCAGAGCATGGCGATGGGCTCGCAAGAGCCTTCTTGGCTGCATCGAGCTGGCCTTGCTGGTCGCTCCACTGTGCGCCAGCGCCATGTTCAAGTGCCAGGCCAGGGACGGAGCCATCAGCTACACCAGCCAAGCCATCGCCAGCGCCCGCTGCACTCGCCTCAATGGCATGGCGGGCGCCGGTGTCGGTGCCAAGGCAATGGCCCTGCCACGGCTTGTGCGGGACGACGACTCAGGCGCGGTGCGGATTCGGGTGTACACCTTCATCCACAAGGGTATTCGTCAATTTGTGAGCCGGCGCCCCGTCGGAATCTCCGCACGGGTCGATGTCCTTGAGCTCTATTACATCAAGGGCTGCTATCTGTGCATGGCGCCGAAGGATTTCAAGGTCGCCTCACTGCGCCTGGACACCCATTCCTATCGGCGGGAGATCGAAGCCGCTTCGGGTCATTATGGTGTCGACAGGGCGCTGATCCGCGCAGTGATACATGCCGAATCGGCCTTTCGCCCCAACGCCATTTCCGAAGCCGGCGCCCAGGGGCTGATGCAGTTGATGCCCGCCACCGCCGAGCGCTTCGCCGTGGACGATCCGTTCGACGCACGACAGAACATTCGTGGCGGCGTGCGCTACCTGGCCTGGCTGCTCAAGCGCTTCAACGGCAACCAAGTGCTGGCGTTGGCAGGTTACAACGCTGGCGAAGCGTCCGTGGTCGAGTACAACGGGGTGCCTCCCTACGCCGAGACGCAATCCTACGTTACCCTCGTGCAGTCCTTGACCGAACGCTATCGCAACCATCGCTAGTACTGTTGCGAAATTGCGCTCCACTTGACCACCCGCTTGCATTCGACCTGAGCAGTCATTTGCATTCGTTCTGACCACCGATTGCATCGGATATGACCAGCACGCTTTGTAACCATGATCGGCCATCAGCAGCCAGTCGCAAATGTCCACGAAACCATGGACGATTCACTCTGGGGCACACAGGCATTCAGCTTCCCTCCGCCCTCGGTTCCCGACTGGGAGCGCGGCGCCTACAAAGTTGCCATTATCATTTGTCGTCCATCTTCGTTGACGATTGTGGCCGGCGCTCAGTGCTCTCTTCGGCGTTGGGCGCTTCTGGAAAACTCCCTGGCGTGAACACATGGGTCTGCAAGTCGCTGGCATCGACTTCGGCGACACCATGAACCGAACGGGCCAGACCAATGGCCTGTTCACACTGTCTATGAGTGTTGACGCGGCCGCTTAACCCCACTATGCCCGCATGGGTTTTGACATTGATATGCAGGCTAAGGGTCGGATCGGAAAATGCCAGGGCCGACTTCACCTTGGCGGTAATCCATGCATCGTGAACGGCCATTTCCAAACCATGAGCGTAATGCTGGAAGGAGTGATTTTTCATGGCTGAACCCTCTCTCGCGTAATCAGACGTACTGTCCATCCCATTTGCTGTGCCGCCCGCTGCCTGTCAGGTGAACGCGATCGATACCTGATTCGTTTTGGAGCGCTCGCCACGCAAACATTGACAGACATTAATTATAGTACGGCCGTTGCCTGTGGTCAGAGCGCTGTCCCCCGTGAACGCCCGCCTTGGTCGCTCTGTGCCAGGCGCAACACCTGCAGAGCACTCCATAGCTGCCGATCTCGGCCAAAAGCGGACCCTGAGCACCATGCTCAAGACACCTTACGAGCACAAAAACCCTGTCATTGGTTCTCGTGACACTATGTTGCGTTTTCTGCCGCTACACTCAAGCGGAACTAGGCATTACACATGGACAAGGCGCGTCATCAGACACAAATGGCGCAAGCATTACGCAACTTATATCGTCCACTTATAGTGAGTCGCCCATGAACCGTCGATTGCTCACCGTTTTCATCGCGATGTCGCTTTCGTGGTCAAATCTGCATGCCGGTTACTGGAAGGATTCAAATGGCAATCCATACCCAGACACTGAATCAAGACGATCCGTCGGCGAGTTTGGTGGCTCACTATTAATCACCTCCGATCCCGATTGGGAAAAAAAGTGGAATACTTCGCCCGAAACCATTCCCGTATTTAACAAATCAAAGGTTGCTACCCAAGGTAAATGGATCTTTACGCTGATTTTTTTTGCCAACCCGAAGCTGAATGCCAATCACGAAGCAAACATAACGTGCGATCTGAAAGTCATAAGGCCGGATGGTACTGAGTCGATCAATCAGCGAGATATCGTCTGTTTTCAAGGACACCTCAAGGTGGAGTCGAATCACCTGTACCTCGCCGCCCCCGTGATCAATTTCATCGGAGAACCAGACGATCCCACAGGTATCTGGACGGTAGATATCACGCTTAAAGACAACTTGCGCAACGTTGTCATACCGCTCAAAACAGCATTCACCCTGAGATAGGTACGTGGCACTCCTGACGATGCAGGAAAACATGCACCGATCCAACGATTGCGCGAATGACCGCCGTGGGTCGGATAGCGCTGCGAGTCCGAGACATAGCCCATGGAGAACATAAGCGTGGGTGACAGCCATTGGCCTTGACCCAATCATGTACGGTACCCACATGCTACGGCGAACCAAGGCATCGTTGATCTAATGCCTGGCCGTCGCTGACCGGCCAGAAGCAGGCCTGAAAAACCTTGGGCGTGTGCGGATTCCATCTGAATTCGGCACACTCGCCCCTGCGCTGGTCCTGGCCGCGCTCGATACGTCATCGCAGACTATTCTTGATCTGGGTAACCGACCGGTCGCACCGAAGGAGGTCACTCGTTTATGCACTGTGTCCTTTTCGAAATCCGCCGCGGTTCGATCGGATGCATGAAGGCAAATCGATCCGCGCGGTCATGGAGTTCCGATGAACTACCGGTCTGGGGCACGGCCCCAGGCACTTTTGTCTGACACCCTGAAACGGAGACGCCAGCATGAGCACCTTGCAACTTCACCCTGCACTGGACAATGGTATCCAACCCGCCGCCGCGAATTTCACAGGTGGCACCCTGCAATGCCTTTGCGCGACCGACAAGGTCGAGGTCAGGATCGACTCGCAAACTATGTATAACCACGCGTGCGGCTGCAGCAAATGCTGGAAACCAAAAAATGCAATATTCGCCGTCATCGCCGTGGTGCCTCGAGATAAGGTCAGCGTCATTGCCCACGGCGAAAAACTGGCGATTGTCGACGAATCCGCCACCATCCAGCGCCACGCCTGCAAGCAGTGTCACGCCCATCTCTTTGGGCGCATCGAGAACAAGGACCATGCGTTTTATGGCCTGGACTTCGTCCACACCGAGCTTTCGCCACAGAGCGGATGGTCTGCGCCGGGATTCGCGGCGTTCGTGTCCTCCATCATCGAAACCGGCACACCGCCAGCGCAAATGAAGGCTATCCGCGAGCGCTTGCGCTCGATCGGCCTGGAACCCTATGACTGCCTGTCCCCGGACTTGATGGACGCACTGGCGACTCATGTCGCCAAACAGAAAGGCCTGCTCCCCGCCGCCTGATTGATCGGTCGCCGCGGTTTCTATTCCGGACCGCGGCTCCGGTTCACCTTTGATGTCGTGCGCCCCACATAATTAACGGGGGAGCTGTGGGCATCAAGACAACGGGTAAGAGGGTACGCAAGGCTGCCAACTACTACCCCACACGCATTCTCTCCACGGGGATCAGTTGGATGACGGGCGGCGCGGTGTTCGGCGCGTATGGCGGCGGTCTGCTGCTGGGCCTGAAATGGAACCCGGAGCAATTGTTCATCCTGCCGATCGTGCCGATCTTCATCGCTGCGATAGCGGCGCGGCTGAAAAACCGCAGCGTTCGATCGAAAATGACCGGGATGACGCATTAAGCTAGCGCTCTAAACACCCCACTATGCTGTCCTGGATTCCTGCATGAACGTCAATGACGCAAGTTTCGAAGAACTGTTGGACGCCCTGCACGACGGCGTTTACATCACCGACGGCGATGGCAACACACTCAAGGTCAACAAGGCCTACGAACGCTTGACCGGCCTCAACAGTGCCGAACTGGTGGGGCGCTCCATGCAAGTGCTGGTCAATGAAGGGACGATCTCTCAGTCCGCCACCCTGCGGGTTTTACGCGAAGGCTTGCCCGTTTCGGTGATGCAGAGCGTGAGTCACGGGAAAAAACTGTTGGTCAGCGCCACACCGATCTTCGACAGCGCCAATCGCATCCGTTACGTGGTCAGCACCGTACGCGACATGACCGAGTTATTGCGCATGAAGCATGAGCGTGACGAACTGCATCAACTCAAACAACTGCGCAACAGCACCGCGCAATTGCATGCCGGTCAACGCGACGAACTGTTGAACTCCCTGCCCGTGGCGGACCAAAAAGTTTCCGGCCGGGTCTTCGCCCTGGCCCGCCAGGTGGCCAGCAGCTCGGTGAAGGTGCTGCTGCAAGGTGAAACAGGTGTCGGCAAGACCCTGGTCGCGCAATACATCCACAATGCCGGCCCCCGTGCCAAAGAGCCGTTTCTGGCACTCAATTGCGGTGCACTGCCGGAAAATCTCATTGAGGCCGAACTGTTTGGCTATGTCCCCGGTGCCTTTACCGGCGCCGGGCCGAAAGGCAAGCGTGGCCTGCTCGAACTGGCCCACCACGGGACGTTGTTTCTGGACGAAATTGGCGATTTGCCGTTACCGGTCCAGGTCAAGTTGCTTAAGGTGATCGAAGAAAATCGCTTCATTCCGGTTGGCGGGCTGGAGCTCAAGGAAGTGGACGTGCGGATCATCAGTGCCTCCCATCATGACCTCAAGCAGCGGGTGGCACAGGGGCTGTTCCGCGCGGACCTGTATTACCGACTCAACGTCGTCCCCATCCACATTCCCGCCCTACGCGAGCGCAGTGAGGAAATCCCGGCGCTGTTGCATTTCTACCTGGAGACCTACAACGGCCGTTACGCACGCCAGATGCAGTGGAGCCTGGAAGCGCTCGACCTGCTGTGTGAGTACGCCTGGCCAGGCAATATCCGTGAGTTGATCAACGTGGTGGAGCGGCTGGTGGTCACCACCCAGGGCGACAGCATCGAGGCGCTGGATCTGCCCGAAGAGATACTCAACCTAAGCCCGCAGGACACCGACCAGGGCCGCCTGTCGCTGCGCAAGATTGTCGAGAACGCCGAACGCGCGGCGATTCGCGCGGCACTGCGCTTGCACAAGACCACCCGCCTGGCGGCGAAGGCCCTGGGTGTGAGCCAGGCCACCGTGGTGCAAAAAATGAAGCGCTGGGAACACTCTGACTGACAACGTTTGATTAGTATTTGAATCAAACAGCCCCCAGGCGATCAGGATACTGATCGCAACTCCCCTGCATCAATCCCCCCTGTTTCCCGAAAAGCCCCGCCATCCGGGGCTTTGCGCATTCTGGCACGCCATTCGCTATGTCCGGTTGACACGCCCTTGCGCAAACAACAACTACATAGGACGAGCCGATGACTGCCTCAGCGTTCAAAATCGCCAATCGACTGATTACCGGAGAAGCTGCCCTCGAGCAGCTATCCGTTGAACTCACCCGCCTGAATATCAACTTTCCGCTCATCGTCACCGATGCGGTGCTGGTCAAGTCCGGCACGGTTGACCTTGCCCTTGCGCAATTGGGAGGTCGGCGTTACGGCGTCTTTGATCAGGTCAAGCCTGAACCGGAGATCGCCATTGTTGAAGACTGCACCCGCGCATTCCACGAAGGCGGCTATGACGGCCTGATCGGCCTCGGAGGCGGCAGCGCCATTGACATCGCCAAAGGCGTCGCGGCCTTCGCCGGGCATGACGGCCCGTTGGCCGAGTTGTTCGGCGTCGACCTGGTCAAGCAAAAGGGCCCTGCCCTGATCGCCATTCCGACCACCGCCGGCACCGGCTCGGAAGTGACCAGCGTCGCGATCTTTTCCGACAAGCAAGCGCAACTGAAAAAGGGCATCGTCAGCGACTACCTGCTGCCGGATGTCGCCCTGGTCAGCCCGGCCATGACCCTGACCTGTCCGCGCAGCGTCACCGCCGCCAGTGGCGTGGATGCCCTGGTCCACGCCATCGAAGCTTATCTGTCGGTCAATCGCTCGCCGATCACCGACGCACTGGCACTGGGCGCCATCAAATTGATCACCAAGGCCCTGCCCAAGGCTTATGCCAACCCGGCCGACCTGCAAGCTCGCGAAGACATGGCCACCGGCAGCCTCATGGGCGGCATGGCCTTTGGCAATGCCGGTGTCGGCGCGGTGCATGCGTTGGCCTACCCGTTGGGCGGTCGCTTCAACATCGCCCATGGCGTGAGCAATGCCTTGCTGCTGCCGCACGTGATGCAGTGGAACAAGATGGCCTGTGTCGAGCGCTTGCGTGATATCGCCGAAGCGATGGGCCTGCGCGTGTCCCACCTGAGCGACCCGCAAGCCGCCGATGCCGCGGTGCAGGCCATGGCCGATCTGTGTGAGGCGGTGGAGATTCCCAAAAGCCTGCGCGCCTTTGACGTGACCGAGGACGCCATCCCGTCCATGGCCGAAGAGGCCAGCAAGATCGAGCGCCTGATGCGCAACAACCCGCGCCGCCTGAGCGCCGTCGATATCGAGAAAATCTATCGCTCGGCGTTTTGATTGGCGCCCCGCAAACCGTTCAACGCTTGATGCCCCATCGAGCGCTCACCCTACAAGATCAATAAAACAGGTGCAGCCTATGTCCAGTTCCCCTGAACCACGCTATGAAAGTCCGTACATTGCCCTTGGCCCGTTCAAGGTGCGCTTGCCCTTTATCCACTACAAATTCGAGTTGCCGGACTACCTGCAAGGTTTGCTGATGTGCGCAGTCGACCTGGCGGCGATCCCGCTGATGACCGAATTGCTCGGGATGCCATTCGAAGTGGCACTGGCGGTGGTCATGCTCAACGGCTTGCTGTACCTCACCCACCACTTGCTCGGCGACCCGACCGTACCGGGCTGGATCACCCCGGCGGTGCCGCTGTTGATGGCCTATTGCGCAACCTTTCCGGTGGGCCCGGAACGGGTCCATGCCTTGATTGCGTTTCAATTGATGCTCGGCGTGTTCTCCATTGCGCTGGGGGCCACGGGGATGGCGAAACGGGTGTTCACCTACATACCGGCGGCCATGAAATCCGGGATCATCGTCGGCGCGGGCCTGAGCGCCGTGATCGCGGTGTTTCAGGTGGGTGGCAAGTTTGACGCGTTCCCATGGACGATCTCCATCGCGGTGGGCCTGGCGTTCTACCTGATTTTTTCCCAGCACTTCCAGGTACTCAAGCAGAAGAACGCGTTCTGGTGGAATTTCGCCAAGCTCGGCATCCTGCCGATTGTCCTGCTGGCGGTGGTCATCGCTCCGCTGTTCAACGAGGCGCCGTGGCCGACCATTCAATGGGGCATCAGCCAGCCGGACTTCATTGGTTTGTGGACCCACTACACAGTGTTCGGTCTCGGCATGCCGCCTTTGTCGATGTTCATCTCGGCAATTCCAACGGTGCTGGCGGTGTACATCATCGTGTTCGGCGACGTGCTCAGCGCCAAGGTACTGCTGGACGAAGCTGAACAGATCCGCACCGACCAGAAGATCGACTACAACCCGGACCGCGCGCACCTGATCTTCGGCGCACGCAACGCCTTCATGAGCATCTTCGGCCCCGACGTCGCCATGTGCGGACCGAAGTGGGCAGCCATGCTGGTGGTGATCATCGAACGTTTCAAGGGTGGGCCGAAGGCAATGGGTTCGATCATTGGCGGTGTCGGCTCATTCCGCTGGGGGACCAATACCGGGCTGCTGCTGTTGCCAGTGGTAACCCTGGTGCAACCGATTCTGGGCGTCGCGCTGTCCCTGACCCTGCTGATCCAAGGTTATGTCAGCGTGCGTCTGGGCATCCTGGAAGCGCGAAGCCAGCGTGACCTGGGTATCGCCGGGGTGATCGGCGCGGTGCTGGCAATCAAGGGCGCGAGCTGGGCGTTCGCCATCGGCGTAGTGTTGTGCTTGCTGATCTACGACAAGAACTTTTTCCGTGGTGAAAACGACAGGACCTTTGCCCGTGACCTGAACACGCCGCAGACTTCGCCCGAGACGCCGTTGAAACCGGCCACGGTTCAACGTGTGGCCGAGACGGCAGTCGAATAAGGCTTCGATCTTCGTTCATGGCGCGCGGCGTAGTGCCGGCGCCATGAACAGGCTCCGCATTTACCACAAATAACCAAACTTGACGGGCGCCACTCTTGAACGAAACAAGCTCGGCCATTTCCACGAAGTCTTGGGGCAGACGCTGCGAGCTGACGCCCGCAGGGCGAAACAAAATCGCCGCAGTGCAATTACGCTGCTGAGCATGATCAAGGCTGAGGTATCAGGGTGGTTACAGTCAGCTCATAGCCTTCATCCGTCACTGGCGTGGCGCAAGGCAAGTGGTCCTGTTGGACTCCAAGCAAGGTACTGCCAGCGCACGAGCATCCGTACGCCGTAACTGTCCGCATTGGG
Organism: Pseudomonas sp. PDM26; assembly: GCF_019219185.1. Taxonomy (NCBI): domain Bacteria; kingdom Pseudomonadati; phylum Pseudomonadota; class Gammaproteobacteria; order Pseudomonadales; family Pseudomonadaceae; genus Pseudomonas; species Pseudomonas sp. PDM26. The sequence continues at coordinate 26,707 of NZ_JAHUWC010000020.1, read as the reverse complement.
TCGACTTCTACCGGTCACGACAGGCTGAAACAGGCCAGAAGCGGTCAGTCGCTCAAAACACTTAAAAACCACTGATTGCTAAAGCAATCAGGATCCGAAAATAGCTCACTCGGTCGAAGGGACGGATGCTTTGCTGCCCAAGCGGATCAGTTCATTGGAGAAACACAGGCCGACGATGATCAGTGCCGCTCCCGCGTACAGGCTTTCGCGCGGTACTTCATGGAGCGCCACAAACGCCAGCAGCGCGGCAAACAACGGCTCGGTCAGCTCCAGCGCCTGCACTTGGGATGGCTTGAGATACTCGATGGCCTTGGTGGTGCAGAAGAAGCCCAGGATTGTCGGCAGCGCGGCCAGCGCCAGCAGTGCGGCGATCGCCAGCGGCGACAGCTCGCCGATCACGAAACCATCGGCCGCAGCCGGCATCAGCAGGTACAGGCTGCCAAAGAACAACAATTGTCGGGTGAAGTGCAGCCCCCCCGACACACCCATACGCTTCATGGCAACCGAAAAGGCCCCATAGCCGCAGCCGGCCATGGAGGCGAGCGCAGCACCTTGCAGGGTAAAGCCCTGCTGCAGGTCGCCGCCGAAGATCACCGCGATCCCGGCGATGGCCAGTGCGGCGCCCACGGTCGCGTTCGCGGTGATGGCATCCTTGAGGAAAATGCGCCCCAGAATGATCGAGGAAATTGAGGCACTGGCCATCAGCACCACCACCACACCTGCTGCAGCGTAGTGTCGATAGGCGGACGTTTCGAAATGGAACAGCACAAAGATGCCAAGGAAGGCGCAGATAGCCGCCTGAGTCCATTTGGTCGACGCCGCCGGGCGCTTGAGGAAAAACAGTAAGATCGAGAGAAGCACGCAACCAAGTACGGTCTTGATGACAGCGACACTGCTAGCGGTGAAACCATTACTCATGAGTACTTTGCTGAGTACACCGATCGTTGCGTTCAGTGCCGCAGCGGAGAGTGCAAACATGACGCCTTTGCTGAAAGTAGATTGCATTGATGACGATCCCTGTCGCTGATTTGTCGTTCGATAGAATGCCGCCCCACATCGACGGCGCAAAGTTTGAGGATACGAAGATCCCACCAACCCCAGTATTTATTGTGGCATAAGCTGGATCGCCCAGTAGGAGGCTGTAGGCCTTCTTGAAGTTCCAGTACGAAATGGCAGAAAAAAGAGGGTGGATCAAGTGGACGTTCACTCCCATGCATCGCTGTGAAGTAGTGCTCAAGCGTATGGCTGAGGCGATTGAGTGTTAGTCAAACAACCCCCCAAGCCAGAGGCGATTATGCACCCTGCTCTCCCAGCACAGGATCGACAATGACTCGACAAGGGCCGATTTCAAGCACGATGGTTGCACTTCCAAGTTGATGAATCCGCATTACTTACCTTAGGAAAGTCCATTTAATCGGGGCTAACGGCTTTGTCTCCCCCAAGAGAAGTCAGCGGGCCTTGTCCTTCGCTATGCAATATGAGTTGACGAACGTTGCAGTGTGCTGCAAAGACTGGCGTATATCCGGTTTGGCTATTCCATGCCTGTTGGCAAATTGCTCGACCGCTGTTGTATCAAAACGAGTGGTCTGGATAAAGTCCAAGGCTTCGGGTTTTGTATTCAAAAAACGCGCGACGGGAGGAATACTCAGTAGCAACTTCAGAAATCGCAGCGAAATGTGATGCTTGGGAGACTTTAAGCCAACGGGTTTTGCCACCTGTACCAGGAGTTCTCGCAAGTTGGGAGTTTGGTCATCAAGCGCCAGCAGTTCCTGACCCACCATGGCAGGATCAAAAGCACAAACCGCCACCAGTTCAACCAGGTAATCCACGGTAACCAGTGGTAGCCAGTGCTCGGCGGTACCGGGCACTGCAGTCAGCTTTCCCTGTACAAGGTTGCGTATCAGCTCCACCAGCGGCTGACCGTCAAGGATATGCCCCGTGTGGCTGTGGCCACAAACCGTCGCGGGATGGACAACGGTAATCTCCCCGCCCTTGGCGGACATGACCTCCAGGGTCGCAAAGTGCGCCTCCAGCTTGCTCCCCTCGTAACCACCGACATGCCGGTAGACGGCAGGCCAATTCGTCAGCTCCGGATAACGAGGATCAATCCCGATGCGTTGCAGATGTTCATGATTTTTCAGCATGTAGCCGCCGATCATCACTAACCGGCTTTTTTGCTCAGCCGCCAACAGCGCCACGCGCTTTGCCCCTTCTACATTCACCGCACGAGAATGCTCCACTGAAAGCCCCCAAGCGAAGTGGGCGCCCAGGTGGAATATGACTCTGGCGTGCCTTAGCACTTCTCGGTCAGCAAGACTCAGCCCGAGGTTGTCCCGTTCCAGATCGCCAGCTACGGCAAATACCCGGGTTGCGCTCCCTCCCAAATTGTCGACTTGCTCCCGCAGTGCAGCTAGTCGCTCTGGGCGACGCATCAACACCCGAACGGTGTGACCTTTTGCACTCAGGTACGCCACCAAATGTTGACCGATGAAGCCGGTCCCCCCCGTGACAAAGCACTCCACGCTCATTTCCCTGCTCCTGGTTAAGGTGAGAAATCAAGCGTAAACTATCGACCCAACTCTATAGTCAAGCGGTGTTTTCATGAAAATCGGCGAACTCGAGACCCGCAGCGGCGCCAGCCGCCATACGCTGCGTTACTACGAGCAAATCGGCCTGATCTCACCGCTGCGGGGAACTAACAACTATCGCGTTTACACAGCGCAAACTCTGCAGGATCTGGACTTTATCCAGCGCGCGCAAAGCATGGGGTTTTCCCTGGGGGAAATAGGCGAGATTCTGGATGCGCAGCGGAACAAGCTGATCGATTGTGCTGACGGCGCTAAGCTAATTGAAAAGAAGATGGCAGAAATCAAACAGAAAATCGCCAACTTCCAAAGCATTTATCGGTATCTGGATGAAGAGCGTGCAAACCTCGAAGCCAGTGCTGCAAAGCAACTTGAGCTTCAGCAGCTGAACAACTCTTCCAACTGAACTGTCGGCATCTGGGAAACGGAAGCTGCAGCCTGCTTCCAGTTTCAAGCCCATCGCTTACGCATTTTCTAAAACCTTCTGGCCAGGCCCTGGACAGTAAGCGTCCGCCCAAAAGACCTTGCGTGGTTAAACGGGCGCCCAGCTATGCGGCAGCAACTCGGCCGCTGCATCGGCAGTTGCGTGAGTACGCCCTTTAAATACGCATGCGGATCATGGCCGTTAAGCCGTGCCGACTGGATCAAGGCCAATGGCTTTCACCCAGCCTTTGACGATACGAGCGTATTGCCAAGTGGATAGATGGTCTTGGGTATGCAGCCTTACTCGGATGGCCCAGATATCTCTCAGTCGAAGCGGGGTTTTCTGCCCGACCAATTTTCCCTTGTTCCAAGGCTGACGGCTGCAGGTGGCGATGATGTTCATGGCAAGTCCTCCACGTGTGGGAGTACAAGGATGGCTAGCCAGAGCAATGGTCGCTAACCGGCCAAGAGCAACCACTCGAACACATCACCTGATCGGCTGTTTTGCAGGACGAAGCGGTCACCGATGTTCCGCTGCCAACATTGACCTGAACTGAGAAATGATCTCTGGAGATAACCCGGCACCTTCGAACACTGCGCAGGTGAAGCTAACGGGTGCAGGGCCTGGAGCGGTTATGATGCGGTCTGCAACCACAGCTACCGGACTGCTTCGATAAAGCGTGCGCCCTTCATAACCTACGGCATTTTGTTGTAAGAAGTCAGCGCTGTTCGAGGTATGAGGAACCGTGTCGAGAAGCCCGGCCCTCGCAAGTGCCAGCGTTCCCCCACAGATACCGGCAATTGTCGCTCCACTTGAACGACTGGCATGAAGAAAGTCTCGAATATCCGGTGCTTCTGCACGTTCCCAGACCATTCCTCCAATGACGACAACAACGTCCGGTTTCCAGTCCAGACATTGTTGCAAACTGCTATCGACAGTTACAGCCAATCCACCCTGCGAGCGGAACTGCCCCGTAGCAGAAGCGAAAAACCTCACGTCGATCCCGTAAAACGGGGACGCAGTTCCAGCAATGAAAGCATATTCCCAGTCCGCAAAACCGGGTGTCAGTATCAATCCCACGCGTGCCATCAGTCCGAATCCTCCATGAATGCCAATAACATATGGCGACAACAAACATACATCAAGGGCTGCTTTGGGTCGCACGTTGCCCTTCGCGACAGGCACCGATCGGCTAAAAGCAGCCTGTCGTGATGGCGAAAAATGTCCAAACGAGGTTGTTGTCCTTCACCAGTGCACAAGGGAATCTGAAACCGGCAAAAATGGCTTCACATAAAATTCTCAGCACTCAAATCAGTTTGACGCAAGGAAGCCAATCCATAGTGTTTTTCAGCACCCACACAACCGGACCAAGAAGTTCGATCGCTCACCCTCTTGGGTGTCTGGTTGATGAAGCTCAGGACTGAGTCTTGGCTAAAATGAAGTCGATCAGCGCTCTGGATGCGGCTGACAACTGCCGGTGAGGCGGATAGATAATCGAGAATGGCCTGCTGCGCCCACTCAACTGCACAAGGACCTCTACCAACTCTCCGCGCAACACCTTGTCGCGGATGATGAAGTCATAGGTCTGGCAGATTCCCAGACCGCTTTGTGCCAGTGAAACGATTCCGAGGACATCATCCGACACCACAATATTGGCGTGCGGTACCCACTCCAGGTTTTCCCCGTCAAGACAAAACAACCAAGGCCCGATCTTGCCACTGCTGGGCATGATGAACGGCAAGCAAACGTGTTCGCTCAACATCTCCAGTGTCGCTGGGACACCGGCGCGAGCCAGGTACTCGGGGGAGGCAACCAGAGACAATCGAGCATCTTCCAGCTTGCGCCCGACCAAGCCACTGTCAGGCAACTGTCCCAAACGAATCGCCAGATCATAGCCCTCGGCAATCAGGTCAACGTTTCGATTGGTGATGCTCAGCTCCACCTGGACAGCAGGATACTGCCGGGTAAATGCGCTGAGCAGCGGTGGCAGACGGTGATGCCCATAGGTTGTCGGTACGCTCATGCGCACGCGTCCACTCAACTCGCCTTCTTGGCCGCGAATGGTTCGCTCCGCCTCTTCGATCTGTGTAAACGCCAGACGGGTCTGTTCCAGGTACAACCTGCCGGCGTCTGTGAGGCTTAGCCTGCGGGTGGTACGTCGCAACAGTTGTACGCCAAGGCGCGACTCAAGCCTGGTCAACGCGCGGCTGAGCACTGAAGGTGTGGTCGCCAGCGCGACGGCCGCAGCGCTGACAGTGCCCTGCTCCACTACCCGTATAAAGGCCTCCACATCGCCGAGATGGTCGAATCTACGCGCCATTATTGCTTCCTAGGTCCAAATGAATTCCATTGGCGATAGTTTATCGCCATATCACACATCAATAGAGTATCCAGGCAGGAGCGGCAACCGGTCGCCCGATTAATTCTGGACACGACATGAAGACACTGACCCGTATTGCCCTGACCACAGCATTGCTCGGTACCAGCCTGACAGCGAGCGCCAGCAATGTGCTTGTGGTGCTTTCCGATTCGGCGACACTCGATTTGAAGGATGGCAAGGTCTTCGCGACAGGGTTCTATCTGAACGAGCTGTTGCAACCGGTGAAGATGCTGCTCGACGCTGGCCACTCCATCACCTTCGCGACCCCGAATGGCAGGGTCCCGACCGTGGACAAGACGTCTATCGACAAAATGTACTTCAATAACGATGAGGTCGTGCTTGAGACCTACAAGCATCTGCTCGACCAATTGAAACTCACTGTGCCGGATCAATCACCGGTCATCAGCCTCGCCCGGGTGGAACAGATCGGCTATGCGCATTTCGATGCAGTCTACATTCCTGGTGGCCATGCGCCGATGCAGGATCTGCTGCACAGCCGTTCGCTGGGTCGCTTGCTGATGGACTTCCATGCTCAAGGCAAGACCACTGCCCTCGTCTGCCATGGCCCAATCGCCCTGCTGTCGACCTTGCCTGATGCGCAGAACTTCACCCGCCAACTCCAGACCGCGAAACCGGTGAACGCCAGCGCCGACTGGATCTATGCGGGCTACAAGATGACCGTTATCAGCAACAAGGAAGAGGAAGCAGCCAAAGGCCTGCTCAACGGTGGCGAGATGAAGTTCTACCCGCAAACCGCGCTTGAGAAAGCCGGTGGGTTGTACAGCAGCAACACGGAAAACTGGACGCCCAATGTCGTCGTCGATCGCGAGTTGATCACCGGCCAAAATCCTGCCTCGGCCACCGAGGTCGGCAAGGTATTGCTCGGCCGGTTGAAATAAAACGCCCGCTGCGAATGCGTAATACGACAACGCCCGACACTCCTACGGGGAGCTCGGGCGATGGCGTCAGGAACCTTGGAAAGCGGCGACAGGGTTCACGCCTAGGCCAGGTTTTCCTTTTTCTCCGGCCATTCGATCATCAGCTCGCCCCATGCAATGTCGGCTTGCATCGCCCCTTTGGCCTTGGCCGAATCCCGGTCGCGCAAGGCCTGCGGTACTTCGAAATGCTTGTGCTTGGAGCTGGCGAGTTCTCGCTTGGGCACTTCTGCGTGGAAACGGCTCAACAGGGGTCCCATGATGAGCCACATGTTCTCCAGGGTTTTGGCCACGACGGGCATACGACGCCCTGGATCAATACTCGGGTTGAAGCTATACCGAAAGGGTTCAGAGCGGGGATGGACCACACGCTCGATTAGCGACTGAGGAGAACTTCGCGGTGTCGAATCAGCTGGTCATACGCAACATGACCCGTCCCGAACTGGACGAGCTCGTCGATTGGGCTGCCCGTGAGGGTTGGAATCCCGGCCTTCACGATGCCGAGCTGTTCTGGGCTACGGACCCTGCCGCCTTCATCGCGGCGTACCAGGGCGGCGAATTGATCGGCGGCGGTGCCATCACCTCTTACGATGGCGAATTCGGTTTCATGGGCTTTTTCATCGTCCGGCCTGAATATCGCGGTCAAGGTCTGGGCAATACCCTCTGGCACGCACGCCGCGAGCGACTCCTCGCCCGCCTGCGCCCAGGCGCGAGCATCGGCATGGACGGCGTCTTCGCGATGCAGGACTACTACGCCAAGGGCGGTTTCGTCTTCTCCCATCGCAACATGCGTTTTCGTACCGATCTCACCGAACGCCCGGCGACCTCGCAGGTAGAAGGCCAGGACATCGTCCCGTTGGCCACCTTCCCGTTCGATCAGGTTGTCGATTACGACCGCACCTGCTTCCCCGCCGCACGCACAAGCTTCCTGAGCGGATGGATAGCCCAGGCCGATGCACTCGCCGTGGGTTGCCGGCGCGAGGGCGGGCTCAGCGGCTATGGCGTAGTAAGGCGCTGCCGGGAAGGCTACAAGATCGGCCCCTTGTTCGCCGATGACGCCCTGGCAGCCAATGCCCTCTACGCGCGCCTGGCGGAATTTGCCGAGGGTGGCCCGCTGTTTCTCGATGTCCCGGAGAATAACCCCGCCGCGATGGCGCTCGTGCACCAACAGGGCATGATCGAGGTTTTCGGCTGCGCACGCATGTACCTCGGCCCTCCTCCGGCGATCGCGCACGAACGTGTGTTCGGCGTCACCACCTTCGAGCTGGGCTGATGTCCGCTCGCGACCTCATCGGTTATGGCGGCTGCCCGCCCCACCCGCGATGGCCCGGTGAGGCGCGCGTCGCGGTCCAGTTCGTCCTCAACATCGAAGAGGGCGCGGAGTCCTGCATATTCAATGGCGATGCACAGTCGGAGGCCTGGCTTCACGAGCTTCCGGGCCGCCCGCCGCGTGTGGGAGAACCGGACTTGAGCGTCGAGGGCATGTACGAATACGGATCGCGCGCAGGTGTGTGGCGGATTCTGGAGCTGTTCAGCGCTCGAGGCCTGCCGCTGACCGCCTTCGCCGTCGGCCGGGCGCTGGAACTCACCCCGGCGATCGGCCATGCGCTCTGTGCTGCCGGGCATGAGATTGCCGGGCATGGCTACCGTTGGCTGGACTATCGCGACATACCTGAAGACCAGGAGCAGCGCCATATCCGCCTCACCCTCGACGTGATCGAGCAGATCTGCGGTAAACGCCCCACCGGTTGGTACACAGGAAGGGTCAGCCAGAACACCCGTCGCCTGTTGCGTGAGGAAGGCGGGTTTCTCTATAGCTCGGACGCCTACAACGATGATCTGCCCTATTGGCTCCCAGGCTCGCCCGCCCACCTGGTGATCCCTTACACACTGGTCAACAACGACGCCCGCTATCTGCTGCCCAATGGTTTCGCCTGCGGTGAAGACTTCTTCCAGCTGCTCAAGGATGCTTTCGACCTGCTGTGGCAGGAGGGCGCGCAACACCCGAAGATGATGAGCGTCGGCCTGCATGGGCGGATCAGTGGCCATCCTGGTCGTGCGATGGCGCTGGCGCGCTTTCTCGATTACGTGCAAGGCCACGACGCGGTGTGGGTCTGCCGGCGCGAGGAGATTGCCAGGCACTGGATTGCCCGATTCCCGCCTGAGTGGTAATGACCCTGAGAGCGAAGCACGGGGGCTTGAGCTTTCCCCCAGGGCAAGGAATAAGCTACGTTTTAGCGTGAATCCCGGCGCCTGCGCCCTCTTGATGAAACGCAACCGTTTGACCTGCTACGGTAGATAGCATCGATAACCGCTGAGCGGCTTTGGCGGCTCATCCAGCAAGCCACGTCGCTGGTAATAGCGAATAGTCTCGATGTTCACCCCGGCAGTTTCCACCGACTTGCCGATACTCAGCCCTGTCGCCATCACACGCCCCTTGATTCTGTACCCGGGTACGGAGTGTAAAGTGACTTTAGGTTAGACCGATTCAATGGAGAAGACGATGGTTCAACCAATCGGCAAGGGGACGAATGCGGGCGATCCCTCCACCGTTCACAAGTGAGGCAACCATGAGCGCCGTCATCCTCGAGTCCGTGTTGACCTGCCCGCATTGCGGTTTCGCCAGGCAGGAAGCCATGCCCACAGATGCCTGTCAGTTCTTCTACGAGTGTGGCAGTTGCAAAACCCTGCTACGCCCGCCCCCCGGTGACTGCTGTGTGTTCTGTTCGTTTGGCACGGTGAAGTGCCCGCCGATTCAGGAGCAGCGCGGATGCTGTGGTACGGGCGTGACCTGAGTTTATTCGGTTTATCAGACGCCCCTGACGCGCCTCAAACCGTGGTTATGGGAGGTCAGTGTCATGTGGAATCACTCTCTGGTACTCGTGGTGATCTACCTGACTATCATCCTCAGCATCGGCTGGTTATATACCATTGCGCTACTGTATTGGCTTTGATCCAATTGACGACGATCGGTCAGTGCGCATTTGGTACCGTTTTCGGCAGGTAGCTTTGTCCCGATCACAGTCGTTGGGCTATGGCTGCAATGGGTTGTGCAGCCCTTCGCGACGATCAGCCCCCTGGCCAGAAGTGGCCACTCAGAAACTCAACCGCGCACCAGATAGGCTCCTGACGGAACCCGATATCGCAGTTTCTTGCATTTGCCGGGTGCGGGCTGATGCCCCGGCGGACGATCAGGAAACCAGATTCGGCATTTACCCGGAGGCGGCATATGGCCGCGGGGAATCTCAACCTCAGCGTACGCCCGCTCTGGCTCGACATTAGCCATTTGTAATGTTCCTTCGAGCCCGGCTCTGCCAGCCCTCGGTACTTGCGCAACCCGATCTGTCTCTGCGCTAGCGTCGTTGCCAGCGTCGTGCTCAGTGACCGGAGTGGATTGTTCAGCAACGGCCTTTTCTGCTTCGCGGCGCCTTTGGGTCTCCTCTTCCAGCCCCTTCTGTACTGCGACCAGATCCTCTTTGGCATTGGGTGGGGTACCCGAAGATTGGGCCTGCTGCGCCGCCTGGATCAATTGGAAGTTGCGGTTGCGCAACTCGACGTTGCGACCAACCCGCATGTTCGAGCGCGCCGCCAAGGTTTCAGCCTGCTGGTACTGCCCCTGCTGAAGACGCAACACACCGAGGTAATGCAGCGTCGCCGGATTGTTCGGCTGGATATGCAAGGCACGCTCCAGCGTGGCGGCGGCCTGGTCCAGTTGGCCATTTTCATACTGCCGCGAGGCTGTTTCGATCAGGGTGGTCGATGCGCTGTTGCTTTGCGCGGGCGCGCTTCGCTCGGCAGCGACCGAACAAAACGACGCGACGGCGCAGAACGCCAGGACGAGACCCGACAGAAGACGCTTGGTTGGCATCAGGGGCGGACGCTGGCATGCCAGCGAAGGCGGCCTTGAATTGTGCATCGATCTTTCGGGCCTCTTCGCTGGCAAGCCAGCTCCTACAGTAAAACAGACCACAGCGCTGTTCGGCATCTGCGATACAGGGCCCCAATTGACTTGGCCAGTACCCTGAAGTTCCCGCTGCAAAGGCCACCGCAGCCAGAACTTTACCGCCCGCAGACCCCATCTCGGATTTACCCGCGATGGGGACTGCAACCGCGTAGCAACATGCGGCCAGCAGCAAAAGCATCATGACATCAGGATAAAGTCCGCCTGATCGATGCCTGCACTGTTAACACCGACAAGGCGAATAGAGTCCACTCCGATCCCAATCACCGTGTCCGCCCCGTCAGCCGCAATGCTCACGCTGGTAGCGAACGTCTCGCTGCTGATCCCCAGCCCCGCGATATTGAGCAAGTCCTGCCCTCCGGTCGGGTTGACGTCGAAGCCCTGGATCGAGTCGTTTCCGAAGCCTGCGGCAGCAAACGCGAAGGTATCGTTGCCGAGGCCGCCGTTGAGCGTGTCGTTGCCCAGCCCGCCGAAGAACAGATCGTCACCCGCACCGCCGAGTAGAATGTCATTGGCCTGGCCGCCCAGCATCGTATGGTTTGCCGCCGCTGCATCGTAGGCCAGCTCACTGCCACTGCCCTCGGCGTTCGCCTGCAAACCCGCCGCCGCGTATTGGCCATTCAGCGCGAGCTGCGACACATGTGTGCCGTCGCTCACGCTCAGCATCCCGCCGGTGCCTGTGTCATTCGCGGCATAGGTGATCTGCGTATTGGCGCCGAACGCGACATCGCCAAAGTCCAGCGTGTCACCCGCAGCAAAACCGCTGACGCTGCCGCTGAACGCCGTCGACACATCGAGCTTGAGCGTGCCTGCCGCGCCGCTGTCGAACGTCACATGCTGATCGGAGACTGCACCGAATTCCAGGATCGCCGAACCGCTGATAGTCGCGCTTCCCGCGCCACTGGCATCTGCGTGGACGGTGATGTTGCCATCGTTCGCCCACAGGCTGCCGCTGTTGACGAGCGCACTTTCAATCACCAATCCGCCGCTGCCGCTGCCGCTGGCTTGCAGCACACCCGTGTTGGTGACGACGCTGCTACCGGTATCGATCACCAGCGCATTGACGCCGCTGGCAAGGATCAGGCCCGAGTTGACCAGCGTCATCTGCCCCGCTCCCAACTGGCCGGCACCCGAGATGGTGTTGTCGGCATTGGTGAGCACCGTGTCCGCGCTGCCACCAAAGATCACGTTCTGCGCGCTGTCGGACAGCACCACTTGCCCGCCACCGGTCAACGTCGCGCCACGGAACAGAATCTCCAGATCGGTTCCGCTGCCGGTGGAGCCGAGCGCTATGGTGCCGCTGTTGTCGATGCTGCCACCGAACGGCATGATCGCGCCGTCGGCAATGGTGATGGTGCCCGTATTGGTCGTGACCGGGTTCACATCGAACTGCAGGTTGGCTGCGCTCAACGCCGCCGCATCCACGCCGTTTACAGTGATCGTCTGGTCGGCACTGATGCTGAGCACGGCATTGCCGTTCGCGTCGTTGGTGATACTCACATCCGCTAAATCGTTGACGCCCGTGAAGCCGATCAAGTCGATCTTGTCCGCCGCCGCATCGAAGCTGTAAATGACGTTGTTGCCGATCGGCCGGGCGAAGACGAAGGTGTCGGCACCGGACGAGCCGGTCAGGTTGTCGTCAGCGGACAAGGCGAAGATCGGCGTGCCCGGGGCATAGACTTCGACGTTATTGAACACATAGGCGCTTGCTGGGCTGCCGTCGCTGTTGCTCCAGTGCATGTTGACATCGAGCACCAACGCACCGGCGAAGTCGCTTGGAGTTGTCACAGTCAATGCGGCGGGATCGCTGGTTTGCACGGTCCAGGTGCCGTCGCCGTTGTCGGTACCTGCGTTGAATGTCCATCCCGAGGGAACACCGCTGATGGCCACCGTTATCGGGCCGCTAATATCGGCCAACGGGATGTTGAGGGCTAGATTGATAGGTTCGCCGGCAACGCCTGCCGGAAGGTTTGCACTGCTTCCGGCAGCACCTAAATTACCCGCAAGGTCGGTGTAGCTGTTCGCGGCAACGTCGACTTTCACGCTACCGGTCAGCGTTCTAGTCAGCATCGCCGTGTAGGTATCGCCGTCTACCTGCGTGAAGTTACTCCAGGTTCCGCGGGGCGTTGTACCCGTTGTACTCACCGTGACGTCCGAAAGGTTGAAGCCGCTCACAACCTCACTGAACTGGAATGTGACCGTCGACGTTCCAACCGGACTCGCTAAGGTTGTCCCCGTTATTGTCACCGTCGGTGCCACAGTATCAACTGGTGTCTCAACGACGTTCTGCACGTTTACCGTAATGGTCTGCGTGTCGGTTCCGCCATTGCCGTCGGCCACCTGAACGTCCACAACATAGGCGTTGTCGCCGTCGGTGCCACCGATATCCTGGGGATTCTCGTAATCGGGCGCCGAATTGAACGTCAGCACCCCACTCGAACTGATCGAGAAATTGCTGAAGTCCGTCCCGGCCGTATTCAGGATCGTGTAGCTCAGCGTCTGCGCTGGTAGATCTGCATCGGTCGCCGCCACTGTCGTGACCGCCGTGGTGTTCTCCGCCACGTTGACCGAAGCCGTTGCACCGCCACCGTTGGAGGTGATCACCGGGGAGTTGTCGTTGACTCCCGTCACGGTTACCGCGATCGCCTGGTCGTCAAACAGCGTGCCGTCCGACGCCCGCACAATCACGTCATAAACGTTGTTCGTTCCGGAATCAGTCGGTGCTTCAAAGTTGGGTGCTGAGATAAAGCTCAGCACGCCTGTACCTGAAACGATCGAGAACTTCGCGGCATCCGCTCCGCCGACGATGCTGTAGCCCAGCGCTTGTGTCGGCAGATCAACATCGGTCGCCGCCACTGTCGAGACCGCCGTGGTGTTCTCCGCCACGTTGATCGAAGCTGTCGCACCGCCACCGTTGGAGGTGATCGTCGGAGAGTCGTTGCTGCCGGCGATATGCACGGTGACCGAAGTGAGGGTGCCATCGGTACTGCTCACCGCGAAGGTGTCGGTGTAGGTGGTACCGGCGGCGAACTCGTTGTGGGCGGAACTGGCGACGTAGGTCCAGGCACCGCCGGTGCCGATGGAGAACTGGCCGTAGTTGCCGGCGGTGTTGGTTTGTGCCTGGAAGCTTTCCGGGCTGTCGACGTCGCTGATGGTCAGGCTGCCGGCGGTGGTCAGCGAAGCATTGGTCTCGGTGAGGTTGGCGATATCGGCGGACAGCATGGCGGCATCATTGGTGCCGAGGATATGCACGGTGACCGAAGTGAGGGTGCCATCGGCACTGCTCACCGCGAAGGTGTCGGTGTAGGTGGTACCGGCGGCGAACTCGTTGTGGGCGGAGTTGGCGACGTAGGTCCAGGCACCGCCGGTGCCGATGGAGAACTGGCCGTAGCTGCCGACGGTGTTGGTTTGCGCGACGAAGGTTGCGGCGCTGTCGACGTCGCTGATGGTCAGGGTGCCAGCGGTGGTCAGTGCAGCATTGGTCTCGGTGAGGTTGGCGATGTCGGCGGACAGCACGGCGGCATCATTGGTGCCGAGGATATGCACGGTGACTGAAGTGAGGGTGCCATCGGCACTGCTCACCGCGAAGGTGTCGGTGTAGGTGGTACCGGCGGCGAACTCGTTGTGGGCGGAGTTGGCGACGTAGGTCCAGGCACCGCCGGTGCCGATGGAGAACTGGCCGTAGCTGCCGGCGGTGTTGGACTGCGCCTGGAAGCTTTCCGGGCTGTCGATATCGCTGATGGTCAGGCTGCCGCCGGTGGTCAGCGGAGCATTGGTTTCGCTCAGCGTAACGCTGGCCGAGGACAGCACGGCGGCGTCGTTGCTGCCGGTAATGGTGACGGTCACCAGCTGGGTGGCCACGCCGCCCAGGCCGTCGCTGACCTGCACCGTGAACACGTCATTGTGACTCTCGCCCGCCTTCAGCGACTGCACCGCACTGGCAACCCCGTCGGTGCCATTGGCCAGCGTGTAAGTCCACTTACCGGTGTTGTCGACGGCGATCGAACCGTAGGTGCCGGTGGACGCGCCGTTGATGGTCCAGGTTGCCGTGGCATCGTGATCGATGTCGGCCGAACTGAACTGGCCATTCACGCTGAGCGTGGTGTCTTCCTGCACCGCGCCGGCCTCGTTGCCCGTCGCGAAGCTGAGCACTGGCGCGTCATTGGTCCCGGTCAGGGTGATCGTCACCGTCTGGGGTGCCGAGATCGCGTTACCCGTACCGCTGTTGTCGGTCGCCAACACGCTGTAGGAGAAGCTGATGGTTTCACCGGCGCGCAGGAAGTCCAGGTTCTCGCTGCTGCTGTAGGTCCAGCCGGCCGGATCGACCGAGAAACCAGCCACCAGCGCTGCGGCCTGCGCCGCACCGAGGGTGCCGCCGCTCCAGACGAGGTCGTGATTGGCAGTCTGGCTGACCGCCACGGCGTCGTTGACGTCCAGGTCGGCGAAGCTCAGCACCGCGCTGTCGCTCAGTGTGGCCGCGCCGTTGCCTTCGTTCATCACCCCGGTCGGGTCGGTGATGGTCAGAGTTGGTCGGTCGTTGGTGCCGGTCAGGGTGATCATCACCGTCTGCGCTGCCGAGACCGCGTTGCCCGTGCCACTGTCGTCAGTGGCCACCACGCTGTAGGAGAAGCTGATGGTTTCCCCGGCGCGCAGGAAGTCCAGGTTCTCGCTGCTGCTGTAGGTCCAGCCGGCCGGATCGACCGAGAAACCAGCCACCAGCGCTGCGGCCTGCGCCGCACCGAGGGTGCCGCCGCTCCAGACGAGGTCGTTGTTAGAGGTCTGGCTGACCGTCACGACGTCGTGGCTGTCCAGATCGGCGAAGCTCAGCACCCCGCTGTCGCTCAGCGTAGCCGCGCCATTACCTTCGTTCATCGCCCCGGTCGGGTCGGTGATGGTCAGCGTTGGCTGGTCGTTGGTGCCGGTGATGGTGATGGTCACCAGCTGGGTGTCGACGCCGCCCAGACCGTCGCTGACTTGCACCGTGAACACGTCATTATGACTCTCGCCCGCCTTCAGCGACTGCACCGCGCTGGCGACCCCATCGGTGCCATTGGCCAGCGTGTAGATCCACTTGCCGGTGTTGTCGACGGCGATCGCGCCGTAGGTGCCGGTTGACGAACCATTGATGCTCCAGGTCGCCGTGGCATCGTGATCGATGTCGGCCGAACTGAACTGGCCATTGACGCTCAGCGTGGTGTCTTCCTGTACCGCGCCCGCCTCATTGCCCGTCACGAAACCGAGCACTGGCGCATCGTTGTTGCCGGTGACGGTGACGGTCACCAGCTGGGTGTCGACGCCGCCCAGGCCGTCGCTGACCTGCACCGTGAACACGTCATTGTGGCTCTCGCCCGCCTTCAGCGACTGCACCGCACTGGCGACACCGTCGCTGCCATTGGCCAGCGTGTAAGTCCACTTGCCGGTGTTGTCGACGGCGATCGCGCCGTAGGTGCCGGTTGACGAACCATTGATGCTCCAGGTCGCCGTGGCATCGTGATCGATGTCGGCCGAACTGAACTGGCCATTGACGCTCAGCGTGGTGTCTTCCTGTACCACGCCCGCCTCATTGCCCGTCACGAAACCGAGCACTGGCGCATCGTTGTTGCCGGTGACGGTGACGGTCACCAGCTGGGTGTCGACGCCGCCCAGGCCGTCGCTGACCTGCACCGTGAACACGTCATTGTGGCTCTCGCCCGCCTTCAGCGACTGCACCGCACTGGCAACCCCGTCGCTGCCATTGGCCAGCGTGTAGGTCCACTTGCCGGTGTTGTCGACGGCGATCGCACCGTAGGTGCCGGTGGACGCGCCATTGATGCTCCAGGTTGCCGTGGCATCGTGATCGATGTCGGCCGAGCTGAACTGGCCATTCACGCTGAGCGTGGTGTCTTCCTGCACCGCGCCGGCCGCATTGCCCGTCGCGAAGCTGAGCACGGGTGCATCATTGCTGCCGGTGACGGTGACGGTCACCAGCTGGGTATCGACGCCGCCGAGGCCGTCGCTGACCTGCACCGTGAACACCTCATCATGACTCTCGCCCGCCTTCAGCGCCTGCACCGCACTGGCAACCCCGTCGGTGCCATTGGCCAGCGTGTAGATCCACTTGCCGGTGTTGTCCACCGCGATCGAACCGTAGGTGCCTGTATCCGTACCCGCAATGCTCCAGGTTGCCGTGGCATCGTGATCGATGTCGGCTGCGCTGAACTGGCCGTTCACGCTGAGCGTGCCGTCTTCCTGCACCGCGCCGGCAGCATTGCCCGTCGCGAAGCTGAGCACGGGCGCGTCGTTGCTGCCGCTGACGGTGACGGTCACCAGCTGGGTGTCGACGCCGCCCAGGCCGTCGCTGACCTGCACGCTGAACACTTCGTTGTGGCTCTCGCCCGCCTTCAGCGCCTGCACCGCACTGGCGACCCCATCGGTGCCATTGGCCAGCGTGTAAGTCCACTTGCCGGTGTTGTCGACGGCGATCGCGCCGTAGGTGCCGGTGGACGAGCCGTTGATGCTCCAGGTCGCCGTGGCATCGTGATCGATATCGGCCGAGCTGAACTGGCCGTTGACGCTGAGCGTGGTGTCTTCCTGCACCGCGCCCGCCGCGTTGCCCGCCACGAAGTTGAGCACGGGCGCATCGTTGCTGCCGGTGATGGTGATCGTCACCAGCTGGGTGGCCACGCCGCCCAGGCCGTCGCTGACCTGCACCGTGAACACGTCATTGTGGCTCTCGCCCGCCTTCAGCGCCTGCACCGCACTGGCGACCCCATCGGTACCATTGGCCAGCGTGTAGGTCCACTTGCCGGTGCTGTCCACCGCAATCGAACCGTAGGTGCCCGTATCCGTACCCGCAATGCTCCAGGTCGCCGTGGCGTCATGATCGATGTCGGCTGCGCTGAACTGGCCGTTCACGCTGAGCGTGGTGTCTTCCTGCACCGCGCCGGTAGCATTGCCCGTCGCGAAGCTAAGCACGGGCGCGTCGTTGCTGCCGGTCAGGGTGATGGTCACCGTCTGAGGTGCCGAGATCGCGTTGGCCGTACCGCTGTTGTCGGTAGCCACCACGGTGTAGGAGAAGCTGATGGTTTCCCCGGCGCGCAGGAAGTCCAGGTTCTCGCTGCTGCTGTAGGTCCACCCGGCCTGATCGACCGAGAAACCGGCCACCAGCGCCGCGGCCTGCGCCGCACCGAGGGTACCGCCGCTCCAGACGATATCGTGGTTGGCACTCTGGCTGACCGTCACGGCGTCGTTGACGTCCAGGTCGGCGAAGCTCAGCGCGCCGCTGTCGCTCAGCGTGGCCGCGCCGTTGCCTTCGGTCATCGCCCCGGTCGGGTCGGTGATCGTCAGCGTTGGCCGGTCGTTGGTGCCAGTCAGGGTGATTGTCACCTCCTTGGTCACCGCAGTCCCGACGTCGTCAGTCAGCGTCACCGTGAACACTTCGGTCTTGGTCTGGCCCGCGGCCAGGTACTGCGCCGCGCTGTTGTTCAGCGTATAGGTCCAGCCCACACTGCCCGCCGCGTCGCCGGTGCTCTCGTCGCTGACAGTGGCCACCAGCGTACCCAGCGCACCGGCCGGCGCACTTACGCTGGCCACATGGGCGTCATCGGCCAGGTCCACGTCGCCGAAGGCGAAGCTGCCGCTGGCCAGCGGGGGGCCGTCTTCGGTCAGCGCTCCGCTTTCGACCTCGGCCACCGTCACTGTCGGCGCGTCATTGGTGCCTGTCAGGGTGATGGTCACATTCTTGCTCACCGCCGCCCCGACGTCGTCGGTCAGCGTCACCGTGAACACTTCGGTCTTGGTCTGACCTTCGGCCAGGTACTGCGCCGCGCTGTTGTTCAGCGTATAGGTCCAGCCCACGCTGCCCGCCGCGTCGCCGGTGCTCTCATTGCTGACAGTGGCCACCAGCGTACCCAGCGCCCCGGCCGGCGCGCTCACGCTGGCCACATGCGCCTCATCGGCCAGGTCCACGTCGCCGAAGGCGAAGCTGCCGCTGGTCACCGTAGTGCCGTCTTCGGTCACCGCCCCGCTTTCGACCTCGACCGCCGTCACTGTCGGCGCGTCATTGGTCCCGGTGATCGTGATCGTCACGTCCTTGGTCACCGTCGCCCCGACGTCGTCGGTCAGCGTCACCGTGAACACTTCGGTCTTGGTCTGGCCCTCGGCCAGGTACTGCGCCGCGCTGTTGTTCAGCGTATAGGTCCAGCCCACGCTACCCGCCGCGTCGCCCGTGCTCTCGTCGTTCACAGTGGCCACCAGCGTACCCAGCGCCCCGGCCGGCGCGCTCACGCTGGCCACATGGGCGTCATCGGCCAGGTCCACGTCGCCGAAGGCGAAGCTGCCGCTGGCCACCGGGGTGCCGTCTTCGGCCACCGCCCCGCTTTCGACCTCGGCCGCCGTCACCGTCGGCGCGTCATTGGTGCCGGTGATAGTGACGGTCACATTCTGCGTTACCGACGAACCATGACCATCGCTGATGGTGACCAGGTAAGTTTCGGTGACTGTCTGTCCCTGGGCCAGGTACTGCGCTGCCGCATTGTTCAGGTTATACGTCCATTGCACCGAACCGTTGGCCGCGTTCGCTGCTTCGCTTACCGGCGAGAGCACGAACGTACCAAGATAAGTAGAGTTGTCCGCCGCCGGCGCGAACGTTGCCATGTGCGTGTCGCTCAGGTCGACGTCGTCAAAGACAATCGTGCCGCTGGCCGTCAGCGAATCGGTCGTGCTCGCCGTGGTGTCGGCGTCTTCGGTCACCATGCAGGCCTGCGCGCCCATGCTGATCGTCATACCATCATTCACGCCCGAAAACTGCACCGTCGCGGTAGCCCAACTGAGCGTTCCGTTGCCAAGACGAATCGCATAGGTAAAGCTGTCCGTCAGGAGCTCGCCAGTAGCCAGCGCCTGGAGTTGTGCCTTGAAAGCATCTGAAAAAGTAGCGGCGTCGTAGCCGACCTTGCCGTCCGAGGTGATCCAGATCCTTGCACCATTCAAACTGGTGTCAGAACTCGTCGCCTCAGCCCTCGCCGCATCCTGGATCAGGAGATCGGCCGGAGCATAAACCTTGGTGACAGTAGAAAGACTGTCCGCGTTGTCGAGTGACCAGAGTGTCTTCGCGTTGCCACCGAGGTCATTGGACATGACGTCCCAGTACACGACCCCCAACAGATTTTCAGTGGTGCTGTAGATGTCATCCTTCGCCTGCGGCGTGTTGGAAAACGAGGTAACGGTTCCGCCGCTTGTAGTTGTAGTGCTAGCCATGTCTTTCTCCCAAGAATGTCACCCTGAGCAAAAAAACGCCGTGGGCCGCCAACAGCCACAAGCCGCTTCTTCCTCAACCCACGAAAACCTCATTCCACCGGCACCAGCCGGCTGGCCAGCAGTTTCACGCCCGCCCCGGTCCTGCCGCCTAGTGGCTCAATGCGCACAATTTCTCCTTGAGCCTTGAATTTCATGGGGCCGCCGGGAGTGTCGAGCTCGATCTCGAAGTCAATCAAGCTACCCACTTGCAGCTCACTATCGGTTTCGAAATACAAACCGCAGGCGCTGATGTCACGGGTGACACCATTGCCCCCGCCGATCAGTTGCAGCGGCAGGGTGATTTGCTCACGGGGCTCAATTCGGTATGTGCCTTTCATGGTTGCAGTCTAAAAACGACCGCTGTTTTATACATGGGAGCGCTATCCCTTTTTTCTGGGAGTCAATCGGCCATGAAAACAGGGCTTTACGGGACAAATGTCATGGGAGGGGTTGCCTCAAGCGCTATAGAAAAAAGCTACAGGCTGCAACGATTGCTATCATGATCAGCTAACACAGCCCGTCTAAAGAGGCAGCGAGCCGCATGCCCATTCAAGTCCAGTTAGTAGCTCTACCGCTCGTGGCCTGGGGCCTTGAGCGTCTGGTGGAAAGCGCTCAA
The DNA here is from genome assembly GCF_019219185.1 of Pseudomonas sp. PDM26. Taxonomy (NCBI): domain Bacteria; kingdom Pseudomonadati; phylum Pseudomonadota; class Gammaproteobacteria; order Pseudomonadales; family Pseudomonadaceae; genus Pseudomonas; species Pseudomonas sp. PDM26. Next base: position 6,533 of record NZ_JAHUWC010000020.1, on the reverse strand, counting down.
CCGAGGTTGATGCTGGCGGGTTCGGCGTCGTCGGTGGCGGAGTACCTGCTTTCGCTGCACCAACACGCGCCAGATGTGGTGGTGCTGGACCTGGACGGCGAGGACGGTATCGAGTCGCTGGCCGACTTGCACAGCCAGACCAACGCCAGGATTCTGGTAGTGACAGGGTCGAGCGACGTGGCGCTGCATGACAGAGCGGTGCTGGCTGGCGCACGTGGCGTGGTGGACAAGCGGGAGTCGGCCTCCGCATCGACCTTGCTCAAGGCCATAGAAAAAGTGCATGACGGCGAACTCTGGATTGACCGCAATGCGACCAGCCGTATCTTCCTTGAACTGGCGCGCAAGAAAGCCGAGCGCGATATAGGCCCGGAGCAACAAAAAATCGCCAAGCTAACGCGCCGCGAGCAGCAAACCATTGCATCGCTGGCCAGCGACCCCTCAGCCCCTGGCAAGTTGGTGGCCGAGAAGCTGCATATCAGCGAGCACACGCTGCGCAACCATTTAACATCGATCTACAGCAAGCTGGGCCTGACGAACCGCGTAGATCTGTACGCCTATGCACACAAGCATGGCCTTTCCACAGGCGACTGAGGACTGCGGCAATACGCCTTCTGCTGACACCGAATTCAGTTGTGTTGCATCGACCGGTTGAATCCACAGCCAAATGCAGACTTTAACGCTGGCACGCGGTTATGATCCGGGATAACCAGGCGCCCTTGGACCCACGCTTATGCCAGCCTCGCAAATCCGCCCCTCACCCGCGCCACTGCTCAAACCAGGAGAGACGGTGGTCCTGTTCGACGGTGTCTGCAAACTGTGCAATGGCTGGGTGAGGTTCTTGATTCGCCATGATCGCCAGCGGCGAGTGCGGTTGGCGGCGGTTCAGTCACCCGAGGGGCAGGCTCTGCTCGCGTGGGCAGGTTTGCCCATGGATCAATTCGACACCATGGCGGTGATCCGCGACCGATACTACTGGGACCGTTCGGATGCATTTTTCGAAATCATCGCCCAGTTTTCCGCACTCTGGCGCCCCGTGAACCTGTTGCGCATCGTCCCTCGCAAACTTCGAAATTGGGCATACGACCGCATTGCGCTTAATCGTTATCGGCTCTTCGGGAAATACGACACGTGCCTGTTGCCGGAGCCTGATCATGAACAGCGCTTTTTGAAAGCGCCCCTGTGAACGCCCTCACATGCATTAACCGGATCACCCGTTGCACATCTGGCATCAGCGCCAAATGCCTGCAAACGCTGCTGATCCATCAAGGAAGATAAAAACAATGAAAATATCATTCATTGCTTCACTAGGAGTTTTATCGCTAATTCAAACATCATTATCCTTCGCGGATAATGTTAATGGAAAAAATCTCTATGTACAGCGATGCACCATGTGCCACGGAATGGATCTCAAAGCAACAGGACCATTGGCTAATAAAAGCAATCCTCCTGCACCTGATCTAACAACATCCGTTTTCAAAAAACGATTGAATGATTATCCGGGCGTGATTGTATCATCGATAATACTTCGCCCAAATGGAAACTTGATTCCAGAAACTTTGCGAGAGAATGGTGTAAAGCTATCGCCGTACTCATGGAGCATTCAAGATCTGCGCGATTTAAATCAATACATGAGTGGTGTGATTTCAAAAAACCGATGATTTTTGAGTTGAGAGGCAGGCACAGAAATCCAAGAGCCATCTCAGGTTTGAGGGCTTGAGGGGCAATGCCGGTAAGCCCGTCGACCTCTCGCCGGCACATCGCTAATGAACAAACTCTGATTAATACAAGTTCGGGCGGCTCTTCGCATCTCGCAGCAATCGGCTGCAGTCGTGACAGTCAAATAACGGCCAAAAGCGGCCATTCCGAACTTCTGTTCTTCACCATACGGTTGCCCCGTCCGTAACAAGTGCATCCTCGGCGCTAATGGGCTCGCCTTTGAGCATGGTAAACAATATCCATCGCCCAATTCTGCCTTCATCCATTTTATGCCTCTCTGTAAAGTTCCACTCCCCCCATCTCTTGGGTTTTACGGCAATGATTGAGGCGAACTGTTCTTGATCAGCTATGGTGAGTCGGTACACAACGCAATTGGCGGGTCATCCATGAACGCGTATCTCACTCTGTTTTTCGGCATGTTCACCACCCTGCTGGCAATCATCAATCCACTTGAGGCCATCCCGGTTTTCCTGGGTCTGCTACAGGACAAAGACGTCCCCGAACAGCGTCACGTGGCACGCAAGGCCTGCCTTTATGCGCTACTACTGATGTTTTTCTTTCTGATTTTCGGCAACCTGCTGCTGCGTGTGTTCGAGGTTCCCCTGAGTATGATTCGGGTAGTCGGCGGGGTAATTCTGATGCGCATCGGCTTCGAGCTTTTTGCCCCATCGCCCAACAGCAACCTGATTCCAAGCGGTGGCAAAAGTGACCAGGACGTATCCTTTATACCCATGGCCATGCCGATCATGTTCGGCCCCGGTGCCATCGCCACAGTGATTGGCCTGACTAGCACCATTAAGAATACCGACCGCGCCATACTGCACTTTTCCGTGGTAGCACTGGCGATCTGCGCCACCATGTTCGTCACCTATCTGTCTTTGGCTTACGCCAATACCATCCTCAAAAAGATTGGCCCGCAAGGTATCGACGCCGCGACCCGGATCGTCGGTTTTTTCGTTTCGGCGATGGGTGTAGGCTTGATCTTCCACGGGACGGTAGAGTTTCTTCAGTCGTATGGGGTGCTGCTCAACGGGGTAACGAAGTAGGAATGCAAAAGCTTTGGGTTCTGCCTGGCTCCGACAAGCAAGGAGTATCCCGAGCACTCCTGACTCAATAGCCCTACAGCGTTGCATTCATTTAGGAAACAACAGCGTAAACGCTACCCGAAACCCCCAGCCTTCGGGTCCATCTTCCGGGCTGTCGGCCCAGTAACGCGGGCCGGCTTGCAGGGTCATGGGTTGATGGCCCACTTTGAACAACTGAGTGACGAACAAGTTGATCGGCACAGACCACTCCCGGGTTTGCCAATCGTAGGTGGACTCGGTATTGATACCGAAGGTGGTGTAGGTATGAGTGGTGTAGCTGAAGAAGGGTTGCAGGAACGTCTGGTTGACCTTGTCCTTGTCATCCGGCGGGCTGTTTTCCAGCGACCAGATGTGGTTGGCAAGAATACCGCGGGTCCAGCCGTCATGTTGCTTGAGCGCCACCACTGTAGGGCCCAATCCCCATTGCTCGCTGCTTAGCAGTTCGTCGCTGCCGGTGGGCACCAATATGGCTGGGCCTGCTCCCCAGATCCAGCCGTTGGCGGTTTCCTGTTTGGGTGAAAAAAAGAAGCTTTGAGTGACGTCTCCCACACCTGATTTATCGGCAACCCCGCCGGGCACCAGGCCATGCTGATCGATGACGGGCAGGATGGTGCGGGAAATCAGATTCCACTCCTCGTTGAGACTGAAAGGCAGCACCGGCTGGATGTTGGTAACGCTCTGATATCCCTCACCGCTGGGGCCGAGTTTTTGGTTCCAGTTATATTGAATCGGCAAACTGTATAGCGCGGCGACCGGATTCAGGGATTGTTTGGCTAGCTCTGCCTGGCTATCGGCAGCGACGCCAGATTCAGACCAGACCATCGCCAAGGCAATAAAGCGAGCAAGCTGAAAGCCTTTGTTCATTACCAGTTCCTTTCTCAGGGGGAGAGAATTGGACAATTGCATCGCTACTGTAAGGCTGAGGGTTAGCCCTAGCGCAAGTTGAGCGTAGATCAGGTTTTTGAACCGTGTTCAGAAAGAACAATAGATGCAGTCGGGTAATTACCCGTTCAACTGGAAAACCGCACTAGACTCTACCCTGCGCCTTAACTTGTGCATGGTCATGCAGTCAGGGGGAAATGATTCTGTACGCAGTACCTAGGCTAATTACTCGGTGGTCAATGCACCAAGGGTCAATGTGATTGTGCACTCATCACCCGGTTGCCAACACCATGAAGGCACGAAAAATCACGAGATTCTCGACGACTTGGATTTGATGGCGCGCCAACCGGTGGCCTGGCCGTAGACACTAACCTGGGATGCAAAGGCGCACTAAAATATGTGGCCACCGTGCCGCAAGTCTTTGACTTGTGGCAAGACCCGCAAGAGCGCTATGACCTTTTCATGAACAACTTTACCGAGCGCGCCTGGACAATGGTGCCGATTACGGGCGCGATCATGAAGCTGATGAAAACCTGCGTCGATTACCCGCCACGCAAATTGCAAAGCATGGGTTACGACGGGCCGATCGAGCTGTCGCAGTACCAGAAATTCCAATACGTGCGTGCCCCCCTGAAAAAAGAAGGCATCAACCTGCCTTTGCCACCGGGCAACTGATCAACCAACTGAAAAATGGCGGTCTCATCAGGGGGTCGCCCCTTCGATATGATGTTTGCGAGAAGTGGCTTTCTTGAAATCCTTAGCAGTCACCAATGGCTATATTGGGTCGTTTTCAGCCGGTCGTGACAGGCACAAAACGGCCAATACCCGACATTTCCCCCTGGCTCGATAGCTGGCGTTTTCGGTCCACGTACTGTCACAACCACCGCGCGAAAAATCCGTCATGACATGTCATGACCTCCTTCAAAATCGGACTTTGCCCAACAAATACGGGGGTTTAAGGACGAACGGTCGAGAGGCGTCAAGCGCGGGGAATTGCCGGGAGTTTGCAGCCACTACAGGCTTTTCAGGCGGGCACGTTCGTCGCGGTACTGTGAACTTCACTCTCATCACGTGTCACATTAGGTCCTTGTCAAGCGAACTACAAAAGAGGTCAGCCTTATGAGCATCGCCACAATTGTCAGTGCAGTGATATCCAGTCTCGCACCCAGTGTCTTCGACCAGAACAGCCTGCAAGATCCCGGCGCGCATGTCTCCGCCGTCGAATACCACTACGGAATGGAAATCGATGTGAAACGGGTACTGCAGCGCACCGATACCTCCGACAAGACCGGCATGGTGCCGGTGACCCTGGTCTACGAAGACAGCGAGGGCGAGATTCACAAGATCCGTTTCCTCGAATGGGGTGGAAGCCCCGCCGACCCCACCAGCATTGCCTGATCAGCGCAAGTTAAACCTCATTAGCACCCAGTGCGGATGATGTTTGTTGTTACCTGAAAATGAGAACATTCGAATGACTGAAAGTTCATTCGCGAGCGTCGCTCTTATCTTCGCAGCATCATGCCGCAAGATTAACTAATTAACTAATCGTAATGGCCGAGTCTTAACTGAAATCAGCAACGGTAAACTCTAATTATGCCGTGCCGAGAGCCAGGTCGATTCACTATTGAATCCAAGAGGTAACCATGGAACTTAGTATGTTATCTTCGTCCACCGTGGAATATTTGCGCTTGGGCGTTGTATATTTCCATCTTATCGCCTGCTGTGTGGCAATCGGCCTGGTGTTGACCAGTGACATTGCAATGGTCCAGCAACTCCTGAAGGGCGATGTGTCGGGTCACCATGATGACGCGCACATGGACAGTCTTCAAAAAACCGTATCGCTTGCACTTGTCGTGCTCTGGATTACGGGCGTTGCCATTGTCGGGATCGATTATGCCGGCAAGGGAATGGAGTATTTCCTCAATCCAAAAATACAAGCCAAGATCGGCATCGTCGTGCTGTTGACCATTAACGGCTTCGTGTTGCATCGCGGTGTATTGCCGGCGCTGAAAAAAGCCGGTTCGTTACTCAAACTCTCCTTCAGCCTGCGCATGCTGGCGCTGTTCTCGGGGGCGTTCTCTGGCGTGTCGTGGTTCTATGCCGCCCTGCTGGGCGTTGGTCGACCGCTGGCCTGGAAGTACTCCCTGCTGGAGTTGCTGGCAGCCTATCCGGTGCTCATCGTCGGTGGGTTCGGGATGATGGTACTGCTCACTGCCTGGGCCAAAGACAAAGACACCCAAGCGCGCCTGGAGCAAAGCACCGGGACACCAGGCAACGCCGCCCTGGCGGGCTGGTGAAGTCAGGTTGAACAAGGACGTTCAGCGCTAGCCCATGAATTGCGCTTTAACCGTTAACAAACTTCACTTGAGGATACCCAAATGAAATCCATGAAAGTTCTCTTCGTAGTCGCCACCCTGACCGCCTCTTCCCTGGCGATGGCCACCGGTGGCGGTGACCGGACCTTCGCACGCATGGAGTCGGCCCGGACAGTCTCGATGAAAGCCTTCCAGGTTGCCCAGAAACAGAAGGCTGAAGCCGCTGTTGCTCAAAGCAAAGCCAAGGCGACCGACCGCAGCAACGGCTGATCCGTATAGCGCGTCCCCGGGCCGACAGAAATGTGCGGCCTCCAGCCTCAAAAGCAGCACCCAAGGTGCTGCTTTTGCTTGTTTGACCGAAATCCCGCTTACACAAAAGTGTCGTGGTTGAAGAATGCCCGTATCGTGAGATACGGGCATTAATGAGATGGTCACCCCCACACCCTGCGAGGGCTACGCTTTCGCAGGGTGTTTTGTTTTCGGAGGCCATCATCATGAGCGAGTCAGCGTTGATCGGTATCGATCTCGGCAAACA
>NZ_JAHUWC010000001.1:0-880000 GCF_019219185.1 Pseudomonas sp. PDM26 | reverse complement strand
CCCGCTGGGCATCGCGGTGGCGCTTGAATTCACCGGCCCACTGGCCGTGGCGATCTATGCCTCGCGTCGCGCGATCGACTTTTTGTGGATCGCCCTGGCTGCCGTCGGCTTGCTGTTACTGATACCAACGGGAGAAGCGACCACAGGAATCGATCTGGTAGGCGCCGGTTATGCCTTGGGTGCAGGGGTCTGCTGGGCACTGTACATTCTGTTTGGCCAAAAGGCCGGGGCCGATAATGGCGTGCAAACCGCCGCACTGGGGGTAATGATCGCTGCGCTCTTTGTAGCCCCTATCGGTATTGTCCATGCTGGCTCCGCATTGCTGACCCCGTCACTGATCCCCGTGGCCCTTGGCGTCGCCGTCTTGTCCACTGCCCTCCCCTACACCCTGGAGATGGTCGCTCTGACCCGCATGCCGGCCAGAACCTTCGGCACATTGATGAGCATTGAGCCTGCCTTCGGTGCGTTATCGGGCTTGCTGTTCCTGCATGAATACCTCTCACTGTCGCAGTGGATGGCAATCCTGTGCATCATCCTGGCCTCCGTCGGCGCAACCATGACCATGAGCACTGCCGCCAGGCCAGCAGTAGCGGCAGATTGAGCGCGGATATGACACGGGTCTGGTATTTGCCGCTCAACTAGGCCATGTTTAGCCCCGCAACCCAAGGTCATGCCATGGACAAATCCAGATAGGGACATCGGTACGCGTCAAGCGAAAGCGAATGCAGCCAGACCCGGGCACAAGATCCGGGGACGCTATAAGGACAGTAATGAGACGATTTTTGATACTGGTCGCCGTACTTGCAATTGCAGGCTGCGCAGCGACCTCGGAAACACAGATCAAGCACGGCAGGAAAGGGCTGCACATCAACTGTTCCGGACTGTCTTCATCCTGGGACAAGTGCTACGCCAGCGCCGCCAATTCCTGCGCCCCCAAGGGATACAAGGTCATCGCCAAGTCGGGAGATGCCGTGGAAGAGCCCGGCGATTACCCGTTTGGCCTCAATCCTGCGGGCTATACCAGCCGTAGCATGATTGTCATCTGCAAATAGGCAGGGCCGTTGCGTCAGGTTCTCGGACTTGCGATCTGACGGCCGATTTCCTCATAGCTGGACTTCAGCACTGTGCGCTGGATATCCGGGCTAGCCAGCATGCGCGCCACGACCAGCGCGCCAATACATTGCGACAGAATCGCCCACGCCAGGCTGTCGCTTTGCAAAACACCCGCCCAACGTTCCTGAAGCCGACAAATCCAGTGCTCTGCCTGTTGGCGGACTGTCAGGTCGGCACGGGCAATTTCCGCCCCCAATGCCGGTAATGCACAACCGGTTTCCGGATTCTCGACGTGAGACATGCTCAGGTACTGTTTCAAGCAGCGCTCAAGCTTGTCACGGTCCTGCCCTTCTCCCAGTCGCGCCAGACTTTGACCCAACTCACGCTCGACTATGCTTGCGAACAACTCGTCTTTCGACGAGAAGTGGCTATAGAAGGCGCCGCCACTCAAGCCAATCGCTTTCATCAGGCCGTCCACGCCCACCGTTGAAAATCCGGACTTCTTGGCCGATACCGCACTGCTTTCCAGCAGCCTTTGCCTGGTTTCCAGCTTGTGACTGGCCGAATAGCGCATTGCCCTTCCCCTTGAATTGCTCACCTTGACGTCTGTCGAATCATAGCATAACGTTCGTTTAGTTAACGATCGTTTACCAAAAGGGATCTACCCATGAATAACAAGAAGGTCGTACTGGTTGTCGGTGCAGGTGATGCCACGGGCGGCGCCATTGCCAAGCGTTTTGCCCAGGAGGGTTTTGTCGCCTGCGTCACTCGCCGCAGTGCGGACAAACTCCAGCCATTGGTGGATGCCATCAAGGCCGATGGTGGCGAGGCCCACGGTTTTGCCTGCGATGCACGCAAGGAGGAAGACGTGATCGCGCTGGTCGAGCGGATCGAAAGCGAGATCGGCCCCATCGAGGCGTTCGTGTTCAACATCGGCGCCAACGTGCCGTGCAGCATTCTCGAAGAAACCGCCCGCAAGTATTTCAAGATTTGGGAAATGGCCTGTTTTTCCGGCTTTCTCAACGCGCGTGAAGTAGCCAAGCGCATGGCCAGGCGCCAACGGGGTACGATCCTGTTCACCGGCGCCACTGCAGGCCTGCGTGGCGCTGCCGGGTTCGCCGCATTTGCCGGTGCCAAGCACGGCATTCGTGCACTGGCGCAAAGCATGGCCCGAGAGCTCGGCCCGATGAACATTCACGTTGCCCATGTCGTCGTCGACGGCGCCATCGATACCGATTTCATCCGCGACAGCTTCCCCGAGAAATACGCGACCAAGGGTCAGGACGGCATCCTCAACCCCGAACACATTGCCGAGAATTACTGGTACCTGCACAGCCAGCCCCGCGACGCCTGGACTTTCGAACTGGACCTTCGCCCCTGGAGCGAACGCTGGTAAGACATTCCCTACAACAATAAGCAGAGCGCATCGACCATGAGCAAAACCGTGGAATTCCTTTTTGACCTGGGCAGCCCCACCACTTACCTGGCGTATACCCAGCTACCGGCAATCTGTGAGCAAACCGACAGCCAACTGATCTACATCCCGATCCTGCTCGGCGGTGTGTTCAAGGCCACCGGCAATGCTTCCCCGGCGACCATTCCGGCCAAAGGCCGCCACATGATTCAGGACCTGGACCGTTATGCCCGGCGCTACGGCGTGCCACTGAAGTTCAATCCGCATTTCCCGATCAACACCCTGGTGCTGATGCGTGCCGTGACCGGCATTCAGTTGCACCAGCCCGAGCGCTTTGTCGCCTTCATTGACTGCCTGTTCAAGGCCCTGTGGGTCGAAGGCTGCAACCTCAATGACCCGGCAACCGTGGCGGCGGTACTGAGAGGCAACGGTTTCGACCCTAATGAGGTGCTGGCACTGACCGCCGACGAAACTGTAAAGGCAACGCTCAAGGACAACACCGAAAAAGCCGTGCAGCGAGGAGTGTTCGGTGCGCCAAGCATGTTCGTCGATGACCAACTGTACTTCGGCCAGGATCGACTGGACTTCGTACTCGAGGCCCTGAGTTAAACCTCGACCACCAACCGCCCCTTTGCCGCTCCTGACAAGAGCAGTACATGGGCGGCTTCTGCCGATTCCAGCGTGAACGAGTGCGGGTCAAGCAACGGCGCGATCTTGCCAGCTTCAATCAACTGCGCCGCCTCGTGCAGAATCTCGCCGTGATGCTCACGCCCCTTGCCGGTCAGGAGCGGCAGCAAAGTGAAGACACCGGAGTAAGTCGCCCCGCGGAAGGAAAGCGGTGCCAGGCTGTGCTGCCCCCACCCCAGGCAACTGAGCACATGACCGTGATACATCCGTGCTGCCTTGAATGACGCATCCAGCGTTTCACCCCCCACTGTGTCATAGACAATGTCGAAGCCCTCACCGGCCGTATGCTCGGCCACATAGTCTTCAACCGAAGACTTGCGGTAATCGATAAACGTCGCGCCGAACCCTTCGATAATCGACTGCTGCCCGGCAGAGCCCGTGGCAAAAACTTCTGCGCCAAAAGCGCGGGCGATTTGCACCGCGACATGGCCAACGCCACCGGCGCCACCATGGATCAATACCTTCTGCCCGAGCCGAACGCGAGCCCGGTCGACCAGACCTTCCCAAGCGGTGATCAGCACCAGCGGCAAACCGGCAGCCTCACGCATGCTCAAGTTGTGTGGTTTGCGAGCCAACAGTCGCGCGTCGACCACCGCGTACTCGGCCAATGAACCTTGAATACCACCAATACCGGTGGCCATGGCATATACGTCATCCCCCGGCAGCCAGCCACTGACGCCCTCCCCTAACGCCTCTACAGTCCCGGCCAGATCCATCCCCACTATCGCCGGTAATGGTTGAGCCGCATGGGTCGCCTGCCCGGAGCGGATTTTGCCGTCCAGCGGATTGACACCGCTGGCCTTGATCCTGACCAGTACCTGCCCCGCCTGCGGCACGGGCCGTGCAATGGAAACCAAACGTAACGGCGCATTGGCCGAGTCGACCATCAGAGCGCGCATATTCAGTGAGTCAGTCATTTCGCCATGTCCCATCAGTAGTGAATGCAGGACCGATTTTGTCTTGCTCAACTCATGCCGATAAGACGCCATGCCGCTATAGTGACCATTCCATTACGGCATCAATGAGCGATCCCGTGGACAAACTCAATGCAATGGCGATTTTCGTGCGGGTGGTCGAACGGGGCAGTTTTTCCGCCGTTGCCCGGGAGTTGCAGACCAGCCAGCCGACCATCAGCAAAGTGTTGCAAACACTGGAAACCCGATTGGGCGGAAAGCTGATTGCCCGCAGTACCCGCAAGTTATCCCTGACAGACGAAGGTCAGCGTTATTACAACGAATGCCGGACCATCCTCGCCGCCGTGGATGCGGCAGAACATAGCTTCCAGTCCGGTCGGGAAAAGGTCGCCGGACCTCTGAAAATCGGCTCGTCGGTGAGTTTCGGACGCCTGCAGATCGCCCCCCGGTTGCCGGACTTTCTCAAACACTACCCTGACGTACAGATAGACCTGCAACTGAGCGACCAAAACCTGGATCTGGTCGGCGAAGGGCTGGACGTCACATTCCGGATCGGTGCCCTGAACGACAGCGGCCTGATCGCTCGCCATGTCGGCAGTACCCACCGTGTGACCGTCGCATCACCTGACTACCTCAGGCAAAACGGCCAACCGCAAACGCCGCAGGAACTGGGCAGGCACAACTGCCTGATGTTCAACCTGCTGAGCAGTCAAAACCTGTGGGTGTACACAAAAGACGCCCAACGCCACGAAGTGCGGATCAAGGGCAATGCGCAGAGCAACAATTCCGAGGCGATCCGCGAAATGGTGCTGGGGGGATTGGGGATTGCACTGTCACCGGTGTGGCTATTCAGCGAAGACCTGAGCGCCGGCCGGGTGAGCGCGATTTTGCAGGACTACAGTACGTTGTCGCTGCCAATTTATGCCGTATCCCTGGCGAATCGTCGCCAATCCGCCAGGGTCAAAGCCTTTGTCGACTATATGGCTCAGGCGCTGGATAAAGCGCCTGAGCTACACAGAAACCAATAGCTGCACCCGATCAGATCGCCGCAGTGCGAGTGTTCAGCCACTCAAGTGCAGCACCCTCGACCAACGGACTCAGACGCTCACGCACTTCGGCGTGGTAGGCGTTGAACCACTGTTTTTCCTCGTCCGACAGCAACGATGTTTCCAGACAACCTGTGTCGATCGGGCAAAGGGTCAGCGTTTCGAACTTCAGGAACTCGCCGAATTCGCTCTTGCCTGCCTCACGGTTCATCGCCAGGTTTTCGATCCGCACACCCCAACGACCCGGACGATAGGTGCCCGGCTCAATGGAGGTGATCATGCCCGGTTGCATCGCGGTTTGCGGTGCAGGTGCGGCCTGATAGGCGATGACTTGCGGACCTTCGTGGACGTTCAGGAAGTAACCGACGCCATGACCGGTGCCGTGACCGTAATCGACACTTTCCGCCCAGATGGGCGCACGGGCGATGGCATCGAGCAACGGCGACAGAATGCCTTTGGGGAATTGCGCGCGGGACAAGGCAATCACCCCCTTGAGCACGCGGGTGCAATCGCGCTTTTGCTCGTCGGTCGGTGTGCCCACCGCCACCATCCGCGTGATGTCGGTAGTGCCGCCCAGGTACTGGCCACCGGAGTCGATCAGCAGCAGGCCGTCCCCTTCGATCACCGCGTGTTCTTCTTCGGTGGCGTGGTAGTGCGGCATCGCGCCATTGGCGTTGAACGCGGCGATGGTGTTGAAACTCAGCGACACATAATCCGGACGGCGCTCACGGGCCGCGGTGAGTTTTTCGTCGATGGTCAGTTCGGTGATGCGCTCGCGCCCCAGCGCCGAGTCCAGCCAGGCGAAGAATTCGCACAGCGCTGCGCCGTCCTGCTCCATGGCCTTACGAATGTGTTCGGCATCGGCCAGGCTTTTTTGCGATTTGGCCAGGGTAGTCGGGTTCAGGCCCTCGATCAGCTTCACCCCGCTGTCGAGGTTGTCCAGCAACCCCGCCGTGACCCGCGCCGGGTCGACTTGCAGGCTCGCACCGCTCGGCACGGCACGCAGAGCGGCGGCGACCTCGCTGTAATCGCGCAAGGTCACGCCGTCCTGTTCGAGGATGGCGCGCAGTTCGGTGCTGACTTTGCTCAAGGCAACGAACAGCGTGGCCTGTTGCTGATTGATCAAGGCGAAGGAAACAAACACCGGGTTGAACGACACGTCGCCGCCACGCAGGTTGAACAGCCAGGCGATGTCATCCAGGGTGGCGATGAAATGCCAGTCGGCACCTCGCGCCTGAAGGGTTTCACGCAGTTTGGCGAGTTTTTCGCCACGGCTGACGGTCGCCTGTGGTGGCAAGTGCTGATAGATCGGTTCGTTCGGCAGGCCTGGGCGGTCGTTCCAGACTCCGCTCAGCAGGTCGATGTCGGTGCGCAGACGGGCGCCACGTTCTTCAAGCTTGCTGCCCAGGGTCCGTGCCGAAGCCACGGCCATGACCGCGCCATCGACCGCGACAACGCCACCCTCGGGGGTTTGCTCGGCCAGCCATTCCAGCGGTCCGGGTTGACCCGGTTGCAGCTTGACCAGATCAATGCCGCTGCCCTTGAGCTCCTTGGTCGCCTGCTCCCAGTAACGGCTGTCGGCCCAGACGCCGGCAAAATCCGGGGTCACGATCAAGGTGCCGACCGAACCATGGAAACCCGACAGCCACTGGCGCCCTTGCCAATAGCCCGGCAGGTATTCGGACAAGTGCGGGTCGGCCGAAGGCACCAGCAAGGCGTGAATGCCCTCCCGGCTCATCAATTCGCGGGTTTGCGCCAGGCGCTGAGGCACCGATCCATTGATCGAAAGCTGCGTATTCATCGAATCTCCTGCTAACCACTTCATCATTATTGTTGGGTGCCGATCAGCGCCGGCGCTTCGTCGCCTTATTGCCAGAATGCCGGAGCACTGGCGCAGGCTGCCTTGATCAGTTGAACCGCCTGGTCGATGTCCTGCTCGGTGGTGAAGCGCCCGAGGCTCAAGCGGATGGTGCGACTGGCCGAGCGGGAATCATGCCCCAGGGCCAGCAGTACATGAGATGGGGTATTGCTCGCGGAATTGCAGGCCGAGGTCGCGGAAAACGCGATCGAGGCCAGCAACGCTGCCGAGTTGAACTCACCTTCGTCGAAGGTCAGGCTCAGCGTATGGGGGATGCGCCGGGTCGGGCTGCCATTGAGCCGCACACCGGGAATGCTCAATAACTGCTCGAGCAAGCGTTCACGCAAACGCACGATGACTGCTTTCTCTTCATCGAAGGACGCTGCCGCCAGGGCGAAAGCCAAGCCCATGGCCACGATCTGATGGGTCGCCAGGGTGCCGGAACGCAAACCGCCCTCATGCCCGCCGCCATGGATCTGCGCCTGCAAACGCTGTTGTGCACGCGGACCGACGTACAACGCACCAATGCCTTTGGGGCCATAGAGTTTGTGCGCGGAAAACGACATCAGGTCCACCGGCCACTGCCCGAGATCGATGGCCACTTTGCCCGCGCCCTGTGCTGCGTCGACATGGAACAACGCCCCGCGATCACGCACGACCTGACCGATGGCGGGAATGTCGTTGAGGGTGCCCAGTTCGTTGTTGACCAGCATCAGTGACACCAGGAAGGTGTCTTCGCGCATGGCGCGGCTGACCGCTTGCGCCGTGATCAGTCCCTCGGCGTCCGGCACCAGATAAGTCACCGCGACACCGGCATCCTGCAGTTGCTTCGCAGTATCGAGAATGGCCTTGTGTTCGATCTGGCTGGTGATGATATGGCCGCCGCCAATGCCACGGGCCTGAGCCACGCCTTTGAGCGCGAGGTTGTTGGATTCGGTGGCGCCGGAGGTCCAGACGATCTGCTCGGGCGTCGCGCCGACCAGTTCAGCGACCTGGCGTCGCGCCTGCTCCACCGATTGCCGGGCCTGCTGGCCGAATGCGTGGGAGCTGGAGGCCGGGTTGCCGAAATTGCCGGTAAAGCCCAGACACTCGACCATCACCTTGATGACCCGCTCATCCACTGGCGTGGTGGCGGCGTAATCGAAATACAACGGACGTTTATTCATAAAAGACTCGCAGAGCGTGTTCCGGGATCAGGAAGCTCGTAACTGCAAACGGCAAAGCGCAGCCTTGTGAGCTGCGCGCTGTTTTCAGAACGTACCAATACCCGATCGGATGCCGTTAAAGAAGAACTACTTCATTTAAAAGTGCGTAGGAACGCTCCTGAAAAGTCAGCTTAACAGGCATCGGGCAACCGGTTGAAGCAATGCATCAGCTAAAGCTTTCGAGCAACAGCGGATACAGCGAACCCACGAGCAGCGCAGCCATGCCCCAATTGAACAGGCGCAGCCAGCGGCGATCCTTCAGAACGTTGCGCAACAGCGTGCCGCAAGCGGCCCAGACACCGACACTCGGCAGGTTGATGATCGCAAAGACAGCCGCGATCACGATCACATTGGTGAAGTAACCCTGCATCGGTGTGTAGGTGCTGATGGCGCCAATGGCCATGATCCAGGCTTTGGGATTGACCCACTGGAACGCGGCGGCGCCCAGATAACTGATCGGTTTCGCCTCGCCCTGCTGGCTCTCCGACATTGGCCCGGAATGGGCGATTTTCCACGCCAGATACAGCAAATACGCCGCCCCCACATAACGCAGTACGGTGTAGAGCAAAGGATAAGTCTGGAACACCGCGCCAAGGCCAAAACCAACCGCCACCACGAGTACAAAGAAGCCACAAGTGATGCCGAGCATGTGCGGAATCGTGCGGTTGAAGCCGAAGTTCACCCCGGATGCCAGCAACATGGTGTTGTTCGGGCCGGGTGTGATCGAGGTGACGAGGGCAAACAGGGCGAAGCCCAGCAGCAGGTCGAGAGAGAGCGTCATGGGTGGTAGTCCGTCAGGGTCGGTCAGGTGTTGACCCTATCGCACACCCAGGGCGAAACCCATGGACAGTTACGCGAAACTTGGAGCAGTACAGTTTCGCCTCAGCTTGGACGACCGTGAAGCTGTACAGATCGCCCGGCGTTCATTTCACCCTGGTTGTCGAAGTTGAACGACTTTTGCGGCTGGCCGAGCAGTTCGGCTTTTTTCGCGTGGTATTCGTCGAAGGACAGTCCACGGCGGTTCAGCGCTTCCAGCGCCAGTTCCTGGCTTTCTTCAGCGGTGTAAGGGCGAAGCTCGGGGGAAACATGGCTGGCACATCCGGCGAGTACGGAGACGGCGAGCATCAGCATCGTTGCGATCATCGGTTTCATTTTTGGCGTCCTGGCGACTGGGTTCGAGGCAATGAACACAGGCTACCCGCGCCTCCCGGACAGCAGAAATCAACGCTTTCAATAGTGGCTATCAAGAAATGGCGATCATTGTCGATGTGCCGGGGGAACGCGAGCCGGAGACGCACCGGTGGGAGCCGGCTTGATGGCAGTTGAATGGCATTGCTGCTCGTCGGACACTCGCTGAGTACGAAACAGGCTGACCTATATTTATTCGGTCGTATAACGGCAGAGGTACTTTCTATTCTCACAATCGGAACAGGGAGATCCATCATGAGCGTCAAACCCATTCCAGAGGGGTATCACAGCATCACCCCCTACCTGGGCATCAACAAAGCCGCCGAAGCCATCGCCTTCTACAAAAAAGCCTTCGGCGCCATTGAAGTCATGCGCCTGAACATGCCCGATGGCGGTGTCGGCCACGCCGAACTGCGCATCGGCGATTGCCCGATCATGCTGGGCACACCGTGCGATCAAGGGCCGCTGAGCAACCCGGACAATTCCCCGTCCGTGGGTCTGCATTTGTACGTGCAGGATGTCGACAAGTCCTACAAACAGGCGATCGATGCCGGCGCAACCGTTGTATCGCAGGTCAAGGATCAGTTTTACGGCGACCGTTCAGGGACCTTGAAGGATCCCTACGGGCACCTGTGGTTCCTGGCCACGCGCAAGGAAGACCTGACCCAGGCGCAGATCGAGCAACGGGCGAAGGAGATGTTTGCCCAGGGTTGAAATCCTTGGTGTTGGAGCGGGCCTCTTCGCGAGCAGGCTCGTTCCAACTGGGGCCCCGCCTTCAACAGCACCGCCGATTTGCTGATCACTTGCGCAAGCATGCCCGCCCCTGACCTGTCGGCAATGCGAAACATTTTCTTTCATTTCCCCTTTCGGGATTTCCCCTGCTCATCCGTCCTACCTAGATGCAGTCCTGTCGCGCAGGCAAAAGCCACGACCGGACCTTCAGGGCGCTCATCCCTGCGAAGCCCGCAGCCGAGCGGCCTCTCATCTAGCCAAGACCTTCAACATGTCAAAGAAGTCCCGTTCAAAAATCTGGTTCCTGGTCCATAGCTGGCTGGCATTGCCGATCTGGTTTTTCGTGCTGATCGTCTGTGTGACCGGGACCCTGGCCGTCATCAGCCAGGAAATCGTCTGGCTGGCCAACCCGCCAATGCGCGCCAGCCAGCCCTCGGACGATGCTCCGCTGCTCAGCTATCAGCAGGTCATCGAGGCCATCAACAGCGCCGAACCGCAGACCGTAGTGCAGAGCATCAGTCGCCCCGACGAATCGCACTTCGCCCTGGATGTCGAAGTCAGCTACCCCGACGGGCGCTCGGTGGTGATTTATGTCAATCCGTACAGCGGCGTGATCCAGGGTGTCGCGCCGGAGTTCAACTTCCGCGCCTTCACCCGCGCGCTGCACGCTTGGTGGCTGGTGCCTTTTACCAATGGCTATAGCTGGGGCTGGTACCTCGTGTCGTTTCTCGGTTTGCCATTGCTGGCGTCGCTGATCACCGGGCTAGTGGTCTACAAACGTTTCTGGAAAGGTTTTTTCCGCCCGACCCTGCGCATTCGCCACGGCGCGCGGATTTTCTGGGGCGACTTTCACCGCTTGAGCGGTATCTGGTCGATCTGGTTCATCGCAGTGATTTCCATCACCGGCACCTGGTTCCTGATCCAGGCATTGCTGTCCGACAACCAGATTTCAATTTCCACGGAAAAGATCATTCCGGCGATGGCCCGAGAAGCGGTACCGCTGTCGCCCGATGGCTCGCCCCCGCCGCGGATCGACCTGGACCGCGCGGTTGAAATCGCCACGCAGAAAATCTCCGGGCTGGAGGCCAGTTTCGTCAGCCTGCCGGGCAATGCCTACAGCCATCTGGATGTCGGGGGACGCGGTTGGTATCCGTTGATGTTCCAGACCGCGACCCTCAACCCGTACAACGGCGAAGTCGCCGCCTCGCGCCTGATTTCCGACCGTTCGGCCCTGGAGTTCGTCACCGAGTCCATGCGCCCGCTGCACACCGGTGATTTCGGCGGACTGTGGATCAAGCTGATCTGGGCGTTCTTCGGCCTGCTGCTGAGCATGATGGTGCTCAGCGGTCTGCTGATCTGGACCAAGCGCACGGCACTGGCCACGGCCAATGCCTTCAAGCGCAGCAACAAGAAACCGCGTGGTTCCACTGCGCAACCGGCCACGAGCAACGAAGTGTCGGAGGTCAATCTGTGAGTAAAGACACTGCGGTCTCACAACCCTCGCGCCTTAGCCTGTTCTGGCACAAATGGCGCTATCACCTGAACGTCCTGTTGCTGCTGATTCCTCTCGGCTTAATGCCCAGGTATTTCGCCGACGAGTCGCTGATGCGTGGCGACAGTGGTTTGGGCGAACGGGAAGTCGGCGAAGTCCAGGTCGGTCCCTGGAGCCTGCGCCTGGCGGAATTGCGTAACGCCGCGCCCATGCTCGATGGCCCGGCCGGTTACATGAAGGGCTTCAACGCCGCGCTGTGCGAAGCCTGCATCGGCCAGGTCAAGGCCACTTACCTGCGCATCGGCAAGCCCCGCAGCCTGCGCGCCGCCGGGGTGATTTTCTTTGGCACCCCGTACCGCATGGGCGCTTCGTTGCCCGTCCCGGAAAAGACCACGGCCGACGCCGAACTGTGGATCACCATGGAAGGCTGGGATGGCGCCATGCATCAGGCATCCATTCCTTTGAGCCAGGCCTCCCCCGCCACCATCGCCTGGTTGAACAAACCAGGAGGCAAACCATGATCAAACCTCTTCGCTCGCTCAACGCCCTGTTGTTGGTGCTCTGCGCCGGCTTCAGCGCCAGCGCCCTGGCCCACAACCCGATGTGCGAATGCAAGGCCATCGACACGGAGCAGATCAAGTGCACCGGCGGTTTTTCCGACGGCAGCGGCGCGCCGGGCGTGACTCTCGATGTGATCGGCTACGACGAAACCATTCTGCTGCCGGGCAAGCTCGGGCCTGATTCGACCCTGACTTTCAAGAAACCCGGCGCCGAGTTCTATGTGCTGTTCGATGCCGGCCCCGGTCACGTCGTGGAAATCGACCAAGCGGACATCGAGGCACCATGAGCACTCCAACGACCCAAGTCGTGCGCCCGGCGGGTGCCGGGCACGAAACCCTCTACGTTCTGCTGCTGTGCCTGATGATCCTGGCGGTGGCAGGCTCGGTGGTGCTCTGGCGCGGTGAATCCCATGAGGCGAGCAGCGTCGGCAGCCATCAACTGGATGCGCGGCGTGACCTCAGTGCCTCCGAGCAAGGTATCTACGCCGATTTGCGGGTGACGCTGGACGAAATTCATTTGCTGCGCCAGGAACAGCAAGCGCTGCCGACGCCCGAGGTGCTCGCCGAGGAAGGTCTTGCGCCGTTTGCCCGGGATGCCAGCGCCGTCAGCCGTGGCGGTCATGCCTGGCAATTGCTCGAGGCCAAGGCCTATTTCGGCCAGAGCCAGACCCCAACGGTCGCCGGTTCATTCCTGATGCGCTTGACCGCAACCGATGACGCCCCGGACATCTGGCTCAACCGCGCCGGCACGCTCACGGCACCGACCGACCTTAGCGACGCCGCGCTCGAAAGCGCTGGCTGGCAACAGATCGTCGCGCAATTCGATGCCGGCGTGACCCGCCAGCACCGGCACTGAACCCTCGCCTTAACCCGAGAGAAGCCCGCTTCCCATGCTCATTTCATCTCAACGTTCTTACTTGCGCCTGCTGCTGATCGGCCTGCTGGCGTGCCTGCTGCCATCACTGGCCAACGCCGAAGAGGCCAAGCGCCTGCGCATCGGCATCACCCTGCATCCTTACTACAGCTACGTGGCGAACATCGTCGGCGACAAGGCCGAGGTGGTGCCGCTGATTCCGGCCGGTTTCAACCCGCATGCCTACGAGCCCCGCGCCGAAGACATCAAGCGCATCGGCGGGCTGGACGTGATCGTGCTCAACGGCGTCGGCCATGACGACTTCGCCGACCGCATGATCGCCGCCAGCGAAACCCCGAATGTGCCGGTGATCGAGGCCAACGAAAACGTGCCGCTGCTGGCCGCCACCGGCGTCGCCGCCCGCGGTGCCGGCAAAGTGGTGAACCCGCACACCTTCCTGTCGATCAGCGCCTCCATCGCCCAGGTCAACAACATCGCCCGGGAGCTGGGCAAGCGCGACCCAGCCAACGCCAGGACCTACACCGAGAACGCCCGCGCCTACAGCAAGCGCCTGCGCAAGATGCGCGCCGACGCCCTGGCCAAACTGACCCAGGCACCGAACGCGGAACTGCGGGTGGCCACGGTGCACGCGGCCTACGACTATCTGCTGCGTGAATTCGGCCTGGAAGTGACAGCCGTGGTCGAACCGGCCCATGGCATCGAACCGAGCCCGAGCCAATTGAAAAAAACCATCGATCAACTGCGCGAGCTGGACGTGAAGGTGATCTTCTCGGAGATGGATTTTCCTTCCACTTACGTCGAGACCATTCAGCGCGAGTCCGGGGTGACGCTGTATCCGCTGTCGCACATCTCTTACGGGGATTACACCGCCGACAAGTACGAAAAGGAAATGACCGGCAACCTCGACACCGTGGTGCGGGCGATTCAGGAGTCGGGCGCATGACATCGAAAGAAACGCTCAACGCCAATAACGCCGAATACCCTGTAGGAGCGAGCTTGCTCGCGAAGGCGTCCGGTCAGTCAGCATCATCGTCAACTGACATACCGCATTCGCGAGCAAGTCGAATCGTCGCACCGCCGCTCCCACAGGTTTCGGGCCCGGCGCTGGATTTTGCCGATGTCAGCCTGACCCTCGGACGCACGACGATCCTCGACAAGGTGACCTTCAAGGTCCGCCCCGGCAGCGTGCATGCACTGGTCGGCCCCAACGGCGGCGGCAAGAGCTCACTGATCAAGACCCTGCTCGGGCAAATGCCCCATCAGGGCCGCTTGAGCCTGCATTGGCCGGGCGAACCCGGCACCATCGGCTATGTGCCGCAGGCGCTGGAGTTCGACCGGGGCTTGCCGATGACGGTCGACGATTTCATGGCCGCCATGTGCCAGCGTCGCCCGGCCTTCCTCGGTTTGAGCAAACACTACGCGACGGCGATTGGCGAGGCCCTCGGACGGGTCGGCATGCAGGACAAACGCAAGCGCCGCATGGGCGCGCTGTCCGGCGGCGAACGGCAACGGGTGTTGCTGGCCCAGGGGCTGATTCCACCCCCGCAATTGCTGGTGCTCGATGAGCCGATGTCGGCCCTCGATGAGGCCGGCATCCGGGTGTTCGAACGCCTGCTCGGTGACTGGCGAGCGGCGGGGATTACCGTGCTGTGGATCGAGCACGACCTGGAAGCGGTCGGGCGCCTGGCCGATCACGTTACCGGGCTCAATCGCCGGGTGCTGTTCGACGCCAAGCCGCAACAGGCGCTGACACCGGAGCGTCTGTTGACGCTGTTCTCGACTCACCCGCGGAGTCTTGCCTGATGAGTTACGAAGCTTTTCGCCTGATGGTCCAGAGCTGGGCGTCGTCGGGTTATCTGCCCGAGGCGCTGGCCTATGGGTTCGTGGTCAACGCCTTGATCGCCGGCCTGCTGATCGGCCCGGTGCTAGGGGGCCTGGGCACGCTGGTGGTGGTCAAGCGCTTCGCGTTTTTCTCCGAGGCGGTCGGTCATGCTGCGCTGACCGGCGTGGCCATCGGCATCCTGCTCGGTGAACCCTACACCGGGCCTTACGGCAGCCTGTTCGGCTACTGCCTGCTGTTCGGCATTTTGCTCAACTACCTGCGCAACCGCACCGGCCTGGCGCCAGACACCTTGATCGGTGTGTTTCTCTCGGTATCGCTTGCCCTGGGCGCGAGCCTGCTGCTGATTCTGGCGGGCAAGATCAACGTGCACATCCTGGAAAACGTGCTGTTCGGTTCGGTGCTGACGGTCAACGGCAATGACCTGCTGGTGCTGGCCATCGTCGGTTCATTGGTGATGGCCCTGGCCTTGCCGCTGTACAACCGCATCATGCTCGCCAGTTTCAATCCGCAACTGGCGGCGGTGCGCGGGGTGGCGGTGAAGACCCTGGATTATCTGTTCGTGATTCTGGTGACGCTGATCACCGTCGCCGCCGTGAAGGTCATCGGCGCGATTCTGGTCGGCGCCCTGTTGGTGATCCCGGCCGCGGCGGCACGCTTGCTCAGCCAGTCGCTGAAAGGCTTTTTCTGGTGTTCGGTGCTGATCGCCACCGTCAGCACACTGTGCGGGATTCTCGCACCGATTGTCTTCGATCTGCCGATTCCGTCCGGCGCCGCGATCATTCTGGTGGCCGGTATCGCCTTTGCTCTGGCCGCTCTCGCGCGCGGCGTTGTCCCCAGCCTGAAAGGGAACCTTGGATAAATGATTCTTTCACTGCGCCGACTGACCCTCGCCGTTGCCCTGTGCGGGTTGACCACCTCGACCTTCGCCGCTGGCAGCGGCAGATCGCTGCGCGTGCTGGCCTCCTTGCCCATAACTTATGGTCTCGGTGAGGTGCTGCTCAAAGGTACCGATGTCAGCCTCGAACGCGCTGCGCCGGCCAACCTGCCCGGCAGCCGCCAGACCGCCTACTTCACCGGCCGGGGTGCCCCGGCGCTGGCCGGACTGGCGAACGATGCCGACGCGGTGATCGGCCTGCGCTCACTGTGGCCGGATGACCCGCTGTACCCGATCTCCCGGCGCAGCAATATCCGCATCGTCGAAGTCGATGCCGCACGCCCGGTGGATGGCGCCCTGCCCGGCATTGCCGTGCAACCCGACAACAAGGTCGACGGGCTGAACAGCCAGCCGTGGTTCTCCAGCAATAACATGGGGCGCATGGCCGATGTGATGGCGGCGGATCTGGTACGCCTGGCTCCCGAATCCAAGCCGAAAATCGAGGCGAACCTGGCGGCGCTCAAGCAGCGGTTGCTCAAACTCAGCGCCGACAGCGAAGCGCGGCTGGCCAATGCGGATAACCTCAGTGTGATGAGCCTCAGCGATCATTTCGGCTACCTGATCGGCAGCCTCAACCTGGAATCGATTGGCCAGGACACACGCCCGGATGCCGAATGGACAGCCGAGGCGCTCGAGCAACTGGGCACAACGCTCAAGGACAATGACGTGGCGGTAGTGCTGCATCACCGGCAGCCGCCGGACGCGCTGAAAGCGGTGATTGCCGGGTCGGGTAGCCGGTTGGTGGTGTTGAGTACCGATGCCGAGGATCCGGTGGCGGAGCTGGAGGGGAATGTGGACTTGCTGATCAAGGGGCTGAGTGGTGCGTAATCCTGTAGGAGCTGGCTTGCCAGCGAAGGACGTTAACGAAGACAAGTACTTGATGGATGAACGCGGTGCCTATGAGCCCATCGCTGGCAAGCCAGCTCCTACAGGATTACGCGCCGCATACAAGTTTCTTGTGCACAAAACTCCAGATATGAAAAAGCCCGCTGACTGTCACCAGTCCAGCGGGCTTCTTTTTGCATGACGAATCAGCGCGCCACAGCCGCCTGCTCATCCATTTTCTGCCGCAGGCTCAATGGGCGCATGTCGGTCCAGGTTTCTTCGATGTAGGCCAGGCATTCTTTTTTCAGCCCGCTTTTGCCCACGGTGCGCCAGCCTTGTGGCACGGCTTTGTAGTCGGGCCAGATCGAGTACTGCTCTTCGTGGTTGACCACGACCTGAAAGAGGATGTCCTCGCGGTCGAATACTGACGTCATGGTGTCTCTCCATCGTTATCGGGCGGACTGCGCCGTGTGCACAGCCGTTATGTAGAAGGAACGGTCCGCAGGGCGGAAAATTTAAAGACTGATGGTGGCGGCGGTCAGGGCCCGGCCGAAAATCTCGGCCACACGATCGATTTCGACTGCGGTAATCACCAGTGGCGGCAGGAAACGCACCACCGCGCCATGGCGACCACCGAGTTCCAGGATCAAGCCACGCTTGAGGCATTCGCGCTGAACCAGCGGTGCCAGGCGGGCGAAAGCCGGCGGATGACCTTGGGCATCCAGCACGCCCGACGGGTCGACCAACTCGACACCGAGCATCAAGCCACGACCACGAATGTCACCCAGTTGCGGGAAGTCCCGTTGCAGGATACGCAGGTGTTCGGCCAGCCGATCGCCCATGGCGGCGGCATGTTCGCAGACCTTGTGTTCGACCAGATAACGCATCACTGCGGAACCGGCGGCCATGGCCATCAGGTTGCCACGGAACGTCCCCGCATGGGCACCCGGCAGCCAGGTGTCGAGCCAGTCACGGTAGACCACCACCGCCAGCGGCAGGCTGCCGCCGATGGCCTTGGACATCACCACGACATCGGGAGTGATCCCGGCGTGCTCGAAGGCGAACATCTTGCCGGTGCGAGCGAAACCGCTCTGGATTTCATCGACGATCAGCGCGACACCCGCCTGTTCGGTGATCCGCCGCACACCGCGCAACCAGTCCAGATCCGCCGGGATCACCCCGCCCTCGCCCTGCACCACTTCCACGATCACCGCCGCCGGCAATTGCACGCCGGCCTCGGGATCGTTGAGCAGGTTTTCCAGGTAACTCAGGTTGGCCTTGACCCCTTGCGCGCCGCCGAGCCCGAACGGGCAGCGGTAATCGTATGGGTACGGCATGAACTGCACGCCGCTGCCGAGCAAGGCGCCCAAGGGCTTTTTCGGCCCGAGGCTGCCCATCAGGCTCAACGCGCCCTGACTCATGCCGTGATAACCGCCCTGGAACGAGATCATGGTGCTACGGCCGGTGGCGGTGCGCACCAGTTTCAGTGCAGCTTCCACGGCGTCGGTGCCAGTGGGGCCACAGAACTGGATCTTCGCTTCGCCAGCCAGCGCTGGCGGCAACAGGCCGAACAGGTCCTGAACGAACTGGTCTTTGACCGGCGTGGTCAGGTCCAGGGTATGCAGCGGCAGTTCATCGGCCAGCACTTGTTGAATGGCTTCGATCACCACCGGGTGGTTATGCCCCAGGGCCAGGGTCCCGGCACCGGCCAGGCAGTCGATGAACGTGCGGCCTTCGACATCCTCGACGTAAATGCCCTTGGCGCGCTTGAGCGCCAGGGGAATGCGTCGCGGATAGCTGCGGGCGTTGGATTCCTGCCGGCTCTGACGCGCGAGCAATGGCGATTCGTTGAATTGATAAAGCGTCTCGGCGGGCGTCGCCGGCTGCTCTTCGATAAGGCTGGTAGCGACTGACATCTCTCGACCCCTCAATAAGGTTTTCCTGTTCTGGAAACGCATCAGCGCTTGAGGGATTTAGGCGGTAACACGGAAACCTCTGTAGGAGCGAGCTCTGCTCGCGATGGACTCAAGAACACCGCGTGCATTCAGAAAGCACGCGTTATCGTTATCGATCATCGCGAGCGAGCTCGCTCCTACAGTGGTATGTGGTGTTTTTCAGACGGGTTGCAACGGCATCGTCAGCTCAACCCGCAAGCCGTCTGGCCGGCTATCGAATTGCAACGTACAACCGCAACGCTGAACGATGGCCTGGACAATCGCCAGCCCCAGACCACAACCGGTGCTCTGGCCGTTGCGCCAGAAACGCTGGGTCAGGTGTTGCAGATCTTCTTCGGCAATCCCCGGCCCATGGTCGCGCACCACGAACTGCACACGATTGCCGGTGGTTTCCAGGCTCAACTCCACCGCTTTGTCGGCGGGGGTATGGCGCAGTGCGTTGTCGAGCAAGTTGCGCAGCGCGGCAATCGACAGCACGGCGGGCATTTGTACCGGCGCGGCGGAAACCTTGCCCGGGGCCTGAAACCTGATGCGCTGGCGATCGCCGCTCGCCGCGTCCTGGATCGCCAGTTTCGCCACTTGCTCGGCGTTGCATTGCACACCGTCGTCAAACGACAGACTGCCCTCGACGCGCGCCAGCAACAGCAATTGTTCGAGGGTCCGGTGCATGCGGTCGGCGCCCTCTTCGGCCCGGGCCAGGGACTGGTCCCGGGCGCTGCCGTCAGTCATGCGCGCCACTTGCAGGTGGGTCTTGATCGCGGTCAGCGGGCTGCGCAGTTCGTGGGCCGCGTCCCCGGTCAGGCGACGTTCGCGCTCGATGGTCTTGCCAATGCGCTGGAGCAACTGGTTCTGGGTTTCCAGAAGGGGTTGCAACTCGCTGGGCAACGGCTGGATCTGCAAGGGTTCGAGGGAGTCGGCGCTGCGGCGCATCAAGGCGTCGCGCATGCGGTTGAGCGGCGCCAGCCCCTGGCCGATGCCCAGCCAGAGCAAACACAGGCAACCGAGCAGCGCCACGCCCACCGGCACCGAAGCGGCCAGCAGGATCGACATGTTCAACGCCTCGCGCTCGATCTGCCGGTCGGCGGTGGTGATGCGCAGATCGCCCCGGGCCAAGGTGAAACTGCGCCATGGCGCGCCGTCGATCATCTGATCGTGAAAACCGAGTTTCTCGGCCTCCAGGGCCTGCTGCGGATCGGTGTGACTACGGGCGAGGATTTCACCGCGCAATGAGCTGACCTGGCACGCCATGCCACCCGGAATGTTCAGTTGTTCGGCGCTGAAATGAGTGCCCTCGCCCTTGTTCGACACAGGTGGCAATTGCTCCATCAGGCCGGCGACCATGCGTGCCGACGCCACCAGGCGCTGGTCGAGGGAAAACATCATTTGATTGCGCAGATCACTGAGCATCCAGGCCGCAGCCAGGGCCCAGATCAAGGCAAATGCGGCGCCGAGCGTCAGGCTCAGGCGCAAACGCAGACTCATCACTTCGGTTCTTCTCCGCCATCAGCCGGCCCCAGGCGATAACCCAGGCCGCGCACGGTCTCGACAATGCCATTGCCGAGCTTACGCCGCAGGTGATGGATATGGACGTTAAGGGCATTGCTTTCCAGTTCGTCGTTGAAGCCATAGACGCTGTCCTTGAGTTGCTCGGTGGACAGCACCCGCCCACGGTTGTGCAACAAGGCTTGCAGCAGCGACTGTTCGCGGCGCGACAGGTCCACCGGTTGTCCCGCGAGCGTGGTTTCGCGGCTGCTCGGGTCGTAGGTCAGGGCACCGTGTTCGATCAGGTTGACGCTGCGCCCCGCCACCCGCCGCAACAGCGTGTGCAAGCGTGCAGCGAGTTCACGCAAGTCGAACGGCTTGAGCAGATAGTCGTCCGCACCGGCTTGCAGGCCATCGACGCGGTCGGTGACCGAGTCCCGGGCGGTGAGGATCAAAACCGGCAACTCCAGGCCTTGATGGCGCAACTGTTGCAGCAGCTTGAGGCCATCTTCGTCCGGCAACCCGAGATCGAGCACCATGACATCGAACTCCGCCACCTTGAGCATCGCCCGGGCGGCGGACGCCGTGGCGACGTGCTCCACGGTCAGACCCTGGGCGGTCAGGCCGGCGACAATGCCGCTGGCAATCAGCTCATCGTCTTCGCAAACCAGTACGTGCATGGGGAGCCTCGTAGAAATAAAGCCTATTAAGCCGTTGACCGATTAAGTCGACATTATGCCGCAAGCGCCACCGCCACAAGGCCGGGGCGGTTAATCATCGGTTAATCACCATCCGCCACTGTGCACCTCATTAGCACAGGGCAAAGGCTTATCCATGCATCGTCTTTTTTTACTTTTTACCCTTTTGATCGCGGGCCTGGCCCAGGCGGGAACCAATCCGTTCGACACCAAACCTGAATTTCTCCCGGTTGATAAAGCATTCACGTTTACCTCCGAACGTCTGGAATCCGGTGAAACCCAGCTCTATTGGCAGATCAGCGACGGCTATTACCTGTACCAGAAACGCTTGAAGTACGACGGGTTGCCTGTCGGGCAGCATCCCGCGTTGCCGGAAGGTGAAGCCCACAGCGACGAGTTTTTCGGTGAACAGCAAGTCTACCGTCAGGGTCTGGAACTGAAGATTCCGGCGGGTGCCAGCGGCACGGTCAAGGTCAGTTACCAGGGTTGTGCCGATGCCGGTTTGTGTTATCCGCCGCAAACCAGAGTCGTGGACCTGGGCAATGCCAATGCGTTGAATACGGCCACTGAAGCACCGGACCAGGCGCTGGCCAGCAGCCTGCAACAACGGGCGCTGGGCTGGAGCCTTTTGCTGTTCTTCGGCCTGGGCCTGCTGCTGGCCTTCACGCCATGTTCGTTGCCGATGCTGCCGATTCTGGCCGGGTTGATCGTCGGCAGCGGCGCCACGCCCAAACGCGGTTTCGCCCTGGCCAGCAGTTACGTGGTCAGCATGGCGCTGGTGTATGCGGCGATGGGTGTGCTGGCCGCCTCCCTCGGGGCCAATCTGCAAGCCTGGCTGCAGAACCCTTGGTTGCTGGGCAGTTTCGCAGCGGTTTTCGTGGTGCTGGCTCTGCCGATGTTCGGCTTCTTCGAACTGCAACTGCCGGTGGCCGTACGCGATCGCCTGGAAAACGTTTCGCGCAATCAACGCGGCGGCAATCTGATCGGCGCCGGGGTGCTGGGGGCGCTGTCCGGCCTGCTGGTCGGCCCGTGCATGACCGCACCGCTGGCCGGTGCCCTGCTCTACATCGCGCAAAGCGGTAACGCGTTGCATGGCGGATTGATTCTGTTCGCCATGGGCATCGGTATCGGCGTGCCGCTGCTGTTGCTGGTGACCGTCGGCAATCGCTTCATGCCCAAACCCGGCGCCTGGATGAACCTGGTCAAAGGCATTTTTGGCTTTCTGTTCCTCGCCACCGCGTTGCTGATGCTGCGTCCGGTGCTGGACGAATCCCTGTGGGTCGGATTGTGCGGGGCGCTGCTGTTGATCACGGCCTACAGCGCCTGGAAACAGTCGAAAGATTTCGGCCGTATCGCGCACCTGTTTGGCGCCAGCTCGTTGCTGCTCGGTTTATGGGGTGGCCTGTTGGTGATCGGTGCGGCGGGTGGCGGCGATGATCCATTCAAACCACTGCAGGTCTACCGCGCCTCGAACCAGGCGGTGGCCGCCGTGCCGGTTGGCCACGATGCCTTCACCACCCTCAAGGATCCGCAGGCACTGCAACGGGAACTCGACGCCGCGCAGGCTCAGGGCCAATGGGTGCTGCTGGACTACTACGCCGACTGGTGCGTGTCGTGCAAGGTCATGGAAAAACAGGTGTTCGGCAAAGCCAATGTCATGGAGGCCCTGAGCGACGTGCGCTTGCTCCGACTGGACGTCACCGCCGACAATGCAGCCAGCCGCGAACTGCTCGGCCGTTACAAAGTGCCAGGGCCGCCGAGCCTGTTGTGGATCGGTGCTGACGGTGAAGAGCGGCGCAGCCAGCGCATCACTGGCGAGGTCGATGCCGATACTTTCCTGCAACGCTGGACCAACACCCGAGACGCCCGTTAATGCTGACCTTCACCCTCGGCACCTTTGCCATTGCGCTTAATCATCTGCTGCTGATCAGTGCGCTGGCACTGGCCACGTTTGTCGGCTGGCGGGTGGCCAAACGTGGCGGTGACAACCCCGAGTCGGCACTGTTCAGCCTGTTTCTACTGGGCATGCTGGCGGCCCGAGTTGGTTTCGTGGTGGTCTATTGGGCCCACTATCGCAACGATCCGTGGCAGGTCATAGACCTGCGCGATGGCGGTTTCCTCGCCTGGCCGGGGGTGATTGTGGTTTTGCTTGCCACACTGTATAGCGGCTGGCGTCGCCCGGGTTTGCGCCGTCCATTGGGCATTGGCGTGGCCAGTGGCCTGGCGTTCTGGTTGTTGGCGACGTTCTCCCTGTCGATTTATGAACAAGGCACACGCCTGCCGGAAATCGCCCTGCGCAACGCCGCCGGCGAAACCGTGCAACTGACCGACTACAAGGGCGGCCCGTTGGTGATCAATCTCTGGGCCACCTGGTGCCCGCCGTGCCGCCGGGAAATGCCGGTACTGGAAAACGCCCAGCAACACCGGCCAGACCTGACCTTCCTGTTCGTCAATCAGGCGGAAAGCATGCAAAGCGTCGCGACCTTTCTGGAAACCCAGGGCCTGAGCCTGTCCAACGTGCTGTTCGACGGCGGCGGGCGTCTGAGCCAGGCCGTCGGCTCCATGGCATTGCCGACTACTCTGTTCTACAGCCCCGAAGGTCGCCTGCTGGGCAGCCATTTGGGCGAATTGTCGGACGCCAGCCTGGCCCGCGCACTGGAAAACTTCGATACCGTACCCGCCACCTCTTCAAGGAAATTGCCATGTCCCGCCTCCGCCACCTGCTGACCCTGAGCCTCGGTGCGGCCCTGATTCACCTGCCAACGGTGCAGGCCGAAGAGTTGCCCGATGCCATCAAGAAAATCGAGGCCAAGGGCGCGAAAATCGTCGGCCAGTTCGACGCCCCCGACGGCTTGCGCGGTTATGCCGCGCAATACCAGAGCCGCGGCATGGCGCTGTACCTGACCCCGGATGGCAAACACGTGTTGCTGGGCAATCTGTATGACGCCGAGGGCAATGACCTGAGCAGCGCACCGTTGCAGAAACTGGTGTATGCCCCGATGGCAAAGGAAGTCTGGGCCAAGTTCGAAACCAGCAACTGGATCGGCGACGGCAAGAAGGATGCGCCGCGCGTGGTGTACCTGTTCAGTGACCCGAACTGCCCGTACTGCAACATGTTCTGGGAACAGGCCCGGCCGTGGGTCAAGGCCGGCAAGGTGCAGTTGCGCCACATCATGGTGGGCATCATCCGCGAGGACAGCCCGGGGAAATCCGCTGCACTGCTCGCCGCCAAAGACCCGGAAAAAGCCCTGCAGGATCACGAAGCTGCTGGCAAGGGCAGCTCGCTCAAGGCCTTGAAGGAAGTGCCGCCGGTGATTCAGGCAAAGTTCACGGCCAACATGCAATTGATGGAAGATCTGGAGTTGCAGGCGACACCGGCGATTTTCTACATGGACGACAAGGGTAATCTGCAACAGCAGCAAGGTGCACCGTCGCCGGACAAACTGGTGAAGATTCTCGGACCGAAATAAGCAAGATCAAAAGATCGTCCGAAGGCTCGGACCGCGTTCGGACGATCTTTTACGCTAACCCTGTGCCGGATTGCGCTCAGCTAAAAATGCCAGCAGCGCTTGGGTGACAAACTCCGGGTTTTCCAGACTGGAAATATGCCCCGCCTCCGGCACCAGCACACACGGGCAGCCAATCAATTCAGCCATTTCCCGGGCTTCACTCGGTGGCCGGGGCTTGTCCTGGTCACCGCACATTACCAGCGTGTTCACTGCGTCCAATTCGCCCAGACGCGATAACAGATCATCACGCCCAAATGTAATCCGCCCCATCGGCACGATGCTTTCACGCAGGCGATCCAACGGTAGAGCCGCCAGGGAAGCACGAAAATCCCGGTAGAGCGCCGACTGCGGGTCAATGCCCGCCCGGAAGAAAATCGGCACCACGATATCCAGCAGCGCCGGAGTGATGAAACCCGCCTCCTCGATCTGCTTCAACAGTGAAAAGTAATACTGGCGAGTCGGCTCCGGTTCAGCGCCAACGTAGGTGTCCATCAGCACCAGGCCGTTGATCCGCTGCTCTGCCGATAAGGCCAGGCGCGCACCCCACATGCCTCCGACCGACAGGCCGACCAGCGTAACCCGGTCGATGTCCAGATGGTCGAGCAAGACCAATGCCTGACGCGCCACGTCATCCAGCGATGCAGTACCGACAGGCAACGTCCCGGATTCACCGTGCCCCCACAGGTCCAGGGCTATCACTCGATACTGTTGCGACAGCGCGGCAATCTGCGGCGCCCACATGGCCTGGTCCCACAGGTAACTACCGGCCAGCAGTACAGCCGGGCCGGTACCTTGATCAATGTAGTGAAGGGCTTGTCCGTCTATCGTTACGAAGGGCATCGACTGTCTCCGCGAGCAAAAATTGAGCCGGAAGACTGAGTGGCTGAGGGACAGCCGTCAATCGCCAGAATGTATGCGTTTGTACAATCGCCATCGCGGGCAAGCCGTTGGAGATTACAAGCCCTCCAACTCCGCCATCAGATCATTCAAGCGATCCACCTTTTCCTCGGTGATATCACTGGCCGCCAACCCGTCGATGTACCCGGCCAATTCTTCCACCGTGCTGCACTCGAACATCGCCCGCAACGGCACATCTCGTTGCAGGGTTTTCTGCACCCGCGAGGCGATTTGCGTGGCCAGCAGCGAATGCCCGCCCAATTCGAAGAAGTTGTCGCGAACGCCCACTTGCTCGACCTTCAACACCTCGGCCCAAATATCGGCCAGGGTCTGCTCAAGTTCATTGCGCGGCGCCTGATAGTCCTGGCTTTGCAAATGGCCGATCTCCAGTGCCGGCAACGCCTTGCGATCCAGCTTGCCGTTGGCATTGAGCGGCAGCTTGTCTAGCCATAGCCAGTGCAGCGGCACCATGTATTCCGGCAGTTCGGCGCGAAGGCGTTGCTTGATGCGCTCCAGGCGATCTGCGGGATCGAGCGCTGAATCGACCGCCACCAGATAGCCAACCAAGTGCTTGCCGTTCGCCCCGTCCTGTACACCCACTGCAGCATCGCGGACTTGCGCTTGTTCATGCAGGCGAGCCTCGATTTCACCCAGTTCGATGCGGTAACCACGGATCTTCACCTGATGGTCGACCCGGCCGACGTATTCCAGCACGCCGTCACTGCGACGACGGGCCAGGTCGCCAGTGCGATACAGGCGCTCACCCGGTGCGCCGAACGGGTTCGGTACAAACACCGGTGCGGTGCGCAACGGATCGCTGACATAGCCACGGCCGACCCCGGTCCCCGCCACGCACAGTTCACCCACCGCGCCCAGTGGCACCAGTTCCAGCGCTCCGTCGAGCAGGTACAAACGGTTGTTGTCGGTCGGCGTGCCGATCGGCAGGTAGCTGCCGCGAGTCGAAGCCATATCAACGCGGA
The DNA here is from genome assembly GCF_019219185.1 of Pseudomonas sp. PDM26. Taxonomy (NCBI): domain Bacteria; kingdom Pseudomonadati; phylum Pseudomonadota; class Gammaproteobacteria; order Pseudomonadales; family Pseudomonadaceae; genus Pseudomonas; species Pseudomonas sp. PDM26. The sequence continues at coordinate 853,854 of NZ_JAHUWC010000001.1, read as the reverse complement.
AGAACGCCACGTCATCCGAGCACTCCGCCGGACCGTAGGCATTCACCAGGCCGATCTGCGGATAGCGCAGTAACCATTGATGCGCCAGTTCCGGCGGCATCGCCTCACCCGTCGGCAGCATCCAGCGCAAACCGTCGAGGCTCATGCGCTCCTGGGCGAGCATGCCCTGGATCAGCGACGGCACGCTTTCCAGCAAGGTGATGCCCTGGCTCTGCACATGGGCCAGCAAGCCCCGGGGATCGTGGGCGATGGTGTTCGGCACGATCTCCACCTGTGCGCCGAACAACGGCGCGGCGAGGAACTGCCACACGGAAATATCGAAGCTTTGCGACGCGGTTTGCGCAATCACATCGGCGTCGCTGAGGTTCAGGTATGGCACCTTGCTCAACTGGTTGTTGAGCATGCCGCGCTGTTCGACCATCACGCCCTTCGGCAAACCGGTGGAGCCGGAGGTGTAGATCACGTAGGCCAGGTTGTCCGGGGTGCTGTAGAGACCGGGATTGTCCGCCGACAGCGCAAGGGCCTGAACTTCTTCCCAGACCAGCAGCCGTGGCCGGCTGGCGCAGGCGAACTCGTCGAGCAAGGCCTGCGCCTGCTCTCGGCACGCTTGCGTGCACACCAGCAATGGCGTGCGGCTCAGATCGATGATCCGGCTCAGACGCTGGCTCGGCAAACCCGGGTCCAGCGGCAGGTAACCCGCTCCCGCCTTGAAGCTGCCAATGATCATGCCCAGTAATTCGAGGCTGCGCTCGGCCAGCAACGCCACCGGTTGATCGCGCCCGACACCGGCGGCGGTCAACGCATGACCGAGGCGGTTACTGCGTTGGTTCAGCTCCAGATAACTGTACTGCCGGTCCAGACAGCTGGCGGCAATCCGCTGCGGGTGCCGGGCGACCCGGGTTTCGAACAATGCAACGTAGCTCTGCTCCAGCGGGTAATCCTGTTCGCTCTGGTTGCAGCCATGGATGAGGAAATCCTGCTCCTCGGCCCCCAGCAACGGCAGGTCGGCCATGTCGCCATGGAAACCCTCCACCAGCGCCAGCAGCAGACGCTTGAACTCACCGAGCATGCGCTCGACCGTGGCCTCATCGAAGTAGCGCTGGTCGTAGGACAGGTGCAAGCCCAGGTCATCCCCCGGATAGCACACCGCCGTGAGCGGGAAGTTGGTATGCGTGCGGCCCGAATCCGAGGTCGCGTTGAGGCTCTGCGCACGATCCAGCACCGAGACTTCCACCGGGGCGTTTTCGAACACGAACAGGCTGTCGAACAGCGGCTGGCCTTTGGGCAGCTCGCTTTGCTCCTGGATGTTCACCAGCGGCAGGTATTCGTATTCACGCAGTTGCATGTTGTGGTCGAGCAGACCGGTGAGCCACTGGCGCACGCTGCAACACTGGCCGTCCTCGGGCATTTTCACCCGCAGCGCGATGCTGTTGATGAATAGACCAACGGTGCGCTGCATCTGCGGCATGTCCACCGGACGCCCGGCCACGGTGACGCCGAACAGCACGTCGCGATCCCCGCTCAAGCGCCATAGCACCAGTGCCCATGCCGCCTGGGCGAAGGTATTGATGGTCAGCTGATGGGCCTGGGCCAGTTCGCGCAATCGCGCGCTGTCACGGGCATCGAGCCTTGTATAGCGGTCGCCGACGATCATGCCGCCGCTGTCGCCGGCATGTTCGCGCAGCAATGGCCGGTCGCTCGGGATCGGCGTGGTCCGTTCGAAACCCTGCAGGTTGGTTTTCCACCATTGCCGCGCTTCGGCCAGGCTCTGGCGTTGCAGCCAGCCGATGTAGTCGCGATAGCGCGACACAAGCCCAAGCTGCGCTTCCAGGCCTTCGCCGAGGGCGCTGTAGATCTCGAAGAAATCGTTCATCAGCAGCGAACGGCACCAGGCATCGATGAGGATGTGATGGTTGCTCATCACGAACCAATAGAGCGACGCGCCGACCCGGATCAAACGCAAGTGGAACGGCGCCTGGTCGAGCAGATCGAAACCCGCCTCGCGTTCGGTCTTGAGCAGGGCTTGCAGCTTCGGCTCTTGCTCGGCTTCGGCGATGTCGCTCCAGTCGAGATACTCGATCGGCGTGCCACCCGGTTTGTGGATCACTTGCAGCATCTCTTGGCCGACGTTCCAGCAGAACGACGCGCGCAACGCTTCGTGGCGGGCGATCACCGCTTGCCAGGCCTGGGCGAAACGCTGCGGGTCGAGTTCGCTGTTGATGCGGTAGCGATCCTGCATGTAGTACAGGCCGGTGCCCGGCTCCAGCAAGGTGTGCAACAGCATGCCTTCCTGCATCGGGGTCAACGGGTAGACGTCTTCAATGACGGCGGCCGGGACCGGCAGTGCATCCAGTTGCGTCTGGCTGAGATTCGCCAGCGGGAAGTCCGACGGCGTCAGGCCACCCGCGTCGTCGCGCAGGCAATGCTCGATCAGGCTGCTCAACTCACCGAGATAGGCATCGGCCAACTCGTCGATGGTTTGCGCATCGAAGCGTTCGGCGCTGAAAGTCCAGCGCAGCACCAGTTCACCGCCATACACCTGACCGTCGACGCTCAGCTCGTTGGCCAGCGGGGCATTGGCATCGTGGGCCGCGCCGATGGCTTCATCCAGCGGATGGAACAGCGCGTCCGTCCCGAAACTCTGGTCGAACTGGCCGAGGTAGTTGAAGGTGATCGGCGCCACCGGCAACTGCGCCATGCTGTGGCGACTCTGCTCATCGGCGAGATAGCGCAGCACGCCATAGCCCAGGCCTTTGTGCGGCACGGCACGCAGTTGCTCCTTGATTGCCTTGATCGACGCGCCCTGCCCGGCAGCTTCTTCGATGTTCGAGGGGGTCAGGCGCAGCGGGTAGGCGCTGGTGAACCAGCCAACAGTGCGGGTCAGGTCGATGTCGTCGAACAGTGCTTCGCGACCGTGGCCTTCCAATTGAATCAGCGCCGATGCGTGCCCGCTCCAGCGGCACAACACGCGGGCCAATGCGGTCAGCAGCAAGTCGTTGACCTGGGTGCGATAGGCACTCGGCGCCTGTTGCAGCAATTGCCGGGTGCGCTCGCTGTCGAGGCGCACGCTGACGGTTTGCGCATGGCGGATCTGCTGTCCGCCGTCGGGGTGATCACAAGGCAAGTCGGCACTTGGCCCGGCCAGTTGCGTCTGCCACCAGCCCAGCTCTTCGCGCAGGGATTCGCTGCCGGCGTAGGCTTGCAAACGTGCGGCCCAGTCCTTGAAGGCGCTGGTTTTCACTGGCAGCTTCACCGACTGCTGCGCGTCCAGTTGGCGATACACGGTTTGCAGGTCATCCAGCAGTACCCGCCACGACACGCCGTCCACCACCAAGTGGTGAACGGCGATGAACAAGCGCTGCTGACCTTCAGGACCATCGACCAGTAACACCCGCAGCAATGGCCCTTCTTCAAGGTCGAGACTGCGCTGGGCATCGGCGAACAAGGCCGCGCACTTGTCCATGGACGCAATGCGCACCTGCCACAGCACCGGTGCATCGGAAATCGGCTGGTGCAAGGCCTGCCACTGGCCGGCAACGCGGCTGAAACGCAGGCGCAAGGCGTCGTGCTGTTCGATCACTGCCAGCAGCGCTTGCTCCAGACGATGAGGTTCCAGGGCGACAGTCGGTTGCAGCAACAACGCCTGGTTCCAGTGCTGGCGTTGCGGGATGTCGGTGTCGAAGAACCAGTGCTGGATCGGCGTCAGTCGCGACTCACCCATGATCAGGCCTTGTTCGGCGCTGACCTGCTCGCTGCGGGTGGCCACGGCGGCGAGGGTCTGCACGGTCTGGTGCTGGAACAGGTCGCGGGGGCTGAAGTGAATGCCCTGCTGCCGCGCCCGGCTGACCACCTGGATCGACAGGATCGAGTCACCGCCCAGTTCAAAGAAGTTGTCGTTGAGGCCGACCTGTCCGACGTTAAGCACTTCGCACCAGATCTGCGCGAGTGTGATTTCGAGCTCATTGCCGGGCGCCACGTAGTGTTGGCGATTCAGCTCCGGGTCCGGTGTCGGCAGTGCACGACGGTCGAGCTTGCCGTTGGCAGTCAGCGGCATGCTGGCCAGCAGGATCAGGTGCGTGGGCACCATGTAGTCTGGCAGTTGCGATTTCAGATGTGCCTTGAGGTCTTCGCGCAATGCAGCCTGTTGCGCTTCGCCTTGCTCCGCGACATCGGTCAGCAGATAGCCGACCAGTTGTTTGCCGCTCGGTGCATCCAGCGCCAGCACCACCGCTTCACGGACCGATTCGTGCTCCAGCAAACGGGTTTCGATCTCGCCCAATTCGATGCGGAAACCGCGAATCTTCACCTGATGGTCGATCCGCCCGAGGTATTCCACCAGGCCGTCGGCGCGCTGGCGCACCAGGTCGCCGGTGCGGTAGATACGCCCGCCGCTGGCGACAAACGGGTCGGCCACGAAGCGTTCCGCGGTCATGCCCGGACGCTGGTGATAACCCTGGGCCAGGCCCGCGCCACCGACGTACAACTCGCCCGTCGCGCCTGGCGGCACCAACGCCAGGTCGGCGTCCAGAATGTAGGCCACACGGTCGCCGATCACACTGCCGATCGGCACGCTAGCGGCGCCCTCCTCCAGCACTTCAGGGGCAAGACCGGCCAGCGGCATGACCACGGTTTCGGTCGGGCCATAGGCGTTGAAGAACAGGCTCGGCTGGAACGCTGCACGAATACGCGCCAGGTGTTCACCCGTCAGTGCTTCGCCGCCGGTGATGATCATGCGCACCGGCAGGGTTTCCTTTTGCGTTGCCAGCCATTGCGCCAACTGGCTGCCGTAGCTCGGCGTGAAACCGAGGACGTTGATGTGATGACGACGGATCAGGCCACAGATTTTTTCCGCGTCCCATTGCCCTTGAGCCCGCAGCACCACTTGCGCACCGCTGAGCAACGGCACCAGCAAACGCTCGGTCGCGGCGTCGAAGTTGATCGAATAGAAGTGCAGCTCACAGTCGTCGGCGCGCATGCCGAAGCGCTCGATCACCGCACGGCAGTGCATGGCGATTTCGCCATGAGACACCACCACGCCTTTCGGTTTTCCGGTCGAGCCCGAGGTGTAGATCAGGTAGGCCTGATGCTGCGGCAGGCTGACCGATGGCAGCTCGGTGGCCGGGTAGCTGGCCAGTGCAGTGGCGTCTTCTTCAAGGCACCAGCGGCCGACGATCGCCGGCAACTCGCCCAAAGCCTTGAACATCGCCGCATCGCTGAGCAGCAAACCGATGCCGCTGTCTTCGATCATGTAATGCAAGCGATCCAGCGGGTACTCCGGATCCAGCGGCACATAGGCGCCACCGGCCTTGAGGATCGCCAGCAGGCCGACGACCATCTCCAGCGAGCGCTCCAGCGCCAGGCCCACGCGCACCTGCGGCCCGACGCCACGCTCGCGCAGCATCCAGGCCAGGCGGTTGGCGCGGCTGTCGAGTTCGGCGTAGCTCAAAGTCTGCCCGGCGAAGCTCAGGGCCGGAGCGTCCTGGCGCATCAAGGCCTGCTCGGCGAACAGCTGATGAATGCACTGATCCAGCCGATGTTCGCCCGGTTCGACACCAAGGCTGTCGAGCAGATGTTGTTGTTCGCCACACGCCAGCAGCGGCAGCTCGCTCAAGCGCTGCTGCGAATCGGCAATCAGCGCCTCCAGCAGATTGCGCCAATGCCCGGCCATGCGCGCAATGCGCGGTTCGTCGAACAGGTCGGTGCTGTAGGTCAGGCAGCAACCGAGGCGATGGTCGAGGTCGGTGACTTCCAGGTTGAGGTCGAACTTGGTCGCACGGGCATCGTTGGCCAGGTACTCCACCGTCATGCCGGCCAGGCTGCGGCTTTGCTGGAACTCCCAGCGCTGCACGTTGCACATCACCTGGAACAACGGGTTGTAGGCCGCGCTGCGGGGTGGTTGCAAGGCTTCCACCAGATGATCGAACGGCAGGTCCTGATGGGACTGGCCTTCGATCACCGTGTGCCGCACCTGCTCGAACAACTCGCCCACGGACATCTGTCCGTCGAGCTGGCAACGCAGCACTTGGGTGTTGAGGAACGCGCCGATCAGCCCTTCGCTTTCCGGACGAATGCGGTTGGCCACCGGCGCGCCGATGCGCAGATCGGTCTGGCCGCTGTAGCGGTACAACAGCGTAGCCAGGGCGGCGGTCATGGTCATGAACAGTGTCAGGCCATTTTGTGCGTTGAAGGCGCGGACCTTTGTCGCGAGGTCGTCGCTCAGGTCAAAACGATACAACTCACCCTGATGGCTTTGCACCGGCGGACGCGGCCGGTCGGCCGGCAACTCCAGCAGCGGGTGTTCGCGGCCCAGTTGCGTGGTCCAGTAATCGAGCTGGCGCTGACGCTCGCCGGACTCCAGCCACTGACGTTGCCACACGCTGTAATCCAGGTACTGCACCGGCAATGGCGCGAGCGGCGATTCACGGTCATCGACAAACGCTTCGTACAGTGCGCTGAGTTCCCGGGCAAAGATGTCCATCGCCCAGCCTTCGGTGACGATGTGGTGCAAGGTCAGCACCAGGTAGTGTTCCTGCTCGGCGGTCTTGACCAGGCATGCGCGCAGCAGCGGTCCGGTTTCCAGATCGAATGGCTTGTGCGCTTCGTCGTCGGCCAGTTGCCGGATCTGCCGCTCGCGGCCTTCGGCATCCAGCGCGGTGAAATCCTTCCACGCCATGCGCACACAGGTTTGCGCGTGTACTTGCTGGCGGGCGACGCCGTCGTTGCTCGGGAACGTGGTGCGCAGGGTTTCGTGACGCAGGATCAGGGCTTGCAGCGCAGCCTCGAAACGCGCCACGTCGAGCACGCCGCGCAACCGCGCCATGCCGCCGACGTTGTAGGCAGGGCTGTCGGGCTCCATCTGCCAGAGGAACCACATGCGCTGCTGGGAATAGGACAGCGGCACCGGCTGGCTGCGGTCGACTTTTTCAATCGGCGGCTGCTCGTTGGTACTGCCGCTGGCCTGGATCAGGCGAACCTGCTCGGCAAATGCACCGAGCTCGCTGTGTTCGAACAGCGTCCGCAGCGGCAACTCGACGTCGCAGGCCTGGCGGGTGCGGGAGATGATTTGCGTGGCCAGCAGCGAGTGGCCGCCGAGGGCAAAAAAGTCATCGCGCAGGCCGACTTGCGCCAGGCCCAGCACTTCGCGCCAGATGCTGGCGATGCGTCGTTCCAGTTCAGTCACCGGTTCGACGTGTTCGCGAACCTGCCACTGCGGCTCCGGCAAGGCCCGGCGGTCGAGCTTGCCGCTCGGGCTGAGGGGCATCGCCTCCAGGCGCATTAGATGCGCGGGGACCATGTATTCCGGCAGTTCGGCGGCCAGTGCGCTTTTCAGGTGTGCTATTTGATCGGCTTCGTCCCCGGCATTGCCCGCCGTGGTGTAGTAGCCGATCAACTGTGCACCGGCCACGGTTTCGCGCACCAGCACTACGGCTTGTGCAACCCCCTCCCGGGCCAGCAGCCGCGCTTCGATTTCTTGCGGCTCGACCCGGAACCCGCGCAGTTTGACCTGCTGATCGAGGCGACCGAGGTATTCGATCACGCCGTCCGCCGTCCAGCGTGCCCGGTCACCGCTGCGGTACAGGCGCGTGCCTGGCTCGCCCAGCGGATCGACCACGAATCGTTCGGCGGTCAACGCCGGACGACCGAGGTAGCCACGGGCCAGGCCGATACCGCTGATACACAGCTCACCCGGCACACCGGCCGGAACCGGATTGAGATCGCTGTCGAGCACGCGGCAGATCACATTGCCCAGCGGCCGGCCAATCGGCGAGCGTTCGCCATCGGCGCTGGAGCAATGCCAGTGGGTGACGTTGATCGCGGTTTCAGTCGGTCCGTAGCGGTTGTGCAGTTGCACCGCCGGCAGCAGCGCCAGCACCCGATTGCGCAGCTCCGCCGACAAGGCTTCGCCCCCAGAGAAAACCCGGCGCAGGCTGGTGCATTCAGCGCTGAGCGGTTCGTCGATGAACAACGAAAGCAACGGCGGCACGAAGTGCAACGTGGTCACGCCATACGCTTGCACAAGCTGCGCGATGCGATGCGGATCGCGGTGTTCGCCGGGACCGGCGATCAACAGGCGTGCGCCAGTGATCAGCGGCCAGAAGCACTCCCAAACCGATACGTCGAAACTGATCGGCGCCTTTTGCATCAGCACGTCGGTTTCGTTCAGTTGATAGGTTTGCTGCATCCACTGCAGGCGCTCGGCCAGCGCCGCGTGGGTGTTGCCGACGCCTTTGGGCTGGCCGGTGGAACCGGAGGTGTAAATCACATACGCGAGGTTGTCACCGTGCAGGCGCAGCCCCGGCGCATGGCTCGGCCAGCTCTCCAGGTGCAAGGCATCCATGGCGATGACGCTGACGCCGTCGCTGGCCGGTAAACGGTCGAGCAATTCAGTCTGGCTCAGCAGCAGTTCAACGCCGCTGTCGCTGAGCATGTAGGCCAAGCGGTCAGCCGGGGAATCCGGGTCCAGCGGTACATAGGCGCCACCGGCCTTGATGATCGCCAGCAGGCCGATCAGCAGTTGCGGCGAACGCTCGCAGGCGATCGCCACGCAGACGTCCGGACCGACGCCTTTGTCGCGCAGGTAATGGGCCAGACGATTGGACTGAGCGTGCAGTCCGGCGAAGTCGAGGCTGCCGCCGTCCCACAGCAACGCGGTGCGTTCCGGGGTCAGGCGTGCCTGTTCGCTGAGCTGTTCCGGCAGCCATTGTTGTGCTGGAGCGCACGGGGCAACACTCCAGACTTTTTGCTGATCGTGCTCGTTGACGGTGAGCAGTTGCAGGTCGCCGATGGCTTGTTGCGCACGCTCGCAGACTTCACGCAAGAGGTTGGTGAAGTGCTCGGCCAGACGCTCGATGGTTGCGGCGTCGAACAGCTCGCTGGCATAGTCGAAGGACAGCGTCAGACGACCGTTTCGGTCTTCTTCGCTGTGCAGTTGCAGATCGAACTTGGCTTCGCGACTGTGCCACGGCAGCTCTTCGGCGAGCAGGCCCGGCAGACGTTTTAGCGCACTCAGGTCACGTTGCTGATGGTTGAACATGACCTGGAACAGACCTTGCTCGCGCGCCTGGGGGAAGGCTTCGAGCAGTTGTTCGAACGGCAGGTCCTGATTCGCTTGCGCACCCAACGCGGCCTGCCGGGTCTGCGCCAGCAACTCAACGAATGGCAGGCGTGAGTCCACCTCGGCTCGCAGCACCTGGGTATTGATGAAGAAACCGATCAGGCCCTGGGTTTCCAGGCGCGGACGGTTGGCGTTGGGCACGCCGATGCGGATGTCGCGCTGGCCGCTGTAGCGGTGCAGCAGGCTCTGGAGTGCCGAGAGCAACAACATGAACGGTGTCGATTCGTGGGCCTGCGCAGTGTTGTGAATCCTATCGCTGAGGCTGGCGCCCAGGCGCACAGTGTGTCGTGCGGCGCTGTGAATTTGCTGGACGGAAAGTGGATGATCGGTGGCCAATTCCAGCGTCGGATGTTCTTCACCCAACTGTGCTTTCCAGTAGGCCAGTTGCCGCTCGCCCTCACCTTGCGCCAGCCATTGGCGCTGCCAACTGCCGTAGTCGGCATATTGGGTCGACAGCGGCGCGAGATTGGCCGGCGCGCCTTGCGATGCAGCGGCGTACAAACGCGAGAGCTCATCGATCAGCACATTCAGCGACCAGCCGTCCGCAATGATGTGGTGCAGGGTCACCAACAGTTGATGGTCTTCGTTATCGAGGCGTACGAGTGTCACCCACAGCAACGGACCTTTTTCCAGATTGAACTGAGTGCGGGCTTCGTCTTCGCGGATCTGCTGCGCGCGGGCTTCTCGCTCGGCAGCCGGCAGGTCGCTGATGTCGATCATTTGCAAATTGAACTCAGCGGCCGGATCGACCTGTTGCAACGCCACGCCGTCACGCTCGAAGAACCGCGTACGCAGGGATTCATGGCGCTCGATCAACTGCTGAAAACTGATGCGCAACGCCTCTTCATCCAACTCGCCGCGCAGACGCAAGCCACCGGGAATGTTGTAGGCGCTGCTGTGCGGGTCGAGCTGCCAGGTGATCCACAGACGGTTTTGTGCCAGGGATTGCGGCATCGGTTGCTGGCGCGACAGCGCAGTGATCCCGCCCTGGGCCAGGCCACCGTCCTGTTGCTGGCGGGCCACGACATCGGCGAATGCGTCGAGGGTCGGGGCTTCGAACAGCAAGCGCAGGTTCAATTCCAGACCCAACTCTTCCCGCAGGCGCGCCACTACCTGCGTCGCTGCGATAGAGTTACCGCCGAGCAGGAAGAAATGATCGTCGGCGCCGACGTGCCTCACTTGCAACTGCTCACGCCAGATACGCGCGATCAAGCTTTGCAGTGCCGATCCCGGCGCGCTATTACTCGTGCTTTCATTGGCGGCCGACGGGAACACCGCGTAGCTGTCGAGACTGCCGTCCGCCAGGCGATTGCGACACGCCGAGCGTTGCAATTTGCCGCTGGACGTCTTGGGCAGCGCGCCCGGATTGAGCAGCGCCACCACGCTCGGTGCCTCCTGATAAACCTCGGCGACGGCCTGGCGAATGGCTTTGATCAAGGACTCCGGTGGCAGGATTTTCTGCACGCTGCGGCTGATTTCGGCGGCGATGCCGATGCCATCCTGACCCTCGACCGTGACGGCGAAAGCGGCGACGCGGCCCTTGCGCACCACTTCCACTTCACGTTCGACGGTCTGTTCGATGTCCTGCGGGTACAGGTTGTGCCCGCGCACGATCAGCATGTCCTTCAGGCGCCCGGTGATGAACAGCTCGCCGTTGCGCAGGAAGCCCAGGTCCCCGGTGCGCAGCCAGGTCTGGCCGGCGTGCTGGACGAAGGTCTTGGCGGATGCCTCGGGGTTGCGCCAGTAGCCTGAGGCGATGCTCGGCCCACTGGCCCAGACTTCGCCGACGACATTGTCGGCCTGTTCGCTGAGCGAGACCGGGTCTACGATCAGCACCGCGTGATCCGGTTGGCTGATACCACAGTTCATGATCGGGCTGCCCTCGCCTGCTTCGACACGGTTCTGCGCCAGGGCCTGATCGTTTACCCGCAGGTTGCCGATGCCTTGGCCGCGGGTTGTGCCGGCCACGAATAGCGTGGCTTCGGCCAGGCCGTAGGAGGCCATGAAACTGTCCGAAGTGAAGCCGCAGGTAGCGAACTTCTCGGCGAAGCGTTCCAGGGTGTCGAGGCGAATCGGTTCGGAACCGGAATACGCCACGCGCCAGCCACTCAGGTCGAGCCGTTCCAGGGCTGACTCGCTGACTCGCTCGCTGCACAAGCGATAGGCAAAATCCGGCCCGCCGCTGATGGTACCGCCGTATTCGCTGATCGCTTCCAGCCAGCGCAACGGCCGGCCGAGGAAGTATGAAGGTGACATCAACACGCAAGGCACGCCGCTGAAAATCGGCTGTAGCAGACCGCCGATCAGGCCCATGTCGTGGTACAGCGGCAGCCAGCTGACGATGACGTCGTCGGGGTTCAGGTCAATACCGAAACCGTGGCGGATCAGCAATTCGTTGGCCACCAGATTGCCGTGGCTGATTTGCACGCCTTTGGGCAGCGCGGTAGAGCCGGAGGTGTATTGCAGGAAGGCGATGTGATCGTTCTGCAAATCCGCCGCGACCCAGCGCTCGGCCAGTGCACTGTCGAGGGTATCGACACACAGCATCGGCGGCGCCCCTTCGATTTGTTGCAACGCATCGCGCAGCCCGGCGCTGGTCAGCAGCAAGCGCGGCTGGGCATCGCTGATAATCGACAACAGGCGTTCCTGGTGATGACGGCGTGTCGACTCCGGCGGGTAGGCCGGCACCGCGATCACGCCCGCGTACAGGCAACCAAAGAATGCCGCGACGTAATCAGGGCCACTGGGGAACAGCAACACGGCGCGGTCGCCGAAATCCGCTTGAGCCTGCAACGCGCCGGCAATCGTCCGCGCCCGTTGATCCAGCTCGCGATAACTGAGCACTACAGCCTGATCCAGGGTCTCGGCGAGAAAACGCAGGGCCACCCGATCCGGCGTCAGGGCCGCGCGGCGCTGAAGGGCTTGGACCATTGTGCTGGGGAGTTCGAACGCGTCGGTCATGAGGTTTCCTGCCTGATTTCGGCTGTAGGAGCGAGCTTGCTCGCGATGGACGTTAACAATGACGCGTTGTCATTGGAGAAACGCGGCGCCAATGAGCCCATCGCGAGCAAGCTCGCTCCTACAGGGTTATGAGAATTGCGCTGTTCCATTCACCAATGAGAACGGATGACGTCTTGAAATAATTAGGCGTCGACAGGAACACAAGGCGCACTGAAGTGAGTCAGCGTGTCGCCGCTCTCACTCTGCACCGTTGCGACGAATTAGTTATTTTTCTCATTTGACAATAATTATCATTAAGCCTAATTTGTCGCTCGATCTGTAGGACGGTTCCCCCGGTTTGTCCACCGTCCCACTAACCTTTTGGCAGCAGGGTGATTTCCATGATGGAACCAGTATCCACAAGCAGGTGCGATACACCGCTACTTCAGGCATTCGTCGACAATCGATTGATTCTGGTGAAGATCGCCGCCCGAATTACCGGTTGCCGCTCACGTGCCGAAGATGTTGTGCAGGACGCATTCTTCCGGTTGCAATCGGCCCCACCCATCACCAGTTCGATCAAGGCTCAGCTGAGCTACCTGTTCCAGATCGTGCGCAACCTGGCGATCGACCACTACCGCAAGCAGGCGCTGGAACAGAAGTATTCCGGTCCTGAAGAGGAAGGGCTGAATGTGGTGATCCAGGGTGCGTCACCGGAAACTTCGCACATCAATTTCTCGACACTCGAGCACATTGCCGATGCGTTGACCGAGCTGCCGAGCCGCACCCGCTACGCCTTCGAGATGTATCGCCTGCATGGCGTACCGCAAAAAGACATCGCCAAGGAGCTCGGCGTCTCGCCGACCCTGGTGAACTTCATGATCCGGGATGCGCTGGTGCACTGCCGCAAGGTGTCGGGCAAGCGTGGGGATACGGCTGCTCGCCACTAAGATCCGAGATCTGCAGCGCTCCCATCGCGAGCAAGCTCGCCCCCACAGGGTCCTGCGAACACAGGGAAAATGTGGGAGCGGCGGTGCGACGATTCGACTTGCTCGCGAAGAGGCACTCAAGACCGCCAAAGATCTTGAGCCTCAAGCCTCAGGTCAGCCTGCAACGATCAAAAAACCGCTCCCGCCCCAACACCATCAACGCCGCGCGCTTGTGCGGGAAGTCGAACTCTTTCTCGCAGTGAAAGCGCTGCGCCTGCATGTACCCGATCATCTTCGCGTTATCGGCACGCGGTTCGGCCACCACCCGCTGCGTGCGCGGATCATCGAGAAACAGGTAATGCACCAGCGCCGATAACCAGCTCGCCACCTTGTGCGGACCGCGGTAGTTTTCTTCGCCCACCAGCATGTGGATGCCACGGTCGTAATCGCCTGCCTCATAGAACGGTGCGATGCGATCTTCCCTGGCCCAGTAGGCTTCGAAGTAAGCGAACGGCTGATCGTCGAAACACCCGATCAACGTCAGGGTGTGCGGGTCGGCTACGAGTTTGCTCAGGTATTGGCGATGCTGTTGGAGGCTGCCCTCCTCCTGCCAGGAACTCGCGACCCGCGGGTTGTTTTGCCAGCGGTTGAAGCGTGCCAGGTCTTGCTCGATTTCCACGGTACGCAGGGAAACCCAGGCGCCCAGTCGTGCATCGAAGCGTCGATACACTTCACCACCAGGTTTGACCGGCCGCCGTGGATGACGCTTGCCGTCGGTCATGAGCATTTGCTGCGGGTACCTGCCGGTCAATGAATGCCCCAGCCACGGCTGCGGCAACTGCCAGAACAAAGTGCGCTCGCAGAGATACTGGCCGCTGACGTGAGTCGCAATCAGCAGGCCGCTGAACAAGGCTTCGGTTGGCACGTCTTGCAGTTGCCAGACCAGGCGCTGACAGTCGGGGTCGCGAGCGAACAGCCAGTAACAGGCCGCCCACAATGCCTGCCCTTCAGGGCGACTGAAACGCTCCTCCAGTTGCACGTGCAACTCTGGGCCACGAGTCAGCCACAGGGCGGGCAGCGGTTGCCCTTCCAGGCTCAAGCTCAGGCGGCAATCGGTTTCATCAGCGGCAAGACGACTGCCTGTCGGCAGACACAGGGCAGTCAGGTCATTCAGATTGGACATGGGTCGGGCTCACGATAGTCGTCGACAGTTCAACGAAGTGACGTGAGCCGTGGCAGGAAATTTAGCAAAAGACCGTCAATTGGCGAGTTGTGGCGCCGGTTTGTTGTGCGGGATCGGCACCAACGCAATCTTGTACGGATCGAAAATCTTCAGCATCTGGCCGTTGTCCCGCAAGCCTTGCAACAACTTGCCGAAGGCCTCACCAGTGATGGGCGCGGTCGGACGGAGAATGGCGTAGTGATGATAAATCTGGTCAACGCGCTGGGACACCAGCAACTCGTCAGCGACTTTTTTATTGCGTAACAAGTAGTCGAACAGATAAGAGCGCGTGACCAGGGCAATGTCGGCCCGGTCGCGTAACACCATCAGCAGATTGCTGTCGTGGGAATAGGTCAGCGTGGCGTTGTAGTTTTTCGCGAGGTACTGGGGGTCGGCATTGAAATTGGCGAACTCGTAGTGATAGCCACTGAACAACGCCAGACGCTTGCCGCTCAGGTCGGCAAAATAGCTTTGCTGTCGATCGGGCAGGCGTTGCGCGACAAAAATCTCGGCGTCTTCCAGCCCCATGTCGACGGCAGTATGGGGAATGTCTTCCCAACCCCAGGCCGGATTTTCGAAGATGGCCATATCGACCCGGCCCTGCTTGAAGTCACCGAAGCGCCGGGGAATGGAGGTGGGCACCAGGACAAACTGGTAGTCAGTTTGCGACGCATTCAGAGCCTCGACCAGTTGCGGCAGCAACCCGGTATCGGCCCCGGATTCCGGGCGCACGGTATAGGGCGGAAAGTGCGCGGCACCAATGCGCACCAGTTGCGCAGCCTGGGACGGCATCACCGTTGACGCTGCAAGCATCGCCAGCAAAAGCTGCGAGGCTGTCCGAATTGGCGAATCCATCAAAACAACCCCACTCCCCAATAAAACGGCATCAATGCATTCAAGCTAGGCGGTTTCGTCCAGTTAGCCAGTTTAATGCTGGCCAATACAACTTTATTGCCGGTCTTCCAGCACCAGAATCAACGCTTCATCAGCCAACTGATCGAGGCTCATGTTGCCGTCGGCGCGAAACCAGGTGGTGGTCCAGGACAATGCGCCGGTCAGGAACCGCCGAGTGATGAACACATCGCCGCGGATAAACCCGGCGGTCTTGGCTTCGCCCAGTACTTGCAGCCAGATGTCTTCGTAGATATCGCGCAGCGCCAGGACTTTGGCCTGGCCCTCTTCGGACAGCGAGCGCCATTCGTAGACCAGCACGGCCATGGCCTCGCCGCTGCCGCCCATGATCGACTGCAATTCACAGCGGATCAGCGCCAGCACCCGCTCGCGCACATTGCCGGCCTCGGCGACGGCCGCACGCATCAACGCGGTGTTGTAGCGTATGGTTTCCTCCATCACGGCGCGCAGGATTTCGTCCTTGCTTTTGAAGTGGTGGAAAATGCTCCCGGACTGAATACCCACGGCGCCAGCCAGATCGCGCACGGTCGTGCGTTCATAGCCTTTATTGCGGAACAGGTGGGCCGCGACTTGCAGCAGCTTGCCACGGGCGCTGTCCGGGTCGGTCAATTGGCCGTCGTCCACCAATTCACGCATGACCCTCAGGGCTTTTTGCTCGTCCACCCGTTATCTCCTACAGTCGATCTATCAATAACGCCGATCCCCCGAAAACACCGGAGTTGCGCGGGCAATTTAAGCTCATGGATGCAACCAAGCAAGCGCTTGGGCAGAAGATAACCAAGTCATTTACAAACCAAGCGCTTGCTTGGTAATGTCGACGCACTTCGGTTGGAGGTGGCTATGGAATGGACTGCACCTAAATCAATTCGCATCGGTTGCGCCAGCGCCTTCTGGGGCGATACCTCGACCGCTGCCGCGCAACTTGTGGAACACGGGCATCTGGACTATCTGGTCTTCGATTATCTGGCCGAAATCACCTTGTCGATCATGGCCGGCGCACGGATGAAAGATCCCCAGGCCGGCTATGCGGGCGACTTCATCGAAGTGCTCGCGCCCTTGCTGCCGCAACTCGCACAGCAGAACATCCGGGTCATCAGCAATGCCGGCGGGGTCAATCCCCAAGCCTGCGCCGCCGCCCTGCAAGCGGCCTGCGACAAGGCCGGGGTGGCCCTGAAGATCGCCGTGCTGCTGGGCGATGACTTGCAGCCGCAATTCAAGCAGCTGGGCAACCTGGGCATTCATGAAATGTTCAGCGGCGCGCCCCTGCCATCGATGTGCATCTCGACCAATGCCTACCTCGGCGCACCCGGTATCGTCGAAGCCCTGCGCCTGGGGGCGGACATCGTGATCACCGGGCGCGTGGTCGACAGTGCGGTGGTCAGCGCTGCGCTGGTGCATGAGTTCGGCTGGTCGTGGCACGACTACGACAAGCTCGCCCAGGCGGCATTGGCCGGGCACATCATCGAATGCGGCGCCCAATGCACCGGCGGCAACTTCACGGATTGGCGCGACGTCCCCGACTACGAACACATCGGCTTTCCCATCGTCGAAGTCAGCGCCGACAGCCAGTTCATCGTCAGCAAACCCGAAGGTACCGGCGGGCTGGTCACGCCACTGACGGTGGGCGAGCAGATGTTGTACGAAATCGGTGACCCCCGGGCGTATCTGCTGCCCGATGTGGTGTGCGATTTCACTCAGGTCAAACTGCTGCAACAAGGCAGGAACGCGGTGCAGGTGCACGGCGCCAAAGGCTTGCCGCCGACCGCTCAATACAAGGTCAGCGCCACCTGCCCCGATGGTTTCCGCTGCACCGCCAGTTGCCTGATCGCCGGTATCGATGCCGTCGACAAGGCGCGGCGGGTCAGCGATGCGATCATCAACAAGACCTCGGAAATGTTCCGCCTGCGTGGCTGGGCGCCCTACAGCGACGTGAGTATCGAGTTACTGGGCAGCGAGGCCACCTACGGCCCCCACGGCCAGCGTCAGGACACCCGCGAAGTGGTGATCAAACTCGCGGTACGCCATCCGGACAAGCAGGCCTTGATCGTGTTCTCCCGGGAAATCGCCCAGGCCGCCACCGGCATGGCGCCGGGGCTGACCGGCATTGTCGGTGGCCGGCCGACGGTGTATCCGCTGATCAGGCTGTTCTCGTTCCTGATCGACAAAACCGCCTGCACGCTGGACATTGATTGCATGGGCCAGCGCCACCGGTGTGCCCTGCCCGCCCTCGATGTGCTCGACCCGCTGGACCTGCCGGCCCCGCTCGCGCCACCGAAACCGACGGGCCTGGCCGACGCCAGCGTGGCCCTGGTCAAACTGGCGGTCGCTCGTTCCGGCGACAAGGGCAACCACGGCAACATCGGCGTCATGGCCCGCGAGCCCGGGTTCCTGCCATGGATCGCCGAAGCCTTGACCCCGGAAGTGATCGTCGACTGGATGGGCCACGTTCTCGATCCCATCCACGGGCGAGTCGAACGCTGGTACTTGCCCGCCAGCCACAGCCTGAATTTCCTGCTGGAAAACGCCCTCGGCGGCGGCGGTGTCGCCAGCTTGCGAATCGATCCGCAAGGTAAAGCCTTCGCCCAGCAACTGCTGGAAATCCAGATTCCGGTGCCGCAGCGCATCGCCGACCAGTTCACCTAGAGGATTGCCGCCATGGCCTACGATTCGATTTTCAAAGCCGATTTGTTTGCCGGCAAAAACATCATCGTCACCGGTGGTGGCAGTGGCATCGGCCGCTGCACCGCCCACGAACTGGCGGCCCTCGGCGCCCATGTGCTGCTGGTCGGGCGCAAGGCCGACAAGCTCAAAACCGTTGCGGCAGAGATCGCCGAAGACGGCGGCAAGGCCGATTGGGCGGTTTGCGACATCCGCGAGGAAGAACCGGTGGAGCACCTGGTCAGCGAATTGATTCGCAAGCATGGCCCCATTCATGGCCTGGTCAATAATGCGGGCGGGCAGTACCCCTCGCCCCTGGCCTCGATCAATCAGAAGGGGTTTGAAACCGTGATGCGCACCAATCTGGTGGGCGGTTTCCTGATGGCCCGGGAAGTGTTCAACCAGTCCATGAGCAAGCACGGCGGCGCGATCGTCAACATGCTCGCCGACATGTGGGGCGGCATGCCCGGTATGGGCCACTCCGGCGCGGCACGTTCGGGCATGGACAACCTGACCAAGACCGCCGCGTACGAATGGGGTCATGCCGGGGTGCGGGTCAACGCCGTGGCACCGGGCTGGATTGCCTCCAGTGGCATGGACACCTACGAAGGCGCCTTCAAGGCGGCGATTCCGACGTTGCGCGAACACGTACCGCTCAAGCGCATCGGCACCGAATCGGAAGTCAGCGCGGCGATTGTATTCCTGCTCAGCCCGGCAGCGACGTTCGTCAGCGGCGCCACCTTGCGCATCGACGGCGCCGCCAGCCTTGGCGGGCGCGCCTGGCCGATTCACAAGGCGACCAACAGCGAGTCGTATAACGGCTTTCACCGCGCCTACGTACCAGACGTGTTGAAGGACAAGGAATAACCCATGCCGGTGATTCAGTCGTTGCTCGATCCCCACAGCGAGCCGTTCACCCGGAACCGCGCGGCGATGCTGAACGCCATCGAGCAGGTTCGCGTGCTCGAACAGAACCTGCTGAACAAGGCTGCCGAAGCCAAACCCAGGTTCGAAAAACGCGGTCAGTTATTGCCCCGTGATCGCCTTAATCTACTGCTGGACCCCGGCGCGCCGTTTCTTGAACTGGCGAGCCTGGCCGGCTACAAGCTGCACGACGACAAGGACGGCAGCTGCGCCGGTGGCGGTTTGATCGCCGGCATCGGCTATGTCTGCGGCGTGCGGGTGCTGGTGGTGGCGAACAACAGCGCGATCAGGGGTGGAACCATCTCCCCCAGCGGTTTGAAGAAATCCCTGCGCCTGCAACAGATCGCCATGGAAAACAAACTGCCGGTGATCACCCTCGCCGAAAGCGGCGGCGCCAACCTCAATTACGCGGCGGAGATTTTCGTCGAAGGCGCGCGCAGCTTTGCCAATCAGGCACGGATGTCGGCCATGGGGTTGCCGCAGATCACCGTGGTGCACGGCTCAGCCACGGCGGGCGGTGCCTATCAGCCGGGGCTGTCGGATTACGTGGTGGTGGTGCGCGGCAAGGCCAAGCTGTTTCTCGCCGGCCCGCCGTTGCTCAAGGCCGCCACCGGCGAAGTCGCCACCGATGAAGAACTGGGCGGCGCCGAGATGCACGCACAAACCGCCGGTACCGCCGAATACCTGGCTGAAAACGACGCCGATGGTGTGCGTCAGGTACGCGAGATTGTCAGCCTGCTGCCGTGGAACGAGCAGTTGCCCCGCCAGCCCGAACGGCATTGGGAAGAACCGCTTTACCCCATCGACGAACTGCTGGGCCTGATCCCGGATGACCCGAAAAGACCCTACGACGTGCGCGAAATCATCGCCCGTCTCGCCGACGCTTCGAACTTTCTTGAATTCAAAGGCGAGTTCGATCAGCAGACGGTGTGCGGTCACCTGAAAATTCAGGGGCGCGCCTGTGGCTTCATCGGCAACAACGGCCCGATCACGCCAAAAGGCGCGAGCAAGGCTGCCCAGTTCATCCAGCTGTGCGACCAGAGCCGCACGCCGCTGCTGTTTTTCCATAACACCACCGGGTTCATGGTCGGCACCGAATCGGAACAACAAGGCGTGATCAAACACGGCGCGAAGATGATCCAGGCAGTGGCCAACGCCCGGGTGCCGAAGCTGACCATCGTGGTTGGCGGCTCCTATGGCGCCGGCAACTATGCGATGTGCGGACGCGGCCTCGACCCGCGCTTCATCTTCGCCTGGCCCAACAGCCGCACCGCCGTGATGGGCGGTGCACAAGCGGGCAAAGTGCTGCGCATCGTCACCGAGGCCAAACAGGCCAAGGACGGCCTGGTGCCCGACCCGAAAATGCTCGACATGCTCGAACAGGTCACCGCGCAGAAACTCGACAGCCAGTCCACGGCGCTCTACGGCAGCGCCAATCTATGGGACGACGGATTGATCGACCCGCGCGATACCCGGACTTTGCTGGGTTACTTGCTGGACATCTGTCACGAGGCCGAGGTGCGGCCATTGCAAGCCAACAGTTTTGGCGTAGCCCGCTTCTAAGGGCGATCAGAGGAGAACAATAAAAATGATCTTCACCCAGGAACACGAAGCACTGCGCCGCACCGTTCGCCAGTTCGTCGAGCATGAGATCAACCCGCACGTTGAGGAATGGGAAAAGGCCGGGCGCTTCCCCATCCACGACATCTTCCGCAAGGCTGGCGACCTCGGCTTGTTGGGTATTTCCAAACCGGAAAAATTCGGTGGCATGGGGCTCGACTACAGTTATTCGATCGTCGCCGCCGAAGAGTTCGGCACCATTCATTGCGGCGGCATCCCGATGTCCATCGGCGTGCAGACCGACATGTGCACCCCGGCCCTGGCACGGTTCGGCTCCGATGAGTTGCGCGAGGAATTCCTGCGCCCGGCCATCACCGGTGAGCAGGTCGGCTGCATCGGTGTCTCCGAAGTCGGCGCAGGTTCTGACGTTGCCGGATTGAAAACCACCGCCCGCAAGGACGGCGACGACTACGTGATCAACGGCAGCAAAATGTGGATCACCAACTCGCCGAGCGCCGACTTCATCTGCCTGCTGGCCAACACTTCGGACGACAAGCCGCACATCAACAAGTCGCTGATCATGGTGCCAATGAACACGCCGGGCATCAGCTTGAGTTCACACCTGGACAAGCTCGGCATGCGCAGCTCGGAAACCGCACAGGTGTTTTTCGACAACGTGCGCGTACCGCAGCGCAACCGCATCGGTCATGAAGGCGCGGGGTTCATGATGCAGATGCTGCAGTTCCAGGAGGAACGCCTGTTCGGTGCGGCCAACATGATCAAAGGCCTGGAGTACTGTGTCGACAGCACCATCGAATACTGCAAGGAGCGCAAGACCTTCGGCAACGCGCTGATCGACAATCAGGTGATCCACTTCCGCCTGGCGGAACTGCAAACCGAAATCGAATGCCTGCGGGCACTGGTCTATCAGGCCACCGAGCAGTACATCAAAGGCCAGGACGTCACGCGCCTGGCCTCCATGGCCAAGCTCAAGGCCGGGCGGCTGGGCCGCGAAGTCAGTGACAGTTGCCTGCAATATTGGGGCGGCATGGGTTTCATGTGGGACAACCCGGTGGCCCGCGCCTACCGTGATGTGAGGCTGGTATCGATTGGCGGCGGCGCCGACGAAATCATGCTGGGGATCATCTGCAAACTCATGGGCATTCTGCCGGGGAAAAAGAAATGAACAACCTGCCGGTTTGCCAGACCTTACTGCTGGAACTGCACAACGGCGTGTTGCACATCACCCTCAACCGCCCGGAATGCCGCAATGCGATGAGCTTGCAGATGGTCGCCGAGTTGCACTCGGTGCTGGCAGCCGTGCGCGATGACCGAGGCGTCCGGGCGCTGGTGATCGGCGGTGCCGGCGGTCACTTTTGCGCTGGCGGCGATCTCAAGGATATGGCCAACGCCCATACTCAGGGTTCGAGCGCACACCGCGACTCGAATCGGTTGTTCGGTGCGCTGCTGCAAGAGGTGCAGAACACACCGCAAGTGGTGATCACGATACTGCAGGGCGCGGTGCTCGGAGGAGGTCTCGGCCTGGCTTGTGTCAGCGATGTCGCCCTGGCCGATCACCAGGCGCAATTCGGCCTTCCGGAAACCAGCCTCGGATTGCTACCGGCGCAGATCGCACCCTTCGTGGTGCAGCGCATCGGCTTGACCCAGGCCCGGCGCCTGGCCCTGACGGCGGCGCGTTTCGACGGTACCCAGGCGCGCCGCATGGGGCTGGTGCATTTTGTCGAGCATGATCCGCAGGCCCTGGCCGAGCGTCTCGATGAGGTGTTGGCCCATGTGTTGTGTTGTGCGCCCGAGGCGAATGCGATGACCAAGAAACTCTTGCTGGCGAGCGCTGGGCAGCCCTCGGATGCCCTGCTCGATCAGGCTGCCGAATGGTTCAGCGAAGCGGTGACCGGGGCGGAAGGCGTCGAGGGAGCGATGGCTTTCGTGCAAAAACGCAAACCGGGGTGGGCCTCTTAAAAGCTTCGCTGGCAAGCCAGCTCCTACAGTGGATTTATGCACACACAATCCCTGTAGGAGCTGGCTTGCCAGCGAAGAGGCCCGACCAGACACCGCTAAAAACCAGAGAACCTACCCATGCCCGGACTCAAGAAAATCCTCATCGCCAACCGCGGTGAAATTGCCTGCCGTATCCAGCGCACGGCCCAGGCGCTGGGCTATCGCACGGTCGCCGTGTTCAGCGACGCCGACGCCGATGCACTCCACGTGCAGATGGCCGACGAGGCCGTCAACATCGGTCCGGCCCCGGTGCACCAGTCTTATTTGAACGTCCAGGCCATCCTCGACGCGGCCCGGCGCACGGGCGCGGATGCGATCCATCCGGGCTACGGCTTCCTCTCGGAAAACGCCGGGTTTGCCCTTGCGTGCCAGGACGCCAGCATCACCTTCATTGGCCCCAGCCCCGCGGCCATCGAACTGATGGGCAGCAAGCGCCTGTCGAAGCTCGCCATGCTCGAAGCCGGAGTGCCCTGCATCAAAGGCTATCAAGGCGCCGAACAGGACGACGCCACCCTGAGCCGCGAAGCCGGGCGCATCGGCTATCCGTTGATGATCAAGGCCAGCGCTGGGGGCGGTGGACGCGGCATGCGCCTGGTGCACAACGCCAGCGACTTGCTGGAACAGATTCGCACCGCACGCTCCGAAGCCCTGAACGGTTTTGGCAGCGGCGAGCTGATTCTCGAACAGGCATTGGTCGAACCCCGTCACGTCGAGGTTCAGCTGTTCGGTGACCGGCATGGCAACCTGATTTACCTCGGCGAGCGCGACTGTTCGGTGCAGCGCCGGCATCAGAAAGTCATCGAGGAAGCACCCTGCCCGGTGATGACGCCGGAACTGCGGCAAGCCATGGGCGAAGCGGCGCTCAAGGCCGGGCGCGCGGTGCAGTACGTCGGTGCGGGCACGGTGGAGTTTTTGCTGGATGCACGCGGGCAATTCTATTTCCTGGAGATGAACACCCGGCTGCAAGTGGAGCACCCGGTGACCGAACTGATCACCGGCCTGGACCTGGTGGCCTGGCAGTTGAACATCGCCGAAGGGCAGCCGCTGCCCTTGCGCCAGGAGCAGGTGCAACTCCACGGGCACGCCATGGAAGTACGCCTGTATGCCGAAGATCCGGCTCGGGGTTTTCTGCCGCAAACCGGGCGCGTCGTGGCCTGGGAACCGGGGTTGCAGGACGGCGTGCGGATCGACCACGGCCTGATCGAAGGCCAGATCATCAGCCCCTTCTACGACCCGATGCTCGGCAAGCTCATCGCCCACGGCGCCACCCGCGAGCAAGCCCGACGCAAATTGCTGCGGGCGGTACAAGACAGCGTGCTGCTGGGCGTGCAAAGCAATCAGCGCTTGCTCGCCAGCCTGCTGGAACACCCGCAGTTCGCCGGCGGGGACTTCAGCACCGGGTTCATCGCGCAGCATTTTTCCGAGCATGCCTGCCTGCAATCCCATGCCCCGGGCGCGCATCACCTGGCCATCGCCACCGCCCTTTTCTATCAGGCCTCAGCGCAGGCTCATCCGGCCGCGCTTTGCGGTTGGCGCAACAACGCCAGCGTGCCGCTGCACTATCGCATCGGTCTTGAGGATCAGGATTGGCCGGTAGCGTTGCGGGCAATCCCCGGCGAGCCGTTGCACATTCAGGTCGCCGGGCACAACCTCGCGCTGCAGATCATCCACAACGACGGACGCTGGGCCACCCTTGAGATTGATGGCATCCGTCAGCGCCACGCTTATCGCCTGGAGGGCGGGCAGCTCTGGCTGTTTACCCGCCCAGGCAGCCTGCAGTTTGAGGATCGCACCCAGGCACAGGTGACCGGCCAGGCCGGTGTCAGCTCCGGCACCCTCAAGGCACCGATGGACGGGGCGATTGTCGACGTCCTGGTCAATGAAGGCAGCCCCGTGAGCAAGGGCCAGTTGCTGGTGGTACTGGAGGCGATGAAAATGGAGCACCCGTTGAAATCGGGCATCGACGGTGTGCTCAAACGCCTGCAAGTCAAAGTCGGGGATCAGGTAAAAAACCGGCAGATTCTGTTGGAGGTCGAATAAGCCGCTAGGCGGAACCGCCGGGTTTGGCTACGCTCAAACCCTACAGGACGCGGATACCAGGAAACCTGCAATGCCTCACTGGCTGGTCATCGATCTGGAGGCCACCACCGATGAAGGTGGTTGGCCCGTAACGGATATGGAAATCATTGAAATCGGCGCCACCCTGGTGGACCGCAAGGGACGCGAACTGGACCAGTTCCAGCGTTTCGTCCGGCCCTCGCGACGGCCGTTGTTGACGCCATTTTGCCGCGAGCTGACACACATCACCCAAGCCAACATCGATGCCGCGCAACCGCTGGGCGAAGTCTGGCCGGCATTTGAACGCTGGCTCGGCCAACACCACACACGACTTGAGGGCTGGGCCAGTTGGGGCGATTACGATCGCAAACAATTGCTTCAGGATTGGCAGCAACTGGGACTCGCCAGCATGCTGGCCAACGTGCCGCACATGAACCTCAAACAGCGCTTTGCCAAGGCCCGACGCCTGGAACGTCCGCTGGGGTTGAACGGCGCCTTGCAACTGGCCGGCTTGCAGTTCACCGGCCAGCAACACCGGGCGCTGGAAGATGCGCGCAATACCGCACGCCTGCTGCCGCTGGTTCTGCCGCTTTAGACAGGTGACGACGCCAAGAGCCTTGTGCATACTGGCCGGCCCTTTTTAGCCCTTTTCGAGGAATCGCCCATGTTTAAAGTCAACGAGTACTTCGACGGCACCGTCAAGTCGATCGCCTTTGGCACCGCAGAAGGTCCAGCGACCATCGGCGTCATGGCTCCGGGCGAGTACGAATTCGGCACCAGCCAGCGTGAAATCATGCACGTGGTCAGCGGTGCACTGACCGTCAAGCTGCCGGACAGCAGCGACTGGGAAACCTTCGCCGCCGGCAGCCAGTTCAATGTGCCGGCCAACAGCAAGTTCCAGCTGAAAGTAGCCGTCGACACTGCCTACCTGTGCGAATACCGCGGCTAAACCTGCGCGACCTCAACCAAAAAAAGTCGCCGCAATAAAAATGCCCGTGTTTTTCGACACGGGCATTTTTATTGCGGCGCAAAGTTACTCGAGGATCTCCACCGGCATGCCGACTTCGAGTCGACCGTTGCCGTCGTTGACCAGGTTCTGGCCGAACATGGCGCCGTCCGCCTGGGCACGGTATTTCTGCAAGGTGGCCAAGGGTTCGCGGTCGTCGCTGCGCTCCCCTGTCTGCGGGTCGATGGTGGTCAGGATGCAGCGTGAACAGGACTTGACCACGCGGAACTCGACCTCGCCGATTCGGATACGCTTCCAGTCGTCCTCGGCGAACGCTGCACTGCCTTCGATCACCAGGTTGGGCCGGAAACGCAGCATCTCCAACGGACGCCCGACCCGTTGCGACAGGTCCTCGAGAGAAGCCTGGCCGATCAGCAACAGCGGATAGCCATCGGCGAACGCCACCTGATCGTCATCCTTGCCGTAGCCAGCCTCCGTCATCCGCGCCCGATCGAGCGGCACTTGCACCAGGCGTGTCGGTTTGCCGATGAACTGGCTGACCCAGGCCCCAGCTTCATCGCCTGCATCGGGCACTCGCAAGGTATCGCGCCAGATCGTCACGCCTCGCAGTTGTGCATCGCTACCTGGCAAGGCAATGTCGATCGGCGAATGGCCGGGCGCACTGAGGGTCAAGCCACCTTCGACATTCCACAACGCCGACAACTGGCTCATCTGCGCCACCGCACGCTGGGTCAGGAAACGACCGCTGGCCTCATCCACCAGCATCCAGCGGCGATCGCCGTCCAGCCCAAGTTTATCGAGACCGGTCTGTTGCAGCGTCTCGCCCCTGGCGGACTTCAACGGATAACGATACAGCGCGCTCAGACGCAACATGGCCAGCTCCCTGTTAGGCAAAACGCCACCCTATACGAGCTTGATCACCGAATCAAAGAGCAAAAAAACTGACCGTGGTCTTGATCAGGCCGGCACTTCGTCAAGCATCAGGCGCTGGCGCACCACGTCGACGAGTTTGTCCGGCTGGAATTTGGAGAGGAAATTGTCGCAGCCGACCTTTTTGACCATCGAGTCGTTGAAACTACCGGACAAAGAGGTGTGCAGCACCACGTACAAGCCGCGCAGGCGCGGATCGTTGCGAATTTCGGTGGTCAGGCGATAGCCATCCATTTCCGGCATTTCCGCATCGGTGAAGACCATCAGCAGTTTGTCGGTCATGTCCACGCCGGTATCGGCCCAGGCCTTGAGCATGTTCAAGGCCTTCAGCCCGTCGCTGGCGATGTGCATCTTCACGCCGAGCTGTCCCAGGGTATCGCGCAATTGCGCCAGGGCCACGTTCGAATCATCCACCAGCAGCACCTCACGGCCACGGGCACGTTCCAGTACCGGATCTTCGAGCTTGTCGCGGGAGACTTTGGCGTTGTACGGGACGATTTCGGCCAGGACCTTTTCGACATCAATGATTTCCACCAGTTGATCATCGACTTTGCTGATGGCCGTCAGGTAGTGCTGGCGGCCGGCACTGCTCGGTGGCGGCAGGATGGCTTCCCAGTTCATGTTGACGATCCGGTCCACACCACCGACCAGGAAGGCCTGCACCGAACGGTTGTATTCGGTGACGATAATCGTGCTGCCAGGCCCCGGCACCAACGGGCGCATACCAATGGCCTGGGACAGGTCGATCACTGGCAGGGTCTGGCCACGCAGGTTGACCACGCCGCACACAAAAGGATGACGCTGCGGCATCAGCGTCAACTTTGGCAGTTGCAAGACTTCCTGTACTTTAAAGACGTTGATCGCGAACAATTGCCGTCCGGCGAGCCGGAACATGAGAATTTCCAGGCGATTCTCACCCACCAGTTGCGTGCGTTGGTCTACCGTGTCGAGAATGCCGGCCATCAATGACTCCTGGTCTTGTTCGGATGAATTCACTCAAGGAAGGTTATCGGCTGTTTTTGCCGAAGCTTGACCCTCTCTAAAATGCCACGCTCGGCCATTGATGTCACATTAACATCATGCTTTACTGGCTCCGTGATGACATCCGCCGCACTTCTGCGCCACACGACCTTTGTTCGTTCGAAAGGTTCCCCTGTGTAAGGGATTCCCCTATCAACAATCAGGCGCAACCTGATATTCGCAATATCCAATAGCCATTAATGTGACGCCATTCTCATTGCATGAACGGAGTCAGGCTTGTGTGTGCGATCGCAAGTAAGTGGCCAACCACCCTCCCGTGTTCCCCGGCCTGCCTGCGAGCCAGCCGCAGTTCGTTCACCCGACGACTCGACAATGCCGGGGCCCCGACCGCCCTCGTCGACACACTCGATATCCCCTCATTTGACATGACGTTGTGGAGATAAGTATGCCGAACGACCGTAAAGAGTGGGCCCGGCGGCTCCCGGAATTCCTCGTCGAGGCTGAAACACTCCTGGCTAAAACCGAGGAATGCCTGAGTCATCTGCAGCTGATCAGCAATGACAAGGACGCCATCGACTGCCTGCTCAGCACACTACTCAAGCTGGCCAACAAGGCCGATGCCCTGGCGTTGGCGACCGTGTCTGAATTCTCCCTGCATATTCATGGCCTGCTGAACCACGCACAGAACACCATGAGCCTGCACGACGAGGCACTGGGCGCCCTGAAAGACTGCCTGACCCTGATTGCCTGGCAACTCGAACTCATCGACCAGACCACCGGACAGCTCAGTCTCGACGACAGCGAACAGGCCACCCTGATCGAAGCCTTTGCCTTTCAGGTCGGGCAAAGCCGGTTTCAACCACCGGTCAACTCCAGGCCGTTCACCCTCGTGTCCTATTCGCAGCGACAGGCCTGAACTTGCCGAACCATGCCCCATGGCGTGTTTCGGTTATCAATACCGCGCTGTAACTTGAGTGCGCACGTGTCGCAATTGATTTTCTCATCGCTATAAACGACCTCATTTAACAAACACATCAACCAACTTGTTCCTTTATGGAACCATCGCCGAACGACTGGACTCCTGACTTTTCGGACATATATGCGGACGCGACCAACGGTATCTTAAGTGCTACTATGCCGCCTGTTAGTTGACGCCAATTAGTGGCAGTGTGGTTGCAGCCGGACGGTTTGGGGCTGATTTCTCCAAAAAAGTACACCCCGTTGAAGTCGACGCTCCAGATTAAAAAACAGGGGCCTGTCAGTCAGCATGACCGGTCTGCCCGCAGCGAACATCCATTGGCTCCATCCGCTATGCACGCCAGCCTCAAGTCAATCGCCACGTGGCCACCTTCTCGAGAAAGTGCACGCACATTCACGCTGTTGTTATGCGCCTGCTCGACGCTCGGCAGTCTTTTGGCCTATGGCTTGTCCATCCCGTTGCCCCTGTCATTGCTGGTGCTCAACGTTGCGGCGCTGACCAGTGCGGCCGTGCAGTACTGCCTCTCGCGCAAATCCATCAAATTCCAGCCCCAGGAACTGGCCGACCGGCTGTTGCAGGTTCAGGAAAACGAGCGTCACCGGCTGAGCCGGGAACTGCATGACGACATCGGTCAATTGCTGACCGCCGCAAAACTGCAAAGTGACTGGCTCAAACGCCGAATGCCCGAAGAACTCCAGGAGCAATGCTCGGTCCTCTGCGACACGCTGGAAGAAACCCTGACCAAAGTTCGTGACGTATCCGCCATTCTCAATCCCCGGCAGTTGACCAGCCTCGGGCTGGAGGCCAGTCTGCGCGCGCACCTGCTCAAGACCCTGACCAACACCTCGGTGCACTGGAGCCTGGAATGCCAGCAGCGCCTGACCGGCATACCGGAGGAAATGGCCGTGGCGGCTTTCCGTATCACTCAGGAAGCGGTCACCAACATCCTGCGACATGCCCAGGCCAAGAACCTGGTGGTATGCCTGCAGCGCCTGCCACAAGGCCTGAAGTTGCAAATCAGCGATGACGGTCAGGGCTTCGCGCCTGCAACCGACCCCGGTCGTGAAGGGCAACGCGGTATGGCCGGGATGTCGGAACGGATCGATCAACTGGGCGGCACGCTGACCGTGACCAGCGAGCCGGGCAAAGGCACCCAGATCGAAGCTCTTTTTCCCTGGGCGCCCCGTGCGCTCGAACGGGCCAGTTCGAATAAGGTTATGCATTGACTTGTAATTTACTACTGGTGGATGACCACTCGCTGATCAGGGCTGGCGTGCGCGCTCTGGTAATGGATCTGCCGGGCTATGCCGTCATCGGTGAGGCCAGTGACGGCTCGCAGTTGCTGGAAATGGTCGGGCAGCTGTCGCCGGATATTGTCCTGCTGGATATTTCGATGCGCCAGACCGGCGGCCTCGAAGCCTTGCAGCAACTCAAGCGGGTGCGCCCGCAGAGCAAGGTCCTGATCCTCTCGATGCACACCGACCCGGCCCTGATCATGCAGGCGCTGGAATCCGGAGCCCATGGCTACCTGCTCAAGGACACCACGGCGACCGAACTCGAGCACGCGCTGGAGGCCTTGCGCAACAACGAGCGCTATCTGAGCCCGGCCATTGCCCACACGGTGATCACCCAGGCGCTGACCCGAAACCAGAAGCACCCACCCGAACCTGCCGGCTCGCACAACCTGACGGCACGTCAGCTGGAAATCCTGCGGTTGATCGTTCGCGGAAAATCCACTCGAGAGATCGCAAATGGCCTGGGGCTGAGCGTCAAGACCGTAGAAACCCACCGTTCGCAGATCATGAAGCGTCTGCAGATCTACGACGTGGCCGGCCTGGTGCTGTTTGCCGTGCGCGAACAAATCATCAGCCTTGACGACTAGTTCGTACCAGCGGCGAATCCTCAGGCAGATGCACGAGTAACGCCGCCGGGCGAACCGAGAAACGCAAGTTGTCCCCTTCCAGGGCAGGCGCGCACGAATAAACATGCTGTCGACGCCAGAAGCCCCCCCGTTAAAAGTCGCAAGAAAACGAATGACTTCCAGTCGGACAGTCTTGATCCCCCCCACACGGCAGGATTTTTCTTACAAAACGTGAGGAATCGGCTCAATTGACCGGAAACCTGAATTGGTAGACTTTTGGGGGCTAGAGCAGGACACCACAAGGACGTGCCATGCAAAGCCAAAACCTCGGATCACCGGCCATTTCGGTCTTGCCGCTCACAGATAATAAAAATGCAGGCCTTCGAGCTGAATACCGCAACAGAACAAAAGCCACGGGAGAAGTTGATATGGAACCTCGCGTCACCGAGCTGGAAACACACCTCAAGAGCTTACGCAGGGACATGGACGAAGTCCTGGATGACGTCAAATCCATCAAGCACAGGCTTGCCTATTCCGCCTGCGGAACAGCCGTGATCCTCGGCCTCCTTGGCTGGATCGCCAACAGCCGTTTCGAGCAGGTTATTTCATTGCTTCTGGCGCATTGAGTGGCCTTCAGCACAAAACCCGGTTCAATCAACCGGGTTTTGTGTGACCAGCCGCTGAAACTATCAGCTCAGAACTTCACTCAGCGGAATGAAGAAAACGCTATCGCCCTGAACCAGCGTGCGACCTTCCAGTACTTCTACCAATCCATCAGCCCAGGCGGCGCTACGCAGTACGCCAGAACTCTGGTTTTTGTAGATCGTCGCCCTGCCGTTTTCCAGCCGTGCGCGCAAATACTCACGCCGATTACCGGGTTTGAGCCAGTCAAACCCGGCCGGCACCTGCACCTTCAGCGGCTCGACTTCTTTTACACCCTGACGGCGCAGGAGATAGGGCCTGGTCAACAATGCAAAAGTCACGAGGGTCGATGCCGGATTGCCCGGCAAGCCAATCACCGGCACACCGCGAAAATGTCCGAAGGTCAGCGGTTTACCGGGCTTGATGGCAAGTTTCCACAGCGTCAATTCGCCCTCTTCGCGCAAGGCGATACCCAGAAAATCGGCTTCCCCTACCGATACGCCACCGGTCGAGAGGATCAGGTCGACATCCTTCAACTCACCCAATCGGGAACGAGTGGTTTGCAGATTGTCAGGAAGAATGCCCGCGTCGACGACCTCACACCCCAAACGCTGCAACCAGCTGCACAACAACACCCGGTTGCTGTTGTAGATCTGTCCCGGCCCCAACGTCTGCCCGGGCTCAATCAATTCGTCGCCGGTGGACAGCACAGCCACTCGCACCTTGCGAACCACCTCCAGTTCAGCGCGCCCCAATGAGGCAGCCAATCCTTGCTCGATCGGCCCCAACCGCGTACCTGCCGGCAGAATCAGCTCGCCGACGGTGGTTTCCTGGCCTTGCGGACGGATGTTCTGACCTTGGGTCAAGGTTTCAGTGAAACGTACTCGCTCATCCGCCTGAACCTCGACATTTTCCTGCATCTCGACGCAATCGGCACCGGCGGGAACAGGCGCCCCGGTGAAAATGCGCGCACAGGTTCCTGGCTGCAACGGATCGGGGGCCTGGCCGGCAAACACCTTCTGACTGACCACCAACGGCTCTCCCGTCCAGTCAGCCATGCGCAAGGCAAAACCATCCATGGCACTGTTGGGCCAGGGTGGCAGATCAAGGGTCGACACCAGGTCTTCAGCCAGTACACGCCCCTGTACCTGTGCCAACGGCAAGCGTTCGCGCTCGACAATCCTTGAGGCCTCGGCCATTTCCAGCAAGCGTGCCAACGCCAGCTCGACGGGCATCAGGCTGCCAGTCTTGCCAGGCTTACCCACGGGATTCACAAGGCGCTGCCTGTTTCAAGTGAGGCACGAAATTGCACGGGCGATGCCGCGAATCCAGCTGCTCGGCCAGTATGCCGTCCCAACCGGTGCGCACGGCATTGGTCGAGCCCGGCAAGCAGCAAACCAACGTGCCGTTGGCCAGACCGGCCAACGTCCGGGACTGAACGGTCGAGGTGCCGATATCGGCAACCGAGATCTGGCGAAACAGCTCACCAAATCCATCAACCTGTTTGTCCAGCAGGCAACTGACGGCTTCCGGCGTGCTATCACGCCCGGTAAAACCGGTTCCGCCGGTGATCAGCACAACCTGCACGACATCATCGGCAATCCAGTTGGCGACTTGCGCGCGAATTTTGTACAGGTCATCTTTGAGCAACACCCGGGCTGCCAGGTTATGACCGGCAGCGGTCAAGCGGTCGACAAAGAGCTGGCCTGAGGTGTCGGTTTCCAGTGTGCGGGTATCGCTGACAGTCAGCACTGCAATGTTCAGCGGTGCGAAAGGTACATCAGCCTTGGCTTTCATAGGCTCGTCCAGTTGTAGGAGAAACAGCCCGGTGTTATATCACAGCGCTCGGTTTTTTCGCCGCTCCCATGGAGACCTGCCATGACCTCGAATTCACAATTGCCACCCTGCTCCATTCTGCTCCTGGCGGGCGGGCGCGGCCAACGTATGGGCGGGCGGGATAAAGGATTGCTGGACTGGCACGGCGAACCGCTGATTGCACACTTGCATCGCAAGACCCGTCCACTGACCGATGACCTGATCATCTCCTGCAATCGCAACCTTGAAAAGTACGAGCCCTACGCCGACCAGTTGGTCCACGATGATGAAGGTGACTTCCCCGGGCCGCTGGCCGGTATTCGCGCAGGCCTGAAAGCGGCTCGTCATACCCATCTGCTGGTCCTGCCCTGCGACGTTCCCGGCATTGATGCGGCGCTGATCGGCAATATGCGCGAGGCCGCCAACCTGCATCCGGACAAGCCGCTGATGGTGCGGCATGATGGCCACTGGGAACCGTTGTTGTGTGTGATTCCTGTGCTACACAGGGCAGCATTTGAAAACGCCTGGAACGAAGGTGAGCGCAGCCCTGGCCGGTTGATGCGCAAGCTCGGTGCGACCGCACTGCAATGCCCCGACAAGGACCCTCGGCTGGCCAACCTCAACACGCCGGAACTGTTAAGCGGTCATAACACTGTGTCAGACTGAGATTAATCAGGAACTTGCGCGAACGGTGCACGTCTCAAGTTCAGTAACCAAAGATTTCTTTTTCGGAGATACACACTCATGACTCAACGGACCCTCGCCACTTTCATGCTCGCACTCGGTCTCGCCACCCTCGCCGGTTGCGCATCACCTACGGTGATCACCTTGAATGACGGTCGCGAAATCCAGGCCGTCGACACGCCAGATTTCGACAAGGATTCCGGTTTCTACGAATTCGAACAGCTCGACGGCAAACAGACCCGTATCAACAAAGACCAGGTTCGTACCGTTAAGGAGCTGTAATCCTGGCACCGCCGGATACAGAAAAGCCCGCTTGATGCGGGCTTTTTCATGCCTGAAGAACAATGCTTCAGGGTAGCTTTGTGATCACCATTGCAGGGTGATTTCACTCTCGAACTCTCGCGCCCGGCCTGTGACCGGATCGATAAATTTCAGCCCCTGAGCTAGCAGTTTCAAAGGATTGGCGTAGTCATCCTGCGCATCCTTGAGCACCTCGGGGTAAAACGGGTCGTTGCAGATACCGGCTCCCAACGCTGCCATATGTACCCGCAGCTGATGTTTCTTGCCCGTCACCGGGTAAAGACCGTAACGCCAGAGATCCCCCTGTTTCTCCCTGACGTCCACCGCAGTCTCGGTGTTGCTCGCCCCGAGCCCCTCCTGCATACGGAAGAACGGTTCGCCATCGACCAGCCGGCTTTTATGCACCAGCGGGAAAGCAAGCTCAGGCAACGCCGCTGCGATGGCCTCGTAACGCTTTTCGATCTGCCGGGTTGGAAACAACGACTGATAAGCCGAACGACTCTGAGGATTGGCGGAAAACAGTACCAGCCCTGCGGTATGCCGGTCGATGCGATGCAATGGCACCAGATGCGGATTGTCCAGGCGACGGATCAAGCGCCTGAGCAGCGTCTGTTCGACGTATTCGCCAGCCGGCGTCACGGGCAGAAAGTGCGGTTTGTCGGCCACCACCAGATGCTCGTCCGCGTACAGGATCGACTCGATCACCGGGATCGGCTTTTCATCCGGCACTTCGCGAAAATAATGAATCCGCAAACCTTCCTTGTAGGCCAGATCGAGGGCTATCGGCATGCCCTGCCCATCGAGGACCCGGCCACGGGCGATTCTGTCCAGCCATTGTTCACGACCGATGGCGCTGAAATGCTCGCACAGGCAATCGACAACGGTGTGCCACGGGCCGGGTGGCAGGTAGAGCGTACTGGCCTGACTGTGTGCCGCGGAAAAAGAAGAAGTGGACATACGAAAGCTCTAACCCTCAGTGCAGATTGGCATTATCCAACAGCAAGGGGAATGAACCTAGGGGGCGTTATCAATTAGTGTTCCCGTGAAAACTAATCGGGAACGCCCCTGGAGGAGATTCCTCAAGCCGGGATCTGCGTGCGCGCCGCCGCTTCGGTGTACTCCTTGAGCCAGCGCAGTACATCGACCGCTTCCCAGCGAGCGGGGTCATACAGGGCGTACAACAATCCCTGATAACCCACGACATCGAGTTGCCGGTGATAACCCGCGCGTTGAAACAAGGCTTCGATTTCTGCGAAACAGGTATTGAAATGAATTTTGTTGAAGGGTGTTTTCCCTTCGGTCACCAGACCATCCAGACGCAACTCAAGGACGGCCTCGCGCACGACGTCTGCGGACATCCGGTTCACGCTGCTCTTCAACTGTTCGACATTGACCACGATGCATCCCTCTCACGCCCGGGCTTGCCGGCTCACTCCCGAAAATCAGGAACGGCAAGGCAGGGCCGCGAATAACTGTATGAGCATACAGTATCCGATCAACACCGATTAAGCCAAGGGGATCAATCGCAAAGTTCGACAGGCGGGACATGCCAACAGCGCAAAAACCGCTTAACGCAGGAATTTCACCACCTGATCGGCACTGAACGGCCAGCCCAGTTCAGCGCCGGTATCGACTCGTCGCAGCACTGGAATTCGCAGGCTGTAAGCGGCGAACCACACTTCATCGTCGGCGATATCCACCAGTTCCACCAGCAGGCCGCGCTCGACGAACTCCATCAACATGGCTTCGGCTACTTCACAGAGATGGCATCCAAGGGTGCCGAACAGCTGACATTCGGGAAGCATGAGCGCTCAACCAGATAATGAATTGACCATTCTAGGCCTGCCCCGAAAAACCGTCGAGCCATTGAGCTCCCTGCCCTGATGCCACAGACGATGAAAAGACCTGAATCAGTCCTGGCTCACGGCACCGATCTTGTGGATCGACAGGTCCGCGCCGTAATACTCCTCTTCCTGACTCAGGCGCAATCCATGCAACGCCTTGATCACGCCATACACGGCAAACCCGCCGGCCAGGGCCACAGTGACGCCCAGTGCAGTACCGATCAACTGGCTGATCAAACTGACCCCACCCAGCCCGCCCAAGGCGCTCTGACCGAAAATGCCGCAGGCAATGCCGCCCCACACGCCGCACAAGCCATGCAACGGCCACACACCCAATACATCGTCGATGCGCCATTTGCCTTGGGCCGCGGTAAAGCACCAGACAAACAGGGCCCCCGCGATGGCACCGGTGACCAGCGCCCCCACAGGATGCATCAGGTCGGAACCGGCACAGATTGCCACGAGGCCCGCCAACGGACCGTTATGCAGAAAGCCGGGGTCGTTGCGCCCGACAATCAACGCCGCCACCGTACCGCCCACCATGGCCATCAGCGAGTTCACCGCCACCAGTCCGCTGACACCTTGCAGGGTTTGCGCGCTCATGACGTTGAAGCCGAACCAGCCAACGATCAGGATCCACGAGCCCAACGCCAGAAACGGAATGCTCGATGGCGCGAACGCAACCAGGCGACCTTCGCGATAGCGGCCATTACGTGGCCCGAGCAACAGCACCGCCGCCAGTGCCAGCCAACCGCCCATGGCATGCACCACCACGGAGCCTGCGAAATCATGGAAACCGGCGCCGAAGCGCTCCAGCAACCTGGCTTGCAAACCCAGGTTGCCATTCCAGACCATGCCTTCGAAGAACGGATAGATGAACGCGACAATCAACGCGGTTGCACACAATTGCGGGGCAAACCGGGCGCGCTCGGCGATCCCGCCGGAAATGATCGCCGGGATCGCCGCCGCAAAGGTCAGCAGGAAGAAAAACTTCACCAGTCCATAGCCATGGTCGGCATTGAGCACGGCCGCTGGCTGCATGAATGTCACGCCATAGGAAATCCAATAGCCTATAAAGAAGTAGGCCAGTGTCGAAACGGCGAAGTCACTGAGGATTTTCGACAACGCATTGACCTGGTTTTTCTGTCGCACGGTTCCGACTTCGAGAAAGGCAAAACCGGCGTGCATGGCCAGAACCATGACCGCACCGATCAGAATGAACAGCGTGTTGGAGCTATGGACCAGGGTGTCCACAGCGCTTTGCAGGTTTTCCATGGGATGGGCAGACCTTATGGCAGAAAAAAGCACCAAAGCAGTTCGCGATGACTGTCCGTGCACCAAGTTGCGGCTTCCAAGCATCAGCGTACTGATCTCGTTGAACCACTTTGGCGCACGGACGCCCTCCAGGAAAAACGCGCCCCGGACGTTTACGCGAGTTTTTGATTGTTGGTCCTACGGTTTTACTGAAATCATGCCCGGCCATAGCGCAATGGTGCCGACCGGCGCACCACGACAAAGCAAAAGTTGTACCAGTCATTTGTACTGAACCTTCGCCGAAGGCTCATACTCGAACGCATCAGAAAGCCACTTAAGGAGATCCACCATGGCCCGCACCCAGGCAAAGACCGCCCAAGAAATCCTGATGAACGATTTTCAGACACTGGTCAGTGACACCGAACGGTTGCTGGAGCACACCGCGACCCTGGCCGGCGATCAGGCCGACGAATTGCGCGAGCAGATTCACGACAGTCTCTTGCGTGCCCGTGAAACCCTGAAACTGACCGAAGACTCCCTGCGCGAACGCGGCAAGGCAGCTGTCACCGCCACTGAAGACTATGTCCAGGCCAACCCTTGGCAATCCGTCGGGATCGCGGCCGGCGTGGGGTTCCTGATCGGCCTGCTGGCCAGCCGGCGCTGATATGTCGATCGGTGAATCCGGCCCGTCTGTAGCGGGTACCAGCAGCTCCTCATCGCGGCGCCTGGGCGCGGCCTTCCTTGGGTTGCTGCACAGCCATGTCGAACTGTTCGGCATCGAATTGCAGGAACAAAAAGCCCGCACCGTCAGCCTGTTGCTGTTTGCCGGCCTGGCACTGGTGTTTGCATTGCTGCTGTTGGTGGGGTTGTCGACGCTGGTGCTTATCGTGTTCTGGGACACCTATCGCCTGACCGCCATCATCGGGCTCTGTGTGTTCTACACCCTCGCCGCCATATTCTGTGCAATGCGTTTGAGAGCAGCGATTTTCGATGAATCCTCGCCCTTCCACGGCACACTGCAAGAGCTGGCCAACGATCGGGAGCGCCTGCTGCCATGAGCCTGCCTGAATTGCCACACAACAGCTCTCGCACGGAAATGCGCAAGGCCCTGATCCGCTTGCGCATGGAAATGCATCGTCAGGAAATCCGCCACGAATCCGCGCAACTGCTACAACCTTTGCAGCGGGTGCGCGGGATCACACAAAACCTGCAGGACGGTTTTGGTATCAAGCACGCGCCACTCTGGGGCGTGGCCGCCGTCACCTTGCTGGGCTTTCTGAGCGGCAAGGGTGCAAAAAACGGTGGCGGCCTCAGCAGCCTGACCCGGTTGGTCCGGCTCGGTGCCACACTGGCGCCGCTGATCAAGCTGATCACGCAGGGCTCTTCGCGCAAAGACTGACCAGTTTTTTCTGGCTGTATTCTTGCCATGCCGACGGGATGCGCCCCTCTATCGAGGGGTGCAATCCTGTGTGCCTATCCGGT
Organism: Pseudomonas sp. PDM26; assembly: GCF_019219185.1. NCBI lineage: Bacteria > Pseudomonadati > Pseudomonadota > Gammaproteobacteria > Pseudomonadales > Pseudomonadaceae > Pseudomonas > Pseudomonas sp. PDM26. The sequence goes on along the minus strand of NZ_JAHUWC010000001.1, from coordinate 815,778 downwards.
CAACAGGCACCCTCCAAAAAAAGATCTTACAAGGAGGCCTCGATATCGACGCCGCCGAGTTGTAGTTCCGCTTGCAGGTCATGGCGCGAAACGGGAAGCTAGGCCATCAGTCACCTGACGGAGAGACCCCGCCTTGGATTGGCACACTCTGCTTACCCGCGAACGCCTCGGAAAGCCTCTGCACAGCCCTGAAGAACTCGGCCGCAGCCCTTTTCACAAAGACCACGACCGCATCATTTTCTCGGGGGCTTTCCGCCGCCTCGGGCGCAAGACCCAGGTCCATCCGGTGTCCAGCAATGATCACATTCATACGCGCCTGACCCACTCGCTGGAAGTCAGTTGCGTGGGTCGTTCACTGGGCATGCGGGTCGGCGAAACCATCCGCAATGCCCTGCCCGACTGGTGCGAACCCAGCGACCTGGGAATGGTGGTGCAGTCGGCTTGCCTGGCACACGACATCGGCAACCCGCCGTTCGGCCATTCCGGTGAAGACGCGATCCGGCACTGGTTCCAGCAAGCCGCCGGCCGTGGCTGGCTGGATGCAATGAGTGAAGCCGAGCGCAATGACTTCCTGAATTTCGAAGGCAATGCCCAGGGCTTTCGGGTACTCACTCAACTGGAGTATCACCAGTTCGACGGCGGCACCCGACTGACCTATGCAACGCTGGGCACGTACCTGAAGTATCCATGGACGGCCAGGCACGCCGACTCGCTGGGCTACAAGAAACACAAGTTCGGCTGTTATCAGAGCGAGCTGCCGCTACTCGAGCAGATCGCCCATAAACTCGGCCTGCCACAACTGGAGGAGCAACGTTGGGCGCGACATCCTCTGGTGTACCTGATGGAGGCTGCCGACGACATCTGCTATGCACTGATCGACCTGGAAGACGGCCTGGAAATGGAGTTGCTGGAATACGCCGAAGTCGAATCCCTGCTGCTGGGCCTGGTGGGCGATGACTTGCCGGAGACCTATCGCCAGCTCGGCCCCGGCGATTCGCGCCGACGCAAACTGGCGATACTGCGCGGTAAAGCCATCGAGCACTTGACCAATGCCGCGGCCCGGGCGTTTGTCGAGCAACAGGATGCGCTGTTGGCCGGTACGCTTTGCGGCGACCTGGTGGAACACATGCACGGTCCCGCCAAGCGTTGCGTGCTGAATGCCAAGGACATGGCCCGCAAGAAAATCTTCCAGGACAAACGCAAGACTCTGCACGAGATCGGTGCCTACACCACACTGGAAATCCTGCTCAACGCCTTTTGCGGCGCAGCGCTGGAGCAACACAACGGACGTACGCCGTCGTTCAAGAGCCGTCGTATCCTTGATCTGCTGGGCAACAATGCACCCGACCCTCACGGCCCATTGCACACTTCGTTTTTGCGCATGATTGATTTCATCGCCGGCATGACCGACAGCTATGCCAGTGACATGGCCTTGGAAATGACCGGACGCGCCAGCCACTGAGGTCTATCGATTGATCAGCCATTACGGCATTCGTAATGGCTGATCCCCCCTTCAAACTCCAACAGCACTCAAGTTTCGTCGAATCGCCCTACAGCACCTGTCGAGCAAACTGATCGCTTGTCCGGCACTCTCGCGAAACAATCGCCCTCCCTTCTGTTCGACAGATGAAGTGCGCCCATGGCCGAAGACGATCTACGCATCCTCGTGGTGGAAGACCATCCCTTCCAACTAATAGCCACTCAGTACTTGCTGGAAAGTTATGGTTTCACCCGACTGACTACCTCCGATAGCGCCAAAAGCGCCATGCAGCAAATGCTCGGGGCCGACCAACCGTTCGACATTCTTTTATGCGATCAATGCCTGCCCGATCTGACGGGACTCGATCTGGTCCGGTTCGCCAGCCAGCGAGGGCTGATCAGACAGGCGATCATTCTGAGTAGCCTGACAACGTCTGAATTGGATGAGCTTGTAAAAACGGCCACTGATTACGGGCTGCCATTATTGGGATACTTGATAAAACCGCTGAAACAATCTGAATTTAGAGACTTGTTGACCTCAGCACCACTATAGAAAAAAGAGACATATAAAAGCCGGAAAACATACAGCGTAAAACTTACAGACAACTTCCTTCCAAAGTGCACCAAAGCGCTGGACTTTCTTAGCCTTCCTAATAAGAAACCTAGTTGATACGTAGTCCCATTCCTTTTAATCTGTAGGATTTCTCCTATATTGCTGCTACAGCTCGGTCAGTTCATGCGGCCCTTCAAGTATCTGAGCTAAGGTGCGCGCTTTATTTGAGCTCGCATGGGACTTGATTATGAACTCCGTTTTTATTGTCGACGATCACCCGGTTATCCGCCTTGCCGTTCGAATGCTGCTGGAGCATGAAGGTTACAAAGTCGTCGGCGAAACTGACAATGGGGTCGACGCCATGCAGATGGTTCGCGAATGCATGCCGGATCTGGTCATTCTCGACATCAGCATTCCAAAACTGGATGGCCTGGAAGTGCTATCCCGATTCAACGCAATGAATACACCTATTAAAACACTGGTACTGACAGCACAATGCCCGACACTTTTCGGCATTCGTTGCATGCAATCCGGTGCCTCGGGCTATGTCTGCAAACAAGAGGACATCAGTGAACTGGTCAGCGCCATAAAAGCGGTATTTGCAGGTTACAACTATTTTCCGAGCGAGGCCTTGAACCCCATCCGCGGAGATGAAACACGCTGCATCGAACTGGAACTGTTCAAATCCGTAAACGACCGGGAACTGATGGTCTTGCAACTTTTTGCCCAAGGTCGCACAAACAAGGAAATCGCCAAGGGGATGTTTCTGAGCAACAAGACCGTGAGCACCTACAAAAAGCGCCTCATGCAGAAGCTCAAAGCCAAATCCCTGGTTGAACTAATCGAGATGGCTAAACGAAACGCGCTAGTGTGAGATCCTCGATGCCCAGCCGTTTGAAGGTTTATCTGATACAGGTGACTGCAGGTCTATGCGTGAGCACCTCGTTGTTTGGGGCACCGAACAGCGAACACTACACGCTGCTCAGCCGTTCGAAGGCCGGAGCAATGGAGGTTCGACTGGATGAATCCCAACGACAATGGATAAAGCAAAAACAAGAACTGACGCTCGGGACGTCGGCCCCGGACTACCCCCCTTTCGACCTGACCACCAGTGGGCAGGACTATGAAGGGTTTACTGCCGATTACGCGGGTCTTCTGGAAAAAATAACCGGTTTGCCCGTCAAGGTTCAGCGTTTCGATTCCCGAGGGGCCGCGATCGCCGCACTGGAAAGCGGCGAAGTCGATCTGCTAGGCACCGCGAATGGATTCGAAGCTGGCAATGCCGACATTGCACTGTCGATACCCTATGCCGTCGACCAGCCCGTATTGGTGACCCGCGAAGGGGAAACCCGATCCCTCACCGATGGCCTGGCCGGATTGCGCCTGAGCATGGTGTATCACTACTTGCCGCTGACGGAAGTCAGGGCGTTGTACCCGAAGGCGATCATCACGTCCTATCCCTCCTACCAGAATGCAATCAACGCCGTTGCTTTCGATCAGGCGGACGTGTTTCTCGGTGACACCATTTCAACTCACTACATGATCAACAAGGGATACTTGAACAATATCCGGATGGCCAACTTCGGCAAACATGAAGCCTATGGTTTCAGCTTCGCCGTTAACAGGAACAACCCCGAGCTGCTTGGCATCATCAACGCGACGATCACGGCCATCCCCTCCAGTGAACGAGAAAACATCGCCAAACGCTGGAGCGCCGGCAGCGACATTCTGCTGACCGATCAAAAATTGCAACTCACTGAACGGGAAGAACGCTGGCTGGCACGCCACCCGATAGTGCGCGTCGTCGTCAACGAAGCCTTTGCGCCACTGACGTTTTTCGATAGCAACGGCAACTTTCGCGGGGTCACCGCAGATTTGCTTGAGCTGATCAGACTGCGCACCGGCTTGCGCTTTGACATCCGGCACAGTCGGAGCGATGACGAGATGATCAAACAGATCAAGGACAACAAGGCCGATGTGATCGCCGCGTTGCTTCCCAGCGCGCAACGTCAAACCCAACTGAACTTTACCCGACCCTTTCTGGAAAATTCCTACGTCCTGCTGACCCGCAAAGCCGCCGACAGCCCGACCAACCTCGTGCAGTTGCAGGACAAGCGCCTGGCCATTGCCCGCGGCAATCCACTCATGGACTACCTGCGCAGAGAATTTCCCCGGATCAAGTTGATCGAAGCCCCGGACACCTTCAGCGCCGTAGAGTTACTCGCCGGAGGCCAGGCCGAGGGCGCGGTGAACTCACTGATCATTGCCAATTACTTCATTTCGTCGCGACTGTTCGAGCACACACTGCAAATCAGCACCACCATCGGCACCGAGCAGGCAGCGTTTTCCCTTGCCACCGCTCAGGGCGCCAAAGAGCTGAACGCGATTCTCGACAAGGCGTTACTCAGCATCTCGCCGGAAGAGCTGGGCATCATCAACAGCCGTTGGCGCGGCTATTCGGCGTCTTCGCAAAACACCTGGCGCAACTATCAACGACTGTTCTATCAGATCGTCATCGGTGCCGGCGCGCTGTTGCTGATTTCCATTGCGTGGAACGACTACATGCGACGCCAGATCAAGCAACGCAAGGCCGCCGAGCGGGCGTTGAACGATCAGTTCGAGTTCATGCGATCGCTGGTCAATGGCACGCCCCATCCGATCTACGTACGTGATCGCCAGGGGCTACTGCAAAGTTGCAACGACAGTTACCTGCAAGCGTTCAGTGCCAGGCGTGAAGATGTCATCGGCAAAAGTGTCATGCAGGGCTCGATGAGCAATGTATTCGAAGCCCGGGAGTACCAGGCTGACTACCAACGCGTGGTGGCCGAGGGCAGGCCTTTGATCGTCGATCGCGAACTGCACATTGGCGGCCGGCGGCTGACGATCTATCACTGGATTCTTCCCTATCGGGATTCCAGCGCAAAAGTGCAAGGCATTATCGGTGGCTGGATCGATATCAGCGAACGGCGGCAACTGCTCGATGATCTGCGTTGCGCGAAAGAACGTGCCGATAACGCAAACCGGGCCAAAAGCACGTTTCTGGCCACGATGAGCCATGAGATCCGCACGCCGATGAATGCAATCATTGGCATGCTTGAACTGACACTCAAGCGTCTTGATCATCAGCACCCGGAGCGTGCGGCCATTGATGTCGCGTACAACTCGGCGAAAGGGTTGCTGGAGCTGATTGGCGACATTCTAGACATTGCCAGAATCGAATCAGGACGCTTGAGCCTGAGCCCGGAGCGCGTTATTGCGGGTGAACTCGTAGCCTCGGTCGTGCGGATTTTCGATGGCCTGGCCCGACAGAAGGAGCTCGAGCTGGTACTGGAGTTCTCACCGGCCAACCCGACCTTCGATGTGTTGCTGGACCCTTTGCGCTTCAAGCAAGTGCTGTCCAACCTGATCAGCAATGCCATCAAGTTTACCGAGCAAGGTCAGGTCCGGGTCATTGTCGATCTGCAGCCGGCAACGCAATCCGGGCGCGTGCAGATGCAGGTGCAGGTTCACGACAGTGGTATCGGGATCAGCGAACAGGATCAACAGCACCTGTTCGAACCCTTCGCCCAGGCCGACAACGCCATGCAATCGGCCAGGGGGGGCGCAGGGCTGGGGCTGGTGATCAGCCGCAACCTCTGCGAGATGATGGGCGGCAGTCTGCAATTGCGCAGCGAGCCGGGCGTCGGCACTCAAGTGGAGGTGTTGCTGCTGCTGGAAACGTTGCCGCTGCAACAGTCAGCCCAGGTGGCCGAAACGCAAATCATCGTCGCCACAAACCCGTTGAGTGTGCTGGTAGTCGACGATCACCCGGCCAATCGCTTGCTCACGTGCCAGCAACTGGAGTTTCTTGGACATCGATTTACCGTCGCGGCCGATGGCCAGGAGGGACTGGATGCATGGAAAGACCAGCCGTTTGATCTGGTGATCGCCGATTGCAACATGCCGGTCATGAACGGTTACGAGCTGGCCCGCGCCATTCGCCAGCATGAACGACAAAACCATCGTCCTCCTTGCACCGTTCTCGGCTTTACCGCCAACGCGCAACCGGAAGAAGTACAGCGCTGCAAACAGGCGGGAATGGACGACTGCCTGTTCAAACCCCTCAGCCTCGGTGCCTTGAGTCAATGGGTGGAAGGCATTGGGCCCACCCAGACAACCCCGGCGTTCAACCTGCACGGGTTGAAACTGATGACCGGAGGCAACCCGATGTTGAACCGGCGATTGCTCAACGAGTTAGTGAATAGTAACCGCCAGGATCTGCAAACACTGTTGGCACTATCCAGCTCAGGGGATACGCAGGCGCTGCAGGACATTGCCCACAAAATCAAAGGCGCAGCCCGGATAGTGCAGGCATCCCGCTTGATCGACCGCTGCGAGGCACTCGAAGCAGCCTGCCATGAGGATTTCGATCGCGAAAAAGTGGCTGCATGCTGCAAATCCATGGAGTGCGCCATGCTTGAGCTGGAGGACGCGTTACTACGTCAGATCGAGCACTACGACGAAGGCAAAGTGACAGAGCCTTGACGATGCCTGGCCCCTCGGCAGTGCGTTGACCGTCATGGAGAAAACCGGCGTCAGGCCTGCTGCTCAAGGCAGGCCCGGGGTCTTGATCAGCAGTCGGTCAGCCGCAGGAAAATCGCCGCCAGCTGTTCGATTCCTGCCTGGTCCTGTGCAGTGAAACGCGCCAGTTTCGGACTGTCGAGATCGAGCACGCCGATCAATCGGCCGTCCTTGACCAGCGGCACCACCAGTTCGCTGTTCGAGGCGCTGTCGCAGGCAATGTGACCGGGAAACGCGTGCACATCTTCGACCAACTGAGTCTGCAAGGTGGCTGCCGCTGTCCCGCATACGCCGCGACCGAACGGAATCCGCACGCAAGCAATCTGCCCCTGAAACGGCCCCAGCACCAGTTCTTCATGGCGGTTGAGGTAGAAGCCGGCCCAGTTCAAGTCATCGAGCTGATTGAACAGAAACGCCGAGAACTGCGCGGCATTAGCGATGAAATCCCGCTCGTCCGCCAGCAAGGACTCCAGTTGCGCGTGCAGCATGCCGTAGCCCTCGAGGCCCTGGCCGCTCTTTTGTAAATCGATCATGCCTTGTGCTCCAACAGTTTCAGCCCGACCCAATAACGGGCAAATTGATAAGCGCAACGTCCATTGCGATTGCCCCGGCCGGTGGCCCAGCGTACCGCCAGAATGTCCAGTTCCTCGGTGCGCTGCCACGCCAGTCCGGCCTTGCCGGCCAACTGGCCGATCCAGTGTTCGACGACGTCGAGGAAGTGTTCCTGGGTAAACGGATAGAACGACAGCCACAGGCCGAAGCGGTCCGACAGCGCGATCTTGTCTTCCACCGCCTCGCTTGGATGCAATTCGCCGTCGACCCGTTTCCAGTTTTCGTTGTCGCTTTCCTTTTCCGGCACCAAGTGGCGACGGTTGGACGTGGCGTACAGCAAAACGTTGTCCGGCGCCTGTTCCAGCGAGCCATCGAGGACGCTTTTGAGCACTCGGTAATCACCCTCGCCCGACTCGAAGGAAAGGTCATCGCAAAACAGCACGAAACGCTGGGGCAGTTTGCCGATCTGTTCGACCACTCGCGGCAGGTCTGCCAGGTGATCACGCTCAATCTCGATCAAGCGCAAACCGGCTTGAGCGTGCTCGGCCAACAAGGCGCGCACCAGTGACGACTTGCCGGTGCCGCGCGAGCCCCAGAGCAAGGCGTGGTTGGCCGGCATGCCATCGAGAAACTGTCGGGTATTGCGCCCAAGCTGCTCGACTTGCCGGTCGACGCCGATCAAGTCCGACAGGCGCATGTCGAGGCAAACCTCCAGCGGCATCAGATAACCGCTGCGCGACTCACGCTGCCAGCGCGCGGCCAGGCATTGCGTCCAGTCGATGGCTGGCCGGGGGGCCGGCAGCAACGGCTCGATGCGGGCCAGAACGGCATCGGCGCGTTCAAGAAAAGCATTCAATCGGGAATCCACGACTTCTCCTCGGGCACGTTCACGGTAATGATGGTGATACAGCGACGAAACACAGCGTCACACAAGCGGCGGCCCCCGCAGTACTGGCCTCGCGAGAACATCAACAGGCAGGCATGATCGACTATGCTTGAGCAGCGAAAGGAAACGGAAGTGGTTCACCCCTCCATGGACATCAAATTCACCAACCGGCTGTCATTCAAGCAAGCCCGGCTTACCGTGCTGGTCGGTTTCATTCTGGGCACGCTGCTCAGCCTGCTGCAAATAGGCATCGATTATGCCAGTGAAGACGCCTCCATCAATCGTGAAATCCTTTCATTACTGGAAATCAGCCACAACCCGGCCTCGCGAATTGCCTACAACATCGACGCCGAACTCGCCAAAGAACTGACTCTGGGCCTGCTGCGCTCGCCAGCGATCACTGGTGTGAAACTGACCGACAACAACGGCACCGTGCTGGCCAGCGTCAAGCGACCCGGTGTGGAAAACGGATACCGGATGCTTAGTGACTTCCTGTTCGGTGCCAACCGACAGTTCGAAGACCGGCTTTACCTGGATCATTTACCCAACGAATCCCTGGGTACGCTGCGACTGAACGTCGATACTTACGCTTTCGGCGACCGGTTCCTGCGCCGGGCCGAAGTGACCCTGCTCAATGGTTTCGCCCGCAGCCTGCTGCTGTCCGGCATCCTGCTGGCGCTGTTCTATGTGATGCTGACCAAGCCCCTGGTGCGGGTCATCCGTGAACTCAGCGGTCGCGACCCGAGCAGCACCGAGCCGACCTCACTGGAGTGTCCCGCCGGGCACGCCGACGATGAGATCGGCGTGTTGGTCAAGGTTGCCAACCAGCAATTCAAAAACATCGCCACCGAAATCCAGCAGCGGCGCAATGCGGAAAACCGCCTGACCGAGTATCTCGGCCAACTGGAAAATATCGTCTCGGCCCGCACTGCCGAACTCAACGCGATCAATGCCCGGCTGAGCCAATCCAACGAGGAACTGGAAGTCGCTCGCAGCACTGCACTGGACATGGCCGACGCCCGCTCGGTGTTCCTGGCCAACATGAGCCATGAAATCCGCACGCCCCTCAATGGCTTGCTCGGGATGATCGCGCTGTCCCTCGACGGGCCGCTGACTGCCGAACAACAGCAACAGCTGTCCATCGCCCATGACTCGGGCAAAGTGCTGGTGGAATTGCTCAACGATATTCTCGACTTGTCGAAGTTCGATGCCGGTCAACTCGAACTCGAACACATCCCCTTCGACCTCGGCTCGCTGATCGAAGACACTGCCAACCTGTTATCGCAGAACGCCGCCCCCAGCGTCGAACTGACCTGCCTGATCGATCCGAATTTCCCGACACTCGTGCTCGGCGATCCGACCCGGGTGCGGCAGATCGTCAGTAATCTGCTGTCCAACGCCCTCAAGTTCACCCGTTTCGGGCGTGTCGACGTGCGCCTGTCGACGTTCGGGGACGGCGTCAGAATCGAAGTGTGTGACACCGGCATCGGAATCCCTCTGGATGCCCAAGTGAAAATTTTCCAGCCTTTCACTCAGGCCGGCGCCGGTATTACCCGCCAATTTGGCGGCACCGGGCTGGGCCTGGCACTGACCTACAACCTTTGCGAAGCCATGCAAGGGCGCCTGACGATCGACTCCGAGCCGGGTTTTGGCAGCCAGTTCTGCGCGGACTTGCCATTGCCCAGCCATACCCGTGCAATGCCTGCTGTTTCGCTCAAGGGCAAAGTCATCGCCATCACGGCCGCCAGCAGCGGGCTGGGCGAACTGCTGAACGGCCTGTTGCCTGGCTGGGGCCTGGACTACGAACGACGCTCCATGGATGACCCACTGCTTGGCCTGGCGGCCGACGTGCTCATCACCGACTGCCCCGAGTGCCTGTTCAATTTGCGCCCCACCCTCAGCGCGCCGATCCTGCTGGTTACCGCTTATGGCAATTTCATGCCCAGCGAAGAGGTCAACGCCCTCGCCCCCTTGCAACAGCAGGCCCGCCCTCTGGCACGCAATACGCTGCATCAGTTGCTGCGGCGAATCCTGCAACCGCAAACCCACCCGATCAACAATGCCCCACTCGACGCGCAAAGCCCGCCGCGCCGCGGGCGCGTGCTGCTGGTGGAAGATAATCCGGTCAACCAACTGGTGGCCAAGGGCATGCTCGGTAAACTCGGCTGCGAGGTGACCACCGCGGCCCATGGTGCCGAAGCCCTGGATCAACTCGAACAACGGGAGTTCGATCTGGTGCTGATGGACTGCAACATGCCGGTGATGGACGGCTATGAGGCCAGTCGGCAAATCCGCCGCAGCGGACGCTGGCCCCAACTGCCCATCGTCGCCCTGACGGCCAACGCCATGTCGGAAGAGCGCGAACGTTGTCGTGCCGCGGGCATGAGTGACTACCTGGCCAAACCCTTCCGGCGGGAAGAACTGGCCGCCCTGCTGGATTTGTGGATCTGCGCTACGTCAGCGCCTTGATCTGTCCCAACAAGTGATCGAGACCATCGCGCAAATCGTTGAGACGGTTCAGATCGACCCCGCTGTCGCACAACAGGCGGGCCTTGAGTGGCCCTACCTGATCGCGCAGGGCCGTGCCGGCTGGCGACAGGCTCAGATGCACTTCACGCTCATCGCGCGCCGAACGCTGACGCTGCACCAGTTGCAGTTGTTCGAGGCGCTTGAGCAACGGTGTCAGCGTGCCGGAATCCAGGGCCAGGCGCTCGCCCAGCGCCTTGACGGTCGGCTGCTCCGGGGGAGCTTGCTGCCACTCCCACAGCACCAGCATCGCCAGGTACTGAGGGTAAGTCAGGCCCAACTGATCGAGCATTGGCTTGTAGGCGCGAATGACCGCCCGGGAAGCGGCGTACAGCTTGAAACACAGCTGGCTGTCGAGCTTCAGGGAATCGACTGACAAGGTATTCATTTGAGCAGGGCTTCGATCTCGCGGGTCAGGTCCTGCGGCTTGGTCGCCGGGGCGAAGCGCTTGACCAGTTGCCCGTCCTTGCCGATCAGGAACTTGGTGAAGTTCCACTTGATGCCTTGGGAACCCAGCACACCCGGTGCGCGCTTTTTCAATTGCACGAACAGCGGATGGGCGTCGGCACCGTTTACGTCGATCTTTTTGAACAACGGGAAGCTGACACCGAAGTTCAGTTCGCAGAATTCGGAAATCGCCCCTTCATCTCCCGGCTCTTGTTTACCGAACTGGTTGCAGGGAAAACCGAGCACCACCAGGCCCTGGTCCTTGTAGGTCTGCCACAGTTCTTCCAGGCCTTTGTACTGCGGAGTGAAACCGCATTTGCTGGCCGTGTTGACCACCAGCACGGCCTTGCCGGCGAAATCCGCCAGGGTCTTTTGCTCACCCTTGATGGTGGTGCAAGGGATGCTCAGCAGGTTGTCGCTCATGTTTGAGGGTCCGAGTGGATGGGAGATATAACAAAATAGCGAGCAATTGAATTGAGTGCAATTTAATTAATCAAAACGCTGACTAGCTGTAGGAGCTGCCGAAGGCTGCGATCTTTTGATTCTTGGCCTCAAGAAAGACCAGATCAAAAGATCGCAGCCTTCGGCAGCTCCTACAGGGCTTGCATTACGCGCGGGGCACCAGGTCCAGGCACACCGAGTTGATGCAATAGCGCAGACCGGTCGGCGGCGGACCATCGGGGAATACATGCCCCAGGTGCGCGTCGCATTTGGCGCAGACCACTTCGGTGCGGATCATGCCGTGGCTGACATCACGGATTTCGGTCATGGCGCTGTCGCCGATCGGCGCGTAGAAACTTGGCCAGCCGCAGCCGGAGTCGAACTTGGTCCGGGAGTCGAACAACGGCTCGTTACAGCAGATGCAGTGGTAGATACCGTCGGTCTTGGTGGCGTTGTATTTGCCGGAAAACGGACGTTCGGTGCCTTTGAGGCGGCACACGTTGTACTGCTCTGGATCGAGCATCGCCTTCCATTCTTCCAGGGTTTTTTCCAACTTTTCCATCATCACACCTCAGCGGCTGAAAAAGCCCGATCTGTACCTTTTCCACGGATCGGGCGGCACGTATGATTGCGCCTCGTCAAACGCCAGTCTGGCAGCCAGTCCACGCGCATTCAAACGGAAATATGGGTGCTGCATCTCAAGGCGTCAGGCCTGTGTGAATACGCAGGATTCCCAGCACGGTTGTCCAAACGCCGTCTGGATCGTTCATTTTCGGGAACACATCGCCATGCAGGTCAGCAAATCGAACAAGCTCGCCAACGTCTGCTACGACATTCGCGGCCCGGTGCTCAAGCACGCCAAGCGCCTGGAAGAGGAAGGCCATCGCATCCTCAAGCTGAACATCGGCAACCCGGCGCCCTTTGGTTTCGAAGCACCGGATGAAATCCTCCAGGACGTGATCCGCAACCTGCCGACCGCCCAGGGCTATAGCGACTCCAAGGGCCTGTTCAGTGCGCGCAAGGCCGTAATGCAGTACTACCAGCAAAAGCAGGTGGAAGGCGTCGGCATTGAAGACATTTACCTGGGCAACGGCGTTTCCGAACTGATCGTGATGTCGATGCAGGCCCTGCTCAACAATGGCGACGAAGTGCTGGTACCGGCGCCGGACTATCCGTTGTGGACCGCAGCCGTGAGCCTGTCCGGCGGCAATCCGGTGCATTACCTGTGCGACGAGCAAGCCAACTGGTGGCCGGACCTGGCCGACATCAAGGCCAAGATCACCCCGAACACCAAGGCCCTGGTGATCATCAACCCGAACAACCCGACCGGCGCGGTGTATTCGAAGGAAGTGCTGCTGGGCATGCTGGAACTGGCCCGCCAGCACAATCTGGTGGTGTTCTCCGACGAGATCTACGACAAGATTCTCTACGACGATGCGGTGCACATCTGCACCGCCTCCCTGGCGCCGGACCTGCTCTGCCTGACCTTCAACGGTCTGTCCAAGTCCTATCGCGTGGCCGGTTTCCGTTCCGGCTGGATCGCCATTTCCGGCCCGAAACACCACGCCCAGAGCTACATCGAAGGCATCGACATGCTGGCGAACATGCGTCTGTGCGCCAACGTGCCGAGCCAGCATGCGATCCAGACCGCCCTGGGTGGCTATCAGAGCATCAATGACCTGGTGTTGCCGCAGGGCCGCCTGCTGGAGCAACGCAACCGCACCTGGGAGTTGCTCAACGACATTCCGGGCGTGAGCTGCGTCAAGCCGATGGGCGCGCTATATGCATTCCCGCGGATCGACCCCAAGGTCTGCCCGATCCATAACGACGAAAAATTCGTCCTGGACCTGCTGCTCTCCGAGAAGCTGTTAGTGGTACAAGGCACCGCCTTCAACTGGCCATGGCCAGACCACTTCCGCGTCGTGACCCTGCCGCGTGTCGATGAACTGGAGGTGGCCATCGGACGCATCGGCGGCTTCCTCAAGTCCTACCGCCAGTAAGCGATCTGTCACCGTGCGACGCCCCCGAACGTCGCATGGTGATTCATCCGGCAACATTTGTTTGCATTGCGCCACTGGCAGTCGCTTTGTTGCTGCCGGACAGTGCCTTGCCTGCTCGCGCCTAACAAAGGCGGGGCCTTCGACACGAATTGACTGACAAACACTTCCCGCATACTTGTCGGAAATGCCCTGCAAGCAGCTAGACTGTTGCCGTAGGACACAGTTTGAAATAGTCACCCGGTTGAATACCCCAGTGCAGCACCTTATATACCCCGCAGTACGCTACATCTTTAGCATGAGGAGATTTCTACAACCATGATGCGCATCCTGCTGTTCTTGGCCACTAACCTGGCGGTCGTGCTGATTGCCAGCATCACCCTGAGCCTTTTCGGCTTCAACGGGTTCATGGCGGCCAATGGGGTTGACCTCAACCTCAATCAGCTGCTGATTTTCTGTGCGGTCTTTGGTTTCGCAGGTTCCTTGTTCTCGCTGTTCATCTCCAAGTGGATGGCGAAAATGAGTACCAGCACCCAGATCATCACCCAGCCGCGCACCCGTCACGAGCAATGGCTGCTGCAAACCGTCGAGCAACTGTCCCGTGAAGCCGGGATCAAGATGCCCGAAGTCGGTATCTTCCCGGCCTACGAGGCGAACGCCTTCGCTACCGGCTGGAACAAGAACGATGCATTGGTCGCGGTCAGCCAGGGATTGCTCGAACGCTTCTCGCCTGATGAAGTGAAAGCCGTCCTGGCCCACGAAATCGGTCACGTGGCCAATGGCGACATGGTTACCCTGGCGTTGATTCAGGGCGTGGTGAACACCTTCGTGATGTTCTTCGCACGGATCATCGGCAATTTCGTCGACAAGGTGATCTTCAAGAACGAAGAAGGCCAGGGCATTGCCTACTACGTGGCGACCATCTTCGCCGAACTGGTTCTGGGTATCCTGGCCAGCGCCATCGTCATGTGGTTCTCGCGCAAGCGCGAATTCCGTGCCGATGAAGCCGGTGCAAACCTGGCCGGCACCGCCGCGATGATTGGCGCCCTGCAACGCCTGCGGGCGGAACAGGGGCTACCGGTGCACATGCCCGACACCCTGAACGCCTTTGGCATCAACGGTGGCATCAAGCAAGGGTTCGCTCGCATGTTCATGAGCCACCCGCCGCTGGAAGAGCGTATCGACGCACTGGCTCGTCGCCGGGGCTAAGAGGCTCCACAGCAAACAAAAAAGGCCCGCAGCGATGCGGGCCTTTTTTTGTCGGCTAATTATTGGTATGTGTGAGGGCCTCATCGCGAGCAGGCTCACTCCTACAGGTGATTTGTGAACGATGCAGACCCCTTGTAGGAGCGAGCCTGCTCGCGATGAGGCCAGAACTGTCGCTACAAATTACCGCGTGGAAACCCGATACACCCGCTCCTCAAGCCGCGTAACACCCGCCTCCAGGAATTTCCCGCCTTCACTCAACACATCCTGATCCTCGAGGATCTTCAGCGTCCACGAGTCCCCGAACAACCGCCGCACCTCATCATCGAGCACAGCAAACGGCGGGCCGGGCATTTGCGCCTGGTCATAGTCCAGGGTAATCACCAGGCCAAGGGACTCCTTCGGCAGTATCCGCTTCAAATGGGCGGCGTAGCGCTCGCGCATTTCCGCCGGCAACGCGATCAACGCCGCGCGATCATAAAGCGCGGAGCAATCGGCAACATCGCCTGCCGTCAGCTCGAAGAAATCGCCGCACCACAGCTCAATGGAACCTGCCCGATAAACCTTGAACGGCCCCTGCTCGCTGACGGCCGGATCAAAGCCATGTTCGCTGAAAAACTCCTCGACGGCTTTTTCCGACAGTTCGACTCCCAAGACCTCATGGCCTTGATGGGCGAGCCATAGCAAATCCAGGCTTTTTCCACATAACGGCACCAACACGCGTGCGCCTTCTTCAAGGCTTAACGCTGGCCAGAACCGCTTCAGATGAGGGTTCACCTGCGGCAGGTGAAAGCCGATCTGGTTCGCCGCCCACTTTTTGTGCCAAAACTCCGGCTGCATAAATAACCCCGAAAATTCGATCAAAACACCCTAAAACTTATATTAGATTTAGATTAATGATCTGACTGAAGATGTTGCATCTTAACTCTCAGGAGCTCATTCATGTTCCCCAGCCTGTACATATCCCACGGCTCCCCCATGCTCGCCCTGGAACCCGGCGCCAGCGGGCCGGCACTCGCCCGCCTGGCCGCCGAGATACCGAAGCCAAAAGCCATCGTGATTGTTTCCGCACACTGGGAAAGCAATGAGCTGCTGGTCAGCGGCAATCCACAACCGGAAACCTGGCATGACTTCGGTGGCTTTCCCAAAGCTCTGTTCGAAGTGCAGTACCCAGCCCCAGGCGACCCACGACTCGCCGCAGAGGTTGCCGAATTATTGAAAACCGCTGGCTTTCCAGCACGCATCGACAGCAATCGGCCTTTCGACCATGGCGTCTGGGTACCTTTATCGCTGATGTACCCGCAGGCAGACATTCCGATTGTCCAGGTTTCGCTGCCCACCCGCGGCGGCCCCACCCTGCAGACCCGCGTTGGCCACGCGCTGGCCAGCCTGCGCGAGCACGGAGTCCTGCTGATCGGCTCAGGCAGTATCACCCACAACCTGCGGGAACTGGATTGGCATGCCGGCCCCGAGAGTGTTGAGCCCTGGGCCCAGGCATTTCGCGACTGGATGATCGAGAAGCTCGCAGCGAACGACGAAGCTGCGCTGCACGACTATCGCGCGCAAGCACCGAATGCTGTGCGTAACCATCCCAGCGACGAGCACTTGTTGCCGCTGTACTTTGCCCGTGCCGCCGGGGGGCAGTTCGGGATTGCCCATCAGGGGTTCACCATGGGTGCGCTGGGGATGGACATCTACCGCTTCGGCTGACAGACAGACCGCGTCGCGGGCTTGCTCGCGAAGGGCGGCGACACAAATCAGCAGGCAAAAAAAATCCCCGAACCAGTCGGGGATTTTTTATGTTCGATCAATCAGCCCAAGAGCGGATCAATCTTCGCGATAACGACGCAGCTTCAACTGCTTGCCGGCAACGCGAGTGTCCTTCAGCTTGGTCAGCAACTTCTCAAGACCATCTTCCGGCAGCTCGACGAGGCTGAAGCTGTCACGCACCTGGATGCGACCGATCGCTTCACGTGCCAGACCACCTTCGTTGAGGATGGCGCCCAGCAGGTTCTTGGCAGCGATACCGTCACGCGCGCCCAGCGCGGTACGGCAACGTGCACGGCCTTCGCCCAGTGGCATCGGAGCACGACGCTCGCGGTCACTACGCTCAGGACGATCACCGGAACGCTCTGGACGATCGCCACGCGGTGCATTGTTCGGCACCAGTGGACGCTCTTTCTCGATTGCAGCCAGGGTCAGCGCTTGAGCGTTGGTTGCCTTGCGCAGCAGGGCTGCGGCCAGGGCACGCGGGCTGCAACCGATGTCGGCAGTCAGGCGATCGAGCAGATCACCGTGAGTCGATTCGGCATCGGCCACCAGCGGCGACAGGCTGTTGGTCAGTTTCTTGATGCGCGCATCCAGAACAGCTTGAGCGTCTGGCAGGCGAACTTCAGCAACCTTTTGACCGGTTACACGCTCGATCACTTGCAGCATGCGGCGCTCACGCGGAGTCACCAGCAGCAGTGCACGACCTTCGCGACCGGCACGGCCGGTACGGCCGATACGGTGAACGTAGGACTCTGGATCGTACGGCATGTCAACGTTGAATACGTGAGTGATGCGCGGTACGTCCAGGCCACGAGCAGCAACGTCGGTCGCCACAACGATGTCCAGACGGCCATCCTTGAGGGAGTCGATTACGCGCTCACGCTGGTTCTGGGCGATGTCACCGTTCAGCGCAGCGGCTTTGTAGCCTTTGGCTTCCAGGGCACTGGCCAGATCCAGGGTCGCTTGCTTGGTGCGCACGAACATGATCAGGGCGTCGAAATCTTCCACTTCCAGCAAGCTGAGAACGGCCGAAGTCTTCTGGTCAGCGTGAACCAACAGGTGAGCCTGTTCGATCGCGGTAACGGTCTGGGTCTTGGTCTGGATCTTCACGTGTTGCGGATCGCGCAGGTGGCGTTCAGCAATGGCACGGATCGACTGCGGCAGGGTGGCCGAGAACAATACGGTCTGACGGGTGACAGGCAGGGCCTTGAAGATAACTTCCAGGTCGTCCATGAAGCCCAGCTTGAGCATTTCGTCGGCTTCGTCGAGAACCAGGTGGTTCACGGTCGCCAGTACTTTTTCGTCGCGACGCAGGTGGTCGCACAGACGGCCCGGAGTGGCGACAACGATCTGTGCGCCATTACGGATTGCTTTCAGCTGTGGGCCCATCGGCGCGCCGCCGTAGACAGCCACAACAGTCACGCCCGGCATTTGCTTGGCGTAGGTTTCGAAAGCGGTTGCAACTTGTAGCGCCAACTCACGAGTTGGCGCCAGGATCAGGGCTTGCGGTTCGCGCTTTGCAGGATCGATGCGATGCAGGATCGGCAGGGCGAACGCAGCGGTTTTACCCGTACCGGTTTGCGCCTGACCAATCATGTCGTGACCGGCCATGATGATCGGGATCGATTGCTGCTGAATAGCCGATGGCTCTTCGTAGCCAGTCGCGGTGACGGCTGCAAGAATATTCGGATTAAGATTAAAAGCGGCGAAGCCGCCGGTTTCCTGGGTCATGGGTCTGCCTCTAAGTGCATCCGCAAAGACCCATGCTCCAAAGCTGCGCGTGCCGTGTTGAGACTCAAGAGTCGCCCTGGCAGCTTTGTCGGCGGGGATTTGCGAAAACGAATGAATGAAAAGAATCGTCAAGGGAGAGTCCGCAGTACGGACGTGCAGCCGAAGCTGACTTCGGGGAATTGCTCTACCTAAACGCGGCCCGGCTAAAGGCCGGCGCGCACTATACCGGAATTTGCCCAAAAAGGGAGCTTTTTTTATCGGAAATCCACCTGATACACCGTTGTGTCACAGGCTTTGCGAATAATCGGTCAGCCGTCTACTTTTCAAAGGCCCGGCCTTGCGGATGATGGCGCTAAAACGGTTCACCCTTTGCCGTGCAGACCGCCGGTCCGGCACGCCTTTCCCACCCCGAGGATCACTCCATGAATCAGCCCAGCACCAGTCGAGTCAGCCGCGAACGGCATGGTCATGTGTTCATGATCGGTCTGGATCGGGTGACCAAGCGCAACGCCTTCGATCTCGACCTGCTCAACGCATTGAGCCTGGCTTATGGCGAGTTCGAAGCCGACAGCGAGGCGCGCGTGGCGGTGGTGTTCGCTCATGGTGAGCACTTTACCGCCGGGCTCGACCTGGTCAATGCCAGCGTTACACTCGCCGAAGGCTGGCAGGTCCCCCCTGGCGGCTGTGATCCGTGGGGGGTGTTCGCTGGCCCCAGGGTCAGCAAACCGGTAATCGTCGCCGCCCAGGGCTATTGCCTGACCATCGGCATCGAGTTGATGCTGGCCGCCGACATCAACCTGTGCGCCAGCAATACCCGGTTCGCGCAGATGGAAGTGCAACGCGGGCTCTTCCCGTTCGGCGGCGCCACCCTGCGCCTGCATCAAGTCTCCGGTTGGGGGAACGCCATGCGCTGGCTGTTGACCGGTGATGAATTCGACGCCCGTGATGCCTTGCACCTGGGTCTGGTGCAGGAAGTCATGGCCAGTGAAGACTTGCTGCCCCGGGCGATTGAACTGGCCGAGCGGATCGCCCGGCAGGCGCCGCTCGGCGTTCAAGCGACGCTGATGTCTGCGCGACAGGCCCGGTATGAAGGGGAAACCGCTGCTGCACAAGCCTTGCCTCTGCTAGTCAAGAAGTTGATGGCTAGCGAGGATGTCAAAGAAGGTGTGCGGTCGATGGTGGAGAAGCGGCCTGGAGTTTTCAAAGGTTGCTGAAAGTCTGTGTAGGAGCTGCCGAAGGCTGCGATCTTTGATATTGCTTTTGAAGATCAAAAGATCGCAGCCTTCGGCAGCTCCTACAAGGGGATCTGTGCTCCTCAGGTCGCCGGGCGAATGCACTTGATCAACGATTGCAACGAATACCCCAAGCGCGGCCCCAGCGCTTCGGCGCGGGCGATCAGGCCGTCCATGTCCAGTTCCTGATCCAGCTCCGACGGCACGATCAGAATCACGTTGCCCTCCTTCACCGGCAGCTCCCAGTAATGTCGGTGGTACAAACCACGCAACAACGCGGCGCCCAAGGGTTTGCCATCGTCGGTAGCCCACTGATTGATGACCAGCCATCCCCCCGGATTCAATCGCTTCTGGCAGTTTTCCAGAAAGCTCCAGGCCAGATGCCCGACACCCGGGCCGACATCGGTATAAAGGTCGACGAAAATCAGGTCGGCCGACTCAGCCGTGTCGAGCAGTTCCAGGGCATCGCCAACGCGGATGTACAGGCGCGGATCGTCATCCAGCCCCAGGTACTCGATGGCCAGACGCGGTACGTCCGGGCGCAGTTCGATGGCTTCGACATCTTCCAGCGGCAGGAACTTGAGGCAGGCCTGAGTCAGAGTACCGGCGCCGAGACCGAGAAACAGCGCACTTTCCGGTTGCTCGTGGCACAACGCGCCGATCAGCATCGCCCGGGTGTAGTCGTACTCGAGCCAGCTCGGATCGGCCGTGAACACGCAGCTTTGCTCGATGGCATCACCGAACTCGAGAAAACGGTAATCGGCCACTTCCAGCACACGAATCACGCCGAACTCGTCCTGTACCTCGGCGAGCAGATGCTCGACGCGCTCCTCAGTCATTTCATCTCCTGATCGTCACCGGGGCCGGTAACGCAATAACACCGCGTATAGAGAGCGGCAAAGGCGAGATTGTCGGCGAAGCGACGGGAACAGGTCACGCACTAATTTGCTGATAACATGGAGGTCCGAGCGAAAACACTAGAGACCGTGATGAGCCAACCCTGGAGCCCTGACAGCTGGCGCGCCCTGCCGATCCAGCAACAACCCCAATACCCCGACGCCGCGCATTTGCAGCAGGTCGAACAGACTCTGGCCAGCTATCCACCACTGGTGTTTGCCGGTGAAGCCCGGGAGTTGCGCCGTCAGTTTGCCGAGGTGACCCAAGGCCGCGCGTTTCTGTTGCAGGGTGGCGACTGCGCCGAAAGCTTCGCCGAATTCTCCGCGGCGAAAATCCGCGACACCTTCAAAGTGTTGTTGCAGATGGCGATCGTGATGACTTTTGCCGCCGGCTGCCCGGTGGTCAAGGTCGGGCGCATGGCCGGGCAGTTCGCCAAGCCCCGCTCGGCCAACGACGAAACCATCGATGGCATGACCCTGCCAGCCTATCGTGGCGACATCGTCAACGGCATCGGTTTCGACGAAAAAAGCCGCGTGCCGGACCCGGAGCGCCTGTTGCAGTCCTATCACCAGTCCACTGCCACCTTGAACTTGTTGCGCGCGTTCGCCCAGGGCGGTTTTGCCGATCTGCATCAGGTGCACAAGTGGAACCTGGACTTCATTGCCAACTCGGCACTGGCAGAAAAGTACAGCCATCTGGCCGACCGCATCGATGAAACCCTGGCGTTCATGCGCGCCTGCGGCATGGACAGTTCGCCGCAGTTGCGCGAAACCAGTTTCTTCACCGCCCATGAAGCGCTGCTGCTGAACTACGAAGAAGCTTTCGTGCGTCGCGACAGCCTGACCAACGATTACTACGACTGCTCGGCCCACATGCTGTGGATCGGCGACCGTACGCGCCAGCTCGACGGCGCCCACGTCGAATTCCTGCGCGGGGTGAACAACCCGATCGGGGTCAAGGTTGGCCCGAGCATGAACCCCGACGACCTGATTCGCTTGATCGACGTGCTCAACCCGGACAACGACCCGGGTCGCCTGAACCTGATCGCGCGGATGGGCGCGAACAAGGTCGGCGATCACTTGCCGCAGCTGATCCGCGCCGTCGAGCGGGAAGGCAAGCAAGTGCTGTGGAGTTCCGATCCGATGCACGGCAATACGATCAAGGCCAGCAGCGGCTACAAGACCCGCGACTTCGCGCAGATCCTTGGCGAGGTGAAGCAGTTCTTCCAGGTACACGAAGCCGAAGGCAGCTATGCCGGTGGTATCCATATCGAAATGACCGGGCAGAACGTCACCGAATGCATCGGTGGTGCGCGGCCGATTACCGAGGACGGCTTGTCGGATCGCTACCACACCCATTGCGACCCGCGGATGAATGCCGATCAGTCGCTGGAGCTGGCGTTTTTGATTGCCGAGACACTGAAGCAGGTTCGGCGCTAGTTTTTGACTGCCTGATATATCGCCTTCGCGGGCAAGCCCGCTCCTACAGGGTTCGCGCCGTACACAAAATCCGTGATCGGCTCGATCACTGTAGGAGCGGGCTTGCCCGCGAAGGGGCCTGCTCAAACACCGCCAATTTGTGAGAATGCCACCCGCAACCTTACCGCACTCGCTCGTGGGCAATTCAGCTGAACCTGCGCCAACCCCAGCCAATCCGCCATCTGCCGCAGATTGACCGCCAACACCAGCATCCCCTCGTCATCCAGCCCCGCTTCCTCCTCATGCACTGCATGCACCGCCAAACGTCCAGCCTCCCGCTCGGCGCGCAGATCGACTCGCGCGGCAATCCGTTCGTTGTGCAAAAAAGGCAGGACGTAATAGCCATAAACGCGTTTGTCCTGTGGCGTGTAGATCTCCAGCCGATAACGGAAATCAAACAGCCGCTCAGTCCGGCTGCGCTCCCAGATCAGCGAATCGAACGGTGAAAGCAAGGCACTGGCCGTGACTTTGCGCGGCACTTTTGGCTCGGGCAGACAATAGGCCGGTTGCCGCCAGCCCTCAACTTCGCAGGTCAGCAATTCACCGGCCTCGACCAACTCGGCCAATCGCGGGCGACTGTCCGCAGGGTTCAAGCGGAAATAGTCGCGCAAGTCCTTCTCCGTACCGACACCCAGGGCCGTTGCCGCATGCCGCAACAGGCCGCGCAGGGCTTCGTCTTCGCCCAGAATGGGTTGTGCAAGCACCACCGAGGGAATCACCCGCTCCGGCAGATCGTAGAGCCTTTCGAATCCCCGCCGTCCGGCAACGGTCACCTCACCGGCAGCGAACAACCATTCCAGCGCATGCTTTTCCGCGCTCCAGTCCCACCAGGGACCGGCCCGTTCCTGACGGGTCGACAGGCTCCCGGCACCCAGCGCGCCCCGCTGCTCAACTGAAGCCAGCACCCGGCGAATGGTGTCTTGTTGTTCGCGACCAAAACGCGCCAGTTGCTCATAAATGTCTTCGCCACGGCTCGCACGCTGCATGCGCCAACGCATCAACGGGTACATGGAAAGAGGCAATAACGAGGCTTCATGGCCCCAGTACTCGAACAACGTACGGTGCCGGCCCTGACTCCAGGCAGCCTGGTCGAGTAAACCGGAAGAATAGTTACCGAGGCGGGAAAACAGCGGAAGGTAGTGCGAACGCACCAATGCATTGACTGAATCGATCTGCAGAATGCCCAGCCGTTCGATCAGGCGATTGAGCGCAGCAGCCTTGATCGCCGCTGGCGGCTGCCGCCCGTTGAACCCTTGGGCGGACAGCGCCAGACGCCGAGCCTGTTTGAGGGTAAAGGACAATGTTGCGGGCATGGGCGTCTCCTTGTCTGCTCGCAACCTACCTCACCGGTAAGGGGTTTGTGTAGCTTGGGACTCATCATTTATGCATCGGGTCATTCCAGAACGGTTTGATCGACTCGTTCTCCACATCCGCACGGCTCATGCCGATGTCCTTGAGTGCTTCGTCGCTCAAGCTCGCCAGCATTTCGCGCTCGCGATGCAGTTCGTACCAGCGGCTGACCTTGTGCAGCAGATCGGATATCACGTGAATCGAGTGTTTTTCTGCACCGTGGAATTCATGTTGACCTTTCATCTTGTTGCCCTCCGTTTGGATGGCTCCAGTCTCGCGCCGGGTCTAAGATCAATCCAACGAATGTTTCTGATGTCACATATCTCGGAGATTGATGGATGTCTGCCTACCCGAGTATCGATACCGAAGTGTTGCGCACCTTCGTCGCCATCGCCGACCAGGGCGGCTTTACCCGCGCCGGTGAAATGGTCAACCGTACCCAGTCAGCCGTCAGCATGCAGATGAAACGGCTGGAAGAAGATGTGCTGCAGCGCCAGTTGTTCCAGCGCGACGGGCGGCAGGTGCGGCTGACGGCCGAAGGCCAGGTGTTGCTGGGCTATGCGCGACGGATCCTCAAGCTGCATAGCGAAGTGTTCAACACCCTGCGTGAACCCGACATGGTCGGCACTGTGCGCATCGGCACGCCGGACGATTATGTGATGCGGTTCCTCCCGGGGATTCTGCGCCGATTTGCCCAGTCCTACCCGC
Organism: Pseudomonas sp. PDM26; assembly: GCF_019219185.1. Taxonomy (NCBI): domain Bacteria; kingdom Pseudomonadati; phylum Pseudomonadota; class Gammaproteobacteria; order Pseudomonadales; family Pseudomonadaceae; genus Pseudomonas; species Pseudomonas sp. PDM26. The sequence goes on along the minus strand of NZ_JAHUWC010000001.1, from coordinate 791,965 downwards.
TGATTCAGATAGAAGTGCACTGCGAATCATCCAAACAACTGCTGATGCGCCAGGACCTGGACCTGTCCATCGTGACCCGCGAACCGGGCAGCGAAATCGGCCAGCTTTTGCGCAAGGAGCGTTTTGTCTGGGCCGAGGCGCAATGCTACAGCGCCCATGAACAGACGCCGTTGCCGCTGGCGATGTTCAACAGTGATTGCTTCTGCCGCCTGTGGGCCTGTAATGCACTCGATGCCATGGGTCGCGATTACCGGGTGGCGTACAACAGCGACAGCCTGTCGGCGATCATGGCGGTGGTCAGCGCCGGCCTGGCCGTCACCGCGCAACTTGAAAGCCTGATTACCACGGACATGCGCATCCTCGGTGAGGCCGAGGATCTGCCGCTGCTGCCCGAGGCCAGCATCATGCTCGTGCGCAACCTGCATAACCCGTCGCCGATCACCGAGTGTCTGGCCGAGCACATTGTCGAAGGTTTCAAACCTTGAAGGCGAGCATCGCCGCACAGAACACCAGGAACCCGCAAAACAGCCCGCGCAGCAGCCGCTCCGACAATGCGTGGGCAACCTTCACGCCCCAACTGATGCTCATCAGCCCGCCGACCGCCAAGGGTAAGCCGATCACCCAACTGACCTGATGGTGCACGGCGTAAGTCACCAGCGTCACTCCGGTACTCGGCAAGGCCAGCGCCAACGACAACCCCTGCGCAACCACCTGGCTGGTGCCGAATAGGCTGGTCAGCACCGGCGTTGCCACCACCGCGCCCCCCACGCCGAACAACCCGCCCATCGTGCCGGATGCAGCGCCAAGCACGCCCAGCCAGGGCCATGAGTAGTTCATCTGCGAAGCCGGCGCTGCGCTGGCGGCGAATAGGCGAAGCAAGTTGTAGGCCGCAAGTGCAATTAGAAACGCGACAAAACCTATGCGCATGGTTTGCGCATCAATGCCCACCGCCCAGATCGACCCGAGCCAGGCGAAGCAGAACCCCATGATGGCCAGCGGTAGCGCGTGGCGCAGTTCGATCCGGTTGCGCTGATGATAGCGCCACAGCGCCAGCATCACGTTCGGCACCACCATCACCAGCGCTGTGCCCTGGGCAATCTGCTGATCGAGCCCAAACAGCACGCCCAACAGTGGAATGGCGATCAGGCCGCCGCCGATGCCAAACAACCCGCCGAGCGTGCCCAAGGCAGCGCCGAACGCCAGATACATCAAGAACTCAATCACAGCATTTTCCCCGTTGCCGTCAGGCCTTTGATCCTACGCAGTTGCTTGTGGCGCGGAAACGCACAGCGACGCACAATGGCTGTGCCAAATTCGCACAAGCGCAAACCTGCCATGAACCCCAATCAACTGACCGACCAACTGGCTTTGTTCCTCGACGTGCTGGAAACCGGCAGTTTTTCCGCCGCCTCGCGCCGTCATCCGCTGACCCCTTCGGCCGTGGCACGGCGCATCGACAGCCTGGAAAACGCGGTCGGCAGTCAGTTGTTCACCCGCAGCACGCATGCGGTACGCGCCACCCCGGCGGGATTGGCCTTTGCCGAGCGAGCACGGCGGATCGTCGCCGAGTTGCGCCTGGCTCGAGCCGAGGCGGTGTCCCTGAGCAGCGTGCCGGAAGGTCTGATTCGTATCGATGCACCAGCAGCCTTTGGGCGCCGGCATCTGGCACCGGTGATTGCCGATTTCCTCATGCTCTATCCCGGGCTCGATGTGCAATTGCACTTGATCGACAGTTTCGTCGACATGCAGGGACAGAACCTCGGCAAGGTCGATCTGGTGCTGCGCGCCGGCCAAATGGCCGACACCCGACTGGTGGCCACGCCGCTGGCGAGCATCGTGCGCATCGCCTGCGCCAGCCCTGAGTATTTGCGGTGTCGCGGCGTACCGACCGATCCGTCACAACTGAATGAACACGACGGACTCGATTGGGATGGCCTGGCCCCGCTATTCGCCTGGCGCTTCGAGCGGGATGGGCAAATGCAGCTGCACCGGCCGGCGCGGGTCCGCATGAGCGCCAACAATGCCGAGGCACTGGTCTGCGGCGCGCTGGCCGGACTGGGTATCGCGCACCTGCCAACCTGGCTGGCCAGCGAGTACCTGTTGCGGGGTGAGTTGCTGCCGTTGTTCTGCGAAAGCGGCCTGCCGAAACCTGAAAGCGCCGGCATCTATGCCTTGCGCCTGGAACAACAACCCAACTCCCGCAGTCGCTTGTTGCTGGAGTACCTGAAAACCCGCTTCAGCCCGGTTCCACCCTGGGATCTGCTGCTGCAAACCCATTTGCAACAGCACTGATCAAATTTATCTGGCGCATTAAAGATTCGCCCGCTAGATTCCTAAGATCACAGATCAAGGCTTCGACATGACCACCGAGCGCAACACCCCGGACAACTGCGAAAACCTGCTGCTGGACAATCAGGCCTGCTTCGCCCTGCATTCCACTTCACTGATGATGACCAAGGTCTACAAACCCTTGCTGCAAGCGCTGGGCCTGACCTACCCGCAATACTTGGCGATGATGGTGTTGTGGGAACGGGACGGTTTGACCGTAGGCGAAATCAGCACGCGGTTGCTGACCGATCCAGGCTCGTTGACGCCGCTGCTCAAGCGCCTGGAAGCCGAAGGCTTGCTCAGCCGCACCCGCAGCCGCGAGGACGAGCGCGTGGTGATCGTCGAACTCACCGAGCAGGGCCGAGCCTTGCGCGACAAGGCCCGGGATATCCCCCAGTGCATCCTCGGCGCTAGCGGAATGACGCTGGAGCGCCTGCAAAACCTGCAAGCGGAGCTGCAAGAACTGCGTCGTCACCTGCAAGACAGCCTGTAGTCTCCAATTCACCACAAATCCCCCTGTGGGAGCGGGCTTGCTCGCGAAGGCGATAGATCAGTCGACTCTTGTGTTGACTGATACACCGCTTTCGCGAGCAAGCCCGCTCCCACATTTGTTTTGTGCTGTACCGAAAAATCGGGCTCACCGCTTGTTTCTGAAAAAATCCCTGCCGAAAAAACTCTCCTCGATAGCTCTAGCTCAACACTTCCAGCCAAAACACCCCCGCTGCCTTTTCGTTTTTTCAAATTTCTTTGAAAATTTATCTTGCGCGCAAAATATTAGCGATATACATTTATTTCGCACTTACTTAGCGCGCAAACATTTAGCGCAAAAAAACAAACCCCGAACGAGGCCTTCACCATGCAAACTCTCTACACCGCAATCGCAACTTCCACCGGTGGCCGTGACGGTCGTGCGGTTTCCAGCGACAACATCCTCGACGTCAAACTCGCCACCCCGAAAGAACTCGGCGGCGCTGGCGGCGCAGCCACCAACCCTGAGCAACTGTTCGCCGCCGGCTACTCCGCCTGCTTCATCGGCGCCCTGAAATTCGTGGCCAGCCAGACCAAGCGCAGCATCCCGAACGACGCCTCGATCACCGCCCATGTCGGCATCGGCCAGATCCCCGGCGGCTTCGGTCTGGACATCGACCTGCACATCAGCCTGCCGGGTCTTGAACAAGCCGACGCACAAGCACTGGTCGACGCGGCCCACCAGGTCTGCCCGTACTCCAACGCCACCCGTGGCAACGTCGATGTGCGTCTGCACGTAACCGTCTAAGCGCTGACTACCCAGGCCCGAACAGGAAACGAACATGAACACTTTCAGCAAAGTCTTGACCGGCACCCTTCTCGCCTTGTCCATCAGCAACGCGTTTGCAGGTCCCGGGGTTGAACACAACACCCAGGCGTTCCTCGACGTTCTGAACGCCGGTACCGGCAAGCCGATGGAGCAAATGACGCCCGCCGAGGCCCGCGCCGTTCTGGTAGGCGCGCAGGCCGGGGTGAAGCTGACACTGCCAAAAGCCGATGTCAGCCAGAAGACCATTCAAGTCGACGGCCAACCGATCAGCCTGACCATCGTCCGGCCGGCCGGGGTCAAGGGTGAGCTGCCGGTGTTCATGTTCTTCCACGGCGGTGGCTGGGTACTGGGAGATTTCCCGACCCACGAGCGGCTGGTACGTGACCTGGTGACAGGTTCGGGTGCAGCAGCCGTCTTCGTGAACTACACGCCGTCGCCGGAGGCGCATTACCCGGTGGCGATCAACCAGGCTTACGCCGCGACCCGTTGGGTGGCCGAGCACGGTAAAGAGATCAACGTCGATGGCAAGCGCCTGGCGGTAGCCGGCAACAGTGTCGGCGGCAACATGGCGGCGGTGGTTGCCCTGATGGCCAAGGACAAGGGCACACCGGCGATCAAGTTCCAGGTGCTGCTGTGGCCGGTGACTGATGCCAACTTCGAAACGGCGTCCTACAACCAGTTTGCCGAGGGGCACTTCCTCACCAGGAACATGATGAAGTGGTTCTGGGACAACTACACCACCGACGCCAATCAACGAAACGAGATCTACGCCTCACCACTGCGCGCGACCACCGCCCAGTTGAAAGGGCTGCCTCCAGCGCTGGTGCAGACCGCCGGAGCCGATGTGTTGCGCGACGAAGGTGAAGCCTACGCCCGTAAACTCGATGAAGCCGGTGTGCCGGTGACCTCGGTTCGCTACAACGGCCTGATCCACGACTACGGTTTGCTCAACGTAGTGAGCCAGGTGCCGGCGGTGCGCTCGGCGATGTTGCAGACGTCTGAAGAACTGAAACAACACCTGAAGAAATAACACCGCCCCCACCCTGTAGGAGCGAGCTTGCTCCGGGCGGCGTTCCGACGATGGACTTGAAGGCGACGCGTTTCATCGAGAAATACGCGTTATCGTTAACCTCCATCGCGAGCAAGCTCGCTCCTACAGGGGGCGTGTTCCAGCATGCACAAAAAAGCCCGACTCAATGGTCGGGCTTTTTCATTCCTGAAGCTGTGCTTATTTGGCACGGCCTTTGTAGGAACCGCCTTCGCGGGTATCGATCTCGATCATGTCGCCGATTTCGATGAAGTCAGCAACCGACAGCTCGGTACCGTTCTTCAGTTTGGCAGGCTTCATTACCTTGCCGGAAGTGTCGCCGCGAGCGGAACCTTCGGTGTAGTCAACCTGACGCACGATGGTGGTCGGCAGCTCTACGGAAACCAGACGCTCTTCGAAGAAGATCGCTTCGCAAACATCGGTCATGCCTTCTTCAACGAAAGGCAGAACGGCTTCGATGTCTTCAGCGTTCAGCTCGTACATGGTGTAGTCGGTGGTGTCCATGAACGTGTAGGTATCGCCGCTGATGAAGGACAGGGTCGCTTCTTTGCGGTCGAGGATTACGTCGTCCAGTTTGTCGTCGGCGCTGTAAACGATCTCGGTCTTGTAACCGGTCAGCAGGTTCTTCAGCTTGGTCTTCATGATCGCGCTGTTACGACCGGACTTGGTGAATTCAGCTTTCTGAACCAGCCAAGGATCGTTTTCGAGACGAATCACGGTCCCGGGTTTCAGTTCTTTACCAGTTTTCATTGCGAATATCCGAATTTGGATGGGATTTACAAAAATCTAGGCCGCGTATCATATCCAATTTCCATAAAACTGTACCAGCGCCGTGGCAAGATCGGCCTGCAAGGCCTGCTCCAGACACCACGCCTCGGCGTGTTTTTCCAGCTCTGGCCAGTGTTTACGGGTGAATTGCCAGTGGTCGGCCATTTTCTCACCGGCGTTCCACGCGCGCCAGAGACCGCTGATCGCCTCCCGTGCAGGTTCAGAAAGCCCCTTTATATAGACTTCGAGGAAGGCCTCGAGTTTGTCCAGATGGATATCTTCTTCCTGCCGGTAGATGTGCCAGAGAAATGGCCGGCCGGCCCATTGAGCGCGCACAAAGGAGTCTTCGCCGCGCACGGCATTGAAATCGCAACACCACAGCAACAAGTCGTACTGGTCCTGGCGGACGAACGGCAGCACTTGCACGGTCAAGGCTTCACGCACATGCACGGCACCGGCCGCCAAACCCTCCATACCGAGCCAACGTTCTACGTCGCCGAGAATCCGCCCTTCCGGCACCAGCAGATGAGTGGTCGTCGAATCGCCTGCCATCCCATCGAGCCAACTGCTCAAACCGGTATTTTCGTAGGCGAACAATGAGATCATCTGTGCGCCGGGTGCAGGATCAATCCCCAAACCTTGCAGGAATTCTCTTTGAGCCTGCGGGTTTTGCTGAAATTGCCGACGACGCTCAAGCAACCCGCGCTCACGTAACAACCCCCCAGTGCCCTTCTGGAACCCCGGAAAGAAAAAGAACTTCTGCACGCTTTTGTATTTCACCGAGGGCAAACCGTGGCAGCCGATGACCCAGTCCTCGGCACTCAGGTAATCGAGGTTCATCCACAGCGGCGTTTTTTCCCGCTCGGCCATGGCCTCCATATAGGCGCTCGGCAACTGGCAGGCAAATGCAGCAATCACCACATCGGCGGCTTCGGTCGGCTGCCACTCGGCGGGCCATTGGCGCACTTCGACGTCTTGCTGCCACTGCTGCGCAGCATGGATGTCGATTTCCGGGCACAGGCGCTCGAACGCTCGCAGATCATCGACCCACAGACGCACCGCCACTCCATGCTCGGCCACCAGTTGCCGGGCCAGTCGCCAGGTCACGCCGATGTCGCCGAAGTTGTCGACCACGGTGCAAAAAATATCCCAGCGGGTTTTTATTTCAGGCATTGCAGGCTCCCGTTGGCAAAGGCGCCGATTGTCCGCATAAATTACCCCGTACAGAAGAGCCGACGGCGATTATTCTTCATGCGACAATCGCCACTCGCCAGTGACCTTTCGCCAAGAGGCAACCATGCCCCACCGCCCCACTCCGCGCCGTTCTTTCCCGATCAGCCTCAACGCCCTGCAACTGACCGGCAGCATCGCCCTGGGCATATGGCTGGGATTCATTGCCATTGTGCTGACCTGCTGGCTCGCTTCGCGCCTGCTTTTCAGCGAACAATTGGCATCTGTGGCGGCAGCTGTGGAACAACTGGCCAAACCACCGGTGGTGACTCAACCAGTGCCGGACATCGCGCCACAGAGCCCGCTGTTCGAGCAATATGAAGAAAATCTGCGCAAGAACGAGCAGCAGCAACGGCTCGATCAGGCGCGCAGCAGCGGTCGCAACCTGTCCAACCCAAGCTGTCAGTTCTGGCTGCAACAGGACCGGACTGCACCCAGCGAAAAAAGCCGCGCCAACGTCCAGCAATTCTGCGATTGATCATGAATAAGCATACCGTCCACCAACTGATTCTCGATAAGCTGCGGATCGATCTCGACATCTCTGAACGGGCCGCACAAACCGCCTACGAAACGGCGACCCATGAAGAAAACATCGCCGAGAACAAATACGACACCCTGGGGCTGGAAGCCTCCTATCTCGCGGCAGGACAAGCCAGGCGGGTCGAGGAAATTCGCCAGTCACTGAGCCTCTGCCAGAACCTGGCCCTGCGCCCGTATGACGATCAGCGGGGCATCGAAGTGGGCGCGCTGCTCGGGCTCGAGGACGAGAAGGGGCGCGAACAATGGCTGTTTCTTGCCCCCGATGCAGCCGGATTGAAGGTCGATCTGGTGGGGCAACTGATAACCGTCATCACCCCGCGCTCACCGCTGGGCAAAAGCCTGCTGGGCAAGTTCGAGGGCGATGAGGTAGAGATCATGGTGGCGGGCGCTCGGCAACAGTTCGCTGTCACCGAGGTGATTTGACCGGCAGGAAACGCTATCAGTGAACGGGCAGTTCGACGCCGTCGAACAGCTCTTCCAGTTCCTGCTTGTTGTGGCATTGAATGGCCTTGGCCATGACTTCGCGGGTCAGGTGCGGCGCGAACTTCTCGATGAAGTCGCACATGAAACCCCGCAGGAAGGTGCCGCGACGGAAGCCGATCTTGGTCACGCTGGACTCGAACAACTCACTGGCATCGAGCACCACCAGGTCGCTGTCGAGTTTGCTGTCGACGGCCATTTTCGCCACGATGCCCACGCCCAGACCCAGGCGAACATAGGTCTTGATCACGTCGGCGTCGGCGGCGGTGAACACCACTTTCGGCGTCAGGCCACGATGGCTGAACGCTTCGTCGAGTTTCGAACGACCGGTAAAACCGAACACATACGTCACGATCGGGTACTCGGCCAGCGCTTCGAGGGTCAGTTTCGACAGTTTGGTCAATGGGTGCCCTTGAGGCACGACCACGCAACGGTTCCAGCGGTAGCACGGCATCATCACCAGATCACCGAACAGCTCGAGCGCTTCGGTGGCAATGGCGAAATCCACGGTGCCATCAGCGGCCATTTCGGCGATTTGCATGGGCGACCCCTGGTGCATATGCAGGGCAACGTCCGGATATTGCTTGATGAAATTGCTGATCACCGGCGGCAACGCATAACGCGCCTGGGTGTGGGTGGTGGCGATCGACAGGGTGCCTTTCTTCTCGTTGGAGAATTCCTGGGCGATCTGCTTGATGCTTTCAACTTTGCGCAGAATTTCGCCAGCGGTGGTGATGATGCGCTCGCCGGCCGGGGTAACGCGGGTCAGGTGCTTGCCGCTGCGGGCGAAAACCTCGACGCCCAGTTCGTCTTCCAGCAGACGGATCTGTTTACTGATGCCCGGTTGAGAGGTGTAAAGACTTTGGGCTGTAGCGGAAACGTTGAGGTCGTGGTGCGCCACTTCCCAGATGTAGCGCAATTGTTGAAGCTTCATATGAATCCCTCAAAGCAGGTAGACGCCACGGGCATCAGCGACGGTATATAACTATATTAATGGTACGAAGAATAAATCTAGAACTTTTTTATCAAATTGCCATTATTCTGTTCTAGCGATCCCCTAGCCGACGACGTTGCATCAGCGGCACCAGATAGACCGGTACCTTGGACAGTTGCAGCACACGGGCGGCGGTTCGCCCCAGAGGCGTTTCCGCACCCGCACCGTGGCTGTGACTTCCTACGATCAACAAATCCACGGAGAGTTTCTGCGCCTGGTCCAGAATCACCTGCGATGGGTCGCCCTGCACCACCCGTACTGCCTGAATCCGCTCCAGATCGTGCTCCCCTTCATCCCCCAACTCCTCACGAAAACTGTCGAGCACACGCTGCTCGATACTGGCAATCACAGTATTCAGGCCCTGGCTGTGAAACTCGTTCAGCGCCTGTTCATCGAGATAACTTTCGAGCACCGATTCAGCAAACAACCCCATGGGTTCAACCGCATGCACCACATACAAATCGGCATTGAAGATCCGGGCCAGCTCCAGGGCATGCTGCATCACCACGGGCGCGTACAGGCCAAGGTCAGTGGCATACAGCATCGAACGAATCATATGACCTCCTCGACTGCCAACATGGCGGAGATTTGATTCAGCTTAGCAGTGCCTTGGCGACTGCGACGTGCGGCGCAACGCATTGAACGGTGGGCTTAAACCTTTTGCTCGTTGCTTATGCCATGGGGCACATGACCGGTGGCGACGACTTCACGGGCCAATTCGCAGTGGCCGGCCTGATCGTCGAAAAACACATCGGCCGCGAAGGCTTCGAGAAAGGCTGACTTGGTCAGGCCGCCGAGGAACAGCGACTCGTCGAGACGGATGTCCCATTCGCGCAACGTGCGAATCACTCGCTCATGAGCCGGCGCCGATCGCGCCGTGACCAGCGCAGTACGGATCGGACAGGCGTCCTCCGGGAACTCACGCTGCAAAAGATTGAGGGCGGCGAGAAAGCCCTTGAACGGTCCGCCGCGCAACGGCTCACGGGCGGCCTCACGCTCGCTGGCCTGGAACGCCTCCAGACCACCGGCCTGATAAATGCGCTCCGACTCATCGGAAAACAGCACCGCGTCTCCGTCGAAGGCGATGCGCAATTCGTCGCTGGCCGCACGACTGGCACCGCCCGAAAGAATGGTCGCCGCGGCGAACCCGGCGTCCAGTGCATTGCGTACGTCTTCGGCGTGGGTCGAGAGAAACAGGTCGCAGCCAAAGGCCTTGAGGTAGGGATACGGACTGCGCCCGCCGACAAAGGCCGCGCGCGAGATTGCCAGGCCGTAATGGTCAATTGAGTTGAATACCCGCAGCCCGGTGTCGGCGCTGTTGCGCGACACCAGAATCACCTCGACCCGGGCACGGCCAAGGCTATTGTTGAGGTTCAGGAGTTTGTGCACCAACGCAAAGGCATCGCCGGGTTGGAGGATTTCGTCTTCGTGTTCGATCTGATACTGCCGGTAGGCTTCGACGCCGCTCGACAGATAGACCTTGTGGCTTTCGCTCAGGTCGAACAGCGCCCGCGAAGAAATCGCCAGCACCAGTTTGTCGTCAATTGCCTTTGGCATGCCCTTCCCCCTCAGGTCGGTCGACTCAGGTGTTTCGTCGATCAATGAAACTCAAACTGCGATACAAGGCCTCGATGCGCGGCATCTCACACCCCGCGGCCCTGGCGGCCGCCAGTGGCCGGGCGTAGATCGCGGCCAGCTCCAGCGGTCGCTTGTGCAGGAAATCGTGGTACATGCTCGGCCAGTAGTCAGGCATTTTTTCGGTCACCATGAACAGGTGCTCGGCATACCCCGCCGGTACACCGTGCCCGCACGCGACTGCGCCTTGCACCACTTCAGCCATCAGCGCCTTGATCAGTTCACGACTGTCGGCATCGGCCATCAACGGTGTGGTGCTCGATCCCAGCAACACCGAGAGACCGTTGTACGGGATATTCCAGACCAGTTTTTGCCAACGCGCCTGATACAGATTCGCCATGGCCTGGGAATCGAGGCCGGCGTTGCGAAACAGCCCGACCCCCTCCTCGACAATCGCAGTGCGTGCCGGCCCGTCGGCGGGACCGCTGTGATAACCAACGTGCACTGCGCCCAGCGCCTGATGGGTAATGACGCCCGGCGCCTCGCGATGAACGCAGATGTAGCAGAGCCCGCCGAGCACATGCAGCGAATCGGGGAGCAACTCACGCAGGCTGTCCTCGACGTCCAGGCCATTTTGCAACAGCAGTACCTTGGCGTTCGGTGCCGCCGCTTGCAGGATGGCGGGTGCCAGGCCTGCATTGCTGGTGGTTTTCGCGCCCACCAGCAGCCAGTCGCAGGGCGGCATGTCTTCGGCGTTCGAATAAGCCTGCACCGGGTTCAGTTTCAGCGCACCGTGGGGCGCGCTATCGACTTGCAACCCGTGCTCGGCCACGGCGCAAAACTCGCTGCGCAGCAGAAAATGCACATCAAAACCGGCACGCGCCAGCATCACCCCGTAGAAACCGCCGATTGCGCCGGTCCCGATAATGCCGATTCTCGGCCTGGCAACTGTCCCCATCATGGCAACTCCTCTGCTGTTCGACTCAACGCCTGGCGCACCGCCCGATTGAGCTCGGTGTCGGTCAGGCGGGATTTCAGTGCTCCAAAGAATTCGCCGTCGCGAACAACAAACAGCGCCGGCAAGTGAAAGACCTGATAACGCTCGACCACCCCGCCGTTGTTGCCGGCATCGATCCAGCACAGTCGATCGACTGCCAGATCGAGTGCCGGCAATTGCTCACGGGCAAAACGGCAACCGGCGCAGCCGACACTGGTGAAAATAACCAGCGATACGCCGCTCATCGCCAGCAGCCGTTGGTCGGCGTCAAAATCGGTCAGTTCCAATTCGACCACTATACTGGGGAGAACAATGTCAGATGGCCGACACATGGAGTCTGTGTTCATGGGACGTTTTATTCCTCACCCTGACGATGTGCCCGTCGAATTAACGTTGCTGAAACCTGAGTGTATTTCGCGACGACAGCTGCACACTATCAGTCTCGGGGGCATGGCTTGCAATTATCACCGTGCGTGGCGCTACGGCACGGCGCTGGAGGTACGCATGCCGAGCGTGAACCCGGACATGCGCTATCTGGGCTATGTCGCCTGGTGCCTGCGGCGCAAACACGGTTATCTGGTGGGCATCGCCTTTGTCGACGAGCAAACGCTGTTCAGCGCCCGAATGGGCGAGCAGGTGTGCCAGATCGAACACTACTGCCGCCTGCATGACACCCATGACGACTTGCAGGATATCCAGGCCCTGGCCCTCGAATGGGTCCAGGAGCATGCCGACGAGTTCTCCCACGATTCGGTGCAAAGGGCTTTTGCCGAGCCTGTGCCGGATTAGCGGTATTGCCGAAGCGTTTGCCGGTCACGTTGGGGGAAACTCACTGAGAATGGCCCCTAAACCGGTGTCTGCCCATTGTCGAGCCACGGTGTAACGCGCTAAGGTTCGGCTTCCCGACGCGCTTAATTTGCTGTGCTCCGCCGCGCGGGTTCGCTGGCGGCCGGCACCCGTGACCTGACGAGTAAACGATGGCTGATTTACCGATCAACGACCTAAACGTCGCCTCCAACGAGACGCTGATCACTCCCGATCAGCTCAAGCGCGATATTCCCCTGAGCGACGCCGCACTGCGCACCGTCACCAAGGGCCGCGAAGTCATCCGCAACATTCTGGATGGCACCGACCACCGCCTGTTCGTCGTCATCGGGCCTTGCTCGATCCACGATATCAAGGCCGCCCATGAGTATGCCGAGCGCCTGAAGGTTCTCGCTGCCGAAGTGTCCGATACCCTGTATCTGGTCATGCGCGTTTATTTCGAGAAGCCACGTACCACCGTCGGCTGGAAAGGCTTGATCAACGACCCGTACCTGGACGACTCGTTCAAGATCCAGGACGGCTTGCACATCGGTCGCCAGTTGCTGCTGGACCTGGCCGAAAAAGGCCTGCCGACCGCCACCGAAGCCCTCGACCCGATCTCCCCGCAATACTTGCAGGACCTGATCAGCTGGTCGGCCATCGGCGCGCGCACCACCGAATCCCAGACTCACCGTGAAATGGCCTCCGGCCTGTCCTCGGCCGTCGGCTTCAAGAACGGCACCGATGGCGGCCTGACCGTGGCGATCAATGCCCTGCAGTCGGTTTCCAGCCCACACCGCTTCCTGGGCATCAACCAGGAAGGTGGCGTGTCGATCGTGACCACCAAGGGCAATGCCTACGGTCACGTGGTATTGCGCGGCGGCAACGGCAAGCCAAACTACGATTCGGTCAGCGTTGCGCTCTGCGAACAGGCGTTGAACAAGGCGAAGATCAAGCCGAACATCATGGTCGATTGCAGCCACGCCAACTCCAACAAGGATCCGGCCCTGCAACCGCTGGTGATGGAAAACGTCGCCAACCAGATCCTCGAGGGCAACAAATCGATCATCGGCCTGATGGTTGAAAGCCACCTGAACTGGGGCTGCCAGGCGATCCCGAAAGACCTCGCCGACCTGCAATACGGCGTGTCGATCACCGACGCCTGCATCGACTGGACCGCGACCGAAAACACCTTGCGCAGCATGCATGCCAAGCTCAGGGATGTGCTGCCTAAACGCGATCGCAACTGATCGCTTTTAGCGAACACACAAAAACGCCGGACTAAACCCGGCGTTTTTTTATGCGTTCGTTTTATTGAAGGTCACTGACTCAGCTTGGCCGCATGCCGTTGGTGACGCTCCATGTAGCGCTCGACGTAGGAACACGATGGAATGACGGTGTAGCCCATTTCCTCCGCGTACTCCAGCGCCTTCTCGGTCAAGGCTGCCGCAATACCGCGACCACGCAACGCGTTGGGCACGAAGGTGCGATAGATATCCAGGGTCTGCTTCCCCAGATCCATATAGGTCAGATAGGCACGATGACCGTCCACAATGGTCTCGAACTGATGACCAGCCTGGTCATGGTGGATGGACAACGCCTCGCTCATCACTACTCCTCGCGGGTCTGGAATTCCGACCCCTACCTTACCGATGTTTTTCCGACGAAGGAACATCTACGCCACCCCGTGCCTGAATGGACACCGAGAAGAGCTGCACCGATCTCGCGCTACCGAGCACGTACAAATAGTAGGCACCATTGACAGAAATGCTCAAGGTGCGCTCGTCATCATGCAGGTTGGCGGGTGCTGCTCCGGATCACGCAGGAATGGCTCGACCGAAGATCACTCCGGGTCGATAGCCTGAACATTGCCGGATGTTGAGACTTAAGACGAGCGCCCATTGTTAAAGTCACCTGAACATCGAGAAAGATATTGAGAGGCGCCACGCAAAAGCCGAACAAAAGTGTAGACGAATCCATGTAGGCGGCTCTAGCCAGACTGGAAAAAGTGCGGTATGACGAAGGAACTTTTTCTCGCCAGCTAGCTCAGCCACGGGCCTTGCAGCTGGATGTTTTTTAATCAGTTCAGTTAAAAGTTGCTCGAAAAAGAATCAACGCCTACAATTTTTTTTGCTTCTTGCGTCACGTCAGTTTTACTTACTACAAGTAATAGGTAGTATGTACGCCGGCTATTTCCTCAATCGGAGGAGATAGCTACTTAATAGAAAGTCCTTGAAGGGGAACACGATGAACAACGTTCTGAAATTCTCTGCTCTGGCCCTGGCCGCAGTTCTGGCTACCGGTTGCAGCAGCGCATCGAAAGAAACCGAAGCACGTCTGACCGCTACTGAAGACGCAGCTGCTCGCTCCCAGGCTCGTGCAGACGAAGCTTACCGTAAAGCTGATGAAGCTCTGGCTGCTGCTCAAAAAGCACAACAGACTGCTGACGAAGCTAACGAGCGTGCTCTGCGCATGCTGGACAAAGCTAGCCGCAAGTAATAGTCCTTCGGGATTGTTATCAAGCCGACCCATTTTTTGGGTCGGCTTTTTTATTGCCCGACGTTTCTCCAGGACAATAAAAAACCCGTCGACGCGGTCCGCGCCGACGGGCTCTTTACAAGCTTACTGCATCAGGTCGACCGGAGTGCTCGACACCATCGGTGCGGCATTATTGCCCGGCACAGCAATCTCCACCGGCAGGCCGTCTTCAGCGGCAACCACATCACGCACCACGTCCCAGTTCATGCGCAGGTTGTTAGTGATGTCTTCACGCTTGAGCATCGCGTTGATGACCGCGGTGTGCTTGTCGACCACCGACGGGTTGCCCTTGTCGTCCAGCGGCGTATGCGCCTCCAGATAGACCTTGCCGCCACTCAAACCAAATTTGTACGGGTCGTTGATGATCCGCACCGACGTCCCGACCGGCACCATGCCCGCCATTTCCAGCACGTTGTTGTTGAACATGCGGAAGCAACCGTGGCTGGTGCGCATGCCGATACCGAACTTCTTGTTCGAACCGTGGATCAGGTAGCCCGGCGTGCCCAGGGTGAACTTGAACGGCCCCAGCGGGTTGTCAGGGCCGGCCGGCACGACGTTGGGCAGCGGATCACCGTCGGCTGCGTGTTCGGCCTTGATCGAAGCCGGCGGCGTCCAGGTCGGGTTCGGCGTCTTGGCGGTGATGCTGGTATGGGCAATCGGCGAGCCCCAGCCTTCACGACCGATACCCAGCGGGAACGTGTACACCACGTTCTTGCCTTTCGGGTAGTAGTAGAGGCGGTACTCGGCCAGGTTGATCACGATGCCTTCACGCGGGCCTGGTGGCAGGATGAAGCGGGTCGGCAGAATGATTTCCGTGCCGGCGCCTGGCAACCACGCATCGACACCCGGGTTGGCCGCGACCATTTCCGTGTAGCCCAGATCGTAGGCGGTACCAAGGTCGGCGAAGGTATCTTCGTACTTGGCCTTGATCACCTGCACCTGGCCGATGATGTCTTCACCGGGCGGTGGCAGGGGAAACTCCAATGCTGCAACGGGACCGGCCACCAAAAGGGCGGCAAGTGTCAGGCAGCGGGTGACGGCAGGAAAGCGCGACAACATCCGGAAAATCCTTCGCATGATCAACTGAGAGTATAAGAAAGTGATTGTACACCGCTGTCCGTTATTTCGGGGAGGTGGCCCGATTGCAGGTTATGCAAGGAGATTTTGCGATTGTCCTCGATTCCGTGTGGGTGTGAGCCTGCTCGCGATGGCTGTTTGCTGGGCGATGAGTGTTTTGTAGGTGTACATATCCGTTGCTGCGGTAACGGCTTCTGGCGGCTGCGCTCTTACAGCGGGTCACTTTGAAAAGCCTTCGCGGCCCGGCGCAAAGTAACCAAACGTTCTTGCCCCTGACATTCGGTGCCATCGGCCATCCATGGCCGGCGGCGGCTAACCCGGCATCCATGCCGGGTTGCCCACTGCGCAGAACCTCCTCTCGGCCTCATGAAGGGGCGTACACCGCAACAGCGCCCGAGGCGGCCTACCGGCCCGCCTGGTTCTTCATGCGTGCGCATTTCCCTGTAGGAGCTGTCGAGTGCAACGAGGCTGCGATCTGTTGGCGTTATTACTGACCAACAAGGTCAAAAGATCGCAGCCTTCGGCAGCTCCTACGGCGTGACCCATCCGCAAAATCAGGTCGACCGGCCGGCCTGGTTCGTCACGCGTACGCATTTCCCTGTAGGAGCTGTCGAGTGCAACGAGGCGGCGATCTGTTGGCGTTATTACTGACATACAAGATCAAAAGATCGCAGCCTTCGGCAGCTCCTACAGTTGAGCTGGGTACATTCGAAAGAAATGGGTCGGCTATCAGGCCGCCTCTATTCCCGACGGATCAAAGCTCAAACCGCAATTCAGGCCAGATCGGCGACGTACCCCGCTTCTGCGACTCAAGAATGGCCCGACACAACGAACACAGCCGCTGGTCCTGAAACACCCGGCGATCAACACTCGACCAGCGCGGCTGTGCCGGCAACAGGCTGCCACACAAGGTACGGTCCGCCGAACCGCCCAACTCCAGCTGACGGGTCACCAGATGCACCCGCACTTCCTGGCAGGCGAACAGATCCAGCTGTTCGTCAGGCTCGATCAGTTGGTAGGCAAAAAGTGACCAGGCGGGACGCGGCATCGGGGGCTCCAAATCGGGGGCGCCACCTTAGCCGAAAGCCTGCTTCTAGAAAAGTGTCATAACAGTGGTTTTAGAGTAGGCCAGACATTTTCCAGCAACTTGTCCTGGGCCCCGGCCGCCGGGTGTATGCCGTCGGCCTGCATCAAGTCCGGATGGCCGCCCACGCCGTCGAGGAAAAACGGCACCAGCGGGATTTTTTTCTCATCGGCCAGGTTGCTGTAGACCTCGGCGAAGGCCTTGGTATAGCGGGCACCGTAATTGGGTGGCAGTTGCATGCCGAGCAACAGCACCTTGGCACCGCTGGCCCGGGAGCTGTCGATCATCGAAGCAAGATTTTGTTGCAATTGAGTTGGCAGCATCCCGCGCAGGCCGTCATTGCCGCCCAACTCGAGGATCACCAGTTCCGGTTTATGCTCTGCAAGCAGCGCGGGCAGGCGCGCCTGGCCTCCAGCACTGGTGTCGCCACTGATGGACGCATTGATCACTTTATCGTCGAAACCTTCGCTCCTGAGCCGTTGCTCAAGCAGCGACACCCACCCCAGCCGGGTATCCAGCCCGAAACCGGCGCTGATACTATCGCCAACAATCAGGACGGTACCCGCCGCTGCGTTTTGGGCCATGCACATCAAGGCCAGGCCAGCACTCAAAAACCACACACGCATCGGACTCTCCATGGGCGCAAGCATTCTCATCGCGAAGGACCTTAGCAAAGTGGTTCCCAGCGCGGAAGGTGAACTGACCATCCTGCACCAACTCAGCCTGGAACTGAACAAGGGCGACAGCCTGGCCATCGTCGGCGCTTCGGGCTCCGGCAAGTCCACCCTGCTGGGTCTGCTCGCCGGCCTCGATCTGCCGAGCAGTGGCGAGGTCACTCTCGCCGGGCAAGGCCTGAGCAACCTCGATGAAGACCAGCGTGCGCGCATCCGCGCAGAGCACGTGGGTTTTGTCTTTCAATCGTTTCAGCTGCTCGACAGTCTCAATGCCCTGGAAAACGTCATGTTGCCACTGGAGCTCGATGGCCGCAAAGACGCCCGCGAACGCGCCACCCAATTGCTGCAACGGGTGGGACTGGGCCAACGCCTGACTCACTCGCCGCGCCAGCTCTCCGGAGGCGAACAACAACGCGTGGCGATTGCCCGCGCGTTTGCCGCCGAGCCCGATGTGTTGTTCGCCGACGAACCGACCGGCAACCTCGACAGCCACACCGGCGAACGCATCAGCGACTTGCTGTTCGAGCTCAACCAGGAACGCGGCACGACCCTGGTGCTGGTGACTCACGATGAACGCCTGGCCCATCGATGCCGGCGCCTGATCCGTCTTGAAGCCGGCCTGCTGGTCGCCCCTCTGGAGCCTTGATGGCACGCCTGCCGCTGTTGCGCCTGTTCAGCCTCGCCATCCGCCAATTGCTGCGCGACGCCCGCGCCGGTGAGTTGCGCGTGTTGTTTTTCGCCTTGCTGGTGGCCGTGGCCGCCAGCACCGCCATCGGTTACTTTGGCGCGCGCCTGAACGGCGCCATGCTGCTGCGCGCTACCGAGTTTCTCGGTGCCGACCTGCTGCTCGAAGGCAGTTCGCCGGCACGCCCCGAACAGATAAGAAGCGGCACCGAACTGGGTCTGGAACACGCTCAGGTGGTGGAGTTCTCCAGCGTCATCGCCACCGATAACGGCATTCAGCTGTCCAGCATCAAGGCGGCCGATGACACCTACCCGCTACGCGGAGAATTGAAAAGCGCACCCGCCCCCTTCGCCGCGGAAACAGTCGGTGGCGGACCGCAGCCCGGTGAAGCCTGGGTCGAGGCACGC
The DNA here is from genome assembly GCF_019219185.1 of Pseudomonas sp. PDM26. Taxonomy (NCBI): domain Bacteria; kingdom Pseudomonadati; phylum Pseudomonadota; class Gammaproteobacteria; order Pseudomonadales; family Pseudomonadaceae; genus Pseudomonas; species Pseudomonas sp. PDM26. Next base: position 773,439 of record NZ_JAHUWC010000001.1, on the reverse strand, counting down.
CTGCTGACCGCCCTGGACCTGAAGATCGGCGACACCATCGATGTCGGCATGAAAACCCTGAAACTGGCGCGGGTGCTGACTTACGAACCCGATCGCGCCGGCAATTTCTACAGCCTGACGCCGCGGGTGCTGATCAACCTCGACGACCTTGCGGCCACCGGCGTGGTGCAGCCCGGCAGCCGGGTCAGCTATCGCGAACTGTGGCGAGGCAACGCTCAGGCACTCGAGACCTATCGGCAACTGATCAAACCGGGGCTCGCCGCCAACCAGCGCTTGCAGGACGCCCGTGACGGCAATCGACAGATCGGTGGCGCCCTGGGCAAGGCCGAACGCTACCTGAACATGGCCAGCCTGGTGGCGGTATTGCTCTCCGGCGTGGCGGTGGCGCTGTCGGCAACCCGCTTCGCCACCCGCCGATTCGATGCCAGTGCATTGCTGCGCTGCCTCGGGCTGTCGCGCCGGGAAACCATGGTGTTGTTCAGCCTGCAACTGACTGTGCTCGGATTGCTGGCCAGCATCAGCGGCGCCCTCCTCGGCTGGCTCGCACAACTGGGATTGTTTGCCCTGCTGCATGACTTGTTGCCGACCGATGTGCCTCCCGGCGGGCTGTTTCCAGCCGTTGCCGGGATCGGAACCGGACTGGTCGCGCTGGCCGGTTTCGCCTTGCCGCCGCTGGCGGCCTTGGGCCGGGTTCCGCCATTGCGCGTGCTGCGTCGGGATATGCTGCCGATCCCTTCCAGCACCTGGATGGTCTACGGTGTAGCGCTGGGCGCCCTAGGTCTGATCATGTGGCGCCTGAGCCTGGACCTGGTGCTGACCTTTGCCCTGCTCGGCGGCGGCGTGATTGCAGCGCTAGTGCTGGGCGGCTTGTTGTTGCTGCTACTGAAAAGTCTGCGGCGCATGCTCGCGCGTGCATCCTTGCCTTGGCGTCTTGGACTCGGGCAATTGCTGCGTCATCCGCTCGCTGCTGCAGGCCAGTCCCTGGCGTTTGGCCTGATTCTGCTGTCGATGGCGCTGATCGCCTTGCTACGTGGTGAGTTGCTGGATACCTGGCAAAACCAGTTGCCGAAAAACGCCCCCAATTACTTCGCCCTGAACATCCTGCCCGCAGATAAACAGGCCTTCACCGACCACCTGATCGCGGTGTCGGCGCAATCGGCACCGTTGTACCCGGTGGTGCCGGGGCGCTTGATCAGCATCAACGGCGAGCCGGTGCAACAGATCGTCACCAAAGAATCCGCGGGTGATCGGGCGATTCAGCGCGACCTGAGCCTGACCTGGGCCGCGGACTTGCCGTCAGGCAACAAACTCACGGCCGGCAATTGGTGGAACGAACAAACGCCGGACGATGTTCCTGGCGTGTCGGTAGAAGGCAAGGTTGCCGAAAGCCTGAAAATCAAGCTCGGCGACCACCTGATTTTCAGCGTTGGCGGGGTCAATCGCGAGGCGAAAGTCACCAGCCTGCGGGAAATCGACTGGGACAACTTCCAGCCGAACTTCTTCATGATCTTCCAGCCCGGCACCCTGAAGGATCTGCCGGCGACTTACCTGACCAGTTTCTACCTCGCACCTGGTCACGACCAGCAGATCGTCGACCTGTCCCGGGCCTTCCCGGCGGTGACGATCCTGCAGGTCGAAGCCTTGCTGGAGCAACTGCGCAGCATTCTCGCCCAAGTGACCCTGGCGGTGGAGTACGTGTTGTTGTTTGTGTTGGCAGCGGGGATGGCGGTGCTGTTCTCCGGCCTGCAAGCGACGCTGGATGAACGAATTCGCCAGGGCGCGTTGCTGCGTGCGCTGGGGGCGGAACGGCAATTGCTGGTCAAGGCGCGGCGCATCGAGTTCGGTTTGCTGGGCGCCGTCAGTGGTTTGCTGGCGGCATTGGGATCGGAACTGGTGAGCCTGGTGCTCTACCGCTACGCCTTTGATCTGCCGTGGCATCCGCATCCATGGCTGATGTTGCTGCCACTGCTGGGTGCCGTGCTCATTGGTGGTGCTGGGGTGTTCGGCACCCGTCGGGCGTTGAACGCCAGCCCGCTGACAGTCCTGCGCGAGGGTTGATAGACTCCTGTCATCCTCACCACAAGAAGCTGTCATGAGCCGTTACCGCCCTCCCCGCACTGCCGGCACCGCGCTGATCACCCCCGAAGGTGAAGCGCGGATGCGCGCCGAGTTCCATGAGCTGTGGCATGTACGTCGGCCCCAGGTTACCCAGGCTGTCAGCGAAGCCGCGGCCCAGGGTGATCGCTCGGAGAACGCCGAATACACCTACGGCAAGAAGATGCTGCGAGAGATCGACAGCCGCGTGCGCTTTCTCACCAAACGCCTGGAGGCGCTGAAAGTCGTCAGCGAAAAACCCAGCGATCCGAACAAGGTCTATTTCGGCGCTTGGGTCACGATCGAAGACGAGGATGGCAAAGAGTCGCGCTACCGCATTGTCGGGCCCGATGAACTGGACCTCAAACTGGGCCTGATCAGCATTGATTCGCCGTTGGCCCGCGCCCTGATCGGCAAGGCACTGGACGCCGAAGTTCGAGTCCAGACACCGACCGGTGAGCAGTGTGTGTATATCGTGGCAATCGACTACCCATAAAACTCAACGGCGGGTGATCAGCCCTTGCCGGGCAACGCGGGTCAGTTGCCGGATCACTTCAGGAGCATCTTCGAGGCTGGGGGACTGAATCACTGCCAGATCGAAACTGTCGTCGGCGAATCGAGCGAGCGACTCACCGTCTTCGACAAACTGGATCAGGAAGGCAGCGGGACCGCCGGTTCGACGTGGCCAGCCGTCGAGATAACGCAGGAGCGTCGGCTGATGTTTGCCGCCAAGCAGGATTTTTGGATTGCGCTGGGTGAGATGTGCCGTGATCGGCGCGGGACGTACAACGGGGTTTAGTGCATTCATTGTGTCGTGTCTCTGCCTCAAAAGTCTGCATGGCAGGTGAGAGGCAACACCGAACCAGCGCTTTAGCGGTATTTCGAAGCCTGTCCGGCTTCTATCGGCAACTGAATGAGTCACCTGGCGCCCCGCAAGTAGCTGTTTAAATCGGCGCATGAGCAACATCCTAGAGAAGCTGACTGGACAGTGTCAAGAATGACGCTCAACAAAAAAGGCCCGCACAATGCGGGCCTTTTCGTTGAACCAGAGCGGTCAGCCGGCGATGACACGGTCTGCCGAGAGTTTACCCGCACCCTCGATCAATACCGCGATACTGCCACCGAGCAACGCCAGGGCGAATTCATAACCGTTGTTGGCCATGAACAGACCATTGCTGATGTGCACCGAGAAAATTGCAACCAGTGACAGGAAGATCAGGCCGAGCGCGGCTGGGCGAACCAGCAAGCCGACGATCAGGGCCAGGCCGGCGAAGAACTCGGTGCCACCCGCCAGTGCCGCCATCAGGTAACCCGGCGTCAGTCCGATGCTTTCCATGTACTGCGCGGTTCCAGCCAGACCATAGCCACCGAATGCCCCAAAGAGTTTCTGCGAGCCGTGGGCGGCGAAGACGATACCGACAACGATACGCAGAACCGTCAGGCCGTAGCCAGCGCGGGTAGACAGTACCTTGTTGATCAGAGTGCTCATGCTGTTTCATTCCTTGTAAGTGTGTGTTGGTTGGCCGCTATATTAATCAGTTAATTGCATGTTAAAAGCGCAAAAAACCCACCATTACAATCAGATTAGTTGATCATTTGCGTGAAGCAACCTTTTGCTCCTGGGGCTCCAACGACTCTCGCTCCCGGTCGAATGCCAGGTAATACTTGTTCACGCTATTAACATAGCTGACGGGCCCCATACCCACTTGCTCCATGGCAACGCGTTCGACCTGGAAGAACCACTGGTTGGGATTCAATCCTCGCCGCCGGGCTTCTGCGCGCATGCCCTGAACCCGCTCCGGCCCGATGTTGTAGGCTGCCAGCACGAAGGCCATGCGTTCGCGCTCGTTGAGTTTCGGGCTGGCAAAAAACTTGCGCCGGATCATCGCCAGGTACTTGGCCCCGGCCTGCACATTGCCGTCTACGTCCTGAATATTGTTGACCCCCACCCGCTGCGCCGCAGCAGGCGTGATCTGCATCAGCCCGGTCGGGTCACCGCCACTGCGTGCTGCGGGCTGCAATGCTGATTCCTTGAAAGCCAGCGCCGCCAGGTTCAGCCAGTCCATGCCCTGGGCATCGGCGTGTTTTTGCAGCACCGGGCGAAGCTTTTCCAGGCGCTGCCGGTCCGCCTTGGCCAGCGGATAGTGCACTTGATAGAGACGCCGATAGATCCGCAGGAACGCGGCGTCCTGGTCCGACGGTTTTTTGTAGGCGGTGAGGAAGCGATCGATGCTGGCCCGCAGCATCGAGGCATCACGGCGCACGAACCAGAACTCTTCCCCCGGATCGCTGATGAGTACCTGTTTGTCGAAACGCAGCCTGGGCAGGATCTTGCCCCAGCGTTCGGCAATCGGCTGCTCGACGATGGTCAGGTGGTAGATCCCGCCCTGCACCATCTCCAGTACGTCCTCGACGGCAAGGCTCGGATCGACCCACTCGATTTTGACCGGTGGCAGTTTGTGCAGGGCAAGCTTTTGATTGATCTGGCTGACAGCATCCCCGGCGGCGCTGCCGGCGGGTAACGCCAGGGTCTTGCCGGAAAGCTGTTCAAGCCGTGTGTAGCGGCGCTCGCCCTTGATGCCCACCAGGACCAGCGGAATGTTGCTGGCAATCGGCTCGCTGGTGCTGACGGCGAAACCCGCTTGCAGATCGAGCAACTCGCCTGGCGCCACCAGATCGCCCTCCCCGCGCTGCAATGCGCCGAGCAATTGATCCTTGGCCTTGGGAATGATCTTGAGGGTGATTTCCTGACCGTCACGGGCATGGCCGTTGAGGTATTGCTCGAACGCTCTCAAGCGGTGATATTCAACCCCGATCGCCTGCCCCTGGACTTCCCCGGAACTGTTGCGGCTCTGGTTGACCAACACCCGCAGTACACGACTGCTGCGGATTTGCACAAGGTCCCGTACCTCGCTGGCCGGTACGGCTTGCAGTGGCCCGGGCAGACGCGCAACCGCCGACATCGGCAGTAGCAGCGAACAGCACAGCAGTAGCAAAACCGAGGGACGAATCATCCACTCTCCGGAAAGAATATGAGGCGCGCTTCAATGAAGAATGGCATCAAGCGCAGCCACAAAAACAGAGCGCCCAGGGCGCAGGCAACGTGTGAAAGACTGGCACAATGATGGCAAAACTACCAACCCGGCCTGCCCCGCGGCTCAAGAGACAGCGTTAACCCGTTGTAGTTCTTGGCTTTTCTTATAAATCCACGGCTCTGATATGCTTTCCGGCCTTTGGGCCGAGGTAGCACCATGCAACTCATCGATATCGGCGTCAACCTGACCAACGCCAGTTTTGCCGACAAACACCAGGCCGTACTCGACCGTGCCTACGCGGCCGGCGTGTGCCAACTGGTGCTGACGGGCACCAGTGTCGAGGGCAGTGAACAGGCTCTTGAGCTGTGCCAACAACTGGACGAAAGCGCTCAACGCCTGTTCGCCACCGCCGGTATTCACCCTCACTGCGCCAGCGACTGGAACGCCGACAGCGCCCGACGGTTGCGCAGTTTGCTCAAGGAGCCGAATGTGGTGGCCGTGGGCGAATGCGGGCTGGATTTCAACCGTGATTTCTCGCCGCGCCCGCAGCAGGAGAAGGTCCTCGAAGAACACCTGGCCATGGCCGTCGAATTGCAGTTGCCGGTTTTCCTGCACGAACGCGATGCCAGCCAGCGTTTGCTGGAGATCCTGCGCGACTTCCGCGATCAACTGCCGGCTGCCGTGGTGCACTGTTTCACCGGAGAACAGAAGGCTCTGTTCAGCTATCTCGACCTTGACCTGCACATCGGCATTACCGGCTGGATCTGCGACGAACGCCGGGGCACGCATTTGCATCCGCTGGTCAAGGAGATCAAGCGCGGGCGCCTGATGCTCGAAAGCGACGCACCGTATCTGCTGCCGCGCAGCCTGCGCCCCAAGCCGAAAAACGGGCGAAACGAGCCGGCGTACCTGACCGAAGTATTGCGTGAAGTGGCGCTGCATCGCGCAGAAAGCCAGGAAGATCTGGCGGCGCATACGACAGCCTGCGCGCGGGCGTTTTATGGGCTGCCCACTATCGACCTGTAAACATTACCCCTGTAGGAGCGAGCAGGCTCGCTCCTACAGGGGTAATGGTGCAGCCCGTTGATCTGCATCAAGAATCAGCCACCTGAGTAGCGGCACAATGATGGCACCTTGCCAAAACTGTTTCCGCTATCAGAGAAAACCTCCATGGGTGCCTGGCTTAGCAATATTTCGCTGAAATACAAATTCTGGGCGGTCAACGCCGTCGCTTTCGTCACCACCCTGTTGCTGGTGCTATACGCGGTGCAGCTCGAACAGCAGGCCCGCAGTCATGCCAACCAGGCTTCGGCCCAGGCCCTGGCGCGACTGCTCGAAGCCTGGCCCGCAGGGCAGCCGCTGCCCAACGCCGCAAATCTGCTGACGTACAGTCGAGGGCAGGCGCCCACGCTCGATGGGCAACCCGTGCCGGAAGCGAATGGCTGGGTCGAGATCAACGCGATGCCGCTGTTCGGTGACAACCCGCTGATGGGCGCCGAAGTCTTTACCCGCATTGGTGGCCAGCAGGTGGCCGTGATTGCCCACGGCCCAAGTCTCAGCCAGGTGTTCAGCGAACGTTTTGCCAACTACGCGTTGGCCGTGTTCATCCTGATGCTGGCAATGCTCGGCGCATCGCAGTTATTGATCCGCTTCCTGCTCAGCCAGCTCAACACCTTGAAAGACGTCATGTTGCACGTGGAGAAAACCGGCGACCTGTCGGCCCGCGTGCCGTTGGCTTGCAGTGACGAAGTCGGGCAGATGGCCAATGCTTTCAACGCCATGCAGGCCGGGTATCAACGAGTGGTCAATACTGTCGCCAGCACCGCCCGGCAACTGGATGATGGTGCCGCGCGGCTGGCGGCCAGCATGAATGAAGTGCGCCACGGCATGCTGGGCCAGCAAAGCGAAACCGATCAGGCCGCCGCGGCGATCAATGAAATGACGGCCACGGTCTATCACATTGCCCAACATGCAGGTGCCACCCGTGACCTTTCACAATCGGCCGATACCCTGGCCGGCAGCGGCCAGGAGGTCGTGACTCGGGTGCAGCGGTCGATTGCCGGACTGTCCACCGGCGTCCAGCAGACTGCCGAGATGATTCAGCGTCTGGCCAAAGACAGCCAGAAGATCAATAGCGTGGTCAACGTGATTCACAGCATCGCTGAGCAGACCAACCTGCTGGCACTGAACGCCGCCATCGAAGCGGCCCGGGCTGGCGAGATGGGGCGCGGGTTTGCAGTGGTTGCCGATGAAGTGCGCCACCTCGCCCAACGCGTGCAGGCCTCCACGGACGAAATCACGATCATGGTGTCGGCGTTACAGGCCGGCACACGGGACGCGGTGGATTTCATGCAAGAGAGTTCGTTCAAGGCCGACGATTGCGTGCAACAGGCGCAAGAGGCCGGGGCCGCTTTAGCCGAGATCACCGGCGCGGTGGCGCAGATGCGTGAAAGCAATACGCAGATCGCTGTGGCGGCCGAGCAGCAAAGTCAGGTGGCGCAAGAGATGAACCGGGCGGTGGTGAGCATCCGTGACGTGACCGAGAACACGGTGCAGCAGACGGTGACTTCGGCGACCACCAGCAATGAACTGGCGGCATTGGCCGGGGAACTGAGCAAGGCCATCGGTCAGCTCAAGCTTTGAGGCCGGAACCGGCAACATCAATCCAGACCATGCCACCTATCAAGCCAATAGCCAGCCTTGATTCGCCGCCAGCATTGACCGGGCCTATTCTTTATCACATGAGTTCAACATGGATCGAGGATCAGCATCATGGGCAAACGTCACCCCAACCTTCCCGCCTGGCAATGGCGAGCGTACCCGAACAATCATCAGCACCCGACCAATCTGGTGCTGCACCTGATCGCGGTGCCGTTGTTCATCGTGGCGTTTCTGCTGATTGTGTCCGGGGTGTTCAGCCTGACCCTTTCGAACATCGCCATCGGCGTGATCGGTGTGATTGCGGCGCTGGCCTTGCAACGCCACGGCCACAGCCTGGAGACCCAAGCCTCCGAGCCGTTCAGTGATCGCAAGGATGCGATATCGCGCTTGTTGGTCGAGCAGTTCCTGACGTTTCCGCGGTTCTTCCTCAGCGGTGGCTGGTGGCGCGCCTGGCGTGAGCGCCACCGCCGTCACTGATCAGGCGAACACTGTCACCGTCTGCCGGCTCATGGCGATCAATTGGCCATCTGCGCTCCACATTTTCGCGGCGGCATGTCCGTAGCCGTCGGCGGCGTGCTCGGTTTCGACGAGGTACTTGCACCAGTCCAGGGTGTTCAGCTCCAGCAGCGGTTGTACGAATTCGATGGTCCAGGTCAGCGTGCTGCCCATCGCCGGCTTCTTCAAAAACGGCATCAGGGCCGGCGGCCAGGCGTCCACCAGCGCCAGGATGTGCGCCTCGCTGATGGCCTCTTCCTTTACGTCCCCGCGCAAACGCACCCAGCCGCCCATTTGCCGGGATGTGCTACCACTGAACGGCAGCCCGCCGACACTCCAGCGCATCGCCAGATGCCGCATGAATTCCGGGATGACGCCCTCGACAAAAGGCAGCTCCTGGCACTCGTCCCAGTGCTTCATTTCCGGTGCCGGCTCAGCGGCCACCACCACTTCCGAGGGGCGTGAGGCGCCAAAACTGCCCTGGATCAATGTCACCACCTGCCCCTTCTGCATCACCCGGCCCAACACCTGGCTGACCGCCTTGCCTTCGCGCAGTACGTCGACTTCAAAACTGACTGGAACCTCGGGTTCAACCGGGCCGACGAAGGTGATTGCCAGCGAGCGCACCGGACGATCCGCTGGCACCCGGGCACGCATGGCTTCGTACTGCAGGGCGGCCACCAGGCCACCGAAACTGGCGCGTCCCTGGGCCCAGGAGGCCGGGATAGAAAGCTCCCGCGGATGGCTGCGGACAGCGTCGAGCAGTTCGGAAAAGCGCATGAAAACCTCAGGGATCGAAAAAAGACGAAGGGATCTTACCCAGCCGGAGAAGGCTATACAGCACCCATTCCGGCCAAATTGACTGACAGATGAGCCGTGCTCGGTTCTAACACAAAATCCATGCCCAACATTGAGCTCATGTGGGAGCGAGCCTGCTCGCGATAGCGGTGTAACAGTCACGATGTGCGCTGAATGTTAATCCGCTATCGCGAGCAGGCTCGCTCCCACAATGGATCTCCGGTGTTTTCAGGATTTGAAGCAATCGCGGCTCAGCTTTTCCAGCACAAGGTCCGCACGCTGTTCAGCCTCGGCCATGGTAGTTTTCCAGACCGCAACACAGGGCTGCAAATCCGCTTCCTGTTCAGCCATGGCCAGCCATTGCACGCAATCGTGCCAATCGCCCAGTGCGCCCTGGGCCGATTTCAACCGGGGCATGGCCGCTTTCGGCAAACGGTTCAGCTCGGGGTAAGCATCGATGCCATAGCGCACACGCTTGATCAGCAGGCGCAGCCGATGACGGTCGTGGGCTGGGTCGTGCAGTGCCTCGTCGAGTTTCTCCCACTGCTTGCCCAGGCGTTTTTCGATGCGCTTGCGTAAGCCCTTGAGCAATCCCTGGCGCTGGGCGGCGCGCAGAAAACGCGGAAATGCATCGAGGACGATCAGCAATTGCGCAAGTTCAGGGCTGGCCGCCACGGCCGGATAGGCCTTGGCCATTTGCGCCGTGCGTCGCCGCGCGGCTTGGGGTTGATGGTGCTGGAGCAGGTACGCCGCCAGCACTTCGCGATCACGTAAAGGCGTGGTCAGGCCACCCACCCGGGAGGCGGCCGCTTCCAGTTGCTCGACACCGGGCTGCCCGCGCAAGGGGCGCAACAGGCTGCGTAACCGACGCGTGGTTGTGCGCAGATCGTGTAACGCTTCAGGGTCTGTACGGTCTTTCAAGCGGGCCTGACAGGCCAGCAGGCGAACTTCCAGGCCCAGAACACGAGCCACCAACCGGTCGATCATGGGGGTTTACTCCGTAAACAGCGCCAGGCTGCAAGCTACGAGCTGTAAACCCGATGAGTCTTGCAGTTCATAGCTTAGAGCCTGCAGCTGCTTTTTGCCTTCAACGCCCCGCGCGCGACTCACGAATATAGAAACGGGCTTTCTCGGCTTTGTGGGAGCAGCCTTCGAACCCCTCGAATTGCTGCTGCGTCTTGGCCGCGGTCAACAGCGACAAGGCTTTGGAGTAGCTGACGGTCCCGGCGAATCCTTCGGCCTTGGCCAGGTCCAGTTCATGCCATGCAGCATCCAGGTTACTACCGCAACTGTCGCGATAAGCGGTTTTGCCGGCACAACCGGCGAGTGCCAGGGCAATCAATGGCACGCAGATCCAGGCTTTCATCACTCACTCCTCAAAGATAGGTCAACAGTCGTGCAGATAAGACGGTGCGGCACCTGAAAAGTGCCGTTGGTCCGCTGTGCAAACTATAGCGCTGACGAGAATAACCATGTGCCGCCATGGAGTGTCGAAAATACGACGCTCTTGCCCCATCGAACGACCATGGCGATTGAAGCATGACCCTCGATGGGTGCATTGTTGAACCATTCGAACGAGGGCGATTCATGAAAAAGCGTGTCGCGCTGGTATTGGGCTCGGGTGGAGCCCGGGGTTATGCGCATATTGGGGTCATCGAAGAGATCGAACGGCGCGGCTATGACATTGCCTGTATCGCCGGTTGTTCCATGGGCGCGGTGGTGGGAGGGATCTACGCCGCCGGCAAACTCAATGATTACCGCGACTGGATCGAGAGCCTGGATTATCTCGACGTCTTACGCCTGGTGGACGTCAGTTTTCGTCTGGGGGCGATTCGTGGCGAGAAAGTCTTCGGGCAGATCCGCAAGATCGTTGGCGAGATCAACATCGAAGACTTGCGTATCCCCTACACCGCGGTTGCCACGGACCTGACCAACCAGCAGGAAATCTGGTTCCAGGAAGGTTGCCTGCATCAGGCCATGCGCGCCTCGGCAGCGATTCCCAGCCTGTTCACGCCGGTGATGCAGGGCAACCGCATGCTGGTGGACGGCGGCATTCTCAACCCGCTGCCGATCGTGCCCGTCGTGTCGAGCCATTGCGATTTGATCATCGCGGTCAACCTCAACTCCACCAACCAGCGCCACTATCAATTGCCGGTCATCCAGCGTCCCGCCGCCTTCAAGACCCGCTTCGACAGCTTGATCAACTCCGTCGGCTCGAAGTTGCCGTTCCGGCGCAAACAGGCTGAACAATTGTTGGTTCTGGAACAGGAAGCCTTGAAGGCCGAAGGTGCGGACTTCAACCCGTGGATCGAATCCGCCGAGCCCGAGGCGCAGCAACCCACGGCAACTGCGCAAACCAGTGGCGCGCCCCGCTCCGCCACCGGTTCGTTCATCATCGACAACGTCGGGCCGGCGTCCTTACTGGATTTGATCAACCAGAGTTTCGAGGTGATGCAGACGTCGCTGGCGCAGTACAAGATTGCCGGGTATCCGCCGGACATCCTGATCAACGTGCCCAAACGCGTGTGTCGGTTTTTCGAGTTCTACAAGGCGCCGGAGCTGATCGCGCTGGGACGGGAGATTGCGCGGGATACGCTGGATCGGTATGAGAATGAGCAGAACTGAATGTCTGAAAGTTCTCGGGTGAATGCAATGCCCTCTTCTCGAGCAAGCCCGCTCCCACATGGAAATGCATACTCCTGTGGGAGCGGGCTTGCTCGCGAAGGCGTCAGAACAGACAACAAAGAACTAAAGGCTACCCTCACTCAACAACCGATATCCCACCCCCGCCTCGGTCACGATGAACCGCGGCCGGGTCGGGTCATCCGCCAGTTTCTGGCGCAAGTGCCCGACCACGATGCGCAGGTAGTGAGTGTCTTCGGTGTGAGTCGGCCCCCAGATGTCCTTGAGCAATTGTTGCTGGGTGATCACCCGCCCGGGATGCCGCGCCAGTTGCGCCAGCACGGCGTATTCCTTGCGAGTCAGGGCGACTTCGACATCGTCGAGCAGCACCCGGCGATACGCCAGGTCGACCGTCAACGGCCCAAAGGTCAGCGCCGCTTGTTGCACCTCGCCGAAGGGCGCCTGACGCAACAACGCACGAATCCGTGCCAGGAATTCCTGAATGCCGAACGGCTTGGTCACGTAGTCATTGGCACCGCCATCCAGGGCTTCGACCTTCTGCCCTTCACCGGCGCGCACCGAGAGCACCAGCACTGGCACCGTCGACCACTCGCGAAAATCGCGCAATACCTGTTGGCCGTCCATGTCCGGCAAGCCGAGATCAAGCACCAGCAAGTCCGGTTTGTTCAATGCCGCTTGTGCCAATCCTTCACTGCCGGTGCCGGCCTCCAGCACTTTATAGCCCTGGGAAACGAGGCTGATGCGCAGGAATTTGCGAATTTGCGGTTCGTCGTCGATGACCAGAATGGTCGCGGTCTGGCTCATGAATTCACATCAACACAAAGAAGTGGCAAGAGAGTAGCGCAAGCACGATCAGGCTTCACTCTCGTATCCCGGCTGAGCCTGTAGCGGCAGGTGTAACGTGATGCAGGTGCCGCGCCCCTCGATACCGTCGGCAACGCTGATGCGCCCGCCATGGGCACCGACCATGCCCTGACAGATCGCCAACCCCAGCCCGGTACCCTGCCCGCCACGATCACCCCGCGCCGCGGTGTAGAACATGTCGAAAATCTTCGCCCGTTCCGCCTCCGGAATCCCCGGTCCCTCATCGCAGACCGAGAAAAACAGCTCACGGTCATCGGCCCCGGCGCGCAATTGCAAACGTCCGTGGTGCGGCGAAAACCGCGCGGCGTTTTCCACCACGTTGACCAGTGCCTGTTCGATCAGCGCGGCATGGACGAACAGCAGCGGCAATTGCGCCGGTACTTCGGTGCTGACCTGCAGCGACGCGAGTACCGCGCGCAAGCGATTGAGCGCACTGCCGATGATATCGGCCGGCGACACCCAGTCCCGTGCCAGCTTCAGCGCGCCGTGGCCGAGCCGGGTCATGTCGAGCAGGTTTTGAATGTAGCGGTCGAGGCGCTCGGCTTCATCGCGCGTGCCTTCGAGCAGTTCACGTCGATCCTCCAGCGGGATCGCTTCACCCAGGGCCAGCAGGCTGTCGATACTGCCGCGCATGGACGTCAGCGGAGTGCGCAAATCATGGGACACCGAAGCCAGCAAGGCGCTGCGCAGTTGCTCGGTTTCGCCGTGCAGCCGAGCCGCTTCCAGATCATCAGCCAGTTGCGCCCGGGCCAGCGCCTGGGCCAGCGGCTGGCTCAGCGCGGTTAACAAGCGTCGGCGCTGGCCACTCAGGGTCTGGCCTTCCCTGGCACATACGCCGAGCAACGCCAGCGGGCCGTCCTCCACCGATAACGGCCACCACCACCAGCGGCCGAACGGCAAGGTGCCGGTGCCCGCACCCGCCGGTTGATCGTGCTGCCAGGCCCAATCGGCGGCGGCACGTTCGGCTTCGGAGAACTCCAGCGGACCACCGGTTTCGACTTTCCAGCCACTCTGCCCGTCGCGATTGAGCAGGCACAGTTGCACATCGCTCCATCCGTTGAGGTGTTGGGCAGCCGCGCTGACCACGGCCTGGCGGTCGGTGGCGGCGGTGAGTTTGCGTGACAGGTCGAGCAATTCGGTGGTCTCTTCCTGGGTATCGCGCAGGGCCTGCAATTGCCTGCGCTGGCGCGCCGCGAGGTTGCCGGTGAGGGCTGCCATCAGCAGGAAGAACAACAAGGTCAGCACGTCTTCTTCGCGTTGGATACTGAAAGAGAAATTCGGTGGAATGAACAGAAAGTCATAGGTCAGAAACGACAGCGCCGCACAGGCCAGCGCCGGCCCGAGACTGCTGCGCACCGCCACCAGCAAAACGGCGGCGAGAAACACCAGCGAGATGTTCGGCAACGGCAAAACACTCGCCACGGCCCACGCCAGGGCGCTGGCCAGAACCGTCGCCACCACCGCCAATGCGTAGTCGAACCAGACCAGTGAATGCATCGACCGCTGGTGGGGTTGATGCGGTTGGTGATCGCTGTCGAGTACGTTTATTTCCAGTCCGCGCGCATTGCGCAGCAGCCGCGCCGCCAGCCCGCCCCCGAACAGACGCCGGCGCAATCTCGGCCGGGACTGACCGACCAGCACCAGGCTGGCGCGGCGTTCGGCGGCATGCTGGATCAGGGTCTTCGCCACTTCACCGGCCCGCAGCAACACCACTTCCCCCCCGAGGCGTTCGGCCAGTTGCTGGGCGCTCTGCAGGCGCAGGCGCGACTGTTCGTCACGCACGCTGCCGTTGTCCACGTGCACCAGACTCCAGGGCAGGTGCCGCCGCTGGGCCACGCGGCTGGCATGACGCACCAGGCGCTCAGCCTGGGCATCGCCGTCGACCCCTACCAGCAAACGCCCGCGTACGGCTGGCGCCGCTTGCCCCAACTGACGATACCCTTGGGCCAGATCGTTATCGACCTGAGCCGCCGCGGTTTGCATCGCCAGTTCGCGCAGGGCCGTGAGGTTGGTCTGGGAAAAGAACGCGTCGATGGCCGCCCGCGCCTGCTCCGGCACATAGACCTTGCCGTCGCGCAATCGCTCCAGCAACTCGCGCGGCGGCAAGTCGATCAGCAGCAGTTCGTAGGCTTCCTGCAACACCCAGTCCGGGAGGGTTTCGCGGACCTGCACGCCGGTAATGCCGCGCACCTGGTCGTTGAGGCTTTCCAGATGCTGGACGTTGACCGTGGTGTACACGTCAATGCCGGCGGCGAGCAGCTCTTGAATGTCCTGCCAGCGTTTTTCGTGACGGCTGCCGGGGGCATTGGTGTGTGCCAGTTCGTCGACCAGCACCAGTTTCGGTTTGGCTTTGATCAGACCGTCGAGGTCCATTTCTTCAAGCAACACGCCACGGTATTGCGAACGCACCAACGGCTGCTGCGGCAAGCCGCCGAGCAAGGCTTCGGTTTCGGCCCGGCCGTGGGTTTCGACGACGCCGGCAATGACTTTCACCCCTTGGCGTAACTGGGTGTGGGCCGCTTGCAACATGGCGTAGGTTTTGCCGACACCCGGCGCGGCGCCGAGAAATACCTTGAGCCGGCCACGGCCATCGCGGGGCAGGTCTGCTAACAGCGCGTCGGCGCGGCCGGAGTTGCTCATTTTCATTGCCTTGTTTGACTTGATATATGGGTGTGGCATTAAAAGATCGCAGCCTGCGGCAGCTCCTACGCCAGATGGCGTAAATCCTGTAGGAGCTGGTGAAGCCTGCGATCTTTTGATCTACAGGTTTTCCAGCGCCAGATTCAACTCAAGCACATTCACCACCGGCGGGCCTACCAATGGTTGCTCGATGTGCGCGTCCAGCAGTTGTTGCAGTGTCGCTACCGGCAGGTTGCGCGCCGCCGCGACACGCGCCAGTTGATAGGCAATCGCTGCCGGTGGCAAGTGCGGATCAAGACCGCTGCCGGACGTAGTGACCAGCGCCAACGGCACCGGCCCCTGGCCTGGCACCAGCAGTTTGTTGGCATCGTCGATCACACGGGTCGCCAAGGCCGGGTTGCTCGGCGACAGGTTGCTGGCGCTGCTCGACACGGTGGCAAAGGCACCGGCCGAAGGACGCGGGTGGAACCAGGCGTCGCCAACGAAATCCTGGGCGATCAGCGAGGAACCGCGGACCTTGCCCTCGGCATCACGCACCAGGCTGCCGTTGGCCTGATCCGGGAACGCGATCTGGGCCACGCCGGTGACCACCAGTGGATAAGCGACGCCGGTGATCAGTGTCATCAGGAAGAGCAGGCTCAGGGCCGGGCGTATCAATGTGGACATTTCAAAATCCTCGATTCAGAGAACACTGACTACTTGAGATTCACATAGCACTTGTGGCGAGGGAGCTTGCTCCCGCTCGGGTGCGAAGCAGCCGCCTGACCAATGAATGCGGTATGCCTGAAAAACATGGCGGTTGGTTTGGGGCTGCTACGCAACCCAGCGGGAGCAAGCTCCCTCGCCACAAAAACCTGCACCGGCCATCAAACCAGATGCAACGCCGTCAACAGCATGTCGATGGCCTTGATGCCCACGAACGGCACCAGGATCCCGCCCAGGCCGTAGATCAGCAGATTGCGTCGCAGCAACGCCGCCGCACTCGCCGCGTGAACCCGCACACCGCGCAGCGCCAGCGGAATCAGCACCACAATGATCAGGGCGTTGAACACAATTGCCGAGAGAATCGCGCTCTGCGGACTGCTCAGGTGCATCACGTTGAGCACGCCCAGTTGCGGGTAGATCGCAGCGAACAGTGCCGGCAGGATCGCGAAGTACTTGGCCACGTCGTTGGCGATGGAAAAGGTCGTCAGCGCACCGCGGGTGACCAGCAATTCCTTGCCGATCTGCACCACGTCCAGCAGCTTGGTCGGGTCGCTGTCGAGGTCGACCATGTTGGCCGCTTCACGGGCTGCCTGCGTGCCGTCGTTCATCGCCATGCCGACATCTGCCTGGGCCAGTGCCGGGGCGTCGTTGGCGCCGTCGCCGCACATGGCGACCAGGCGACCGTCGTTTTGCTCGTGACGTATGCGCGCCAGTTTTTTCTCCGGCGTGGCTTCGGCCAGCACATCGTCCACCCCTGCTTCAGCGGCGATGGCAGCGGCGGTCAACGGGTTGTCGCCAGTGACCATGACGGTACGGATCCCCAACTTGCGCAGCTCGGCGAAACGCTCGCGGATGCCGGGTTTGACCACGTCCTTGAGGTGGATCGCGCCGAGCAACTTGCCGTCGGCACACACCAGCAGCGGGGTGCCACCGCTTTGGGCGATCTTGTCGACTTCACGGGACAACGGTGCAGCCAGATCAGCCCGCTTGAGGCCGACAAAGGCCAACAACGAATCCACCGCGCCTTTGCGGTACACACGGCCCTGATAGTCGACACCGGACAGGCGGGTTTCGGCGCTGAACGGCACGGCGGTCAGCACGTCAGCGGACGGCTCCGGTTGCGGATGAGTGCCACGCAGGTACTCGACGATCGACTTGCCTTCGGCGGTGTCGTCGGCCAGCGAAGCCAGCAATGCGCCTTCGGCCAGTTCCCCGGCTGTCACACCTGGTGCGGCATACACCGCCGAGCAACGACGGTTACCGAAGGTGATGGTGCCGGTCTTGTCCAGCAGCAGGACGTGCACGTCCCCCGCCGCTTCCACCGCGCGACCGGACTTGGCGATCACGTTCAGACGTACCAGGCGATCCATCCCGGCGATACCGATGGCCGACAGCAAACCGCCGATGGTGGTCGGAATCAACGTGACCAACAGCGCCACCAGGAACACCAGCGGCAGGCTGCCATTGGCGAAGTGGGCGAACGGTTGCAGGGTCACGACCACCAGCAGGAAGATCAGGGTCAGGCCGATCAGCAGGATGTCGAGCGCCACTTCGTTCGGGGTTTTCTGCCGTTTGGCGCCTTCGACCAGGGCAATCATGCGGTCCAGGGTCGACTCACCGGGGTTGGCAGTAATCTTCACCAACAGCCAGTCAGACACCAGCCGCGTGTTGCCGGTGACGGCCGAGCGGTCACCGCCGGACTCACGAATCACCGGCGCCGATTCGCCGGTAATCGCCGCTTCGTTGACCGCCGCGATGCCTTCGATCACCTCGCCGTCACCGGGGATCATCTCCCCGGCTTCGACGCGCACCACATCACCTTTGCGCAAGCTGGCGGCGGGCACCACCTGAAAGCTGCCGTTGCCGGTCTTGCGCCGGGCGCTCAGGCCCTCACTGCCAGCCTTGAGGCTGTCTGCACGGGCTTTGCCGCGGCCTTCGGCCAGGGCTTCGGCGAAGTTGGCGAACAGTACGGTGAACCACAGCCACACAGCGATTTGCGCGGCGACGAAGGTTGGCACGGCCGTGTCGGGCACGAAGCACAGGACGGTCGTCAGGATCGCGGTCAGTTCGACCACCAGCATCACCGGCGCACGTTGCAACTGCCGAGGGTCGAGCTTGACGAAGGCTTGCACCAGCGCCGGGCGCCAGAGGGCCGAGATTGCGGTTTTCGGTTGCTCCGCTGCCTTGACGGCAGCAGGCTTGATTGCAGGCATATTCATGATGGTTTCCTTAGAATCCCATGCTCAGATGTTCAGCGATTGGTCCCAATGCCAAAGTCGGCAGGAAGGTCAAACCACCCACCAGCAAAATGGTCACGGTCAGCAGGGTCACGAACAGTGGACCGTGGGTCGGGAAGCTGTTTTGTCCGATCGGCGCGGTTTTCTTCATCGCCAGGCTGCCGGCCAGGGCCAGCACCGGGAGGATGTAGCCGAAGCGACCAATCAACATCCCCAGGCCCAGCATCAGGTTGTGGAAGGGGGTGTTGGCGCCGAAGCCACCGAAAGCCGAACCGTTGTTGGCACTGGCCGAGGTATAGGCATAGAGCAACTGACTGAATCCGTGAGGCCCTGGGTTGCTCACGGCGGCCACTGGACCTGGCAGGCTGGCGGCGATCGCACTGAGCACCAGTACACCGATCGGCATGACCATCAGGGTCACCACCAGCAATTGCACTTCCCTGGCCTGCAGTTTCTTGCCGAGGTATTCCGGGGTGCGGCCGATCATCAGGCCGGCGAGAAACACCGCGATCAACACGTTGAGCAACATGCCGTAGAGCCCGGCGCCAACGCCGCCGAAGATCACTTCGCCGACCATCATGTTGACCAGCGCCACCATGCCACTCAGCGGGTTGAGGCTGTCGTGCATGCCGTTGACCGAACCGTTGGACGCAGCCGTGGTGGTCACCGACCACAACACCGTGGCGGTGGTGCCCAAGCGCGCTTCCTTGCCTTCCAGCGGTGCGGTCTGTTCGACGGCGACGTTGTTCAGGGCCGGGTTCGGTTGGTATTCAGCCCACAGCGAGGTTGCGCCGCCGATCAGGAACAGCGCCAGCATGCAGGCGATGATCGCGCGGCTCTGGCGCAGGTCCTTCACGTAATGGCCGAAGGTGAAGACCAGCGCGACGGGGATCAGAATGATCGAGGTCATTTCGAACAGGTTGCTCCATGCCGTCGGGTTCTCGAACGGATGTGCCGAGTTCACGCCGAAGAAACCGCCACCGTTGGTGCCCAGTTGCTTGATCGCAATCTGACTGGCCGCCGGGCCAAGGGGAATGACCTGGTCGACGCCTTGCACCGTCACCGCATTCACATATTGCGCGAAGGTTTGCGGCACGCCCTGCCAGACCAGATACAGCGCCAGCAGCAGGCACAGCGGCAGCAGGCCATAGAGGGTGGCGCGGGTCATATCGACCCAGAAATTGCCAAGCGATGCAGTGGATTTGCGACCGATGCCGCGGCACAGCGCAACCAGGACAGCCAGACCGGTGGCGGCGCTGACGAAGTTCTGCACGGTGAGGCCGACCATCTGGCTCAAGTAGCTCAGGGACGCTTCGCCGCTGTAGGCCTGCCAGTTGGTGTTGGTCATGAAGCTGACGGCGGTGTTGAACGCCAGCGTCCACTCCTGGCCCGGCAGATTTTGCGGGTTCAGCGGCAAGTGGCCCTGGAGCAACAGGATCGCGAACAGCAACAGGAAACCCGCGAAGTTGAAGGCAATCAAGGCCAGGGCGTATTTCTGCCAGCTCTGTTCGGCTTGCGGATCGACGCCGGCCAAACGATAACAACCGCGTTCGACCGGGCCGAGAATCGGCGTCAGCCAGGTGCGCTGCCCCTCCATCACCTTGTAGTAGAAGCGCCCGAGAAATGGCGCCGGGACCAATACCAGGGCGAAAAACCCGAGGATCAGCCAATAGTCATAACTGTGCATAGCCGCTCCTAGTTCCGGTCCGCGCGCAGCAGCGCAACCAACAGATAAATGAACAGCCCCACTGCCAGCAGCAGCGACACCCCGTCCAGAACGCTCATGGAAGTTCTCCGTGTTACGGCGTATTGCCGCGTGTGGAGTCATTGTCGGAAAGGAGGCTGTAAAGGAACGAGATCGAGGGTGCGGGCGGGGCATAAAGAATGCGTAAAGAGTGAAATCCCGAGTCACTACTCGCTTAGGAGTGCACTTTGCGCAAGAATGTCGACCATTGATGCCCATTGCTGGAGAAACACCCCATGAATGTAATCACCACTGATCTGCCCGGTGTTCTGATCATCGAACCGAAGGTATTTGGTGATGAGCGAGGCTTCTTTTATGAAAGCTTCAATGCCAAGGCTTTTGAAGATGCGACTGGCCTGAATACACAATTCGTCCAGGACAATCATTCGCGCTCGCAAAAAGGTGTATTGCGCGGCCTGCACTACCAGCTGGAAAACACTCAAGGCAAATTGGTTCGTGTCACCGTTGGTGAAGTACTCGACGTTGCCGTCGATATCCGCCGCAGCTCGCCACATTTCGGCAAGTGGGTCGCTGTACGACTGTCCGCCGAAAACCATCGCCAGCTATGGGTTCCGGAAGGTTTCGCCCATGGTTTCGTGGTGCTGAGTGACTTCGCCGAGTTTCTCTACAAAACCACCGACTACTACACCCCTTCCGCCGAGCGCAGCATTCGTTGGGATGACCCGGACCTGGCCATCGACTGGCAGCTGAGCGAAGTACCGCAACTGTCGACAAAAGACCAGGCCGCCGCGTACTTCAAGGATGCCGAGGTTTTTTCCTGAGCCTGGACTCCCAGACTTCATGATGGTGGGTCCAGTGAACCTCATGTTGTCCGGGCAATTGCGCGCCGGAGCACCGACGGATGCGATGTTGACCGGACATTGAAAGCGTTCGGGTGGATCTTGAACAACAGGCATAGAATGGCGGTGATAGCGATGGAACTGCGATAAAACCCCATTACTCAAAGTGATATGCACGAACGGTCGGCGAACCCTCGCCCACCTGCTTTCAAGGAGAGCCCTATGCCCTGGTATGCTTGGCTGATTCTGGTCGTTGCCATCGGCTCGATCGTTGGTGGTCTGATGCTGCTGCGCGACACCGCCAATAAGGTCGAACTGACCGAAGAGCAACGTAAGCGCGTCGCCGAACGCAATGCGGAAATGGACGCCAAGGAAGCGCAGGACCGCTGACTGAAAACCCCGCCTGTAACGGCGGGGTTTGTTTTTGTGTGGAATCTCCTTAAATCATGCTGCTTTGTAGCCATATCGAAGCATCTGCATGCTTTTTAGAAGTAGAAGTACAGTCACCATGCAATTTTCATTGGTTAATATGGCCGCATTGATGCGGAGATATCAGATGCGTTACTCGCAGGACCATAAAGCCCAGACCCACCAACGCATAATCAGGGAAGCTTCAGCGCGATTTCGACGCGACGGTATCGGCGCGACCGGGCTGCAACCTCTGATGAAAGCACTGGGCTTGACCCACGGTGGCTTTTACTCACACTTCAAGTCCAAAGACGAACTGGTGGAGAAAGCCTTGCAAGAGGCTGGCGTACAAGTCGACCAGTTGTGCGCGCAAATCTTCGCCGGGGAACACCCACTCGAAACCTTCATCGACACCTACCTGTCCGAATGGCATCAAACCTCGCCTCACGAGGGCTGCCCGCTGCTGACCATTTCTTCGGAACTGGGGCTGCGTGGCCAACCGAGCCCAACCAGCGACGTCGTGCTCCAGGCGCGACTCGATCAGATCCAGCACACCCTTGACGGAGAGCGCACCGCCGACCGCAGCATCGTCATCATGTCGACGCTGGTCGGCGCCTTGCTGTTATCCCGCAGTGTCGCTGACACCGAGTTTGCCCAACGGATCCTCGACGTCGTACGCGATCACCTCAAACATTCACAGGATTAATCCTGCCAACGCTTGAACAGCACACTGGCATTGACCCCGCCAAATCCGAAGCCATTGGACAGCGCATATTCAATGGCCATTGGCCGCGCTTTGCCATGAACGATATCCACTCCTTCAGTGGCTGGGTCCGGGTTCTCGAAATTGAGAGTGGCCGGCACGATCTGGTCACGAATCGCCAGCAGCGTAAAGATCGCTTCGAGCCCACCCGCGGCACCGAGCAAATGCCCGGTCGCCGACTTGGTCGATGTCACGGCGATGCCGTTTTGCGCACCGAACAACGCCTTGATTGCCGCCAGCTCACCCAGATCACCCACCGGAGTCGAGGTTGCATGAGCATTCAGATGCTGAACCTGAGCCGGTGAAACACCGGCCTGTGCCAATGCCAACGACATCGCTCGCCGCGCACCGCTGCCATCTTCGGGGCCTGCGGTCAGGTGAAAGGCGTCAGCACTGGTGCCATAGCCGACCAACTCGGCTAAGGGTTGAGCCCCGCGTGCCAGGGCATGCTCCAGGGACTCAATCACCAGAAGTCCCGCCCCCTCCCCCATCACAAAGCCGTCGCGATCACTGTCGAACGGCCGAGAAGCCCGCTCAGGCGTTTCGTTGTAACCACTGGACAAGGCACGCGCAGCCGCGAACCCGGCAAGACTGACCCGATCGATCGCTGCTTCCGAGCCGCCACACACGGCAATATCCGCTTCGCCACAACGAATCAGCCGCGCCGCATCTCCAATCGCTTGCACCCCGGCCGCACACGCAGTCACCGGAGCACCCAACGGGCCCTTGAATCCGTACTGGATCGACACATGGCCCGCCGCGAGATTGACCAGGAACGACGGAATAGTGAAGGGCGACAGTCGCCGAGGTCCACGGCTGTCAGTGGTGCGCACCGCATCGGCAATCGCGCCGAACCCACCGACCCCAGAACCGATAATGGTTGCCGTGCGTTCCTGGGCTTGCGGGTCCAGCGCTTGCCAACCGGCCTGCTCCAACGCCTGCCGCGCGGCCTCCATGGCAAACAGAATGAAGCGGTCCATCTTCTTCTGCTCTTTGGGTGGCGTTGCTCGATCCGGGTCAAAACCCGCCTCGGGATCTTCCGCCACGGTGAGTACCGTGCCGCCAACCTTGGCCGGCAGATCGGCGACCACCTCTTCAGGTAAATTACGCAGCCCGGAACGCCTGGCCAGCAAACGCTCCCAGACAGCTTCAACACCGCTACCCAGCGGAGACACCAGGCCCATACCGGTGACAACTACTCGACGATCACTCATATCGCAAATACCTCAAGCCGATGGAAGGCGCCTCATTTGTAACGTGCGGCGGCCGTACTTTTGGAAAGATTCGGCGCCATGACATGACGCGCTGCAACGAAAGCATCCCACTCACCGGCATCCGGCAACGAAGGAATGGTGATGAGCTCTCCCTGGTCCAGACCCGAGAGCGCCGCGTCGACCATTTCATCCGTTTCCATGACCATGTCCACCGGAATCTGGCTAGCGTCGATACCGGAGCGTTCCCAGATCTCGGTGCGCGTCACGCCTGGCAACACAGCTTGAACCTTGACCCCGGTGCCATCCAGTTCGGCATTCAAGGACTGCGTCAGGCTTAACACATACGCTTTACTGGCGCTGTAGGTCGCATTGAAGCGCTCGGGAAACAACGCCACCGCCGACGCTATATTGATGATAGAACCCCGGCCTGCCTTGGCAAAACTGGCGGCTGCCGCCGATGCCAGGCGTGTGACCGTGGTGACATTCAGTTGAATCAGGTTTTCCATCTGCTCCATGTCGGCATTCGCCAGCAAGCCATCCGCCGCGACGCCGGCGTTGTTTAGCAACAGGCTGATACTCGAATCGCTGCGAAGACGCTGTTCGATCTTCAGTACATCATCCCTTTGTGTCAGGTCTGCCTTGAGCACTTCCACCTGAACACCGTGCTCGGCGCGCAATTTGGTCGCGGCCGCCTCAAGCCGCCGCTCGTCACGAGCAACCAACAACAAATCAAAACCACGCGCTGCCAACCTCTCCGCGTAAATCGCACCGATACCGGAAGATGCACCGGTAACGAGGGCTGTACCTTGGGACTGGGTGGAAGTCATGATTGTGCTCCTGGGGGATGTTTAGGGGAAACGAGCGCCTGAATGCCTGTACGCTTTAGCGAACCAAAAATGGATTATAGGCATAATCCAAGAAGAATATGATAGACATAATTTTTTGTTGCCCGATAGAAGGCGCTGCACTGCCCCTTTCGCCACAAACAAAAAGACCGGTCAATGACCGGCCCTTGGCGTTGAGATACAAGCTTAGTTCACGTGGAGCTTCTCGCGGTTCTTGTCCAGAATCGCTTTACCTATCCCCTTCACTTCCAGCAGTTCGTCTATGGAGGAAAATGGCCCATTACTTTCACGATAAGCAACAATCGCCTTGGCTTTGGCCTCTCCGATACCGGTCAACTCGCGCTGCAGTGTCGGGGCATCGGCTGCATTGAGATCGACTTTGCCGGACTGTGTCTTAGGAGACACCTCCAGCACCGGAGGCGCGCTGCCTGATTCGGGCTTCGCCCCAGGTGCGGCAATTGTGGCAACAGAGGCGCTGGTGAGCAGGGCAAAAACCAGAGAATAAAAATAGCCAATACGCATAATTGAAGCTCCATGACATCGTTTTAGAAGGCAGCTTTTCCGAAGCCGCCTTCCAAACCTAGGCGATGGCTAGATCTTGTCAAAAAAGTGTCTGTTGCACGATGTGAAACAATCATATGCAATCCATAAAGTACACGTACCGCCAGGTGCGCTCCTCGTCTCCCATGGCATTTCTGGTGAGCAGTTCCACGGCAGTAGCGCTTCGTAGTCGGCCACCGACTGCGCATGTGGCAGTCGCTCCAGTTAGTGGCGCAGCCACGTATAGGGTTCCTGGCCGTTGACCTTTGCGGTCTCGACCAAGCTGTAGATCTGGGCACAGGTCGTAGCGCCTTCAGGCCTATCGCTGAACAGCCATGCCTTGCGCCCGATCAGGAACGGCTTTATCGCTCGTTCGGCGGAGTTGTTGTCGATCGGTAAAAAACCAGCCTCCATGTAGCGTTCCAGCCGGCTCCAGTTGCTGGCCAGATAATTCACGGCCTTGCCCGGCACACTTTGTGGCATCACCTGTGGCTGCGTTTTCTCCAGCCAGCTTTTCAACTGACCCAGGATCGGCAAGCTCTTTTCCTGACGGCCAATAAAACGCGGTTCATCGCTGGCGTCCTTGAGTTCGCCCTCGATGCCATACAACCTGTTAATCATGGTCAGCACGATATCGGCACGCCCCCTCTTGCCCTTGGGCTGCACTTTTTGCGCATCGACGAACTCGCGCCGGACATGGGCCATGCACGCCAGGCGTTCCACCCCCGGTTGCAACGCCAGCGCGTTATAACCTGCGTAATCGCGGCTACCTCATTTGACATTCCGATCTATATGAGCATCGAGAGCCTCATAAAATCTCCGCTCTCCATCTCCTCTATCAGTACCCAAAGCTTCGGAAATCACATTTTGATAGGGCACATATGAGACAAAAGCAGGATCCAACAAAAATTTCGCCAAAACCAATAACGAAATAAGCATGAGGACCAAGGTTTCCAACATAAACCCACGCCTTACAAAATTAAATGAAATATAAACAGCCTGAATTAAAACCGTGACAACTTGATATCTATTCCAAAAAACAGGTAAAAACCACATACCAACTTGAAGAGCAAGCAGTATAAGCGTGCTCCACCTGGCAAGATTCAACAACAGTGACTCAAGTCGATCCCTAAACAAGCAAATCATAAAAAAAACATTTAACGCCACATAAAACAAAGAACCGATAGAAATATCAGACTGAGCAGACTTTTCAGAATAAAATAACAGTTTCTCAGAGAAAGGAATGTAAGCAAAGAGTCCCGAATCTAACAAATAATTAAAGCTCAAACCAAAAACAACGCCAGCTGACAAGATCAGAAAGGCCATGCGCGCCTTTAACTCAACCCCCGACAATAGCAATAAAGGCATAAAAGCAAGCGAAAAGGAATGAAAGCCAACAGACAAACAAGTGTAAAATATAGATTTAAACTTATCCTTTTCAAGCCAAAACAACACCGCAAGTAACACCAATGAAATCGAAAGCGAAAACCTTATCGTCGCCATATTTGTTGCCAAGTACGTCCAACAAAAACAAACAGCTCCAACACCAGAAAAGCCTGCACCAAAAAACCTACAAAACCTGTAAAGAATAAAGCCATTAAAAACAGACACTAAAAACAAGAACACTTGAAAGCTTACAACCTGGCTACATATAAATGTGACGGCCAAATATAGCGGCTCAAATGACGACTCATGAACAAATGCAAAAAAATCAGAAACCTCAATACTCTCGTAATCCTGCTTGTATATAAGCCAATCATTACCAGTCTCAAACCTGAGACCCGAAAATAAAACAAACAATAACAACGCACAAAAATCCAGAGCCCGATTATCCCGGCTATCCTGACCCAAGCTTATAGACATAAGAAACAAAATCCACAACACCAAGCTTACTGAAAAATATGCAATCACTTCACTCGCCCCGCCTTACACTTGACAATATACATCGAAAAACAAAGTAAAAAATAGAACAAATCAACAAGCCAGATCATCAATTCAAGCTCTCAAGATTTAAGAAATTCTGCATATACAAAATAAAACACTGAAAATCCAACAATCAGAGAATAGTAAACTGAGTATTTACTGCCTAATCCACTACGCCTTTATGGTTCACATGGGCCGAATAGCCGCCTATGGTATGGACTTGTGCTCGGATGTCATAGCGTTGTTTGTGCAGTTCCACGTAACCACCGTGCAGGCCGTAGGCTTGAATGGCCCGACCCAGTGTGCCTTAGGCTCGGTAACCGACGAAGAGAACATTGTGTCGCAGGTCGTGCAGCATGGCTATCAGATAATTGACGATTCGACCGCTGCTGCACATTCCGTTCCCTGCGATGACGATGGCCGGACGAGCGGTTTCCGTCAAATGGCGAACCTTCTTCAAATTTGCTTGATGGCTATCGACGGTCAGCAGTTGCTCGAAGCTCAGCTGGCAACGGCCTTGTTTGACCGGCTTCAGTGCTTCTTTATCCCAAAGGGGTATAGGCCTGACGCGGTCAATTCGGACATCGGTGGCGATCAGTGCCTTGACCGTATCCAGGTGAAACTCGATGGACAGGCGATCGACGCCGGATCTGCCTTTAGCGGAGGTTTCCGCGCCCTGGAACGGCCGTAGTCGATCAACAGGCTGGGCATCAATAGGCGTTGGCAGCAGGAGCCAGTTCTTGGCGCCATGATGGTGCAGGATGTCGGGGTATGACATTGAGTCATTCCTTTGGTGGCGGCAGGAATGGCAGTTACCTGCCCCCCCCCCCCCCCCGCATAGATCCGTACGTGCGGAACTAACGCATGCAGCTCCTGCCTCAGGTATGTGACGCGAAGCGATCTTCCGGGTACGGGCGTACATTCTTGGGACTTGGAATATAGAGGTCAGCAAGGCGTCCGCAGCGTGACCATTGAAGCCGATTACGCTGGCTGCGACGTTTGAGGGCTTGCCGCCATAGAGGGCATACCGCCAGACGAAAACCACCAGGACGGATCAGGTTTCCCGACACTGCGTGGTGATTGAAGTATAAGCAACCCGGCTCACACGCCTACAAAAAGGCGACGGTGGAGCGGTTGTTTCGCAGCCTGAAAACGCAATGGGTACCGGCCGTGGGCTACATCAATTCAACGGCGGGCTGCCGCCCGCTGTTGCCGAGGAAAAACTTAACGCAGTGTCCGGAATTAGTTGACCACCACATCTTGATTGATAGGCATATTGTATATTCGAAGCGAGTTGCACACGTATAAATGAATGCCTCTACTTTGAAAATTCACCATGGCTATACAAGCTTATTCCCTACCAGGATCAAAGCATTCTTATTTCCCCTCTCCCAGGGCCGTCTCGTTTGGCCCATCTGAGGTTCCCTCGGGTTTTCGCCTTCCAAAGGACGGTGGTTGTGCTACTCTTTTCTCCGTTTGTTGCTCAAGGCGCCAGTCGCGGAGCAACTGACAGGGAGAGCGGTAGCCCAAGGTCGAATGCAGGCGCTTGCGGTTGTAGAAAACCTCAATGTACTCGAAGGCCACGGCCCGCATTCCATCGCGCGTCTGGAATCCAGGCGTATCTACTAGGTCGGCGGTAGAGATAAAAATTTTAACAAATGAAAATTCGAGGACTTATTTCCGTCTTTCTTCTCGCGGCCATTCTGTGGTTTTGTACTGTTACATTAAGTGCCACGGAGACCGTGAAAGTTGAAAGCGTTTCTATCGAAAATGCCAACGCTTCGCTTGGCATTGACACTCCGACCCCAAGATTCAGCTGGGTGATTGCATCGAACGAGCGTAACCAGAAACAGACCTTCTATCAAATCCGAGTTGCATCAAGTCCAGAGAAACTCCGTGACGCGGATGTTTGGGATAGTGGCAAGATCGCCGACGAGCGATCACAATTTATTCCGTATGACGGTGCCCCCCTACGTTCACGTACAAGGTATTTTTGGACGGTCCGTGTCTGGGATGTTCATGGCCGGCCATCTGCCTGGAGCAAACCTTCTTGGTGGGAAATGGGATTGTTGACCGCTACCGATTGGAAAGCCCAATGGATCGGCCGTGGTGGCGTGGTGCCCATGCCTCCGGATCTTATCAAATCGCAACTTCCCGCCACTCCGGCCCAACTCAAGCCAGGTGAAAGTCAAGGTCAGAGTTTCACTACCGATCACTCTATCGCGTCAGTCAGCGCAGAGGTTCCGACCTTCAAGACTAGAAATACCAGCTTTACCCTCTCGTTAAGAAAAAGCGGGCCCGACGGTGAACTAGTGGCAAAACGGCGCATCGAGAACCACACGGATAATGAATGGGCAACCCTGAAGCTCGACAGCCCACTCCCACCTGGAAAATATTATCTCGAACAATCTGAGGTCGTCGGCGACGCGGGATGGTACACATACCCAGACAGCACTTATACGTTTGGAGAAGCCTACGCCAATGCGATGGAAATTTCGGGAGACCGCAAGACAAAATGGGAAATCAGCGGTTCGCGAGAACCCGATGGACTGACATCCCGATTGCGCCGAAACTTTGATGCCAGCAAGGAAATCAAACAAGCCAGACTGTATATCACTGCACTCGGGCTGTATCGAGCTCAAATTAATGGCAAAACTGTAAGTACTGACTACTTCGCACCGGGCTGGACCGACTATCGGAAGCGGGTTCAATACCAGACCTACGACGTGACAAAACTGATCCATGCGGGCGGGAATGCAATTGCAGTCGACTTGGGTCCCGGCTGGTACGTCGGGAATGTTGGATCATTAGGTCCGAACCAGTATGGCCAGTTGCCTTACCTGCTCGCGCAACTCGAATTGCACTATACGGATGGCAGCAGTGAACTGATCGCTACGGATGACAGTTGGAAGAGTGCACTTGGGCCAATAGTTAATTCCGATCTGATAATGGGTGAACAATACGATGCCCGATTGACAACGCCCGGCTGGAATTTACCCAACTACGATGATAAGAACTGGAAGCAGGTACTGGTAGGTCCTAATGTGGGAGCCGCCCTGGTTGCGCAAGTCGACCCTCCAATTCGCGTTGACCATGAGATCAAGCCCATAAAGGTTACGCAAATCAAGCCCGGCACCTACATTTACGATATGGGTCAAAACATGGTGGGCGTCGTAAGATTGCGCACCCGAGGGAAGACTGGGCAAGTTCTTACGCTTCGGCACGGTGAAGTCTTAAACACGGATGGCACGTTGTATACGGAAAACCTTCGTACTGCAAAAGCGACGGATCAGTACATCATGAGCGGGCAGGGAATGGAGAAATTTGAGCCCACATTCACGTTTCATGGCTTCCGATATGTCGAAGTTAGCGGCGCAACGTCTCAGCCTGAAATTGTCGGTCGTGTATTGCGGACAGCTTCACCATTGACTATCTCCTTTGATACCAATGTGCCGATGCTGAATCAGCTACAACAGAATATCTTATGGAGTCAGCGCGGGAACTTTCTCTCGGTTCCAATGGACACACCTGCACGAGATGAGCGCTTGGGGTGGACGGGGGACCTCGCAGCATTTGCGGGTACAGCCGCCTACAATATGCAGACGTTATCTTTCCTGGAAAAATGGCTGACTGATCTTCGTGATACTCAATCGCCAACCGGGGCCTTTGCCGATGTTGCACCTACTCTCCAGGGAATCAAAAACGCTGACGCTGGCTGGGGTGACGCCGGTGTATCTGTGCCTTGGACCTTGTATGAGCGCTATGGAGACCTGCGCATACTCGAGCAAAACTTCAGTGCAATGGACAGTTGGCTTTCGTATCTAGAAAAGACCAGTACAGACTATCTTCGTCCCAGTAGCGGGTACGGTGACTGGATGAACGTGGATGATGAGACGTCAAAAGATCTCATTGCGACAGCATTCTTCGCGGATAGCGCGCATACCCTCGAAAAAGTTGCTCGCGCGCTCAATAAGGATTCCCGTCGATATGCAGATCTTTTTGCGAATATTCAAAATGCATTTAATCGTGCGTATGTCCTTCCAGATGGCAGATTGAAGTCTGACACGCAAACTGCCTATGCACTTGCGCTGACGATGGATCTCTTGCCGGCAGCATCACGCAAGCCCGCTGCAGATCGATTGGTTCAATTGATCAAGGACAAGAACTGGCACCTGTCCACAGGATTCCTCGGCACACCTCGTCTGCTACCCGCACTATCGGAAACGGGTCATGCAGACGTGGCGTACCGGCTGCTGCTTCAAAATAGCTATCCATCCTGGGGCTACCAGATCAGCAAAGGTGCAACGACGATGTGGGAGCGTTGGGACGGAATTCGGCCAGATGGGAGCTTTCAAGACAAGGTGATGAATTCATTCAACCACTACGCCTACGGGTCGATTGGAGAATGGATGTACCAAAACATCGCCGGTATCCGTCCCGTGGAGCCCGGATTTCGACGATTTGTCGTCAAACCTATCCCAGGGGGCGAGGTGCACTCGGCCAATGCCCGTTATAGATCGGGTTACGGGACGATTGCCGTGCGCTGGAATGAAGGAAGTGATCAAGGGGAGCTTTTTGTCAGTATCCCAGTGAACACGAGCGCGGAAATCTGGGTACGAAATAGGGGAGGTAGCGTTCAAAGCGACGGTGCAAATTTCGTCCGTACCGAGCCAGGCTATTCGGTCTATGAGGCCGGTTCTGGGAACTACCGTTTTAACATTCATTGAATTGCCAGAGCTTCAACAGGCGCGGCTTCAGAACTCCTTTGCCCAGCAAGCTTGATTAGCTTGCCGCATGAGCAAGCTGCTGTCAGGCAAGTACCGATCGGCCGAATCAGGTCTGGGCCATGGATACAACCTACATCCCGATGCACCGGGATTTCGTCTATCTGAGCGCGGTTCTCGACTGGGCCACTCGGCGGGTGCTGGCTTGACGCCTGTTGAATATCTGTAGTGGTCAACTAATCCGGACACTGCGTCAAGCTTTTCCTCGGCAACAGCGAGCGGTAGACCGCCATTGAATTGATGTGGCCGTTTCCAGTTGTAGCGTTGCATCAAAAACCGACCAATATCCGCAACCGCTCCACGCCCCCCCACATTCAATGCCGCGATATGACGGCTTTGAATGTAGGGTTCATGGATCCGTTACGTCGTAACCAGGTAGTAAGGCTGAATGAAACGTTAAGGAGAAGCAGCTTCTCTGAAGCTGCCTTCCAATCTCTGGAAATGCCACTCATAGTCCAAGTGGCAGGGCCATGACATAAGTCCGATCAGGGCTCGAGGCGTCGTTGTTGATAGATCCAGTCGACAATTTCACCATCTGGAGCATATCCGCTGACCGTGTCGCGCAGCAATTGACGTACTCGTGCATAGTCATCCTGCTCAACTGCTGCGAGCAGTTCCGTCAGCTTGCCCTTGAGCACCTCCCAAGTCAGATGATCTTCATTGGCACTCATGATCATGGGATGTTGGGTGGAGACTACGTTGTCACCGATCAATAACTCTTCATAAAGTTTCTCGCCCGGACGCAGACCAGTAAACTCAATGGAAATGTCACCGTGTACATTTTTTTCAGAGCGAACACTCAAGCCGGAAAGATGAATCATCTTTTCCGCCAACTCCACAATTTTCACCGGTTCGCCCATGTCCAGAACAAATACGTCCCCACCCTGCCCCATTGACCCAGCTTGAATCACCAGCTGTGCCGCTTCGGGAATGGTCATGAAATAACGGGTAATTTTAGGGTGCGTAACGGTGAGCGGCCCACCCGACTTGATCTGCTTGTGAAATAACGGAATCACCGAACCCGATGACCCCAGCACGTTACCAAATCGGACCATGGTAAATCGGGTTTTATTGACCCGCGACACATTGCCCGTATCACCAAAGAGTACCGGAGCCATCTCGCGGCTCAGTGCCTGCAGTGTCAATTCCGCAAGCCGCTTGGTGCTACCCATCACATTGGTCGGACGCACGGCTTTGTCCGTGGAGATCAATACAAAGTTGGCCACACCGGCTTGGAGAGCGGCCTGGGCGGTATTGAGCGTGCCGATCACATTGTTCAGAACGCCTTCGGCAATGTTGTGCTCTACCATGGGTACGTGTTTGTAAGCAGCGGCATGGTAGACAGTGTCTACGTGCCAGGTTTTCATCACGTCCAGCAACTTTTCTGGATTGCGTACGGAACCGAGAATAGGCAACAGATGAACCGGTAGTGATTCCCGTGCGATGCGCTGCTCTAGTTCAGACAAAATGCTGTAGAGATTGAATTCACTATGATCTAGCAGTAACAACGTTGTTGGCCGCAAAGCCAGGATTTGACGACAAAGTTCTGAACCGATTGAACCACCTGCTCCAGTAACAAGAACCGACTGCCCCTTGATACAGTGCTCGAGCAACTCTCCCTGGGCAGGTACGGAGTCACGGCCAAGCAAGTCAGCAATGTCTACTTCCTGAATATCGTCGACCTTGACTCTACCACTCGCCAGATCCATGAAACCCGGCACACTTCGAACATGCAGCGGAAAACCTTCAAGGAAGGTGAGGATCTCACGGCGACGGCCTCTGTTGGACGACGGAATCGCAAGAAGGACCTCTTGAGCACCAGTAACGTCGATCATTCGCTGGATTTGCTTGGGATTGTAGACATGCAGGCCTGAGATTATCCGATCGGCGATGCCTATATCATCATCAATGAATGCTACCGGGCGCATGGCCCGCCCAATGCGTAATGCCGCAACAAGCTGATTCCCTGCGGCACCGGCACCATAAATTGCCACTCTCGGGAGACCATTATCTCGGCTCGTGAAGGGCACATGCTGAACAGCTGTAAACCAGTCTCCCAAGAAGTACTGACGCATTGCCAAACGCAAACCGCCAATCATGATCAGACTCAACCACCAGTAATTGAAGATGATCGAACGCGGGATGATATTTTGGTGGTTGCTGTACCAGTAGACGATGACCCCAAGAATCAGGGATGACAAGCTCACAGCCTTGATAATGGCGATCAGTGCGTCATTGCCGAAATAGCGCATCACAGCACGATACATGCCAAAGCGGATGAACAACGGTATTGCAACCACTGGAGCAATCAGGAATAGCCAGGGGTTAGCAATAAACGGATTTGCCATCTCATCAATGCCAAGACGAACAACAAACGCCAGCCACAGGGCGACCCAAACCAGAACGACGTCGGCCGAAACCTGAATCAGTCGCTTCTGGCGGCGTGGTAGCCCTAGTAAATGAGCTCGTAACCTCTCCATAAACGCTTCAAACACCTTGTCCTGCTCCTAAACTGGATATGACTCGATCATTGTACCTATTCGGGCACCCACGACACCTGCTAAATCAGTATCCAAAGCTCAACCGGTTGATGTGGAGACTGAGCTTTCGAGTTCTCCTGCATGGAATTTCACAGCGAGAATGATCAGCGGGATGTACGCCATTACCAGACCAATTGCACCATCGAGCCCCCAGTAAATCACGCAGAAAGCAATGGGGAACAACCAGAACATATTGATTGCGCCTACTGCCAGAGTTACCGGTAGATGCTTGCCGAATTGCCGTGAAGCGAACTGGTAAGCGTGACTGCGATGGGCTTCATAAACCTTGTCGCCTCGGAGCATGCGACGTAATAGAGTGAACGTCGCATCGACGATGAAGACCCCTAATAGAATCAACCATGCCCAGAATAGCTCTGAAGACGTCCATGCTGCCTGGAGTGACAGCACGCCCAGTGCAATGCCCAGGAACCCACTTCCCGCATCCCCCATGAAAATGCGTGCCGGGGGAAAGTTCCAATATAGGAAACCAAGGACCGCCATAGCCAAGACCATCGGTCCCCATATCAGCGCTGGAGTCCCATTGATCCAATAGAGGAAACACGCGCCAAGGCACACACACAAAGATTCTACGCTGGCAATTCCGTCAATCCCGTCCATGAAGTTATAAAGGTTGAGGACCCAGACCAGATAAATTGCCGCCAGAATATAGCCAAACCAGTGAAGGTCCACGCTCATTCCAAAAACGACTATAGGAGGAAAGCCTCCAGTCCATAACAGTGCCCATATACCCGCACCGAAATGACCGAGCAATCGCCAACGCGCTGCTATATGGCCATGGTCATCCATAAAGCCAATCAGGGCGACCAACATCCCCGCTCCGCCTACAGCAATGAGCTGCGACCACGCAACTAACCCCGCATAACCAAGAACAGGCAGCGATACGAGAAAAGCGATTACGATGGCCACTCCACCACCCCGTGGGGTTGGGATGGAGTGAGAGCTTCGCGCATTGGGGATATCGATAATGTTTCGACTCAGAGCATAACGACGTAACGCCGCAGTCAGCCCCAAGGAAAGAACGGCAACAGCTGGTATGAGCCACAAGTAAATCATTGTTATTGATGTTCCCGAAAATGTAATGCAGTTGCTGCCAAAGCATCATCAGTACTGACTGGCGGCGTCCAGCATAAAAGAGTGCGAGTCTTGGTAATATCGACTTGCAGCGATCCACATAGACGCTGGGAGAGTGCTTTTTTACCCAATAAAGCCGCACCGCCCTGGAGCACCCAACTGGGTACAGGAATGAGTCGAGCCGGCTTGTGAAGCGCTTTCGCCATCTTGTTTAGCAGTGCGGTAGTGGATAAATCCTCGCCATCGCTCACGAGAAAGGTTTGATTGCCGGCTGCCGGGTGATCTATACAGGTCACTACCAGATCTACCAGGTTATCCAGCGCAACGAGACTCCGATTATTGTAAATCGCGCCGAAAGGCAACGGAACGCCCTTGTCCAACCAGCGCATCATATTTAGAAAGTTCGCCTTGACTCCCGGTCCGTACACCAGGACCGGGCGGATAATAACCACCTCCATCGCGGTTTCCGCCGAAAGCTGGCGAAGTCCCTGCTCAGCCTCCATTTTCGAAATACCGTAGGGATCTACCGGAGCGGGAGTATCATCGCTTGTATAGGGAGTACCTGCGGCCGTCCCCTCTCCGTTGACCTTGATCGAACTTATAAAAATGAACCTTCGCACACCAGAGGCGGCCGCCTGACGAGCCAGGTTCAAAGTACCCTCAACATTCACTTTGCGAAACGCCGCCAACGGATCGGACTCGGCATCATTCATGACATGAACTCGTGCCGCAGAGTGAATAATCACATCAAAGTTTCTGAGGTCTTCTTTCCACTGGGTTTCGCCATCAAAGCTGCCGATGCGTACCGTCCGAACGTCCTGAACCTCAAGCTGGGATTCGCCTCGGACAACAGCAACAACAGTATATTTTTTTTCGGTGTATAAACGCTTGAGAATAGCGCCACCGACGAAGCCCGTCGCCCCGGTCAACAAAATAGAATTCTGCATCAATAGCTGGCCTTTCTTAAAGTGGCGTTTCTGAAAAGATCTTCCAGCAGGGATAGAAGGCGAGATTTTGAATAATTACTCAAGTAATACTGCCGACCGAATTCACCCATCGCCCTCAATTGACTTGCGTCAGATTGCGCCAGCGCCAACGTGATCTCTGCCAAACCCTTCGAATCACCGGAAGAGCATGTGAGACCGGCCCCCGAGTCGCTGATCACTCTTGCTGCCTCTCCGTTGATCATCCCTAGCAGCGGCCTGCCGGAGGCAAGATAAGCCTGTACTTTTCCAGGTATTGTCTTCTCAAAAACGTCGTTGGTCTTCAATGACACAAGCAAAGCGTCTGCACAAGCGAACAGAGCTGGCATCTCATCCAAAGGATGTCGACCTAGTAGCAGCACGTTATCAAGTCCTCTGGACTGGACTTGTTGACTTAGCCAATCGCTCATACGCCCGTCACCGACAATCACCCAGCGCACAGATACCTTGCCAACCAATGCTTCGGCCGCATCTAACACGGCGGGAAGATCTTGAGCTTCTCCGAGATTACCCGCGAACAATACAGTAAAGACAGTATCGTCACGTGCCAACAACGTTGAGGCTCGATTTTCGTCTGTAGAGAAATCATCTTCAGCCCAACTTGGAAAATAAACCAGTCGTTGGGGAGATATGTCTTTCGTACAATACTTTTGAACGTTTTCAAAAAAACCATGCGATTGCAAAAGTAAATAGTCAGTACGATTATAAATCCACGAAACCATTTTACCGACCATCGACAGCAGCACAGGTTTCTTCAAAACGCCGACAGCTCTGAGCGTTTCAGGCCAGAGATCAAGCACCCACACAAAAACGGGTGCTTTTTTCAATCGACCAATCACCAATGCCGGAATAGCGGCCATGATCGGTGATACAGCATATACGAAGATTGCGTCAAACTGCTCGCCACGCAGTTTGTAGGCGCCAACAACTGAGGCGCTAGTAAAGAAACTGAGATAATTCAATGCCAAATTAATGCTGCGTTTACCTCGCGGAAGCATTGGCACCCGGACAATTCTGGCATCAAAGTATTCATTGAAACGCTCAGGCGCCGCCTGGAATTCATCGAATACTTCGCCTTCCGGATAATTTGGCAGACCCGTCAGTACAGTGACCGAATGTCCCTTCTCGGTAAAGTCACGAGCCAAATCGTTTATACGCATATTTTCTGGCCAAAAATATTGCGTAACCAGCAGGATTCTCAGTTTCTTCTCAGGCATGATAACAACTCAAATTAGTAGCGTTTCCAGACGATTCGATTTACATAATCGGTATAACTGTGAACAATCCGGGCTACTTTTTCCGACACATTGGGCATGCTGTAATCTTCGACCAGGCGCAGGGTACGCTCCGTACCGGAAGCTTGCGTATCCAGAACCATCAGTCCTTGCAGTACTCGCTCGACTTCGAGCCCCACCATCATCACCGCAGCCTCCTCCATCCCCTCTGGACGCTCGTGAGCCTCACGGATATTCAATGCAGGAAAATTGAGTATCGAAGACTCTTCGCTGATGGTACCGCTGTCAGAAAGCACCGCTTTGGATTCCAACTGCAGTTTGTTGTAATCCTTGAAGCCCAAAGGTTTTAGAAGTTTCACGTTTTCGTGAAATACAATTCCCATCGCATCTACACGCTTTTGAGTGCGTGGATGAGTGGAAACTATCACCGGATAACCGAAGGTTGTCGCGACGGTATTGAGGACATCAACCAACTTCAAGAGATTTTTGTCAGAATCGATATTCTCTTCGCGGTGTGCGCTTACTACAAAAAATTTACCAGCCTCAAGTCCCAAACGTACCAGCACGTCCGAAGATTCGATCCCTTGGCGATAATAATTCAGGACTTCGAACATCGGGCTACCCGTCTTGATCACCATATCAGGTGACAGACCTTCTTTGAGCAAGTAATCGCGTGCAATTGTGCTGTAAGTAAGATTAATGTCAGCAGTATGATCAACAATCCGCCGATTGATTTCTTCAGGTACTCGCATATCAAAACAACGATTACCAGCTTCCATGTGGAAAGTTGGAATCTTGCGACGTTTGGCAGGAATAACAGCCATGCAACTATTGGTATCACCCAAGACAAGCAAAGCCTCTGGTTGAACAGACGCGAGTACTCGGTCCACAGAAATGATCACATTTCCTATGGTCTCAGCACCACTGCTGCCCGCGGCGTTGAGAAAATGATCCGGTTTGCGGATCCCGAGATCCTGGAAAAATATTTCATTCAACTCGTAATCGTAATTTTGACCTGTGTGGACCAGTACGTGATCGCAGTACTTATCCAGCGCAGTGATGACACGCGACAAGCGAATGATTTCAGGACGGGTGCCTACTACAGTGACAATTTTCAACTTTTTCATTGTGATTCTCATTCCTAATACGATCAGGCTTCGGTGCCCACTGGCATAGTGTAGGTGTCCGGAAGCTCACGATCAAAAATCTCGTTCGCCCACAGCATGACGATCATTTCACTTTCACCAACGTTGGTAATGTCATGACTCCAGCCGGGCACGGTCTCTACAATTTTCGGGGCTTCTCCATCTGTGAATAATTCATAGAACTCACCCGATGTTATATGACGAAATCGGAAGCATGCCTTGCCGGAAATAACCAGAAATTTTTCTGTTTTCGTATGATGATAATGACCGCCACGAGTAATACCCGGGTGCGCAGTGAAGTATGAAAACTGACCTGAATCCTTGGTCTTGAGCATCTCCACGAAAACGCCGCGAGCATCTCCGTACTTAGGAACTTCGTAAGTGAACTCTTCGGGCGGCAAGTAGCTGAGGTAGGTCGAATACAAAGCCCGCACGAGGCCAGTGCCGACCCGTTCGGAAATCATGGACCGCCGACTCTCTTTAAAGGCATACAGTTGTGCCGATAGATCACCTACAGTTATCGAGTAATTTTGTTCTATCTTTACAAACGGATTACCTGTCTGTTTACCGTCCATTACAGAAATAAAACTGCTTATGACGTCGTCGATGTAAACAAGTGAAATTTTAGCGTTGGCGTCGTTGATACTGACAGGCAAATTATTTGCTATATTATGACAGAACGTCGCTACAGCCGAATTGTAGTTAGGCCGAGCCCACTTCCCAAATACGTTTGGCAGCCTGAACAAATGCACATTATTGCCAAATGTCGTAGAAAGGCTCAGCAGAGCCTCTTCAGCTTCGCGCTTACTGTCGCCGTACGCATTCGCCAACTCAGCTTGAATTGAGGAGGTATAAAGTATTGGAATTTTACGTCCACTCGCCGCGACCGCTGCGCATAACGCCTGAGTCAAATCGGCGTTGCCAACCTTAAACTCTTCGACATCCCGAGGACGATTGACACCGGCTAAGTGGAAAACGAAGTCCACCTCAGATACGAGCGAATGCAGACTGGCGATATTATCTTCGCGACAGAATCGCAGCACCTCGACGTCTTTTCGCTCACGCAGATGAGCTATAAGGTTTTTACCAACGAATCCGTTAGCACCGGTGATCAATACTTTCATGCTTTATTCCTCGGGTGTCGCATATTCGCCGCGCTGAATTGCACGCATAAAGTCAAGTTTCAGTAGCAAATCCTGCATCCCCTGAACATCCAGGCGCTCGGTATTGTGCGAGTTGTAGTCCACCATGGTGGAAATTTTTTCTTCGCCTTGCTCGACAAATTTACTGTAATTCAAATCTCGAAGATCCGGCGGCACTCGGAAATAATCGCCCATGTCCTCTGCGCAGGCCATCTCTTCTCGACTCAAAAGCGCCTCGTAGAGTTTCTCGCCGTGGCGTGTACCGATAACCTGAATAGGATGCTCAGGCTGCCCTAGCATCGATGTCAGGGCGAGAGCAAGAGTCTCCACAGTCGCGGCAGGAGCCTTCTGGACGAATAAATCACCGTTGTTGCCATGCTCAAAAGCATACAGAACCAAATCAACAGCATCCGCGAGAGTCATCATGAAGCGCGTCATGTTTGGATCTGTAATCGACAGCGGTTGGCCAGCTCGAATCTGACCAATGAACAAAGGAATGACGGATCCACGCGAAGCCATGACATTGCCGTAGCGTGTACCGCAAATCACCGTCTTGGTTTCATCCACATTACGGGATTTGGCAACCATGACCTTTTCCATCATGGCTTTGGAAATACCCATGGCATTGATCGGGTACACGGCCTTGTCGGTACTCAGACAAACTACCCGTTTAACTTGATTCTGTATCGCCGCCTCAAGAACATTCTCGGTACCAAGAACATTGGTTTTGACAGCCTCCATCGGGTGAAACTCGCAGGATGGGACTTGCTTGAGCGCTGCGGCATGAAAAATGAAATCCACGCCACGACTAGCATTCAATATGCTCTGATAATCCCGCACATCCCCTATGTAAAATTTCAGTTTCGGACTGGCATAGCGCTTGCGCATGTCATCCTGCTTTTTCTCGTCGCGGCTGAAAATACGAATTTCAGTGATGTCGGTATCTAAAAAACGCTTGAGCACAGCGTTGCCAAAAGAACCTGTTCCCCCGGTTATCAATAGAGTCTTATTATCAAACACGGCCTACCCTCTTTATTAAATAATATGAAAAATAGCCAACGACCAGATAAACCGGGTTTTGATTTTATCGAAAAAACCACGGTTATTATTGGTCAGGTTACTACCATGAATACGTCTCAACGTAACCGTGTCGTTCAAATGAACAACCGAATTACGTCTATTTGCGACGAAGGAGATCCATATATCATGGCTAATCACCTTCGAGTGAAAAGGGATCAGACAGGGCTTTATCTTCTTCGACAACAGCATGGCACAGCCATAGTAAGGAACGCTACGCCCAATAAAAATGTCAAATATATTCTTGTAAGGAGTAGCATTCCTTGTATGGTCAAAACCACAGAAAAACTTACGAGAGTCAACATCATCGATAAATGACTCCATTGAGCCCACTACCAGCAAGCTATTCGAAAGCTCCATTGCAGAAATCATCTTGTCGACTCTGCCCGCTGGCCAGAGATCATCTTGGTCACTTAAAAAAATATAAGTACCCGATGCTTCACTAATTAAATTCTCAAAATTTCCTATATACCCAAGATTCGTGGTATTTCTGATAATCCTGATTCTGACATCGTGAAACTCCTCAACAATACGAATTGTCTCATCGCTCGAACCATCATCACCGATCAAAACTTCAGAATCTTCCGGAATTTGCTCGAGTATCGAACTCAGCTGATCCCTGATGAAATCAGCCCCATTGTAAGTAGCTACACAAACGCTAACTGAAAACATATATATACCTAGTTAACACCCAATAAAGAAACCAAAAAAATCCCCCCATCACCTTTAACAAGCCAGGTCGGAAGAGTTACCTTTTTTTAAACTGGGCCTCACTATTCTGATCAAATTCGCTACTGGGTGAAAGCTCACTAGTCGCTAACATTATAGCTGTAAAATGCATGAACACAAATACAGGTCCCGACAGCAAGGGATTCCCTGCTCTCGGGATCGAGAAAAAACCAATTATTATTACTCCCACCACTAAAAAAAGCGCAGTGCCAAGGTAGGAGATTCGGCTGTCAATTATCGAAAGAACGAAAATTAAAAACATACTTAGAGACATCATCCCTCATGCCCTCTCGACAACTTGAACATAAGAAAGAGATAACAAACTGCCGCATAGACCACCCCAAAACAAACAACGATCCAAATCAAACGACTAAAATCACCTACTGAAGAACTCCTCACGAAAAAGATGAAGCAGGCCATGCACACACCATAAACAATCAGAGAAGCCATATATGTCCTTGCCAAGCCAAGGAAAACAAATATAAAATTCAACACAGCATGAAAGTAAAGCACGAAATAAAAAAATGCGAAACCGATAACAAGTTCAAAATAAACCAAATACTTAGCGCCTAGAAATACTCCCAGAAACAGCTTAGGTATGACAGCGCCCGAAAACAACAAATACGACAACAAGAAGCCGCCGAGAAATACGCCCATCGATACATTAAGAAATTTCAAGGCTCCACTTCTACCCGAAACAATGAACTTAGGAAAAAAATAGTTATTAAAAGCCCCGTATAGCAGCCCTCCCCCCAGGACCAAGGTCAACATACTTGAATAGAAAGCTGCAAATGAAGCATCTTCACCAACAACAAAGTATCTGGGGATGTTTACGATGAGACTCGAAAAAAAAGCGGCCGCACCTAAAACAAATCCGCCCCATGACACCACACTTGTGTCAAAGGCAACAGAGATGAACTTTAGAGTGAGTAGCAAGAACACCAGACCTACCACCATCAAAGCGGTACTCAGACCAGTCCCAACGTATAACAAAATAAAGACAATTAGAGAAAACAGAACAAATCTAAACAATGTCGACGCAAAAATATTGCGATAATCGCCCTCTCTGATTCCTTCGCAAAGGATGGGCTCGTATAAAAACTCCGCACATCTATATAGAAAAAACCAAAATACAATTTGCGAAGAAAACAAAAGCGCACCAAGAAAGCCAAAAAGTAAAAACGGTATGACCAGCCAAATCCTCGTACGCAATGAATCTCTGTAACTTAATTTTCCGCTCAAAATGGAAATATTGTGCTGCATGGAAAAAAATAGCTGCACCGGGGCACAAATGGAGAACGCCGCCCCTAGCATTGCCGCATCATTGAAGCTTCCCAAGTGGGAACTGGCCACCACTAAAAATATAGAGGGCGCACTAAAAAAAACGTTAGCCAAAAATACAAAAACAAAATTAATCATTTGATACGGCCGCACTAAAATTTACT
Source organism: Pseudomonas sp. PDM26 (assembly GCF_019219185.1). Lineage (NCBI taxonomy): Bacteria > Pseudomonadati > Pseudomonadota > Gammaproteobacteria > Pseudomonadales > Pseudomonadaceae > Pseudomonas > Pseudomonas sp. PDM26. The sequence continues at coordinate 730,858 of NZ_JAHUWC010000001.1, read as the reverse complement.
GCAGGAGTTTTTTTGTCACTCATGTCGCGCGACGTCTTAAACTGTTGGGCATCCAAAATCAACTCACCATTAAAAATTGATTCAGAAGCTATTTCCAGGTAGTAACTCATTGCTTTCCAAGCACTCCGATTCATGACCCAAGCACGCAAAATATCCCAAGCCACTAAAATCGACACCAAAAGCAAAGGAACAACCATCACCAATATAAAGGGACACTTACAGAGGCGCTCATAGCAATAAATGCCACCCGCCGCAAACCTGCACCGACGATACTGCGCAGGTTTGCGTGGTATTTGACTACCCGCCATCTCTACAGCTGGCGACAAACAAGTAAATAGGTGAAGGATCAAGCACGACTTTTCCTGGCAATGAAAAAATGGCGGACCAGCGCGATCATGAAACCAAGTACACAACCCAGGAATAGCCCCAGCAATATGATGAGTCCCTTTTTCGGTTTGATAGGGAGGTCGGGCTGCTCGATTGGACCATCCTGACGATAAACAGAGACAGTGCTCGGGCTAACCTGTAGATCCTTGTAAAAACTTTGCTTGATTTGAAGCGCTCTTAGTGACCCGATGAAAGGATCATCAGATTTACGCGTTTCAAGGTTCTGAATTTCCGCCTTTAGCGCTTTACTACCGCGCATATATGTGAGCTGTCCATCCATACCGGCGGAGACCTCAGCGGAAAGATTACCCGAAATGATAGGTGGATTCTCTAGACCGATGGCCACGGCAACCGCTAGCGCCTCGCGCAATCTTGTGATGGAATCCTGGCGAACTCGGTTTTCGGCTTCTTGCAGCGTAGCAATCTGCTGACCAAGATTGCGTACCCGCACTTCAGCTTCACGGGTGATATTGCTGATCATTTCTTTTTCCGCTGCGGCACCCGCCCGTGCTGCAAAATCCTTAACCCATGCCGTGGCATGTGCAGGATCCTCAGCTCGAGCGATCACGGAGTAACGATCTGGCTGTTCCTTGGTTGGTAAACCTATAGTCAATAGTTTTGAAAAATCAGAGTACAGCAGATCTTGCGATCCATTGCGCTCGGACGGCGATAGTGAAGGTAGATAAACTTGATTGAAGAAAGCACGCCGTAAAGATTCACTCTGTAAATTACGGATGAATACTTCGTATACGTCTTTGATCGTAAATGGTGTCAGTTCTGCGCCGAAAGTTCGACCATAGTTGAAATCGGCGATTCCGTTCAAGGTAGGTGGCTGCAGGTAAACACGCGCCTCATACTCTGGCTTACTCAAAAATGCATAAGCCGTCGCTGCCAATACTCCGACTAAAGCGACGCTGATTATCAATAGCTTCTGAGTCCATAACGCCGCAAGCAGTTCAAAAAGGTCAGTGCCATCGGTACGCTGCGTGGATGCAGGGGTGTTCGTCATATAAAATTTAGCCTATTCATTTTCATTGTAGATAGGACGCGAGCTTTATTTCTTTCGCACTCTATCGATACGAATCATCACAATAACCAGGCGATCCGCAGTACTACCAGCTATTAGCAGCGACTGAAATTCTCTGACGAGCGCGGGCCGAAGCGAACGATTCGCGACCATCTCACAGGGACGGTAAGACCAACAGCCTTTGCAGGTACTGACCATAGCCGGTCTTCTTCAGTGCATCAGCTTGTGATCCCAACTGCTCAGCAGTTATCCAGCCACTGTTGTAAGCAATTTCTTCCAGACAAGCCACCTTCAACCCCTGACGCTGCTCGATGGTATGCACAAAATGGCTGGCTTCAAGCAGTGAATCATGAGTACCGGTATCCAACCATGCAAACCCGCGACCGAGCATTTCAACGTTGAGGGTCTTTTTTTCGAGATAGACACGGTTGACGTCGGTAATCTCCAATTCGCCACGTTCGGACGGCTTGATATTTTTTGCTATCTCGACAACCTGATTGTCGAAGAAATACAAACCGGTCACCGCGTAGCTGGATTTAGGCTTGAGCGGTTTTTCTTCAATACTCAAGGCACGGCCAGAGGAATCAAATTCCACCACGCCGAATCGCTCGGGATCGGAAACGTGATACCCGAAAACTGTCGCACCATGAGTTTGAGCACTGGCGGAACGGAGTTTGTCCGAGAAGTGCTGACCGTAAAAAATGTTATCCCCCAAGATCAGGCAGCATGGATCTTTGCCGATGAACTCTTCACCTATGATGAATGCTTGCGCAAGACCATCCGGGCTTGGTTGTTCCGCGTAAGTAAGCTTGATGCCATAAAGACTGCCATCACCCAGCAATTTGCGGAAGCACGGTAGATCTTCCGGGGTGGAAATGATCAAAATTTCACGCATCCCGGCAAGCATGAGAACCGACAGCGGATAAAAAATCATTGGCTTGTCGTATATCGGCAACATCTGCTTGGAAACACCGAGCGTCAACGGGTGGAGCCGAGTTCCCGAACCACCGGCCAGAATAATGCCCTTACGATTTGTCGTTGTCATTTGTTCAGAACTTCCATAAGCATTCGGGTTACGCCACTTTGCCAATCCGGCAAGTGCAGTGAAAAATTATCACGCAGTTTCCGAGTATTCAGCCTCGAATTCAAAGGACGGCGTGCAGGCGTTGGATACGCGGTGGTTTCTATGGGATCTACAGCTGTGACGGCGAGTTGCTCGGCATTGGCCTTGGCAAATTCGATCACATAGCGGGCATAACCGTGCCAGGAAACCTCACCGCTTGCTGCCAAGTGATATAGACCTGACAGCTCCGGACGCTGGACGGCTTGCTGGATGGCCAACGCCGTCACATCTGCAATCAGGTCGGCACCAGTGGGGGCTCCGATCTGGTCTGCAATGACGCTCAGTGTTTCTCGATCCTTGGCCAGACGCAGCATGGTCTTGGCGAAGTTGTTACCACGAGCTCCGTAGACCCAGCTGGTACGGAAAATCAGGTGCTTACATCCGGAGGCAGTTATAGCCTGCTCTCCCGCGAGCTTGGTGACACCGTAATGATTTACGGGGGCGACAGCATCTGTCTCCTGCCAAGGGGTGGAGCCCTGGCCGTTGAAAACATAATCGGTGGAATAGTGAATCAGCCATGCATTCGAGGATGCGGCCTCTTCAGCCATGACTTGGGTTGCCAGACCGTTCACTCTGTCTGCCAATTCAGTTTCGGACTCGGCCTTGTCCACGGCAGTGTAGGCCGCCGCATTGACGATGACATCGGGTTTGACCTTGCGGATTGTGGCGCGCAAGGCATCGAGATTGGAAATATCTCCCGTCAAACCATCATTCGCCCGGCGATCCAATGCGATCAGCTCACCCAAAGGTGCAAGGGAGCGTTGCAGCTCCCAGCCCACTTGACCATTTTTTCCCAACAGAAGGATTTTCATGCTTTGCTCGAGCGATCCGTGTAGTTCAAGTCGAGCCACTGCTGATAGCTGCCGCTCTTGACGTGCTCTACCCACTCGGTGTTGTCCAGATACCATTCAACCGTCTTGCGGATACCGGTTTCGAAGGTTTCTTCCGGAGTCCAGCCTAGCTCGCGCTGGATTTTGCTGGCATCGATCGCGTAGCGCTGATCATGCCCAGGTCGATCCTGTACGTAGGTGATCAGGCTGGCGTGCGGACGGTGCGGGGAATCTGGACGCAGCTCGTCAAGCAATGAGCACAGGTTGTGAACCACTTCGATGTTTTGCTTTTCGTTGTGGCCGCCGATGTTGTACGTCTCGCCAATCATGCCTTCAGTGACAACTTTGTAGAGTGCCCGTGCGTGATCCTCGACGTACAGCCAGTCACGAACCTGGTTACCTTTACCGTAGACAGGAAGCGGCTTGCCTTCCAGAGCATTGAGGATGATCAGCGGAATCAGCTTCTCAGGGAAATGACAGGGACCATAGTTGTTTGAGCAGTTGGTCACCAAAGTTGGCAGGCCGTAGGTACGGCTCCATGCGCGGACCAGGTGATCGGAACTGGCCTTACTGGCGGAGTAAGGCGAGCTTGGCTGATAAGGCGTGGTTTCGGTGAAGAGGTCTTCCGGACCTTCGAGGTCTCCGTAAACTTCGTCAGTCGAAATGTGGTGAAAACGGAAGTTGGCTTTATGCGCATCATCCAGCGCCGCCCAATAGTGGCGCGCAGCTTCCAGCAACGTGTAGGTACCGATGATGTTAGTCTGAATAAATTCAGACGGGCCAGAGATCGAGCGATCGACGTGGGACTCTGCTGCCAGGTGCATGATGGCATCTGGCTGGTGATCACGCATGACGCGGTCGATCTGCTCACGATCACAAATGTCGACGCGCTCGAACACGTAACGCGAGCTCTGGCTAACTTCGGCCAACGACTCAAGATTACCCGCATAAGTGAGCTTATCGACATTAACGACAGAATCGGAGGTGCTGGAGATGATATGGCGGATGACCGCCGAACCGATAAATCCGGCGCCGCCGGTAACTAGAATTTTCACGCGAAACCATACCCTTGAGTTACTGACAGGGCCGCCAAACCGAGCACTGTCTAATCCATGAATGCAAAAGCCGGCACCCGAGGCTGCCTGCAGAGTCAGTCCGGCCGACCTCGGAACCAGCCGTTTTCGGACAAGCAAAGCATTTTACAGCTTAATGACGTTTTTACTAATGGATGCAGACAAGCAGTGGCTAACGCCAAACATGTAACCCAGCATGCGCTGCAATCAGCCTGGGTATTTGGACCTCGAAGATGTGCGACCCAGGAGCCAATGCAACATAGGCCCGATCACCATACCCACCATAAGCGCCGACAGTACCGCCAATGAAACGGGTAGCTGCGGCCCCGACCAGCCAAGGAATAATAATGAAACAGACTGCTGGTTCTCGAGCACGAACGCGAGAATCGCCAATACCAGTAACAGTACGAATACCACGAGCATGACGCGCTTTAGGTTACGCATTGCCAACTCCTTGAAATCAAAGACCGCAATGCCCATCCTCTTCTTCTTCATTCACCCGGTCACGCAGCTCTTTACCTGGCTTGAAGTGAGGAACGAACTTGCCGTCGAGACTGACAGACTGCCCGGTTTTCGGATTACGGCCAACCCGTGGTGCGCGGTAGTGCAGAGAGAAACTGCCAAACCCCCGGATCTCGATACGATCCCCGGTAGCCAGACATTGGGACATTTGCTCAAGCATGGTCTTGATGGCCAGCTCCACATCCTTGGATGAGAGCAGCCCTTGATGGGTGACAATTCGTTCGATCAACTCCGACTTCGTCATATTTTTCCCTTCTTTTTCAAGCAGCTAGATCAGCGCTTCAAAGGTTTTAGCACGCCGGCATGATTTTGAACAGCCCGAGTTTTGCCATCCATTCCCCAGCCCCAAAATGCTTGATTTCTGAAAGACGCAAGACCTCTGAACGGTTACCAGCTCATCGGCAAATCACCAACATAGTGCGCGTCAGGAAACCTGCCGGGTTGAATCCAAAGAGGAAGCTTTCCTCCTCTTCCTTGAAATCATCAGATCTCGCGACGACTTTGTAGGCTGCCCCTCTGCACTCCTTGGCCGCGCGTTTGTAACACCTCTCCCATCTCGAACCGAGCCCCGAACAATCGACCTCTATGCCGCTGACCCCGCGCACCACATGAGTTTTGGCACTGGTGGTACAACCCGCTAGCGCCAGCACTGCTACTGCGACAATTAGCTTGTTCATTCACGTCCTTTTGCCAGAACGCCCACCGGGCGATCATTAGTCTCAGGCTAAAGACTAGCTGCAAATAAGCGCTTGATCCGACTAAACAATCAGACATTTTTTCAGCACCTTTGGTTCACGACTCGAGCAGCTACAGCCGAGCGAAACTCACCAAACTCCAGGCACAAAAAAGGGCGACCGAAGTCGCCCTTTTTTACAGAAAGTCAGAACTTAGTTCTGTTTTTCCATTTGTGCACGCAGCAGGTCACCCAGAGTGGTGGCCACAGGAGCATCAGTAGCTACTGGCTTGTCGCGCAGGCTCTGAATTGCTTCTTTCTCGTCTTCAACGTCTTTCGACTTGATCGAGAGCTGAATTACACGGCTCTTGCGGTCAACGCTGATGATCTTGGCTTCTACTTCTTCGCCTTCTTTCAGAACGTTGCGCGCGTCTTCAACGCGGTCACGGCTGATTTCAGAGGCTTTCAGAGTCGCTTCGATATCGTCGGCCAGAGTGATGATGGCGCCTTTAGCGTCAACTTCCTTCACGATGCCTTTAACGATGGCGCCTTTGTCGTTCTCTTGAACGTACTCGGAGAACGGATCGCTTTCCAGTTGCTTGATACCCAGGGAGATGCGCTCGCGCTCTGGGTCAACCGACAGGATAACGGTGTCCAGCTCGTCGCCCTTCTTGAAGCGGCGAACGGCTTCTTCGCCCACTTCGTTCCAGGAGATGTCGGACAGGTGAACCAGACCGTCGATGCCACCGTCCAGACCAATGAAGATACCGAAATCGGTGATCGACTTGATGGTGCCGGAGATTTTATCGCCCTTGTTGAACTGGCCAGAGAAATCTTCCCATGGGTTAGATTTGCACTGCTTGATGCCCAGGGAGATACGACGACGCTCTTCGTCGATGTCCAGAACCATGACTTCCACTTCGTCGCCGACTTGTACGACTTTCGAAGGGTGGATGTTCTTGTTGGTCCAGTCCATTTCAGAAACGTGTACCAGACCTTCAACGCCTTCTTCCAGCTCAGCGAAGCAGCCGTAGTCGGTCAGGTTGGTTACACGCGCGGTAACGCGAGTGCTTTCTGGGTAACGGGCTTTGATAGCAACCCATGGATCTTCGCCCAGTTGCTTCAGGCCCAGGGAAACACGATTGCGCTCGCGATCGTACTTCAGAACCTTGACATCGATCTCGTCGCCAACGTTGACGATTTCGGAAGGATGCTTGATACGCTTCCAGGCCATGTCGGTAATGTGCAGCAGGCCATCGACGCCACCCAGATCGACGAATGCGCCGTAATCGGTGAGGTTCTTGACGATACCTTTGACTTGTTGGCCTTCCTGCAGGGATTCCAGCAGAGCTTCGCGCTCGGCGGAGTTCTCGGCTTCCAGGACGCTGCGACGGGAAACGACAACGTTGTTGCGCTTCTGGTCCAGCTTGATGACCTTGAATTCCAGCTCTTTGCCTTCCAGGTGCGTGGTGTCGCGCACTGGACGGACGTCAACCAGAGAACCTGGCAGGAACGCACGGATGCCGTTAACGTCGACAGTGAAGCCGCCTTTAACCTTACCGTTGATAACGCCCTTGACCACTTCTTCGGCTGCGAAGGCTGCTTCCAGAACAATCCAGCATTCAGCGCGCTTGGCTTTTTCACGGGACAGCTTGGTTTCACCAAAGCCGTCTTCAACCGAGTCCAGAGCAACGTGAACTTCGTCACCGACGTTGATGTTCAGTTCGCCAGCGTCGTTGTAGAACTGCTCAAGCGGGATGAGTGCTTCAGACTTCAGGCCAGCGTGAACGGTTACCCAGCGAGCCTGGTAATCGATATCAACGATAACACCGGTGATGATGGAGCCTGCCTGAAGGTTCAGGGTTTTTAGGCTTTCTTCAAAGAGTTCCGCAAAGCTTTCGCTCATTTTAATTCCTGTTGATGAGGGCGAAGAATACGCCCATCTCCACACCCCAGACGGTGTGGGTTAGTTTCATTTAAAAGAAGCCACCGCAGGACTATGACTGGTCCCCTGCGGCCTTCTTGGTCACCCGGCGATATCGCGAATGGCGATCTCGCTCATGATGCGTTCCAGCACCTGGTCGATGGATAATTCCGTGGAATCCAGCTGTATGGCGTCAGCCGCCGGTTTGAGCGGGGCTACCGCTCGCTGGGTGTCACGCTCATCGCGCGCACGTATCTCATCTAGCAGACTCGACAGACTAACACCCTCGACTTTGCCCTTCAACTGCAAATATCGACGGCGTGCCCGCTCCTCGGCGCTGGCGGTCAGAAAAATCTTCAGCGGCGCGTCAGGAAAAACCACGGTACCCATGTCGCGACCATCCGCCACAAGACCCGGCGCTTCCTGAAAAGCTCGCTGGCGCTGCAGCAGCGCCTCGCGTACAGCGGGCAGCGCAGCCACCTGGGATGCGCCGGAACCGACGCTTTCGGTGCGAATGACATCGCTGACTTCATCACCTTCCAGAATGATGCGTTGCAACTGACCGTCCGTCGCCGCGATGAACTGCACATCCAGATGAGCGGCGAGTTTCTTCAGCAGCTCTTCGTTGGTCAGGTCGACACCATGGTTATGCGCGGCGAAGGCCAGCAATCGGTACAACGCACCGGAGTCCAGCAGGTTCCAGCCCAGGCGCTTGGCCAGAATCCCGGCGACCGTGCCCTTGCCCGAACCGCTTGGCCCATCAATGGTGATGACCGGTGCAATGCTGATCACGACTGTGCCTCTTGTGCCACGCGAATACCGACCTGTGCGCACAGCGCCAGGAAATTCGGGAACGACGTCGCGACGTTGGCGCAATCATGAATGCGGATCGGGGCACTGGCGCGTAGCGAAGCAACGCTGAACGCCATGGCGATACGGTGATCGCCATGGCCGTGCACTTCACCGCCGCCGATCTGACCGCCGTCGATGATGATGCCATCCGGGGTTGGTTCGCACTTGACGCCCAGCGCCAGTAGACCATCGGCCATGACCTGGATGCGATCCGATTCCTTGACCCGCAGCTCTTCGGCGCCACGCAACACGGTGCGCCCTTCGGCACAGGCAGCAGCGACGAACAGCACCGGGAACTCGTCGATCGCCAGCGGAACCAGCGCTTCGGGAATCTCGATACCTTTGAGTTTAGCTGCACGCACGCGTAAGTCAGCCACCGGTTCGCCACCCACTTCACGCTGGTTTTCCAGGGTGATGTCGGCGCCCATCAGGCGCAGGATGTCGATCACTCCGGTACGGGTCGGGTTGATGCCGACGTGTTCGAGCACCAGCTCCGAACCTTCGGCGATCGAGGCCGCCACCAGGAAAAATGCCGAGGAAGAGATATCACCCGGGACTTCAATGTGGGTCGCGGTCAGTTTGCTGCCAGACTCGACCGATGCGGTAGCACCGTTGACCGTTACCGGATAGCCGAAACCGCGCAGCATGCGCTCGGTATGGTCCCGGGTCGGAGCAGGCTCGGTAACCGTGGTCTTGCCTTCGGCATACAGGCCGGCCAACAGCAGGCAGGACTTAACCTGGGCACTGGCCATCGGCATGGTGTAGGTCAGGCCCTTGAGCTTGTTGCCACCACGAATGGTCATCGGCGGACGACCTTCCGCGGCGGTTTCGATCACGGCGCCCATTTCACGCAGCGGATTGGCCACGCGATTCATCGGGCGCTTGGACAGCGAAGCGTCGCCGGTCAGGGTGCTGTCGAAGTTCTGCGCAGCCAGCAGACCGGACAGCAGACGCATCGAAGTACCGGAGTTGCCCAGATAGATCGGGCCCGGTGCCGGCTTCAGGCCATGCAGGCCAACACCGTGAATGGTCACGCGACCGTGGTGCGGACCTTCGATGACGACGCCCATGTCACGGAATGCCTGCAAGGTTGCCAGGGCATCTTCACCCTCGAGGAAACCTTCGACTTCGGTGACGCCTTCAGCCAGGGAACCGAGCATGATCGAACGGTGGGAAATCGATTTGTCACCTGGTACGCGAATCCGACCGGACAGGCGGCCACCAGGTTGAGCCAGGAAAATCAGATCGTTGGAATTCATAGCGTCCACATAGGCCCTGCGGGCCAGGATTTTACTGAAATGCTCGCGGGCAACCCGGGCGCGAGTGAAAACGCCCAACAATTGGTGCCCATCCCCTGCATCGACCGCGTCGCGCAAGGCGTCGAGGTCGCTGCGAAATGTATCGAGTGTGCGCAGGACAGCTTCGCGGTTGGCGAGGAAGATGTCGTGCCACATGACCGGGTCGCTTCCGGCGATTCTTGTGAAATCGCGGAAACCGCCCGCAGCGTAACGGAAGATCTCAAGATTTTCATTGCGCTTGGCCAACGAATCGACCAAGCCGAACGCCAGCAAGTGCGGCAGATGACTGGTCGCCGCCAAGACTTCGTCGTGACGTTCGACCTGCATGTGCTCGACATCGGCGCCTAATTCGCGCCACAAACGGTCGACTACCGACAGGGCTGCCGGATCGGTTTGCGCCAGCGGTGTGAGGATCACTTTGTGGCGACGAAACAGCTCGGCATTGGAGGCTTCCACGCCGCTCTGCTCGGAACCGGCAATCGGATGACCCGGCACGAACCGCACCGGCATGCCGCCGAACGCCTCGGTTGCCGCACGCACCACATTGCCCTTGGCGCTGCCGACATCGGTCAGGATCGCTTGCCCCAGATCCATGCTCGCCAAACGCGCGAGCACTTTTTCCATGGCCAGGATCGGCACCGCCAGCTGAATGACGTCGGCACCCTGACAAGCAATGCCCAGGTCTTCCTCACAGCGATCCACCACACCCAATTCGACCGCGAGTTTGCGCGATTGCGGATCGAGATCGACCCCGACCACTTCACGGCATATGCCGCTCTCACGCAAACCCTTGGCAAACGAACCACCAATCAACCCAAGACCGACCACCACCAGGCGACCGATCATAGGTTCAGCAGATTGCAGCGCAGTGACATCAACCACGAGCCAGAACCTTGGTCAGCGCCTCAAGGAAGCGGCTGTTCTCTGCCGGCAGACCAATGGTGACGCGCAGGTGATTCGGCATGCCGTAGTTCGCTACCGGACGCACGATCACGCCTTCACGAAGCAAGCCCTGGAACACCGGGGCCGCGACCTGACCGAGATCGACGCAAATGAAATTGCCCTTGGACGCAATCCAGCTCAGCCCCAGCTCACGGAAACCGGCTTCCAGTTGCTGCATGCCGGACTCGTTCAACTGACGGCTTTGCGCCAGATACTCTTCATCCTTCAACGCCGCACAGGCCGCGGCCAGCGCCAGGCTGTTGACGTTGAACGGCTGGCGTACACGGTTCAGCACGTCCGCGACCACCGCCGTGGACAAGCCATAACCTACGCGCAGCGCCGCCAGGCCATAGGCCTTGGAGAAGGTGCGGGAAACCAGCAGGTTCGGATAAGCCGCCAGGAAGTCCAGGCCGTCCGGCAGATCGCTGCCTTCGGCGTACTCGATGTAGGCCTCGTCCAGCACCACCAGCACATGCTCCGGAACATCCTGCAGGAATTCGTCCAGCGCCTCGGCGTCGAACCAGGTCCCGGTCGGGTTGTTAGGGTTGGCGATGAAGACCACACGGGTATTGGCATCGATCGCCGCCAGCATGGCGGGCAGGTCATGCCCCCAATCCTTGGCTGGAACCACCTTGGCCTGCGCGCCGACCGCCTGAGTGGCAATCGGGTAGACAGCGAACGCATGCTCGCTGAATACGGCATTCAGGCCCGGTGCCAGATAGGCGCGCGCCACCAGCTCAAGAATGTCGTTGGAGCCATTACCCAGCGTCACTTGATTGAGCTCGACACGGCACTGCTCGGCCAGCAGGGTCTTGAGCGCAAAACCGTTGCCGTCCGGATAGCGGGTCAGCTCGACCAGCGCATCGCGGATGGCCGCCAGCGCCTTGGGGCCGGCGCCCAGCGGGTTTTCGTTGCTTGCCAGTTTGACGATGCTGGCTGGATCGAGATTGAGCTCACGAGCCAGTTCGTCCACGGGCTTGCCCGGAACGTAAGGCGAAAGTTCTTGCACGCCCGGCTGCGCCAGAGCAAGGAAATTGCCACTCATTTGCTACCGCCCCTTAGAGAACTGCTTTCGGGTAGGAACCCAGCACTTTGAGTGCCACCGCTTCCTGACTGATCTTTTCCAGCACACTTTTGACCAGCGGGTCGCGGTGGTGGCCAACGAAATCGATGAAGAACACGTAGGTCCACTTGCCGCTGCGCGACGGACGAGTCTCGATTCGCGTCAGGTCGATGCCATTGTCGTGGAACGGCACCAGCAACTCGTGCAGCGCACCCGGTTTGTTGCTCATGGAAACGATGATCGAGGTCTTGTCGTCGCCGGTCGGAGGCACTTCCTGATTACCGATCATCAGGAAGCGCGTGGAGTTATCCGGGCGATCCTCGATCTTCTCGGCCAATCGCGTCAGCCCGTACAGGCCGGCCGCCATGTCGCCGGCAATCGCCGCCGAGTTCCACTCACCCTTGACCCGCTTGGCCGCTTCGGCGTTGCTCGACACCGCCACGCGCTCGACATTCGGGTAGTGGGCGTCCAGCCACTTGCGGCACTGGGCCAGTGACTGGGCGTGGGAGTAGATACGGCTGATGCTGTCGGTCTTGGTGTTTTCACCGACCAACAGGTGATGGTGGATACGCAGTTCGACTTCGCCGCAGATCACCATGTCGTGTTCAAGGAAGCTGTCGAGGGTGTGATTAACCGCGCCTTCGGTGGAGTTTTCCACCGGCACCACGCCGAAGTTCACTGCACCGGCCGCCACTTCACGGAACACTTCGTCGATCGCCGCCATCGGCTTGCTGATCACCGCATGACCGAAGTGCTTCATGGCCGCTGCCTGGGTGAAGGTGCCCTCAGGGCCGAGGTAAGCTACTTTCAGCGGCTGCTCGAGCGCCAGGCACGAAGACATGATTTCACGGAACAACCGCGCCATCTCTTCGTTGCCCAGCGGCCCCTGGTTACGCTCCATGACACGCTTGAGCACCTGAGCTTCGCGCTCAGGACGATAGAACACCGGCACTTCGCCTTCGGCCAGCGAGGCCATCTTTACTCGCGCGACTTCCTGGGCGCAGCGCGCACGCTCACTGATCAGCTCCAGGACCTTTTCGTCCAGGGCATCAATGCGCAGGCGCAGTGCCTTGAGTTCTTGCTCAGACATTAGCCGTGTTCCTTCTCGAACTCTGCCATGTACGAAACCAGCGCGTTGACGGCGTTGATGTCGACGGCGTTATAGATGGAGGCGCGCATGCCACCCACGGAACGGTGCCCCTTGAGGTTCAACAGGCCACGCTCGTCGGCACCCGTCAGGAACGGCTTGTCCAGACGATCATCCGCCAGGCGGAACGGCACGTTCATCCACGAGCGGTCCGACTTGTTGATCGGGTTGCTGTACAGGCCGCTGGCATCGATGAAGCTGTACAGCGTGCGCTGCTTGACTTCGTTGAGCTTGCCGATGGCCTCGACGCCGCCCTGCTCTTTCAGCCACTCGAACACCAGGCCGGACAGGTACCAGGCCAGGGTCGGCGGGGTGTTGTACATCGAACCGTTATCGGCCGCGACCTTGTAGTTGAGCATAGTCGGGCACAGGGAACGGGCGTGGCCCAGCAGGTCTTCGCGAACGATGTTGACGACGATACCGCTCGGACCGATGTTTTTCTGGGCGCCGGCGTAGATCATGCCGAAACGTGAAACATCCACCGGACGCGACAGGATGTCCGAAGACATGTCGGCGACCAGCGGTACATCACCGGTTTCCGGAATCCATTGGAATTCCAGGCCGCCGATGGTTTCGTTCGGCGCGTAGTGGACGTAGGCTGCGTCTTTCGACAGTTTCCACTCGTTCTGGCCGGGAATGGCGAAATAGTCGTAAGGCTTGGCGGTGCCGGCAACATTGACGTGGCCGTAGCGCGAAGCTTCTTCGATGGCTTTCTGCGACCAGATACCGGTGTCGATATAGTCGGCAGAGCCGTTTTCCGGCAACAGGTTCAGAGGAATCTGAGCAAATTGCTGGCTGGCACCACCCTGCAGAAACAGCACTTTATAGTTCGAGGGGATATTCAGCAGATCACGCAGATCCTGCTCGGCCTTGGTGGCAATGGACACGAACTCATCACTGCGATGGCTCATTTCCATGACCGACAGGCCCTTGCCGTGCCAGTCGAGGAGTTCACCCTGGGCGCGCTGCAGGACAGCTTCGGGAAGCGCCGCAGGACCGGCACAGAAGTTATAGGCTCTCTTGCTCACATCCAATCTCGCTCTGATTTGGTGGTATCACGCAATAAATCAAACACTGTAGGAGCGAGCTTGCTCGCGAAAAACTTGAGAGCGCAAGGGTGCACCAGACGCCCCGCGTTATCGTTAATGACCTTCGCGAGCAAGTTCGCTCCTACAGGGGTGTCGATATTTTCAACGGGGACAAACAACAAGGGGGCGAATTTTCATCCGCCCCCTGCTTACCCGCTTATTCCTGTGGTTCTTCGTCAGCGGCGGCGTCGAGTTGCTGGTCTTCGGCAACGTCGTCGATCACGACTTCACCGACAAACCCTTCACCCTCTTCACCTTCCAGCTCTTCGCCCTCGACTTCCGACGGCTCCTGAACCCGCTCCAGACCGACCAGCGTTTCATCGTTGGCCAGTTTGATCAGGGTCACGCCCTGGGTGTTACGACCCAGGCTGGAGACTTCGTCGACACGGGTGCGCACCAGAGTGCCCTGGTCGGAAATCAGCATGATTTCCTCGCCGTCGAGCACCTGCACTGCGCCGACCAGACGGCCGTTACGCTCGTTGCTGACCATGGCGATAACGCCCTGACCGCCACGCTTGTACTCAGGGAACTCGGTGATCGCCGTGCGCTTGCCGTAGCCACGCGCCGAAGCGGTGAGGATCTGACTGCCTTCTTCCGGGATCAGCATGGAAATCAGCTTCTGGCCTTCCGGCAGACGCATGCCGCGCACACCGCGGGCGGTACGGCCCATGGCGCGAACGTCGGTTTCCTTGAAGCGAGTGACCTTGCCACCGTCGGAGAACAGCATGACTTCACGCTCGCCATCGGTGATGGCGGCGGAGATCAATACGTCGCCTTCATCCAGTTCCAACGCGATCAGGCCGACGCTGCGTTGACGGCTGAAGGATTCCAGCGGGGTCTTCTTCACGGTGCCTTTGGCAGTCGCCATGAAGATGAAATGGCCTTCGGTGTATTCCTCGACGGGCAGCATGGTGGTGATGTATTCATCACTGTCCAGCGGCAGCAGATTGACCAGCGGACGACCACGGGCAGCGCGGGACGCTTCAGGGATTTCGTAGGTTTTCAGCCAGTACACCTTGCCCTTGCTGGAGAACAGCAACAGCGTGGTGTGGCTGTTGGCAACCAGCAGGTGAGCGATGTAGTCCTCATCCTTGACGCCGGTCGCCGACTTGCCTTTGCCGCCACGACGCTGGGCCTGGTACGCAGCCAGCGGCTGGGTCTTGGCGTAGCCACCGTGGGAAATCGTCACGACACGCTCTTCTTCCGGGATCATGTCACCCAGGGTCAGGTCGAGACGGGCGTCGAGGATTTCGGTACGACGTACGTCACCGTACTCGGCGCGAATCACTTCCAGCTCTTCGCGGATCACTTCCATCAGGCGCGTGGCGCTGTTGAGGATGCGGATCAGCTCGCCGATCTGATTGAGGATCTCTTGATACTCGGCCAGCAGTTTTTCGTGTTCCAGACCGGTCAGACGGTGCAGACGCAGTTCCAGAATGGCTTGCGCCTGTTCTGGCGACAGGAAGTACTTGCCGTCACGCAGGCCGTATTGCGGATCGAGGTTTTCCGGACGGCACGAATCGGCACCGGCACGCTCGACCATCGCCACCACGGCCGAGGATTCCCAAGGGGTGCTGATCAGCGCTTCCTTGGCTTCCGACGGCGTTGGCGACGCCTTGATCAGGGCGATGACCGGGTCGATGTTCGACAGGGCAACCGCTTGACCTTCAAGGATGTGACCACGCTCGCGCGCCTTGCGCAGTTCGAACACAGTACGACGGGTAACCACTTCGCGACGGTGACGGACGAAGGCTTCCAGCAGATCCTTGAGGTTCAGGATCCGCGGACGGCCGTCGATCAGCGCGACGATGTTGATACCGAACACCGCTTGTAGCTGGGTCTGGGCGTAGAGGTTGTTGAGGATGACCTCTGGCACTTCGCCGCGACGCAGCTCGATCACCACGCGCATACCATCCTTGTCGGACTCATCGCGCAGCTCGGTGATGCCTTCAAGCTTCTTCTCTTTGACCAGCTCGGCGATCTTCTCGATCAGACGGGCCTTGTTCAGCTGGTAAGGGAGTTCGGTGATGACGATCTGCTGGCGACCACCGACCTTGTCGATGTCTTCGATCATCGAGCGGGCGCGCATGTAAATGCGCCCGCGACCGGTGCGGTAGGCTTCGATGATGCCGGCGCGACCGTTGATGATCGCAGCGGTCGGGAAGTCCGGACCGGGAATGTATTGCATCAGCTCGTCGACAGTCAGCTCTGGATTGTCGATGAGCGCCAGGCAACCGTCGATGACTTCACCGAGGTTGTGCGGCGGGATGTTGGTCGCCATGCCCACGGCGATACCGCTGGAGCCGTTGACCAGCAGGTTGGGAATACGGGTCGGCATGACCGCCGGGATCATTTCGGTGCCGTCGTAGTTCGGCACCCAGTCCACGGTTTCTTTATGCAGGTCGGCCAGCAGCTCGTGCGCCAGCTTGGTCATGCGCACTTCGGTGTATCGCATGGCCGCGGCGTTGTCGCCGTCCACCGAACCGAAGTTGCCCTGGCCGTCTACCAGCAGGTAGCGCAGGGAGAATGGCTGCGCCATCCGAACGATGGTGTCGTACACCGCGGTATCACCGTGCGGGTGATACTTACCGATCACGTCACCGACAACACGGGCAGATTTCTTGTACGGCTTGTTGAAGTCGTTGCCCAGCTCGCTCATCGCGAACAGCACGCGCCGGTGCACGGGCTTCAAGCCATCGCGCGCATCCGGCAGTGCCCGCCCGACAATTACGCTCATCGCGTAGTCGAGGTAGGACTGCTTCAGCTCGTCTTCGATATTGACCGGGAGGATTTCTTTGGCCAGTTCGCCCATGAGAAGCCTGATTCCTTTTTCTGGTGAAACCTCGTCACATCCATATGGGACGAACGAAGCTCGCCGATGCAGACTGAGTGCCATGCACCGACTTACGACAAATCAACGAGTTATGCCATGGATCTGCGCAGTACGGGTCGCCACTTCGGGCAACCCTGGAAACCGCCGGATGTTATCACAAGAGCCGCCACGCACCTATCCCCCAGATGCGCATGGAGAGTAGTTAGTTGACCGGTGACAGGCTTGAAGGGGACGAGAGGGGCTTAGAGGTGTGATCAACCGGCATTCAACCGTATTTTTCACTTGTAAACACCGACCTGTAGGAGTTGCCGAAGGCTGCGATCTTTTCGGGACCGTTACCGACTTATGCCGGGAAGATCAAAAGATCGCAGCCTTCGGCAGCTCCTACAGGGATTTCGTGCAACCCGAATGACTTAATGCAGACGCTTGCGGCACATCAACTGCGCCATTTTCGCCGTATCCGGGCGCTCGACGATGCCTTTTTCGGTGACGATCGCATCGATCAGGTCCGCCGGCGTCACGTCGAATACCGGGTTAAAGGCATGGACGTCGGCCCCGACGCGCTTGCCGCCAACCTCCAGCAACTCGCGACCATCACGCTCTTCAATCGGGATGTCATCGCCACTGGCCAGGTTCATGTCGATGGTCGAACTCGGCGCCACCACCATGAAGCGCACGCCGTGGTGCATGGCGTTGACGGCCAGTTGATAGGTGCCGATCTTGTTGGCCACGTCGCCATTGGCGGTGATCCGGTCAGCGCCGACGATGACCCAGGTAGGGCCTTTGGTCTTCATGATATGCGCCGCGGCGGAATCGACATTGAGGGTCACGGGAATGCCTTCATTGGCCAGTTCCCACGCGGTCAGCCGCGAGCCCTGCAGCCAAGGGCGGGTTTCGTCGACATAGACCTGCTCGACCATACCCTCGATGAATGCCGCACGAATCACCCCCAGCGCCGTGCCAAAGCCGCCCGTGGCCAGCGCTCCGGTGTTGCAGTGGGTCAGGATCGCCTGGGCGTTGCCCTGATGCTTGCGGATCAGGTCGACACCCAGTTGCGCCATGGTCAGGTTGGCTTCACGATCACTTTCGTGAATGGCGATGGCCTCGGCCTCCAGCGCCGCCAGCGGATCGGCATTGTCTTTCAGGCGATCAAGCCGATCATGCATGCGACCCAGCGCCCAGAACAGGTTGACGGCGGTAGGACGGGAATCGGCCAACAGCATGAAATCCTCTTCCAGCGCAGCGTACCAGTCGCCGCCTTCGGCAATCCGGGCCCGGGCCGCGAGCACGATGCCATAAGCTGCGCTAATGCCGATGGCCGGCGCGCCACGCACCACCATCGAGCGAATGGCCTCAGCCACACCGGCCGCACTGGTGTAGGCAATCCAGGTTTCCTCGAACGGCAAAATACGCTGATCCAGCAGATGGAGAGCGCCATCACGCCAATCGATGGCCTTTACCTTTTCCGCAGCCAACAGTCGATCGCGCATCCCTCACCCCGCACTCATGAACAAAAGCCGCCGATTATAGCGATCCCCCCGCGAAGACGCTCGGGTATACTTCGCCATCCTATACAAAAGCACAGGAACCCACCCTCGATGCCGAACACTGCCGCTGCGCTCGACTTGTTATTGCTGCCGACCTGGCTGGTACCCGTCGAACCCGCTGGTGTTGTCCTCAAGGAACATGGCGTGGGCATCCGTGATGGACGCATCGTGTTTATCGGCCCACGTTCTGCCGCACTGAAGCTTAACGCAACCGAAATCCGTGAATTGCCCGACATGTTGCTCAGCCCCGGCCTGATCAATGCCCACGGGCACGCGGCGATGACGCTTTTCCGTGGCCTGGCCGATGACCTGCCATTGATGACCTGGCTGGAAAACCATATCTGGCCCGCCGAGGCCAAATGGGTCGATGAAGATTTCGTGCGCGACGGCACCGACCTTGCCATCGCCGAGCAAATCAAAGGCGGCATCACCTGTTTCTCTGACATGTACTTCTTCCCGAAGGTTGCCAGCGAGCGCGTGCACAACAGCGGCATTCGCGCGCAGATCGCGATTCCGATCCTTGATTTCCCGATTCCGGGGGCCGCCACGGCGGACGAAGCCATTCGTCAGGGCGTTGAACTGTTTGGCGATCTCAAGCACCACGAGCGCATCAAAATCACCTTCGGCCCCCATGCACCCTACACCGTGGGCGATGAAAGCCTGGAAAAAATCCGGGTGATTGCCGAAGAACTGGACGCCTCGATCCACATGCACGTGCATGAAACCGCGTTTGAAGTGCAGCAATCGGTCGAGCAGCACGGTGAACGACCGCTGGCCCGACTGGCGCGCCTGGGTTTGCTGGGGCCGCGCTTCCAGGCGGTTCACATGACCCAGATCAGCGAGGAAGACCTGGCGCTGCTGGTAGAAAGCAACAGCAGTGTGATTCATTGCCCGGAGTCGAACCTGAAGCTGGCCAGCGGGTTCTGCCCGGTCGAGCGTTTGTGGCAGGCCGGGGTCAATGTCGCGGTCGGCACCGATGGCGCAGCCAGCAACAATGACCTGGACCTGCTCGGCGAAACCCGCACCGCGGCCTTGCTGGCCAAGGCTGTCGCCGGCTCGGCGACCGCGCTGGATGCCCATCGTGCCTTGCGCATGGCCACCCTCAACGGTGCCCGGGCACTGGGCATCGAGGCCGAAACCGGCTCACTGGAAATCGGCAAAGCCGCGGACATGGTCGCGTTCGACCTCTCCGGCCTGGCCCAGCAACCGGTCTACGACCCGGTTTCGCAGCTTATATACGCCACCGGCCGAGACTGCGTGAAACACCTTTGGGTTGCCGGCAAGCAGTTGCTCGACGACCGTCGCCTGACACGCCTGGATGAACAACAGCTTGGCACTGTCGCAAAGGCCTGGGGCCAGCGCATCAGCGGCCGTACCGAATCGTAAGCACCCTGGAGCACAATCCGGGGCAACAGGATTTTTCAAGTTTTAGAGGACTAGACCATGAGCAACGTCGACTACGCCGAAATCGCCAAATTCGAGGCCCTGGCCCATCGCTGGTGGGACCGCGAAAGCGAATTCAAACCGCTGCACGATATCAACCCGCTGCGGGTCAACTGGATCGACGAACGCGTCAACCTGGCCGGCAAGAAGGTCCTCGACGTCGGTTGCGGCGGCGGCATCCTCAGCGAAGCCATGGCTCAGCGCGGCGCGACCGTGATGGGTATCGACATGGGTGAAGCGCCGTTGGCGGTCGCGCAATTGCATCAGCTGGAGTCGGGCGTCAACGTCGAATACCGGCAGATCACCGCCGAAGCCCTGGCCGAGGAAATGCCCGAGCAGTTCGACGTGGTCACCTGCCTGGAAATGCTTGAGCACGTGCCGGATCCGTCGTCGGTCATCCGCGCCTGCTTCCGCATGGTCAAGCCCGGCGGCCAGGTGTTCTTCTCCACCATCAACCGCAACCCGAAAGCGTATCTGTTCGCCATCGTCGGCGCCGAATACATCATGAAGTTGTTGCCGCGCGGCACCCACGACTTCAAGAAATTCATCCGCCCGTCCGAACTCGGCGCCTGGAGCCGCATGGCCGGCCTGACCGTCAAGGACATCATCGGCCTGACCTACAACCCGCTGACCAAGCACTACAAACTGGCGGCTGACGTGGACGTCAACTACATGATCCAGACCCTGCGCGAGGAGTAAGCCGATGCCAATCAGAGCAGTTCTTTTCGACATGGACGGCACCCTGCTCGACACCGCGCCGGACTTCATTGCGATCTGTCAGGCGATGCGTGCCGACCGCGGCTTGCCGCCGATGAACGTCAAGCACATCCGCGACGAGATTTCCGGCGGCGCCCGCGCAATGGTCGCAGTGACCTTCGCCATGGACCCGGAATCGCCGGGGTTCGAAGCGTTGCGCCTGGAGTTCCTGGAGCGCTACCTCGTGGGTTGCGCCGTTCATAGCAAGCTGTTCGACGGCATGGCTCAATTGCTCGCCGACATCGAGAAAGCCAACCTGCTCTGGGGCGTGGTCACCAACAAGCCACTGCGATTCGCCGAGCGGATCATGCAACAGCTGGGGTTGGCCGAGCGTTCGGCACTGCTGATCTGCCCCGATCACGTGAAAAACAGCAAACCGGATCCCGAGCCGCTGATTCTGGCCTGCAAGATGCTCGACCTGGACCCTGCCAGCGTGCTGTTCGTAGGTGATGACTTGCGCGACATCGAATCGGGCCGCGATGCCGGTACCAAGACTGCTGCGGTGACCTTCGGCTATATCCACCCGGATGACAACCCGCGGCATTGGGGTGCAGATGTGGTGGTCGATCATCCGCTGGAGTTGCGCAAGGTGCTCGATAGTGCGCTTTGCAGCTGCTGATTAAAGTCAAGAGATCGCAGCCTGCGGCAGCTCCTACAGGGGACCGCGATCGGCGTAGGAGCTGCCGCAGGCTGCGATCTTTTCCAGCTTTGTTATGGATTGAGGTTATTTATGTTTGATTATTCCTCCCGCCCCGAACTGCTCAAGGATCGGGTCATTCTGGTCACCGGCGCAGGACGCGGTATTGGCGCCGCAGCGGCAAAAACCTACGCGGCCCACGGCGCAACCGTGCTGCTGCTGGGCAAGACCGAAGCCAACCTGACCCAGGTCTACGACGAAATCGAAGCCGCCGGCCATCCACAACCGGCAGTCATCCCCTTCAACCTCGAAACCGCCCTGCCCCATCAATACGATGAGCTGGCGGCGATGATCGAAAGCGAATTCGGGCATCTCGACGGCCTGCTGCACAATGCTTCGATCATCGGCCCGCGCACGCCGATCGAGCAGTTGTCAGGCGAAAACTTCATGCGGGTCATGCAAGTCAACGTCAATGCCATGTTCATGCTCACCAGCACTCTGCTGCCGCTGCTCAAGCTGTCGCAAGATGCTTCGGTGGTGTTCACGTCCAGCAGCGTCGGCCGCAAGGGACGTGCGTACTGGGGCGCTTACGGCGTCTCAAAATTCGCCACTGAAGGCCTGATGCAAACCCTGGCCGACGAAGTCGATACCGTGGCCCCGGTACGCTCCAACAGCATCAACCCGGGCGCTACCCGCACCAGCATGCGCGCCCAGGCTTACCCGGGCGAAAATCCGCTGAACAACCCGACGCCCGAGGAGATCATGCCGGTCTACCTTTACCTGATGGGCCCGGACAGCACCGGTATCAACGGCCAGGCGTTCAACGCCCAGTAGCGACCGTACGTCGCTTTTAAGTGCCGCGCCAGCTTACTGTCACGGCACTCGAAGGCTCCCGGACTCGAGCCAGGCACCTGTCAAACAAACGTCACACGCTGCGCTACACAGGCAACAGACAAACAACAAGTCTTTGATTTAACACAGTTTTTATTCAGATGAACCGAATGGCACGACTTTCGCTCTAAGTTTGCTCAGATACGAAACGTGAAAGCAGACGGGACGAAGCTTGAGTGCAGCGATTACTTATCTTCTACAAAGCAGATTAAACTTGTACGAAATGTCCTACGGGACTGACGGACCAGTACGACGCGCAGCCTAAGCCGCTCTCACCCTGCTTGTAAGACAGCCTTACCGCTTAGGGGCGCACGCCTTATGAAACCACCTTCCCAGACCAACGCAATTGACTTCGATAGCGCCAAATTGCAGCGCCTGGGCTTTGGTCAGCAGCCGCCTCCTCTGACAAGGCCTGTCAGTCTTGCGCAATTGCGCCAGCAACTGAGCCTGCAGCTGCAAACCAGTCTGGAACCGCAACGCATTCTTGGGACGTTCTATCGCGAGATTCAGCGATTGGTGCCACTGGACGCTTTGTGCTACTTGCACAAGAGCAGTGACTTGCGTCTGGAGTTCGGCCAACGCGGCCACCATTCCATCAGTTACAGCCTCAGCCACGAAGGCGAACACCTGGGTGAGCTGATTTTCCGCCGCAATCAGCGCTTCAGTGAACAGGAACAGGGCAATCTCGAATCACTGCTGGCCGCGCTGCTTTTCCCGATGCGCAACGCGCTGCTTTACCGTACCGCCACCCAATGCGCACTGCGCGACCCGCTGACGGGCACCGGGAACCGCATCGCCATGGACCAAACGCTGCAAAGGGAAATCGAGCTATCCCGGCGTCATCTGCAACCGTTATCGGTGCTGATGCTGGACATCGATCATTTCAAGCAAGTCAATGATACCCACGGCCACAGCACAGGCGATGATGTGCTCAAGGCGGTCGCTGCCTCGATCAAAAACCAGCTGCGCAACGTGGACATGGTGTTTCGCTATGGCGGTGAAGAGTTCCTGATCCTGCTGTCGAACACCACCCGCGAGGCCGCGGCCATGGTCGGGGAACGACTGCGGCTCGCCGTGCAGTCGCAAGAGTACCTGGCCGATAGTCATATGATCATGCTGACAGTCAGCCTCGGCTGTTCGACACTGTTACCCGGAGAGTCTGCCGAAAGCCTGTTGCGACGGGCAGACAGCGCATTGTATGTAGCCAAGCGCGAAGGTCGTAACCGGCTGAAGATGGCGGGCTGATTTTTCAGTCACGACACAAACCAATGTGGGAGCGAACTGTGGCGAGGGGGCTTGTCGGAACGCCGCACCGCCCCGTTGGGCTGCGAAGCAGCCCCAAAATGTCCGATGTTTCGAAGATCTTGTGAGTGCTGCGCACTCAAACGGGGGCAAGCCCCCTCGCCACAGCTCGCTCCCACAGTTTTTTCAAGCAGCGATTGAATCAGCCTTCAGCCAGTGCCATCCGCTCACGCGCGACTGGCGCTCTTTCTGCGTGCTCCAACTGCATGCAACACTCGAGAAACAGGTACATGTAGTCGTAGCTCTTGCACACAGCCTGGCGCAACTCCACCTGCAGGGATTTGCTCGGGTTGGTGCCCGCCAATGTGCAGATGATTTCCAGGGCTTCCCATGGATGGGCATCGTCGTACTGGGCATGCATCTTCAGCCACTTCATCGCCCGCTTGCGATCTTCCTCTGGGAACGAGGCGGCGTAGATACCGCTGGAACAAACGATCGCCGACCATTCCCCGGTCGCCCCTTCGATGGCGTAGTTGGTAGCGGCAATCGCAACGATCAGCGAGTCGGCTGAACTGGTGTGCCAGCACCAATGGCTCAAGGCGTGAAGCTCCGGTGCAACCTGCTGTGCCTGCAGGTCTTCCAGGCTGACGCCGTGCGCGCGGCTCCAGTGCACCCAGTAATCGGCGTGGTTCAATTCGACGCGGATATTACGCATCAGCCAGCGACGGGCCATGTCTTCGCCGGGATGGCGGGCAAAGCGTGTCTTGGTGAGGTTTTGTGCCATATACAACGCGAACTGTTCGACCACAGGCCAGCCACCGATCAGGTATTGGCGCATGGTCTTTGCACTGAGTTTGTTGTCTCGCATGCGTTGATACAGTTCGTGTTCGACAACCCGGCGCTTGCTCTCGCTGCAATCCTGGATCAGGCGCTGGGCCCAGGCGGGGTAACTTGCAGCTTCCATGAGCGGTCCGGTTCGGTTGAATGTGTCGATCACTGTCGAGCTCCTTTTGATTGTGATTGTAAGACCGGCAGGAGTTTCAACGGAACGTGCCAGGGGCCTTGAACAACAGCGGCCGAGGCCTGGCGGGACGTCTTAACAGGCTATCAAAGGTAAACAAATGCGGGCGTTCAATCACATACCCTTGAGCGTAATCCACCCCGATCTCCAGCAATGCCTGCTCGATCTGGGGCGTTTCGACAAACTCGGCAATCGTGCGCTTACCCATGACATGACCGATGTGATTGATCACTTCGACCATGGCGCGGTTAATCGGGTCGTCCAGCATATCCTTTACGAAACTCCCATCGATCTTCAGGAAGTCTACAGGCAAATGTTTCAGGTACGCGAATGAGGACATTCCGGCACAAAAATCATCCAGTGAAAAATAGCATCCTAAGCCTTTGAGTTCATTAATGAATCGAATGGCGCTGCCAAGATTTGAAATAGCACTGGTCTCAGTAATTTCAAAACAAATCATTTCAGGCGGAATCGAATACGTCACAAACTGTTCGCGCAGGAAGTCCAGGAACGCCTCATCCCCGATGGTCGTGCCTGACAGATTGATCGCACACATGGCCAGCGGCCCACGGTGTGGCTCGGCCCGGCATAGGGCAATGATCTTGAACACGTTCTGCACAACCCAACGATCCAGCGAACTCATCAGGCCATAGCGTTCAGCTGCCGGAATGAAGCTGTTGGGCAAGATCATCCGCCCGGCTTCGTCATGCAATCGCAGCAGAATCTCAATGTGCCCGCCGCCCTGTTCGACATGACCCAAGGGTGCAATTTCCTGGGCATACAGGCAGAAGCGATCCTCCTCCAGCGCCATGTGCAAACGCTGCACCCAGGCCATTTCGCCGAAGCGCAGGGACAATTCCGAGTCATCCGGATGATAGACCTGGACCCGGTTCCGGCCCTTTTCCTTAGCCATGTAGCACGCCATGTCGGCAGCACGCAGCGAGGCTTCGAGCGTCGTCGGATTCTGTGCAACATGAACCAGCCCGATACTGACAGTGGTCACGAAAGGCCGGCCCTTCCAGACAAAATGCAGATTCTGCACAGTCTGACGCAGGCTCTCGGCAATTTTCTCCGCCGCTTCCGGTGCGCAGTTTTCCAGCAGGATACCGAACTCGTCGCCGCCAAGGCGCGCCAGGGTATCGCCTTCGCGCAACCCGGATTGCAACAAGGCACAGATATGCCGCAACAGTTCGTCGCCCGCCGCGTGACCGCAGGTATCGTTGACCAGCTTGAACTGATCCAGATCGAGGAACATCAGGGCATGGCGACCCGAATGGCGGGTCAGGTTGTGCAGCGCCTGTTCCAGGCGATATTCGAATTCGCGGCGGTTGGCAAGCCCGGTCAAGGCGTCGTGGGTCGCCTGCCACGACAGATTGGCGATGTATTGCCGCTCCTGGGTCATGTCATGCAGCACCAGCACCGTTCCGCTGACTTTGCCGGCATTGCGGATCGGAGCACCCACCAGCGTGACCGACACCGTGCTGCCGTCCAGGCGTTGAATCAACTTGGAGTGCTCACTGCCACCACTGAGTTGGCCGCTCAGAATATGCTCGATCAGGGTGAAACCGTCGGTCTGTGCATTTTCATCCAGCAGGTTGAACAGCGCCGCCAGCGGCAACCCTGTCGCCTGCTCGGCCTTCCAGTGGGTCAATGCCTCGGCCGCCGGATTCATGTAGGCAATCGCACCGGAAACATCCGTAGTGATCACGCCGTCGCCAATCGATTGCAGAGTGATCTGCGCCCGTTCTTTCTCCAGTTGCAGCGCATCGGCGAAGGCATGGCGCTGCTTGAGCAGTTTATGGGTACGCATCAAGGCCAATGCAATCAAGCCCAGGGCGGTGGCGAGGTTGATCACCAGCAACAGTCGCAGGATCATCCGCGAGCCTTCGCCCAAGGCATCGCTGAAGGCCTTCGCCGCCGGTGTCACACTTTCGTTGATGACGAATATCTGATCCTTCCAGCGTTTGATATCGGCATCGGTGGCCTGTCTGGTGGTGATGCGCTGATGCATCTCCCGCGCAATGGCATCGAGTTGCACCAGATACGCGTCGCCCACCATCCAAAGGTCGATGGCTTTCTCGTGGTAACTGAAGTGCCGGAAATTCAGGTACAGCCAGATCACACTGGTGATGTCATCCGGATGGTTGCCGCCCTTGAGGATCGCCACACGTGCGGCCTCGATGTTCGGCGGCCGATGATCCAGCGCCACACGCAACTCATGCCCACCCTGAGGCACGGAAATGGCGTTCTGGTATTTATGAAAAATCGCTTCGTCGCCGTTGTCGGCGTAGAGATTGAGGTAGTAGATGGCGTCTTTCTGGCCCTTGGACCACAGGCTCTCACCGGCGACATAACCACGAACAGCCGACAGTACATAAAGGCTGACACCGCCCAAGAGGGCCTGAAACACCACAACGGCGATAAATGGCCAGACGATGCCCAACAGCCGTGGCGTTCCGAGAGTCCGCTTTTGATTCATGAGGTCCCTTACATTAGAGCTGCTCGATTGTCGTCCGGACGAAAATCGCTACAGCTAGACTAGGGTGCGATCCCGGTCCCGGCAAGCGACAAGCTTTGCCCGGGGGGAACATCGCGGCCGCTGAATTCGGTCGCGATCATGTTTTTTTTATCGTATTGAATTGGCAGCTTGCTACAACTGCTGCAAATGCCCATACAGCTTGGCGTATAAACCACCGTCGGCGATCAGTTGCTGGTGGTCGCCGTCCTCGGCAATTTGCCCGCCGTCGAACACCAGCACACGATCGGCTTGTTTTACCGCCGAAAGACGGTGGGCAATGATCAGTGTGGTGCGGTTGCTCAGGAACCGCGCCAGTGCCTGGTGCAGGTTGTATTCGGTGGCGGCATCGAGCGCGGAGGTGGCTTCGTCGAGGATCACCACCTTGGGCTCGGCCAAGACCATCCGGGCGATGGCCAGGCGCTGGCGCTGCCCGCCGGACAAACGCACGCCGGAGCGCCCGACGATGCTGTCCAGGCCATTGGGCAAATCCCGGACCGTAGCGTGCAACTGGGCGATTTCCAGTGCCTGCCAGCAGGCCTCGTCACTGCGTTCGCGGCCCATGGTCAGGTTGGCGCGGATGGTGTCGTTGAACAGCGCCGGATGTTGCAAGACCACGGCGACATTTTCCCGCACGGTTTCCAGGCCGATCTCTTGCTGGGTTGAACCACCGAAGCGAATGGTGCCGGCCAACGGCGTATACAAGCCCAGCAGCAGTTGAACCAGCGTGCTCTTGCCGCCACCACTGGCACCGACGATCGCGACCTTTTCACCGGGGGCGATGGACAGGTTCATCTGGTTCAAGACCAGTTCATCACCGTAGCCGAAACTCAACCCCTGTACTTCCAACCCGACCGTCTCGCGACCACTGAACGGGTCGACTCCACCTGAGTACTCGGGCTCATCGTCACGGGACAGCAGTTCGTTGATCCGCGACAGCGCACCATCGGCTGCGTAGTAGGCATATTGCAGGTTCAGCAGTTGTTCCACCGGACCGATCATGAACCACAGGTAGCTGAACACCGCGAGCATCTGGCCGATTGAAAGGTCGGAAAACAGTACGGTGAGCATCGCCGCGGCACGGAAAATATCGATGCCGAACTGGAACAGCAAGCCGCTGGCGCGGTTCGACGCATCGGTTTTCCATTGTGAGTTCACCGCGTAGTCGCGCACGTCCCGGGCGCGCTGCCCCAAGCGACCAAGGAAAAACCCCTGGCGGTTACCGGCGCGAACTTCCTGGATCGCATCCAGGGTTTCGGTCAAGGCCTGGGTGAAGCGCGAAGTGCTGTCGTTCTCGAGTTTCTTCAGGTGCTTGACCCGCTTGCCCAATTGCACCGTGGCGTAGATCACCAGGGGGTTGAACAGCAGGATCAGCAGCGCGAGTTTCCAGTGCATCCACATCAGGATGGAGGCGGTGCCCACCAGCGTCAGCATGGCCACGAGGAAACGGCTGAGGGTTTCACCGACGAATTTGTCCAGGGTGTCCAGGTCGGTGACCAGATGCGTGGTCACCGAGCCGCTGCCCAGGCTTTCGTATTCACCCAGCGAGATACGCTTGAGCCGTTCGATCAGGCGTATGCGAATGCGATAGACGATGTCCTTGGCCAGCCCGGCGAACAATTTCGCCTGCACTACGTTGAACATCAACGCCGCGCAGCGCAGGGTCAGGGTCACCAGCAGCATCAGTGCGATGTAGCCCGCGGCTTTCTGCCAGCCGTCGGGCAGCGCGAGGTTCATGACCTTCAGCGCTGCATCACCGTGCCCCAGCAACACCTCGTCCACCAGCAATGGCAGGAGCAAGGGAATCGGCACGCTGCACAAGGTCGCCAGCACGGCCACGCCGTTGGCGATCCACAGGGATTTCTTGTGATGCAGGGCCAGGCGGCGGATTTCCGCCCAGCTCAGACGGTCGACACGTTTAGCGGGTGCAACATCATCGGGCAGGTCATGCACAGGCAGCACGCTCCAGCCAGCGGCCGAGCAGCGCAGACAACTCGCTCAATGGCTGATAGCCGTTGGTCAACAGCGCCAGTTGGCCGTTACGCTCAGCCAGCAGGGTGGGGAAACCGGCAATGCCCAGGTCCTGGACCCAGGTGAAATCAGCTGCCGTCGCGGTGTGCATATCGGCGCGGTCAAACGCAGCGGCGAATTCGATGCGCGGCAGACCGGCCTGTTCGGCCAGTTCCACCAGAACGCTGGCGCGGGTGACGTCGCGTCCTTCGGCATAAAATGCGTGCTGAATCAGCCCGAGCAGTTTCCAGGCACAATCCGGCGCCAGTGTGCGCGCCGTCACCAGTGCCCGACAGGCAGGCTCGGTGTCGTAGACAAAGCCATCGGGTAACGCGCCGTCAAGCTTGAAGGGCTGGCCGGTGGCCTCGGTGACCGCCTGCCAGTGCTCAAGGATATAGCGCCGGGTACTGGGCTCCAGCGCGGCACCGCTGCCGGTGCGCAGACCGCCCACAATCAGGTGCACGTCCACGCCTGCGGCTTGCGCCTGCTCGACCAGTGCATTGGCCACCGGAGCAAACCCCCAGCACCAGGAACACATCGGGTCCATCACATAGAGCAGGCGCGCAGACATGGTTCAGGCCTCGGAGGATGCTTGCTTGTAGTTGTAGCCGATCGGGTGAGGCTGGTTTCGAGCCTTGGCCAGCTCGATCTGCTTCTGCCGGTCGATCGCACTGCGACGAGTCTTCTCACTCAGCTTATCCCAGCAATGCGGGCAGCTGATGCCGGCTACGTAATGCTCGGACGCGCGGTCTTCCACGCTCACCGGCGTGCGGCAGGCATGACATTGATCGTAGTCGCCTTCGCTGAGGTCGTGACGAACGGTCACGCGGTTGTCGAACACGAAGCAGTCGCCCTGCCACTTGGTTTCTTCCTGCGGCACCTCTTCGAGGTACTTGAGGATGCCGCCCTTGAGGTGAAAGACCTCACCGTACCCCTCGCTGAGCATGTAGCTCGAGGCCTTCTCGCAGCGGATGCCACCGGTGCAGAACATCGCGACCTTCTTGTGCACGGCCGGGTCGAAGTTGGCTTTGATGTAATCGGGAAATTCGCGAAAACTGGTGGTTTTCGGGTCGATGGCGCCTTCGAAGGTACCGATCGAGACTTCGTAGTCGTTACGGGTGTCGATCAACAGCACTTCGGGGTCGCTGATCAGCGCGTTCCAGTCCTGCGGATCGACGTAGGTGCCGACCTTTTTGTTCGGGTCCACGCCTTCCACGCCGAGGGTGACGATTTCTTTCTTGAGTTTGACTTTGGTGCGATAGAACGGCTGATCGTCGCAGTACGACTCTTTGTGATCGATGTCGTCCATTCGCGGGTCGTTCTTGAGCCAGGCCATCAGCCCGTCGATGCCTTCGCGGCTGCCGGACACGGTGCCGTTGATACCCTCTTCGGCAATCAGCAACGTGCCTTTGATGCCGTTGTCGACCATCGCTTGCAGCAGGGGCTCGCGCAGGGCGACGTAATCTTCCAGTGTGACGAACTTATACAGTGCCGCCACGACAATCTGTTGTGTCATGGGTAAATCTCCAGGTGGCTACCCTCGTAAGGGGTGAACCGGATGCGAAAAAAAACGCGCCGGGTTAGCGGCGCGTTGGGCATTCTAACAAAAAAGATCGCAGCCTGCGGCAGCTCCTACATGGGAATGCGTATTCCTGTAGGAGCTGCCGCAGGCTGCGATCTTTTGAGCTTAATGCTTGCTGCCGCCGGCACAGGTCGGCGAGGCCGGGGCCGCGTCGATCTGTGCCCATTCCTCTGGCGTGTAAGTATGCAGCGCCAACGCATGGAACTCGCCCATCAGCTCGCCGAGCGTGCCGTAGACCTTCTGGTGGCGCTTGACCCGGTTCAGGCCTTCGAACTGCGCGCTGACCACCACAGCCTTGAAATGGGTCTGCAACCCACGGCTGTGCATATGGCTCTCATCCAGCACTTGCAGATGCTCGGGCTGAAGCAGGGCCAGTGTCGATTCGATGCGTTGTTGCATGGTCATACCGAACTCCGCTCAAGGCTTTTTCTTGGCTGGCGCAGCCGCGTCTTTCGGCGTCAGCTCGGCGGTCATGTCAGCCAACAGCTTGTTGACCACCGGCACCGCGCTTTCCAGCTTGGCCTGGGTCATCTGGGCCGATTGCTGGGTCAGCTGGGGCATTTTTTCCAGGACTTTCTTGCCCAGTGGCGACTGGTAGAACGCAACCAGGTCCTTGAGCTCGGACTCGGTGAAGTTGGTGGTGTAGAGCTTGATCATGTCCGGCTTGAGCTTGTTCCAGCCAATGGCCTGGTCCAGAGCGGCGTTGGCCTTGGCCTGGTAAGTTTCCAGCACGGCTTTTTTCGACTCAGGGGCTTTGGTCTGTTCGAAACGCTGGGCAAACATCTGCTGTACTTGCATGTACACCGGGGTGCCCAGTTTGTCAGCGTGCGCCATGGTCAGGAAAGCCTCGGCACTGGCGTTATGGCTGGCGGTGTCGGCAAGAACCTGGCCGCTGGCGCAGACCAAAGCAACGGCGGTACAGATGGCACGAAGACGAGTCATCGAGTTTCCTTATCTAGCTGGCGAGGTAAGACCCCAAGGGCGTCCATTCTGCGCCTAAAAAAGTCTGTCGCTCAACCCCAAGCCTTGTCGTGCCTGATTTAGAGGGCTTCAATGGTTGAAATCGAGACAGATGGAACCCCGGCCGTCGATCACGGCCTAAACTGCGCAATCGGACCTACAGGAGTGAGCAAGATGAGCCGTATCGAAACCGACAGCCTCGGCGAGGTTGAAGTCCCGGATGAAGCCTACTGGGGCGCTCAGACGCAACGCTCGCTGATCAACTTCGCCATTGGCAACGAACGCATGCCGCTGGCGGTGTTGCATGCCCTGGCGCTGATCAAGAAAGCCGCGGCACGGGTCAACGATCGCAACGGCGACGTGCCCGCCGACATCGCCCGCCTGATCGAGCAGGCAGCCGACGAAGTGCTCGGCGGCGACCACGACGACCAGTTTCCGCTGGTGGTCTGGCAAACCGGCAGTGGCACCCAGAGCAATATGAACGTCAACGAAGTGATCGCCGGTCGCGCCAACGAGCTGGCAGGCAACCCGCGCGGCGGCAAGTCCCCGGTGCACCCCAACGATCACGTCAATCGCTCCCAGAGTTCCAACGACTGCTTCCCCACCGCCATGCACATCGCCGCCGTCCAGGCCGTGCAACAGCACTTGCTGCCGGCGATCAGCGAACTGTCCGGCGGGCTGGCCGAGCTGGCCGCCCGCCATATGAAACTGGTCAAGACCGGCCGCACCCACATGATGGATGCGACTCCGATCAGCTTCGGTCAGGAAATCTCGGCCTTCATCGCGCAACTCGATTACGCCGAGCGGGCGATCCGCAGCGCACTGCCCGCGGTCTGTGAGCTGGCCCAGGGCGGAACGGCCGTCGGCACCGGGCTCAATTCACCCCACGGCTTCGGTGAGGCCATCGCCGCAGAATTGGCCGCCCTCTCCGGCTTGCCGTTTATCACCGCACCGAACAAGTTCGCCGCACTGGCCGGCCATGAGCCGCTGACCACGCTATCCGGCGCGCTGAAAACCCTTGCCGTGACCCTGATGAAGATCGCCAACGATCTGCGCCTGCTGGGTTCCGGTCCGCGCGCCGGCTTCGCCGAAGTCAAGCTGCCGGCCAATGAACCGGGTAGTTCGATCATGCCAGGCAAGGTCAACCCGACCCAGTGCGAAGCCTTGTCGATGCTGGCCTGCCAGGTGCTGGGCAACGACGTCGCCATCGGCTTTGCCGCCAGTCAGGGCCACTTGCAGCTGAACGTGTTCAAACCGGTGATCATCCACAACCTGCTGCAATCGATCCGTTTGCTGGGTGATGGCTGCAGCAACTTTCAGCAGCACTGCGTGGCCGGTCTGGAGCCGGATGCGCAAAAGATGGCTGAACACCTGGAACGAGGCCTGATGCTGGTGACGGCGCTCAACCCGCACATTGGCTATGACAAATCGGCGAAGATTGCCAAAAAGGCCTACAGCGAAGGGCTGACCTTGCGCGAGGCGGCGTTGCAGCTTGGATACCTGACCGATGAAGAGTTCGATGCTTGGGTGAGGCCGGAGAATATGCTGGAGGCCGGGGCCAAGGGCTGAGACTTGCAGTGAAGCGAAAAGATCGCAGCCTGCGGCAGCTCCTACGGGAATACGCGTTTACACGTAGGAGCTGCCGCAGGCTGCGATCTTTTGATCTTCAGGCCACCCGCATCTTCCTTGCCTTGAGCCCGGCAATCAACGAAGGCCCCAACGCCACCAGCGCCGACCCCAGCACCACCAGCACCGCGCCGCCATATCCCAGACCATTGATCGTCTCTGCATGCACGTAGTCGGGCCACAGCCACGCAGCCATGGCAACCGCCACAAAGGTCACCAGCGGCGTGATGGCCAGCGTTGCGCTGACTCGGGAGGCTTCCCAATGGGCCAGGGCCTCGGCAAACGCGCCATAGGCAATCAGGGTGTTGAGGCAGCACGCCAGCAGCAACCAACCCTGCAACGGGTTCAATTGCAACGCTTCGAGCGGATGCACCCACGGCGTCAACAGCAGCGCGCAAAACAGGTAGATCACCATCATCACCTGCAGCGAATTCCACACCGTCAGCAATTGCTTCTGCCCCAGGGCATAGAAGGTCCAGACCGTGGACGCCAACAGCACCAGCAGCACGCCGGCGGTGTAGTCGGTCAGCGACGTGAGCAACTCACTCAAGCGCTGGTTGAAAAACAGCGCAAAACCGATCAGCAGCACCAGCAGGCCAATCCCCTGCCCCAGGCTGAAACGCTCCTTGAACACAAACAGACTGGCGATCAGCAGCATGATCGGGCCCATCTGCACCACCAGTTGCGCCGTGCCAGGGCTGAGCAGGTTCAGGCCCATCAGATACAGCACATAGTTACCGACCAGGCCGAGCACCGCCATCAGTACCAGCCAGCCACCGCGAGGACCGAGCACTTTGCGGCTGGGCAGACGCCTGGTGGTCGCCAGATAAATGAACAGGCAGCCGCCAGACACCAACAGGCGAAACCAGGTCACCGTCACCGGGTCCATCACCAGCAGCACTTGCTTGAGCTTGATCGGCAGGATTCCCCACAACAACGCGGTCAACAAGGCCAGGAACAGACCGTAACCCCAGCGACCCGATGAAATGTGCATGTGAACCCCAACGCCAACTGACAGGAGCCGTCATTCTAGGCTCGCAGCGATGGCGTACACAGGCACAGTTTCGGACTGGCCGCGAATGAAACTGTGCGGGTCGTAATCTTTGGGAGACTTTTTAAAACCGAGGTGCGCCCATCGCGAGCAGGCTCGCTCCCACAGGTTTTGTGGCGTACACAACATTTGTGATCGCAGCTGAACACTGTGGGAGCGAGCCTGCTCGCGATGGCTATCTAACTGACAACGAAAAATATCGAGGCTTAACGCACCGCCTCAAACAACCCCGTAGCCCCCATCCCGCCCCCCACGCACATGGTGACGATGCCGTAACGCAGACTGCGTCGCTGCAATTCACGAACCAGATGCCCGACCTGACGCGAACCGGTCATGCCGAACGGGTGACCGATGGAAATCGAGCCACCATTGACGTTGTACCGGGCGTTGTCGATTGCCAGTCGGTTGCGGCTGTACAGGCACTGCGAGGCGAAGGCTTCGTTGAGTTCCCACAGGTCGATGTCGTCAATCTGCAAGCCTTTGGCCTTGAGCAGTTTCGGTACCGAAAACACCGGGCCGATGCCCATCTCGTCCGGCGCGCAACCGGCCACGGTAAAACCGCGAAAGAACGCTTTCGGCTTGAGCCCCAGTTCCAGCGCTTTTTCCAGGCTCATCACCAGGGTCATTGACGCGCCGTCAGACAGTTGCGACGAGTTGCCGGCTGTGACCGAGCCATCTTCGGCGAACACCGGTTTCAACCCGGACAGACTTTCCAGGGTGGTGTCCGGGCGGTTGCAGTCATCACGATCAACGACACCGTCGACGATCTGCACCTGACCGGTGCTTTTGTCTTCGACGCGATACTTCACCGCCATCGGCACGATTTCATCAGAGAACAGCCCGGCGGCCTGCGCCTCTGCGGTACGCTGCTGGCTTTGCAGCGCATACAGGTCCTGCTCTTCACGGCTGACGCTGTACCGACGCGCAACAATTTCAGCGGTCTGGCCCATCGGGAAGTAGATGCCCGGCACCTGCTCCTTGAGCAGCGGGTTGATCAGGTTGTCGGTGTTGACGCTCTTCATCGTCAGACTGATGGACTCGACACCGCCGGCGACGATGATGTCGCTGCAACCCGAAGCGATCTGGTTGGCGGCAATGGCGATCGCCTGCAAGCCCGAGGAACAGAAGCGGTTGAGGGTCATGCCGGCCGTGCCGATGCCCAGGCGCGACAGCACCGCGACATTGCGACCGATATTGAAACCCTGGGCGCCTTCGTTGGAACCGGCGCCAACGATGCAGTCCTCGACGCTCGCCGGATCGATACCGGAGCGCGCCAACAGTGCATCGACACAGTGTGCCGCCATGTCGTCCGGGCGGGTCATGTTGAATTTACCGCGAAAGGATTTGGCCAGGCCGGTCCGCACGCTGTCGACGATCACCACTTCACGCATGACATACCTCATTGTTGTTATCGGTTGAGAGTGGACCGAGCATAAGTCCAGCTCTTCACCGACCGCGACAATCATTCACCTCGCGTATGCGTAACCATCGCTTCAATCCTTGTCCTTACGTTTCTTGTTCTCACGCCGGTCGGATTTTTCGAAAGCCTCCTCCAGTGCGCGATTGATGGTGCGCAAGACTTTGACCCGTGCCCAGCGCTTGTCGTTGGCTTCCACCAGGGTCCATGGCGCAATCTCGGTGCTGGTACGGTCGACCATGTCGCCAACCGCCGCGCGATAATCATCCCACTTTTCACGGTTGCGCCAGTCATCGTCAGTGATCTTGAAGCGTTTGAAGGGAATCTTTTCGCGCTCCTCGAAGCGCTCCAGTTGCGTCTGTTTGTCGATGGACAGCCAGAACTTGACCACGATCACCCCGGCGTCGGTGAGCTGCTCTTCGAAATCGTTGATTTCACCATAGGCCCGCAGCCAGTCCGCCGGGCTGCAAAAACCTTCGATGCGCTCCACCAACACCCGGCCATACCAGGAGCGGTCGAACACTGTGAACTTGCCCCGGGCCGGCAGGTGCCGCCAGAAGCGCCACAGATAGGGCTGCGCCCGTTCTTCTTCGGTGGGCGCGGCAATCGGCACGATGCTGTACTGGCGCGGATCAAGCGCCGCCGCCACCCGACGGATCGCCCCGCCCTTGCCCGCCGCGTCGTTGCCCTCGAACACCGCCACCAGTGCATGGCGGCGCATGCGCTTGTCGCGCATCAACCCGGAAAACCGCGCCTGCTCGGTGATCAGCTGTTCTTCGTAATCCTCCTTGTCCAGGTTCAGGGTCAGGTCCAGGCTGTCGAGCAGGTTCACTTGATCGACGCTGGGGAACACTGGCGCGGCGCTGACCTTTTCCGGGTGGATCGTCGGCCGCTGCAATGCGCCGTGCAGGCCCGCCAGCAGAATCCGCCCCACGGCCAGACTGCGATAGTGCGCATCCGCCCCGGCGATCACATGCCACGGCGCATAGTCACGGCTGGTGCGCCGCAGCACCCGCTCACCATATTTCACGAACCTGTCGTAGGTTTGCGACTGCTGCCAGTCCAGCGGGCTGATGCGCCAGCTGTGCAGCGGGTCGTCGGCCAGCGCCTTGAGTCGCGCCTTCATTTGCTTCTTGGAGAGGTGAAACCAGAACTTGAAGATCAGTGCACCTTCATCGCAGAGCATCTTCTCCAGGCGCTCGGCGCCGTTGATCGCCTGGTCGAGGCGCGGATCCTTGAACTCGCCATGGACCCGCCCCTGCAGCATCTGGCTGTACCAGTTACCGAAGAAAATCCCCATGCGCCCCTTGGCCGGCAGCATCCGCCAGTACCGCCAGGCCGGTGGTCGCGCCAGCTCTTCGTCAGTTTGCTGATCGAACGTGCGAACCTCGATCAGACGCGGATCCATCCATTCGTTGAGCACCTTGATCGTCTCGCCCTTGCCCGCACCTTCGATGCCATTGATCAAAATGATCACCGGAAAGCGGCGTTGCTGCTGCAGTTCGAATTGCGCTTCGAGCAACGCTTCGCGCAGGGCCGGGACTTCGGCGTCATAGGTGTCTTTGTCGATGGCGTGACCGATTTCAGCGGATTCAAACATGAGCGGCTCCCTTCCGGATGTGAGCAAGACTAGCGGATTGAACTGAAGGCCAGCAGGGATTTTCCCAGCCCTGACCAATGCATGCCTTGCCACGGATCAAGCACCACGCCGTCGATCGGCTAGAATGGCGACCTTGCCGTTGCCGAGCCTGCCATGAAACCTGAATTGCCCCACGCCCAGCTCGACTGGGACGACCAAGGTCGCCCCTATTCGCGAGTGTTCGACGATGTGTATTTTTCCGACCAGTCGGGGCTGGACGAAACCCGCTATGTGTTTATCGAGCAGAACCGCTTGGCGGAGCGCTTCGCTGCCTTGCCGGAGGGCGCACGTCTGGTCATCGGTGAAACGGGCTTTGGCACGGGACTGAATTTTCTGTGTGCCTGGCAGGTGTTCGAACAACACGCGGCGGCCGGAGCGCGGCTGCATTTTGTCAGCGTCGAAAAGTACCCGTTGAGCCCGGCCGACTTGCAACGTGCCCTGGCGCTGTGGCCCGAACTCAAGGTGTTTGCCGATCAATTGCTGGCGCAGTACGTGGCGATCCATCAGGGTTTTCAGCGCCTGACGCTGGATAACGGTCGCGTGACCCTGACATTGCTGATCGGCGACGCACTGGAACAACTGCCGCAACTCGATGCCCGAATCGACGCCTGGTTCCTCGACGGTTTCGCTCCGGCGAAAAACCCCGACATGTGGACTGCCGAACTGTTTGCCGAACTCGCACGCCTGGCCGCCCCCGGTGCATCCATCAGCACCTTCACCAGCACCGGTTGGGTGCGGCGCCTGCTCAACGCCGCCGGTTTCAAGATGAAACGCACCCCAGGCATCGGCCACAAATGGGAAATCCTGCGCGGCGAGTTCCTCGGCTGGCCCCAGGACGTGCCCGCCCCGGCGCCCGATAAACCCTGGTTTGCCCGCCCGGCTCCACTGACCGGCGAACGCCAGGCACTGGTGATCGGGGCCGGGCTGGCCGGTTGCGCCAGCGCCGCCAGCCTCGCCGCGCGGGGCTGGCAAGTGACATTGCTGGAGCGCCACGAAGATATCGCCCAGGAAGCCTCGGGCAACCCTCAGGGCGTGCTGTACCTGAAGTTATCGGCCCATGGCACGGCGCTGTCGCAAATGATTGTCAGCGGGTTCGGTTACACCCGACGGCTACTCGAACATTTGCAACGGGGTCGCGATTGGGACGATTGCGGCGTATTGCAACTGGCCTTCGATGCCAAGGAAGCCGAACGCCAGATGCAATTGGCGCAGGCGTTTGCGGCAGACTTGCTGCACCTGCTGGATCAACCCGAGGCACAGGCCGTGGCCGGTATCGGGTTGGCACAGGGGGGCCTGTTCTATCCCGAAGGCGGCTGGGTTCACCCACCGGCGCTGTGCCAGTGGCAGGCCGCTCATCCGAACGTTCAGGTGCATTTGCATCATGATGTGCTCGAACTGCGCAAGGCCGATGGCCAGTGGCAGGCCTGGGATGGCGAACGCCTGCTCGCCAGCGCCCCCGTGGTGGTGCTCGCCGGCGCAGCCGAAATCCGGCGTTTCCCCGAGAGTGCCGAGTTACCGCTCAAACGCATTCGCGGGCAAATCACCCGCCTGGCGCAAACCCCGCAAAGCCAGGCCCTGAGCACCGTGGTGTGTGCCGAAGGCTATGTCGCCCCTGCACGTTTGGGCGAACACACGCTGGGGGCCAGTTTCGACTTCAAGAGCGATGACCTGACGCCGACCACGGCCGAACACCTGGGCAACCTGGCCATGCTCGAAGAGATTTCCCACGATCTGGTCGAGCGTCTACAGGCCGATAAACTTGCTCCTGAAAGCCTCCAGGGTCGCGCTGCATTTCGTTGCACCAGCCCCGACTACTTGCCAATCGTCGGACCTTTGGCCGACACCCAGGCGTTCACCCAGGCCTATACCGCGCTGGGCAAGGATGCCCGACAAGTGCCGGACGTCGAATGCCCATGGCTTGACGGTTTGTACATCAACAGCGGCCACGGCTCGCGCGGCCTGATCACCGCCCCCTTGTCCGGGGAACTGCTGGCGGCCTGGCTGGACAACGAACCCCTGCCGTTGCCCAGAAGCGTGGCCGAAGCCTGCCATCCCAACCGGTTTGCCCTGCGGCGCCTGATCCGGGGCAAGTAGTCGATACCCTAGCCGAAGTCGCCCTCACGGGGCGATTCGGCCGTGGTCTGTCACGCATATAACTCATCGATCTAAAACTCCCCTTACCGAGGAGGGTCACTTTCTGAGTACCCGCCGTTTTGGCGCGGTATCGATTGACCCTCCCCAACGGAAAAACCGGTAAGGAATTTATGTGCGGATTAGCTGGCGAGTTACGTTTTGATCATCAACCTGCAGACCTTGCAGCCGTTGAACGAATCACCCATCACCTGGCCCCTCGCGGCCCCGACGCTTGGGGTTTTCATAGCCAGGGGCCGGTTGCCCTGGGCCATCGGCGCCTGAAAATCATGGACCTGTCGGACGGCTCGGCGCAGCCGATGATCGACCCGCAACTAGGCTTGTCCTTGGCCTTCAACGGGGCGATCTACAACTTTCCGGAACTGCGCGCGGAACTGGAAAGCCTGGGTTACGCCTTCTATTCCGGTGGCGACACCGAAGTGTTGCTCAAGGGCTATCACGCCTGGGGTGAAGCCTTGCTGCCGAAACTCAACGGCATGTTTGCCTTTGCCGTTTGGGAGCGCGATGCCCAACGCCTGTTCATCGCTCGCGACCGTCTCGGCGTGAAGCCGCTGTACCTGTCGCGCACCGGCCAGCGCCTGCGCTTCGCCTCGGCGCTGCCGGCATTGCTCAAGGGTGGCGACATCAACCCGATCCTCGATCCGGTGGCGCTCAATCACTATCTGAATTTCCACGCCGTGGTCCCGGCACCGCGCACCTTGCTGGCGGGCATTGAAAAACTGCCGCCGGCCACCTGGATGCGCATCGAAGCCGATGGCCGCTCCGAGCAGAAAACCTGGTGGACCCTGCCCTACGGCCCTCACGACGATGAGCAGGACCTGACCCTCGAAGACTGGCGCGACCGTGTGCTCGACAGCACCCGCGAAGCGGTAGCGATTCGTCAGCGTGCGGCGGTGGATGTCGGAGTGCTGCTGTCCGGTGGTGTCGATTCCAGCTTGCTGGTGGGCCTGTTGCGGGAAGTCGGCGTGGACAATCTGTCGACCTTCTCCATCGGCTTCCAGGATGCCGGCGGCGAGCGCGGCGACGAGTTCCAGTATTCGGACCTGATCGCCCGGCACTACGGCACGCAGCACCATCAACTGCGCATCGACGAAAAGGAAATCATCGAACAACTGCCCGCCGCGTTCCGTGCCATGAGCGAGCCGATGGTCAGCCATGACTGCATCGCCTTCTACCTGTTGTCCCGGGAAGTAGCCAAACACTGCAAAGTCGTCCAGAGCG
This sequence comes from Pseudomonas sp. PDM26, assembly GCF_019219185.1. Classification (NCBI taxonomy): domain Bacteria; kingdom Pseudomonadati; phylum Pseudomonadota; class Gammaproteobacteria; order Pseudomonadales; family Pseudomonadaceae; genus Pseudomonas; species Pseudomonas sp. PDM26. The sequence goes on along the minus strand of NZ_JAHUWC010000001.1, from coordinate 690,367 downwards.
GCCAAGGCGCCGATGAACTGTTCGCCGGTTACCATTGGTATCCGCAAGTGGACGGCGCGAATGATCCATATGCCGCGTACCGCGAAGCGTTTTTCGACCGCAGCTACGACGACTACGCCGCCACCGTGCAACCGAAATGGCTGACCGCGAATGACGCCGCCGGTGACTTCGTCAAAACCCATTTCGCCCAACCCGGTGCCGATGCGGCGGTGGACAAGGCCTTGCGTCTGGACAGCACGGTGATGCTGGTGGACGACCCGGTCAAACGCGTCGACAACATGACCATGGCCTGGGGCCTGGAAGCGCGCACGCCGTTTCTCGACTACCGCCTGGTGGAGCTGTCGGCCCGGATTCCGGGGCGTTTCAAATTGCCGGACGGCGGCAAGCAAGTTCTGAAAGAAGCTGCGCGACAAGTGATTCCCAGTGAAGTGATCGACCGCAAGAAAGGTTACTTCCCGGTGCCGGGCCTCAAGCATTTGCAGGGCGATACGCTGGAGTGGGTGCGCGAGTTGCTGCTCGATCCCAGCCAGGATCGCGGCCTGTTCAATCCCGCGATGCTCGACCTTCTGCTGACTGACCCACAGGGACAACTGACGCCATTGCACGGCTCGAAGCTGTGGCAACTGGCGGCCCTCAACCTGTGGCTCAGCGAACAAGGAATCTGACCGATGAAACCTCATGCCACAGCGATCAACCAACGCCTGTTGCGCGGCCAGTCGCCCTCCTACGAACGCCTGCAGGCACGCCTGGCCGAAGACGGCAGTGCGCTCGGCGCGGCACCGATTGCCGTGCATTGCGGCTGGGGCCGCTTGCTGATCGGGCACACCTTCGCCGATGCCGCGAGCCTCGCCGGGGAGTTGCTCAACGAGCGGCCCGGCGAACGGGATATTGCCCTGTACGTCGCCGCGCCCCAACAAGTGCTGGGGCTGGAGCCGACGCAGCTGTTCCTCGACCCGTCCGATACCTTGCGTCTGTGGTTCAGCGATTACCGTCAGGCGACCCGGGTGTTTCGCGGTTTCCGCATTCGCCGCGCGCAAAGCGATGCCGACTGGCAGGCGACCAATCAGCTGTATCAGGCGCGCGGCATGCTGCCGATCGACGCCACCCTGCTCACTCCGCGTCACCTGGGCGGCCCGATGTACTGGCTGGCCGAAGACGAGGACAGCGGCGCGGTCATCGGTAGCGTCATGGGCCTCAACCACCACAAGGCCTTCAACGATCCCGAACACGGCAGCAGCCTGTGGTGCCTGGCGGTCGACCCGCACTGTGCGCGACCGGGTGTCGGAGAGGTGCTGGTGCGGCATCTGATCGAGCACTTCATGAGTCGCGGGCTCGCCTACCTCGACCTGTCCGTGCTGCACAATAACCGACAGGCGAAAAACCTTTACGCCAAGCTCGGTTTTCGCAACCTGACGACCTTCGCCATCAAGCGCAAGAACGGCATCAATCAGCCGCTGTTTCTCGGGCCCGGTCCGGAAGCCGCGTTCAACCCGTACGCACGGATCATTGTCGAGGAAGCACACCGTCGCGGCATCGATGTGCACGTCGATGACGCCGACGCCGGACTCTTCACCCTCAGCCATGGCGGGCGCCGGGTACGCTGCCGTGAATCCCTGAGCGACCTGACCAGCGCCGTCAGCATGACCCTGTGCCAGGACAAAAGCCTGACCCACAAAGTGCTCAAGGCAGCCGGGTTGAACCTGCCGGCGCAGCAATTGGCGGGTAACGCCGATGACAATCTGGCATTCCTCGATGAACACCAGCGCGTGGTGGTCAAGCCACTGGATGGTGAACAGGGGCAAGGGGTCGCGGTGGATTTGCGTACCCTCGAGGAGGTGCAGCAAGCCATAGAAGCCGCTCGCCACTTCGACAGCCGCGTGCTGCTGGAAAGTTTCCACGAAGGCCTGGACCTGCGCATTGTGGTGATCGGTTTTGAAGTGGTCGCCGCCGCCATTCGCCGGCCGGCCGAAGTGGTCGGCGACGGCCAGCACTCCATTGGTGCATTGATCGAAGCCCAGAGCCGGCGGCGACAAGCGGCCACAGGTGGCGAAAGCAAAATCCCGCAGGACGGGGAAACCCTGCGTACCTTGCGTGCCGCCGGTTACGACTACAACAGCATTCTGCCGGCCGGTGAGCACCTGTTCGTACGGCGCACGGCGAATCTTCATACAGGCGGTGTTCTTGAGGATGTAACGGCGATCCTGCATCCAACGCTGGTGGACGCCGCCGTGCGGGCCGCGCGGGCGCTGGACATTCCCATGGTCGGCCTCGACCTGATGGTGTCCGCCGCTGACCAGCCGGAGTATGTATTTATCGAAGCCAACGAACGGGCCGGGCTGGCCAACCACGAACCGCAGCCGACGGCGGAGCGGTTTGTTGATTTGTTGTTTCCGCATAGTCAGCCGGTGGTCTCTTAGTGATGTGTTGCCTGGGCTGGCCCATTCGCGAGCAAGCTCGCTCCCACAGCGAAGGGGCCAGCCCAGGAAACAAAAATCCCTCATCGAAACCATCGATGCGTTCAACTCATCAGGAGTTTCCATGACCAGCAAAATCCCCGAACCGGACCTCGGTTACCTGCAAAAAGTCCTGCTGGAAATGCTCGCCATTCCCAGCCCCACCGGGTTCACCGACACCATCGTGCGCTACGTCGCCGAACGCCTTGAAGAAATGGGCATTCCCTTCGAGCTGACCCGGCGCGGCACCATTCGCGCCACGCTCAAGGGCAAGAAGAACAGCCCCGACCGCGCCGTTTCCGCCCACCTGGACACCATCGGCGCGGCGGTGCGGGCGGTGAAGGACAACGGCCGCCTGGCCCTCGCGCCGCTCGGCTGCTGGTCCAGCCGCTTTGCCGAAGGCAGCCGGGTCAGCCTGTTTACCGACAACGGCGTGATTCGCGGCAGCGTCTTGCCGCTGATGGCGTCCGGGCACGCGTTCAATACTGCCGTGGATGAGATGCCGATCAGTTGGGATCACATCGAGTTGCGCCTGGATGCCTACTGCGCCACCCGTGCCGACTGCGAGTCGCTGGGCATCAGCGTCGGCGATTTCGTCGCCTTCGACCCGCTGCCGGAGTTCACCGAAACCGGCCACATCAGCGCCCGCCACCTCGACGACAAGGCCGGGGTGGCCGCGCTGCTGGCGGCGCTCAAAGCCATTGTCGACAGTGGCCAAGAGTTGATGATCGACTGCCATCCGCTGTTCACCATCACTGAGGAAACCGGCAGCGGCGCCGCGGCGGCGTTACCCTGGGACGTCAGTGAATTCGTCGGCATCGACATCGCACCGGTCGCGCCAGGCCAACACTCCAGCGAGCATGCGGTGAGCATCGCGATGCAGGATTCCGGCGGGCCGTATGACTATCACCTGTCGCGCCACCTCCTGCGCCTGGCCAGCGACAACGAGTTGCCCGCCCGCCGCGACCTGTTCCGCTACTACTTCAGCGACGCCCATTCGGCGGTGACCGCCGGCCACGACATTCGCACCGCCCTGCTCGCCTTCGGCTGCGACGCCACCCACGGTTACGAACGCACCCACATCGACAGCCTCGCCGCCCTGAGCCGCCTGCTTGGTGCATACATCCTCAGCCCGCCCGTGTTTGCCAGCGATGCGCAACCGGCCAAGGGCTCACTGGACCGCTTCAGCCATCAGCTTGAACATGACACGCAGATGGAAAGCGATACACGGGTGCCGTCGGTGGACAGCCTGGTGGGGCAGCGGTCGGAGAACTGAGTTGAAACACTGAGATTTCGGTGTCTGACCTGACGTCTTCGCGAGCACGCCCGCGCCCACATTCGACCGCATTTTTCTGGAGTAACTCGGTCAACTGTGGGAGCGGGCTTGCTCCGGGCGGCGTTCCGACGAAGGCAATCTGTCAGACAACACAAGATCCCGGGCTGGCCGTCCTCGCCCAATCGCCGTAGCATCCCGACATTGATCCAACCGAGGTGCCTATGCTGATCCCCTACGACCAACTTCAAGTCGACACTCTCACCCGCCTGATCGAGGATTTCGTGACCCGCGACGGCACGGACAATGGTGACGACACACCACTGGAAACCCGCGTTCTGCGAGTGCGCCAGGCCTTGACCAAGGGCCAGGCACTGATTGTCTTCGACCCGGAGAGCGAGCAATGCCAACTGATGCTCAAGCACGACGTGCCCAAGCACCTGTTTGATTGAAGCCTTCAGCGTCCCTTGGTTTTCACCCGTTTGTTCTGGATGCGTTCGTAGATTTCGCAGCGATACACTTTGACGTCCTGTGGCGCTTCGACACCAAAGCGGATGCTGCTTCCGTTGATCGCGAGAACACACACGGAAATGTTGTCACCGATGGAAATGGTTTCGCCCACAATGCGAGTGAGTACGAGCATGAGGAGTGTCCTTCAGGGGTTACTGGCCCTTGAAGATGCCCGGCCCGCGGTATGCCTACAATGCTCCGACAGCAAACCAGACCGGACTGACAGCCATGACGCACTACGCTTACGGAAAGGTCTGACAATCCGGCTGATTGTAGGACCGATCTGTCAGGACGCGGAGAATCGCGGCCCGAACAGGATGATGCTCGCGCCGATCACACACAACGCCACGCCAAGCCAGTCCGAACCCAGCGGACGAATCCGCTCGACCACGGCCAACCAGCCGATTGACGCAATGATGTAGATGCCGCCGTAAGCGGCGTAGGCGCGGCCGGCGTAGGTGGCTTCGATACGGGTCAGCAGCAGGGCGAACAGGGTCAGGCTGAGGAGCGCCGGCACCACCCACCACATGCTTTTACCCTGGCGCAGCCACATCCAGAAGGCAAAGCAACCGGCAATTTCGAACAGCGCGGCGAGAAAAAACCACAGGTAATTGAGCATGCAAGCGTCTCGCGAGGATGGCCGATGGCGGCCACCCTAACCACAGCGCTGCCTGCGAGCAAGATCAGCTTGCGGATTGCCTGGCCTTGGCGCGCATTTTGTCGGCCATGACGGTCATTTCGTTGTAGAGCAGTTGCGGGTTCTTCTGCTTGAGCGCCCAGGCCATGCGGCCCTGTTCGTGGGGCAGGATCATGAACTCGCCGGCGGCGACCTGCCGGTAGATGTAGTCGGCGATGTCAGCGGCGCTGATCGGCGAGCTTTCCAGCAACTTGCCGACCTGGGCTTTCATGGCCGGGGTCGGACCGCGGAAGGAGTCCAGCAGGTTGGTCTGGAAGAACGATGGACATACCACATGCACGCCGACTTCCTGATGCGCCAGTTCGATCAACAGGCTTTCGGACAACGCCACCACGCCCGCCTTGGCCACGTTGTAGTTGCTCATCGCCGGGCCTTGCATCAACGCGGCCATGGACGCGATGTTGATGATCTTGCCTTTGCTTTTTTCCAGCAGCGGCAGGAAAGCCTTGCAGCCCTTGACCACGCCCATCAGGTTGATCGCGATCTGCCAGTCCCAGTCCTCCAGGGACAACTCACTGAAGAACCCGCCAGACGCCACACCCGCGTTATTGACGATGACATCGATGCCGCCGAATTTGACTTCGCAGGCCTGGGCGAACGCCGTCAACTGGCTGTAATCGCGCACGTCGCAGCGCTGGATGAAACCATCGCCACCGGCTTCACGGACCAGCTTCAGGGTTTCCTGCAAACCGGGCTCGCTGACGTCCGACAACGCCAGTTGCCAGCCTTCACGCGCCCAGCGCAGCGCGATTTCGCGACCCAGGCCAGAGCCTGCACCAGTGATCATCATGCGATTTTGCATAGCAAACAGCCTTGTTGTTCTCGGAAGATGCACCGAGTGTAGCGAAGGATATTGCCCGACCCACGCTCCATCAGATTGCTGAATGGCCCGAGCAAACCGCGGGAGCCTTTGACGTAACCAATGCAGCAAAAAAAAAGATAGAGGCCCGCCAGGCAAAAAAAAGAGGCTCTTGAAGAGCCTCTTTTTCTATTGCGTCACAACTTAGTCCGGCTTGCCATCAACAACACCGGCGGTGTTGTCCAGCAGGCTCTTGGTCGCTGTTTGCAGGAACGCTTCGAGCTTGAGTTTTAACTCGGCGGTACGCGGCGCATCGGCAATGACTTCGGCGCGAGGGTTGGCCCCCAATTCATACTGATACAACTTCGGCGCCATGTCCTTGTCCTTCGGCAGGACCAGAATCTGGTCTGCGGTGAGGATGGCCGTGGTCTGCTCGCTGCCCGACGGCTTGATCACACCAATACCGGCGTCACCTTCCGGCAGGTTGAGCAGGTCGCGTCCCCAGCACTGATGGCGCACTTCGCCACCAATGCGGCCCATGATGGTCGGCACGATGTCGATCTGAGTGCCCACGGTGTGGTCACGCTGGCCGAACTTTTCCTGGATGCCCGGCGCGATCATCAGCATCGGCACGTTGAAGCGGCCCAGGTCCATTTCGGTGATCTGCTGTTCGTTACCAAAACCGTGGTCACCGACGATGACAAACAGGGTTTCCTTGAAGTACGGCTCCTTGCGGGCCTTTTCAAAGAACTGGCCCAGTGCCCAATCCGAGTAACGCATGGCGGTCAGGTGTTCGTTCAGGCTGCCACGATCGGTCACGCGCTCGACCGGCAATGGCGTCGGCAAGGCGTAAGGCGTGTGGTTGGACAGGGTTTGCAGCAAGGCATAGAACGGCTTGCCGTTTTCCCGTGCCTTGAGCTCGACCAGGCCACGGTCGAACATGTCCTGGTCGGACACGCCCCAGGTCGGATCAGAGAACACCGGATTCACGAAATCGTTACGGCCGATGAAGTTGGTCATGCCCTGATTGCTGAAGAAACCCGACTGGTTGTCCCAGGCGAAATCACCGTTGTAGACATACACGTCGTCGAAGTTACGGGCGCTGAGTAACTGCGGCAGACCGGACAGCTTGTGGCTGCCTTCCGGGGTCTGCATCAGGTATTCGAAACCCGGCAGGTTCGGGAAGCAGGCCATGGTGGCGAACATGCCCTGGTGGGTATGGGTGCCGTTGGAGAAGAAGCGGTCGAACATCAAGCCTTCCTTCGACAGTTTGTCTAGGTACGGCGTGATGTTGCCCGGCCCACCCAGCGCACCCACCGAGTGACCGGCCATGCTTTCCATCAGGATCACGACGACGTTCTTGATCGGCAGGGTCTTGTCCGCTGGCGGGGTGTAATCGCGACGTACCGCCGCGGTATCGGCATCCACCAGTTTTTCGGACGGCAGCACCAGCATGTCACGCACCACTTGCCGGGCTTGTGGCTGTGGCAGGGTTGCCTTCCAGATATTGTCGCGATCTTCGGACATCCGGCTTTTGGCTGCGGCTACCAGCGACAACGTGCCGTTGAGGCCCAACTGGTTGGCGAAATTCGAATCGGTGGTATAGACGTCACCCCAACGCAGCGGCGGGCCCTGGCGCAGGGTGCCACGGGCGGCGACCACGCAAACCAGCAGGCACACCACGAATACCGCGATACGTGCATACCACGGCGCAACCTGGCGCGTGCCGATGCTGCCGCCACTGAACGGACCACGGGGACGGGTCGCACGATCGGCGCCCATGAACGCCAGGCTCAGGATCCAGGTGCCCACGGCCCATGCCAACAGGTAACGGACCACCGGGAAACCGTACCAGAGCATGCTCATCACGGTTTTCGGGTCTTCCTTGACGTACTGGAAGACCAGGCCGTTGAGGCGCTGGTGGAACTCACGGTAGAAGTCCATTTCCATCAGGCCCAGGAACAGCGCGATGCTTGAGACGATCGTCAGCCAGAGACGGAACAGCCCGCGTGCCGCCATGGCCCGGACGCTGAACATTGCCAGCAGCAACGGAATGCTGAGATAGACCACCAGGCGCAGGTCGAAACGCAGACCGTTGGCGAATGCCTCGAGGAAGGTCGAAGCCGGTGTGTCGAGGATCATCGAGCGGTTGTAAACCAGCAGCGCGACGCGCAGCAGGCTGAACATGACCATCATGACCAAGGCACACAACAGCGTGTAGGCCAGATGCGATTTGACGGTTGGTTGCAGCAGGCGACTAGAAGCTCGCTGCTGATTCAGGGCGTCCGGGATTGCCATGTCGTTTTAGGACCCATTGGAAGTTGAAGTTTCAAAAATACAGCTGCGCCTTGCCCTCTTTTCGGCCCGTACAAGGCCTGGGGGTTTGCGCGGTGCGCAAATGTTGCACGATCAACGGCAGCATTGCCATTGATAACTACCCTCATTCCGACTGTTTCATCCTGCATTCAGGAATACGCAGCGCGCTGCGGGAGAACCGGCGAATTGTCTTGGAGACTGGGTGAAAATTTCGTGCAACGCACATTCGGAAACAAATTAAAGCGCCCCGCCCTGTCAAAAACGCAAACGCCCCGAACCGGTCGGGGCGCTACGAAGTCACCTTGAAAGCACGACAGCGTTACTTCTCGGCGCGTTCCTTGAGAGCTTTCAAGGTATTGAACGGGGCATCCACCACAAACTTGTTGGCCACCATCGACGGCACGCTGCCGCCCGGCTCGGTGTGCACCTGATAGGTCACTTCGACCTGGTCGCCCTTGGGCACGAACTTCCAGAAACCGTCGACCTTGGTGACCCGGACGAAGCCTTTTTCTTCAGGAATGTATTTTGGTACGCCTTCGAGCTTGCGGGTCAGGCTGCCATCAGCGCCTTCGATGGTGGTGACGTGCAGCACCGAATCACGCGCAGTAACCGGCCACGGGGTGTTGAACTGAGTGTACGTCCAGCTCTGGTCACCTTCGTGCTTGAGCAGCTTCTGGGTTTTGCATTCGTGAATCCAGGCGCAGGCTCCGGACACGTCTTCCTGCAACGCGCGCAGCTTGGCTACGGTGGTTTTCATCAGCGTGACGCCCTGGTAGGCCTTGTAGTCGGAGCCGGCCACCTCACTCAGGGAGATCTTGATGCCGTCTTCGTCTTTTTTGACTTTCCAGTCTTCGGCCTGGGCCGTCGAAGTGGCCAGCACAACCGTCAATCCACACAACACAGCCATACGATGCAGCGAACCCATAGTCTTATTCCTTATTGTTGAAGTTCCGTTCGTTGGGCTTGCACCTCCGATCACCTTCAGGTTTTTCGGAGGTGATCGGAGGTGCAAGCCCACACATCACGCCGCCGTCATTTGCTCCCACCAGCCAATCAACCGGATCGCTTCTTCGCTGCTGCTTCCGCACACCTCAGGGTCGGCCTCGAAGGCAGAACACACCGCCGGCCGTTCCGGCTGGCCGAAAATATTGCACAGGTTATCGGAGGAAAGTTGCAGGCAACGCTCCCCCGCGGCTTTGCCGTTGGGCATACCGGGAATCGGTGAACTGATAGAAGGGGCAATGCAACAAGCGCCACAGCCCTCACGGCATTTCATGACGACAAGCTCCTCGCGACGAGCAATGTATAAAAGGACGGGGCACAGAGTACCCGCTTAAACAGTTGTTTTAAATTACCTGCGAGCGGGTTTTTCAATGCAAACAAGCATGACCGACCAGTCGCCGACAAAGCGTCTGGTCTGCGGTTCGCGGATCCTGGTGAGGTTACTGCTTGAACTCGAAGTCCAGTGCCGCGCCTTCGACATCGCGGCGCTCTTCCTTTCGCAGTTGCAGCTGCATTTCATTGCTGAGCAGGCGCCCGTTGAGCTGGAACGGGCTGCTGCCGCTTTTGTCACCGAACATCTGGGGTAACAACGATTCGCGCCCGGACAACGGCACCGCTCCGACCGGCTTGAGCTCCTGGACCATATCCTTGGGCAGGCTCAGGTCCAAATTGGCGGATGGAAGCTCGGTCTTGACCACTTCGCTGGCCGGTTTCGATTTGGAGGCAATGGGCGGGCGCTTTTTCACGGGCGTCGCCGGTTTCTCGGCCGGCGAGGCTTTTTTCACAGGCTCGGGTTTTATCGGTGCGACGTGGAAACTGCCGGTGGCCTCCTGATCCTGCTCGGTAGCTGCTACGACGAATGCCGGCTGAATACTCGCAAACAGGCAGAGCAAAAGCCAGGCGGCAGGAAAAGTCGGTTTCATGTATCCCACGGTGGGTGCAAACGGCAGAGGTGCATATGCTCGCCTGTTGCAGCCCACAAGACAAGCACCGTAGCAGCCTGTTACAAACCGCCCGCCAGCTCCTGGCAGAGCTGGGTGGCCAGCATGCCCAAGGTCATCAACGCGCGCTCGGCTTCACGATTCCACGGGATGCCGCAATTGAGGCGAATGCAGTGATTGAACTGCTCGGTATTACTGAAGATCAGTCCCGGCGCAATGCTGATGCCCTGCTGCAATGCCCGCACGTGCAACTCCTGGGTGTTGACCCGTCCCGGCAGACTGACCCACAGAATGAAGCCGCCGGTAGGCCGGGTCATCTGCGTGCCTTCCGGGAAATACTGCTGCACGGCCAACTGGAAGGCACTGAGGTTCTTACGGTATTCCTGACGGATGAAGCGCAAATGCCGGTCGTACCCGCCATTTTCCAGGTAAGCGGCGATGCCCATCTGGGTCACGCTGCACGCAGAATGCGTGCTGAAGGTCTGCAAGCGCTGGATTTCCTGCTGATACTTGCCGGCAATCATCCAGCCGATCCGCACGCCAGGCGACAGGGTTTTAGAGAAGCTCGAGCAATAGATCACCCGATCCAGCCTATCGTAGGCCTTGAGGGACTTGGTACGCCCTTGCTCGAACATCAGCTCGCCGTAGATATCGTCTTCGACAATCTGGATATCGAAGTCCGACGCCAGGCGCAGCAATTGTTTCTGCCGCTCCTCCGGCATGGTGCCGCCCAATGGATTGCTCAGTCGCGTGGTCAGCACCAACGCCTTGATCGACCATTGGTTGGCCGCCAGTTGCAGGGCTTCCAGGCTCATGCCCGTGGCCGGATCGCTGGGGATCTCGATGACCTTGAGGCCCAACAGGTCGGCCAGTTGCAGCAACCCGTAATAGGTCGGCGACTCGGCCGCAATCAGATCGCCCGGACGGGTCAGCACGCGCAAGGACATCTGCAGGGCATCGACGCAGCCGTGAGTAATCACCACTTCCGACGGATCGACCACCACACCGGCATCGCGCATGCGGATCGCCACCTGTCGGCGCAACGGCTCGAAACCGGGGCTGAACATGTAGCTGAAGGCCCGCGGGCTATGGAAACGGGTGACTTTGGCCAATTGCTGATGCAGTGCTCGCACCGGTAAATAATCGACACTCGGCACTGCAGCGCCCAGCGGGAAGACCCCTTCACGACGGGATTCGACCAGGACTTGTTGAATGATGCTACTGCGGGTGACCAGGCCGGGGCGCTCGACCCGGGCGATGTCCGGCGTCGGTGCGGTGAGTGCCGGCGTCTGGTGCACGTAGTACCCCGACTGCGGCCGGGCGCGGATCAACCCCTGATCCTCGAGATTGGCATACGCCTGCAACACCGTCGCATGGCTGACATTGAGCTGCGAGCTCATCTTGCGCACCGAAGGCACGCGCTCCCCCGGCTGATAGACCCCACGGCGGATGTCTTCGGCCAGTTGTTGAGCAATACGTTGATAGAGCAAAAGATTGGTCATGACGCAGCACTCGATTTCACGGGCATTTTATTCTTGTGTGAAACAATACCGGAACAGTTTAGAAGTGTACGGGGACAGTTGCCACAATAGTCGACCGTACAGTGCAGTGTCAGCAAAATCTGTACTGTTTTTTGCAGCAATCGGCGGACATAAAAAAACCCGGCGTTGCATGGCAGGCCGGGTTGTAGGAGCTGTAGGAGCTGTCGAGTGAAACGAGGCTGCGATCTTTCCAGGTTCACTTAAATCCCAAGCGAAAGATCAAAAGATCGCAGCCTCGTTTCACTCCGCAGCTCCTACAGGGTGCATAGCGCCACCCTGGAGCAGCCTTACCGGGCAGCGCCGAGCTGGCCCTTTTCGTCGGAAAACACAATTTCCACCCGACGGTTCTGCGCTCGACCCCGTTCCGACGCATTCGCGTCCACGGGATACTCGTCGCCATAACCCTCGACCTGGATGCGCTTGTCGTCGATGCCCAGGTCCATCAACACGTCAGCCACCGATTGTGCGCGGTCGCGGGACAGCTTGAGGTTTTCCTGCTTGCCCCCGGTACTGTCCGTATAACCTTCGATCCGTACCACACGCTTGGGGTTGAGTTGCAGGAACTGCACGATCTTCAACACCACACGGTTGGCCGAAGGTTTCAATTCCGCTTCGCCGGTGTCGAACAGCATGTCGCCCAATGTCATCACCAGGCCACGGTCGGTCTGGGTGGTCGTCAATGCCAGGATCTGCTCTTCGAGCCATTTGCCTTGCTGCTGCACGCTGAACAGTTTGGATTCACGCAGTGCCAGTTGCAGGCGCTGCCGCTCCAGTTCGAGTTTCGCCGCTTGCTCTTCGTTGAGCGCCTGATCGGTGTGTTCCCGGGCAATGGCGCTATAGCGCTGGCTCAGGTAGGCGTAATGCACCACGTCCGAACCGCTACCCCAATAGCTGGACAGGCGATCGGCACGGGCCAGGGACTCCCCGGCGCGAATCACGTCCTTGGGGGCGATTCGCAGCACATTGGAGTCTTCCTTGACCTTCTGAAAATCGGTTCCAGCCTGCTGCAATGCGGTCTCGCTGTGCTGGCTGGCGCAACCAGACAGGCTCGCGCAGCCCGCCAGGATCAAACCGCCGAGGGCTTTGCTCTTGAGGCTCATTCGGCATCTCCCAGTTGCTTTTGCAGGCGGGCGATGCGGGTGTTCAGCACGTTCAACTGCTCCTCGCTCTTGGCCTTCAACACCTTGGCTTCAGCCAGGCGCGCATCGAGTTCGGCCTGTTCGGCCCGCATGCGTGCGTTTTTGAAGGATTGATCGGTCATGTTGCCTTTGGCGCGGTTGTACTTGTCTTCGGCCAGTTTCATTTCCGGCACATCGTCGGTGGTGGCGCCCACGGCCTTGGCCTGTTCGAGAGCCTGTTCGGTCAGGCGCATCTGTTCATTCGGCGCAGGATCGGTTGCACAACCCGCCAGGGCGGCAAGGGCCACGGCAGCGAAAAGAGGTCGAATACTCACTGAAAATCCTTACTGTTTTGGGGCACTGACGGGTTGTTGCAAGGGTTGCTGCGGTTGTGAGCGTTGTGCCTTCCAACGCTCGATATTGCGCATCAGCACGGCTTCCGTCAGTCCGGACGCGGGCAATTCTGTCATCTTTTTGGCCAACTGTCCGCGCAACCACGGATCGTTGCAGGCCGAGTCATGGGAAATCGCCAGGTACAGGCCAGGCTTGTCGACCGGTTGCGAGCGAGTGACCAAATCACCGGCCATGCCCAGTGTCTGTGCGGTCGCCATACCCGAGTAACGTCCTGCCAGCACAAACTCGACCTCGCCCAACAGCAGTTTCTGAAAGGCCTGGGTCAGGTTGGACGTGCGCGTGAGGGTTAATTGCTGTCCGGCAAAGGTGCTGAATTGCGAAGTCAATCGAGCCTTTTCCGACACGGCACCGCTATGGCCGTGCAGATCTTGTGCTTCGTTATAGATCAGCGTCGAGTCCTTGCGGGTCCAGACCAGATAGTCGTTTTCCAGCACAGGTGGATGGATGTAATCCAGGGATTCCAGCTCACTGACGGTCAACGTCGCGTCCGCCAGCATGTCCATGCGCCCGCTGCGCACTTCGTCCAGGGCCTGGGCGCGTTTGCCGGCATACAGCAGTTCGACCTTGAGCCCCAACTCCCCCGCCACTTGCTGCAGCAAATCGGCACTGGCACCGATCAGGCGTTCGGGATTCTGCGGGTCTTGCCACAGGTACGGTGGCGCGTCCGGGCTGCCGGTGACCACCAGGCGTTCGCATTTGCCTGCGGCGACAGACAGCGCCGGCAATAGCGTCAATCCCAGCAAGCTCCACACACAGCGCAGATCCATGGTTTCACACTCCACTCATACCCGGTTATGCCCCCCTGTAGGAGCGAGCTTGCTCGCGATGGTTTCAAATGCACCGCTTGTATCCAGGATCCCCGCGTCATCGTTGACGTTCATCGCGAGCAGGCTCGCTCCTACAGGGGACAAAGCCCAAAAAAAAGCCCGACCAAAAGGCCGGGCTCTTTATAAGTGAAGCAGCCGGATTAGACCAGCTTCTCGAACTCAGGGATGGCTTCGAACAAGTCCGCCACCAGGCCGTAATCGGCCACCTGGAAGATCGGCGCTTCTTCGTCCTTGTTGATCGCAACGATCACTTTGGAGTCTTTCATGCCAGCCAGGTGCTGGATCGCGCCGGAGATACCGACGGCGATGTACAGCTGTGGAGCAACGATCTTGCCGGTCTGACCGACCTGCATGTCGTTGGGAACAAAACCTGCGTCGACCGCGGCGCGCGAAGCACCAACGGCAGCGCCCAGCTTGTCGGCCAGGGCGTACAGGTGTTTGAAGTTGTCACCGTTCTGCATGCCGCGCCCGCCGGAAACGACGATCTTGGCAGCGGTCAGTTCCGGACGATCGGACTTGGCCAGTTCTTCGCCAACGAAGCTGGAGATGCCAGCGTCGTGGGCAGCGCCAACAGCTTCAACGGCAGCGGAGCCACCTTCAGCTGCAACCGGGTCGAAACCGGTGGCACGCACGGTGATCACCTTGACCGCAGCGTTCGATTGAACGGTAGCGATGGCGTTACCGGCGTAGATCGGACGCTTGAAGGTGTCGGCGCTTTCTACCGAGATGATCTCGGAGATCTGGTCAACGTCCAGGGCAGCGGCAACGCGCGGCAGGATGTTTTTGCCGTTGGAAGTAGCGGCAGCCAGGATGTGGCTGTAACCCTTGCCTAGCTCAGCTACCAGCGGAGCGACGTTTTCCGGCAGCTGGTGAGCGTAGGCAGCGTTGTCAGCTACCAATACTTTGCTCACGCCAGCGACTTTCGCAGCGGCTTCAGCCACGGCGCCAGCGCCCTGACCTGCAACCAGAACGTGGATGTCGCCACCGATTTTGGCAGCGGCAGCCACGGTGTTCAGCGTGGCCGGGGCCAGCACTTTGTTGTCGTGTTCAGCAATAACCAAGATAGTCATTTAGATTACCTTCGCTTCGTTTTTCAGTTTCTCGACCAGTTCAGCCACCGACTTGACCTTGATACCCGCGCTGCGTGCAGCAGGCGCTTCGACTTTCAGGGTCTTGTTAGTGGAGGCGGTGGAAACGCCCAAAGCGTCCGGAGTCAGCACTTCGAGAGGCTTCTTCTTGGCTTTCATGATGTTTGGCAGAGACGCATAACGCGGCTCGTTCAAACGCAGGTCGGTGGTGACGATGGCCGGCAGTTTCAGGGAAACCGTCTGCGCGCCGCCGTCGATTTCGCGGGTCACGGCAACGGTATCGCCGCTGACTTCGACTTTCGAAGCGAACGTGCCCTGACCGTAGCCGCTCAATGCAGCGAGCATCTGGCCAGTCTGGTTGTTGTCGCTGTCGATGGCCTGTTTGCCAAGGATCACCAGCGATGGCTGTTCCTTGTCGACAACGGCCTTGAGCAGCTTGGCAACGGCCAGGGAGGTCAGCTCTTCAGCGGACTCAACCAGGATGGCGCGGTCGGCACCCAGAGCCAGCGCGGTGCGCAGTTGCTCTTGAGCGGTGGACGGGCCTACGGAGACGACGACGATTTCAGTCGCAACACCCTTCTCTTTCAGGCGTACGGCTTCTTCCACGGCGATTTCGCAGAACGGGTTCATCGACATCTTGACGTTGGCAAGATCGACGCCGGAATTGTCCGCCTTGACGCGAACCTTGACGTTGTAATCCACAACGCGTTTGACAGCTACAAGAACCTTCATGGATTCCTCGTTACTCTCCGGTGAAAAGAAAGTCGCCTAGGCGAACCTGGCGGTTGATGCTCATCGGGCGCAAGGGCACCTCCAAAAACGCCGGCAAAGCTGTCAAGTGACCATCGCTCATGATCTGGATGACCGTCCGTCAGTGGTGACTGACGAGTCATTCAACATCGCGGCGTGTAAACTGCGCATCAACCCCGCGCAGCGCATCACTCTCTACTGCCATCGCCCTGTCTTTAGAGGTGCTCTTGAAACCAACAGTCAGCCTACGGCGAGCGCAAAACCGCCCGTATCTTGACCGGAACGCCTATTCCGGTCAATACGCCAAAATGGCCGTTCATAAGGCGCGTGACTTTGATTTCTCTGGCTTTGAGCCAATTCAAACAAACGTTTGTATTGGACGCTGAGAGTGGTGTAGATATAATGCGCCACCCAAAGAGAAAGGTGGTCAATCGATTGTCCGCTCTCGGCGTTGCGCCGGGATTCATGGATGCGACACTGAACCTCCATATTAGAAAAAAAACTGTTGAGCCTTGAGTAGGAGATAACCTGTGGAACGCGAATACATGGAATTCGACGTTGTCATCGTCGGTGCCGGCCCCGCGGGTCTTTCCGCCGCCTGCCGCTTGAAGCAGAAGGCCGCCGAAGCCGGTAAGGAAATCAGCGTCTGCGTGGTCGAAAAAGGCTCCGAAGTCGGTGCTCACATTCTGTCCGGTGCCGTGTTCGAACCACGGGCCCTGAACGAACTGTTCCCGAACTGGAAAGAACTCGGTGCGCCGCTGAACACCCCCGTCACCCGCGACGACATCTTCGTGCTCAAGAACGCCGAAAGCGCGCAGAAAGTTCCTGACTTCTTTGTGCCCAAGACCATGCACAACGAAGGCAACTACATCATCTCCCTGGGCAACCTGTGCCGCTGGCTGGCCCAGCAGGCCGAGAACCTGGGCGTGGAAATCTACCCGGGCTTCGCTGCTCAGGAAGCGCTGATCGACGAGAACGGCGTGGTGCGCGGGATCATCACCGGCGACCTGGGCGTCGACCGCGAAGGTAACCCGAAGGAAGGCCTGTACACCCCGGGCATGGAACTGCGTGGCAAGTACACGCTGTTCGCCGAAGGCTGCCGCGGCCACATCGGCAAGCAACTGATCCAGCGCTTCAACCTGGACACTGACGCGGATGCCCAGCACTACGGCATCGGCCTGAAAGAAATCTGGGAAGTCGACCCGGCCAAGCACCAGCCTGGCCTGGTGGTGCACACCGCCGGTTGGCCGATGGACATCATGGGCACCGAGAACACCGGTGGCTCGTTCCTCTATCACCTGGAAAACAACCAGGTCGTGGTTGGCCTGATCGTCGACCTGTCCTACAGCAACACCTACCTGTCGCCGTTCGACGAGTTCCAGCGCCTCAAGCATCACCCGGTGCTCAAGCAGTACCTGGAAGGCGGCAAGCGCATCAGCTACGGCGCCCGCGCAATCAGCAAGGGCGGCCTGAACTCGCTGCCGAAAATGGTGTTCAAGGGCGGTGCGCTGATCGGTTGCGACCTCGGCACCCTGAACTTCGCCAAGATCAAAGGCAGCCACACCGCGATGAAATCCGGCATGCTCGCCGCTGAATCGGTGGCTGACGCGCTGTTCGCCGAGAAGGACGGCAGCGAAGAACTGACCACCTACGTCGACGCCTTCAAGAAGAGCTGGCTCTACGAAGAACTGTTCGCCAGTCGCAACTTCGGCCCGGCGATCCACAAGTTCGGCGCCATCGTCGGCGGTGGTTTCAACTGGCTCGACCAGAACATCTTCGGCGGCAAACTGCCGTTCACCCTGCACGATACCAAGCCGGATTACGCTTGTCTGAAGCTGGCGGCCGACTGCAAGAAGATCGACTACCCGAAACCGGACGGCAAGATCAGCTTCGACAAACTCAGCTCGGTGTTCATCTCCGGTACCAACCATGAAGAAGAGCAACCGTGCCACCTGAAGCTAGCCGATCCGAGCATCCCGATCAGCAAGAACCTGCCGCTGTACGATGAGCCTGCCCAGCGTTACTGCCCGGCTGGCGTGTACGAAGTGATCACCAAGGAAGACGGCGAGAAGCGCTTCCAGATCAACGCCCAGAACTGCGTTCACTGCAAGACCTGCGACATCAAGGACCCTGCACAGAACATCACCTGGGTGACGCCGGAAGGCGCTGGCGGCCCGACTTACCCGAACATGTAAGCCGAACCGCGAACATCAAGGCTCCCGACATGGGGGCCTTTTTGTTGCCTGCGATTGTAGGAGCGAGCTTGCTCGCTCCTACAGTAGGGGTGCTAAACCTCAAGCCGCGCGCTCGTCGCCAGGATTACGCTCGAAGTAGCGCTTGTACTCGCGACTGAACTGCGACGTGCTCTGATACCCCACCCGGTGCGCCACCTGCGCCACGCCCAGCCCCTCGCCCAGCAACAACTGCTGCGCCCTGAGCAGACGCAGTCGCTTCAGATACTGCACCGGCGACAACAAGGTGCTGCGCTTGAAATGCTCGTGAAAGGTCGACGCACTCATGTTCGCGCAACTGGCCAGGGTCTCGACGTTCAGCGGTTCGGCGAAATGCGCATGCAGATGACTGAGGGATGCCGCAATCCGGGCGAACTGCCCCTGCTGTTCAACCAGCGCCCGCAACACATCGGCTTGCGGACCGCGCAATGCGACGAACAGCAACTCGCGCAAACGCGCTTGCCCCATGATCTGGCACTCCAGCGGGTCGTGCAGGCAACGCAACAGTCGCTCGACACAACCGCGCATCGCATCATCGAGCACTGCCGAAGTCATGGACTCAGGTGTTTGCGCCGGAATATGCCGCCCCGGCGCCAAGCCCATTGCCAATACCAGCTCGCCCAGCATCACCCGGTCGATCGCGACAGACACGCCCAGCATTGGCCCGTCCGGCGCGGCAAAGGTTTCACACTCGAAGGGCACCGGCAGCGCTTGAATCAGATAGTGCCCTGCCCCGTACTCAAGGGTTCGCGGCCCCAGGTACGCCAGTTTGCTGCCCTGGGCGATGATCACCAGGCTCGGCTCGTAGATCTGCGGTCCACGGGCCACATCGCAACTGGCCCGCAGAACCTGCACGCCCGGCAATGCAGTCGGGACGAAACCGTTGCGAGTGGACAGCGGCTCGATCAGCGAAACCAGGCTGGCATTGGCATCAAGATGACGGGTCAACTGCATGAAAAAAACTTCGAAAAAAAGGGATGAAAGCATCATCGCAGGTCTGATCGCCAATGGAATCGCTCAAGGAGCGATGCCGGAGGAATAGGCATGACACCCGGAGGAATCGCCATGGCCGCTACCGGGTTCGACGCCCAGAATGCGCCACCTCACCCGTCAGCGCTTTTGCGAGGTTCACCATGTACACCGCCATTGGATACGCCGCCCAGTCGGCCACCACTCCCCTCGCCCCTGTGAAATTCGAACGCCGCAGCCCACGGGCCGACGACGTTGCCATCGAGATTCTCTACTGCGGCGTCTGCCATTCAGACATCCATCAGGCCCGCAACGAGTGGGGCATTGCCGTTTACCCGCTGATGCCTGGTCACGAAATCGTAGGCAAAGTGACCGCCGTCGGTGCGAATGTCACCCAACACAAAGTCGGCGATCTGGTCGGTGTCGGCTGCATGGTCGATTCATGCCGCCATTGCGAAGCTTGCCAGGCCAACCTGGAGCAATATTGCCTCGAAGGCCCGACCATGACCTACGCAACCCCGGACCGCGTGGATGGCAGCAACACCATGGGCGGCTACTCGGACAGCATCGTGGTCAGCGAGCACTTTGTGGTACGCATCCCCGAGAAACTGAACCTGGCCAGTGCCGCACCGATTCTTTGCGCCGGTATCACCACTTATTCGCCACTCAAGCACTACGGCGTGAAAGCCGGTGACAAGGTCGGGATTCTGGGCATGGGCGGCCTCGGCCACATGGGCATCAAGTTCGCCAAGGCGATGGGCGCCGAAGTGACGCTGTTCACCCGTTCGGCAAGCAAGGCCGAAGAGGCTCGCCGCCAGGGCGCGGACCATGTGATCGTGTCCACCGATGACGCGCAGATGCAGGCCGCCGCCGGGCATTTCGACTTCCTGCTCGACACCATTCCGGTACAGCACGACCTCAACCCCTACCTCGACACCCTGCGTTTCGACGGCGTGCATATTCTGGTGGGGTTGATCGAACCCGTAGAGCCGCCAGTGCATGCGGCCAAACTGGTCCTGGGCCGCCGGGTATTGGCCGGCTCGCTGATCGGCGGCATCGCCGAAACCCAGGAAGTGCTGGATTTCTGCGCCGAGCACAACATCACCTGCGACATCGAGATGCTCGACATCCGCCAGATCAACGAGGCTTACGCCCGTATGATCGCCGGTGACGTGAAGTACCGCTTCGTCATCGATATGGCGACCTTGAAAATCTAAACCTTTAAGCCAAGCTCCGCCGACAGCCGGGCCGTGACCCCTTTGATCAGGGGAATCAGCTCGGCCATTTTTTCCAGTGGCATATAGGGTACGGTGCTAGCGATGCTGATGCCGGCGACGATGCGTTTGCTGGCATCGCGCACTGGCGCCGCCACGCAACGGATCGACGGTTCGTTGTCTTCCAGGTCGAAGGCGTAGCCGCCGGCCACGTACTCGACCATGCGCTGCTCGAACTGCTCCCAGGATTGCTCCGGGTGCTGTGGCCAGAATTGATTTTTCCCACCCACCGGCAGACTGACTTCGTACAGGCGCTGCCACTCTTGCGGTGAATCATCGAGCATCAGTGCCTTGCCGATCCCGGTGCGCGCCAACGGCATGCGATGGCCGACCCGCGAACGCATTTCCGGGCCATTGCGCCCCGGATTCTTGTGCAGGTACAGCACTTCGTCACCTTCACGAATCGCCAGGTGAATGGTGTCGCCGGTCAATGCCGACAACTCGTCCAGATACGGCCCGGCCAGGGTCACCAAGGGCAGCTCTTCACGGGCCTGAAAGCCCAACTCGATCAGTTTCGGCCCCAGCAGATAACCGACTTGCGGCACCACCCGCAGATAACGCTCGTCCACCAGGCAACTGGCCAGGCGATGGGTGGTGCTGCGCGTGGTGCCGATCAGCCGGGCGATTTCCTTGAGATCGCGGGCGCCACTGGCCACGGCCTGGACCACACCCAGACCGCGAAGCAGGGTCTGGGTGCCGGTCGGCGCGGCGTCCTTGGCGATTTTTGGGGCGTCTTCCTGCATATCCAGCCTTTACCGTTGAGCGAGTGAACGGGCGGCATTATGGTCGCCCGCGTGCCACGACTACAACTTGATACGCTCGACCTTGCCCACCAGCAGGATGTAGGACAGTGCACCAATCAGTGCCAGCACCGAGATGTAGGTGATCGCCGGGGCAAAAGAATCTCCCGTCGCGAGGAAACCGATCACGATTGGCGTGGCGATCGCCGACAGGTTACCGATGAAGTTGAACACCCCGCCGGTCAGCCCGAGCAGGCGCGCCGGGGCGAGCGTCGATACCAGCGACCAGGTGATCGAAGCCAGGCCATTGCCGAAGAATGCCAGCGCAAGGAAGGCAATCACCAACGGCGTCGACTCGACGAAGTTGGCGCCGATGATCGAGGTGGAAATCAGCAGTCCGCTGATGATCGGCAACTTGCGGGCGAAACCTACCGTGCAGCCGCGACGGATCAAAAAGTCCGAGAAGAAACCGGAACACAGCACACCGATGAACGCGGCGAGAAACGGCAGCGACGCCAACAGGCCGGACTTGATGAAGTCCATGCCGCGGTATTTCACCAGGTAGGTCGGGAACCAGGTCAGGAAAAACCACAGCGTCGAATTGAGGCAGAACTGCCCAAGGTAGATACCCCAGAGTTTGCGCTTGGACAGGACAATGCCCAGGTCAGTCCAGCTGAATTTGGCTTTGACTTTGGCCTGTTCGGCCTGGATATCCACCAACCCGCCGCCCTCGCGGATCAAATCGATTTCCGCGTCATTGGCACCTTTGAAATCCCGCGGCTCGCGATACACCGCGTACCAGATCACCGCCCACACAATGCCCACCGCGCCGGTGGCGACAAACACCATGTGCCAGCCGAATTCGTGCTGAAGCCACGCCAGTACCGGCGTCAGGAAGGCCAGGCCGACGAATTGCCCGGAGGTGTAAAAACCAATCGCAGTGGCACGCTCGCGCTCGGGAAACCAGGTGGTGACCACGCGGCTGTTGATCGGATACGCCGGCGCTTCCAGCGCACCGACTGCCATACGCAACACGAACAGTGCAATGAAGCTGGCGGCGAAGCCGAGCATCACCGTGGCCACCGACCACAGCAGCAAGGCAACGCTGTACAGAATCCGTGGCGGCACACGATCCACCAGCCAGCCGCCAGGGATTTGCATGGCAGCGTAGGTCCAGCCGAACGCGGAGAAGATCAGGCCGACGTGGATCGGGTCGATGCCCAGGTCACTGGTCAATGCCGGGGCGGCAATCGACAGGTTACTGCGGTCCAGGTAGTTGATCACCACGGTGATGAACAACAGCACCATGATGAAAAAACGCTTGCGGCTGGGCGTCACCAACGACGCCTGCCCGGTGAGGGTTTGCGGTTGCATGGGGAGTGCCTCTTCTTATGTTTATTGAGGTCGTTCTAAAGATTGGCGCTGAACCCTGTAGGAGCTGGTTTGCCAGCGAAGGCGGTGTGTCATTCAGCATTGATGTCGACTGACACACCTTCGCGAGCAGGCTCGCTCCTACAGGGGATTTGCGGTGGGTCAGGGAGCACTCACCACTCGGCAAAGCTGCCATCGGCATGGCGCCAGATCGGGTTGCGCCAGCGGTGGCCGATGGCCGCGCGTTCGATCACGTATTCCTCGTTGATCTCGATGCCCAGGCCCGGGCCGTTCGGGATCTTCACGAAGCCTTGGTCGTAGTCGAACACCCGTGGGTCTTTGACGTAGTCGAGCAGGTCGTTGCTCTCGTTGTAATGGATGCCCAGGCTCTGCTCCTGGATGAATGCGTTGTAGCAAGCCGCATCCAGTTGCAGGCAAGCCGCCAGGGCAATCGGGCCCAGCGGGCAATGCAGCGCCAGCGCGACGTCATAGGCTTCGGCCATGTTGGCGATCTTGCGGGTTTCGGTGATGCCACCGGCGTGGGACGCATCCGGCTGGATGATATCGACGTAGCCTTCGCTGAGCACGCGCTTGAAATCCCAGCGCGAGAACAGCCGCTCACCCAAAGCGATCGGCGTGCTGGTCAGCGGCGCGAGCTCTTTGAGCGCCTCGTAGTTTTCGCTGAGCACCGGTTCTTCGATGAACATCAGCTTGTACGGATCGAGTTCCTTCATCAGCACCTTGGCCATGGGCTTGTGCACCCGGCCATGGAAGTCCACGCCGATGCCGACGTTCGGGCCAACGGCATCGCGCACGGCAGCGACATTGGCCAGGGCCTGGTCGACCTTGTCGAAGGTGTCGAGGAATTGCAGTTCTTCGGTACCGTTCATTTTCACCGCGGTGAAACCACGCTCGACCGCTTCTTTCGCCGCCCGTGCGGTATCTGCCGGACGGTCGCCGCCGATCCACGAATACACACGAATCCTGTCCCGCACCTGACCGCCCAACAGGTCGCTGACCGACACGCCCAGCGCCTTGCCCTTGATGTCCCACAAGGCCTGGTCGATACCGGCCAGGGCGCTCATGTGGATCGCGCCGCCACGGTAGAAGCCGCCGCGATAGAGCACGGTCCAGATGTCTTCGATGTTGCGCGGGTCTTTGCCGATCAGGTAGTCGGACAATTCTTCAACGGCAGCGGCAACGGTGTGGGCGCGGCCTTCGACCACGGGCTCGCCCCAACCGGTGACGCCCTCGTCGGTTTCGACCTTGAGGAAGCACCAGCGCGGCGGAACGATGAAGGTGGTCAGTTTGGTGATTTTCATCTATTTGTCTCTCTTGTTAGATGCAGCGCTCGCAGCGCCCAAAAGTCTTAGCGAAGGGCCTTCCACGCAGCGACATAGGCCTTGGCATTGGCCGCCACTTGTTCCGCCGTCATGCCCGGTTTGAACAGCCCGGAGCCAAGGCCGAAGCCTTTGACGCCAGCGTCGATAAACACCTGCATGTTGTCCGGCGTGATGCCGCCGACCGGTGCCAGAATCGTTCCCGCCGGCAGCACTGCCAGCCAGGCTTTGACGACCGCCGGCCCCATCTGCTCGGCCGGGAACATCTTCAGCACATCCGCGCCTTCAGCCAGTGCCGCGAAGGCTTCGGTCGGCGTAGCGACACCCGGCGACAGGTAAAGTCCCGCCGCTTTCGCCGCGCGCAAGACCTTCGGATCGCTATGGGGCATGACGATCACCTGGCCGCCCGCGGCCTTCACTTGCTCGACCTGCTCCGGTGTCAACACCGTGCCGGCACCGATCAGGCAATCGGCGGGCAAGATGCTGCGCAGGATGCGGATACTTTCGTACGGCTCAGGGGAATTGAGCGGCACTTCGATGACGCGAAATCCGGCGGCGTACAGGACTTCGCCGATGGCGGCCGCTTCCTGCGGGCGCAGGCCGCGCAGGATCGCGATCAGTCCGTTTTGCGCCAAGGCTTGTTTGAGCATGTCAGGTCTCCAGTCAGGTTTAACGGGATGCGGTGCGCGTGACCAGGCCGGCAGCCAGCGCCAGTTGCCACAATCCGCGTTCGGTGGCCTGTTCGGCCAGGGTCACCCGGGCAAAACCGCAGGCGTCGAGCGCACGGCTGTAGCGGGCACAGAGTTGGGTGTTGCCGATGAGGATGATCGAAGGCAGGTGCACGCTGTTGCGTCGGCGCCGCTGGACGCTGGCCAGGGCCGCCAACTCATGGCCGATCAGCAGGCCGGACAGGTAGTCCGCCTGGGCGGTGGCGCTCAATTCGCCGGTCAGCCCGAGACTGCGGGCGCTGAACATCGTCGACAGCGGACCGGTTTCACCGTCCGCCGACAACGCGACCTGCACGCCACGATCAAACGCATCGCCATCGAAGGATCCGCCACGCTGATGGGTGCGTCCGAGAATGCTGTGCTCGCTGAGCACGGCGAACACTTCGCCGGTCATGAACGTATCGAAATGCACGATGCAGCCGTCGGCCACTTCCACCCATTTCGAATGGCTGCCCGGCAGGCCGATCAGCAGATCAGCGCCCGCCTCGCTCGCCAGGTTTTGCAGCACACCGAGCACCTGGGTTTCTTCGCCGCGCATCACGTTCGGCAGACGCGAACGCTCGATGACGCCGGGCACGATGTACACATCGATGCCGCGCAGGCTGCGCACAGTTTGCAAGGAAGTACCGAGAGTGGCGACGTTTGCCGGCGTGTCGCGGTAGGCCGCTTCGCGCCAGCCCTGGGCGCTGCCGACCATGCCGCAGGCAATCACCGGCAAATCCTGCTGGGCGTCGAGCCAGTCGCCGCAGGCCTCGTCGAACGCCAGTTCAAAGCCATCGGCGCATTCCCGACCGCCAATGATTCGCGGCGCTTTCGGTAGCTGCATGATCCCCGACGACAGCGAACGCTGTTCGAGGACCAAGCCACCTTCAGCCAGTTTGTAAGCACGTAATGAGGTTGTCCCCCAGTCGAGCGCGATCAATTGCGCCTGCATCGCTTCACCTGTTTTGGTTTTTGGCAGTGAGTGAGCGGGACTATAAACCTGCGCCGGGATAAATCTCAATATATAAATATCGATCCCATATTATGAGACATGACAAAAAAAGATCGCAGCCTTCGGCAGCTCCCACACGGGATCGTCCGCCGCGGTTTGGCGGTGTACATCGATCCGTAGGAGCTGCCGAAGGCTGCGATCTTTTAAGAGGTTTCAGTTACCCGCTGCGAAATCCCGCAACACCGCTCCATCCATCCGATAGCGAACCCACTCCTCCTGCGGCTGCGCCCCCAGGGATTTGTAGAATTCGATGGCCGGGGTATTCCACTCCAGCACGCTCCACTCGAAACGGCCGCAGTCGTTGGCGCAGGCGATTTTCGCCAGATGCCGCAGCAGGGTCTTGCCCGCGCCTCCGCCGCGCTGTTGCGGGGTGATGTAGAGGTCTTCGAGGTACAGGCAATTGCTGCCAAGCCAGGTGGAATAGCTGAAGAAGAACACCGCGAAACCGATGGGTGCACCGTCGCGCAGGCAGATCAGGCCATGGGCGGTGGCGCCTTCGCTGAACAGGCTGCGCTCGATGTCGGCAACACTGGCGATGACCTCATGGCGGGCACGTTCGTAGTCGGCCAGTTCAGTGATGAACGCGAGGATTTGCGGTGCGTCACTGGGGGTCGCCGGGCGGATTTCGATCGTCATGGACGTGCCTTGTCAAAAGTGGAAAACGCCATACTAAGTCGGCGCGGTACTTGTGGCGAGGGGGCTTGCCTGTGGCGAGGGGGCTTGCCCCCGTTGGCCTGCGAAGCAGGCCCTTCCTCAGCGATTGCGTTACACCAGAAAGACTCCAGTGTTTTTATTGGGGTTGCTGCGCAACCCAACGAGGGTAAACCCCCTCGCCACAAAAGCGGGATCGCCACAACAGTGCAAATGCGTTACTCCGGCCAACACTAACCCTGGCATCGATAACCTCGGACCTAACATTCGGGCACTGCGTGATTAGATAGCCGCGCTGCTCATTTATCCGGCCAAGGAACCACGTCATGCCTACCGCAACACCTCCTGTCTCAAGCAAGTTGTTCGGCCTGTTTTGCCTCGCCAGTTACCTGTTGTCGCTGTCCTACGGTTCGACGTTTTTGCTGTCGTTGTTGATTGGTTCTCGCGGTGGCAACGAACACGACGCCGGCAGTGTGATTTCGGCGGCGATGCTCAGCACCTTTGCGGCGGTGATTGTTTCCGGTCATTTGTCCGACTTGCTCGGTGCCGCCCGATCGGTGGCGCTGTTCGGTGTGTTGCTGGTAGCGGCCAGCCTGGGCTTCGCCCTGACCCCGGGCTTCGGTCACCTGCTGTTGTTTTTCGGGCTGTTGCTGGGCCTGGGCTGGGGCGTGTTCTACACCCTCGGTCCGATCATCGTCGCAAGCCTGGTGACACCCGCACAGCGTGCGAAATACTTCGCCCTGCTGTCGGGCAGCATGATGACCGGGATCGGCAGCGGCCCGTTGCTCGGCCGCGCGGCGAGTGCGCTCGGTTATCCGGTGACCGCCGCGTTTTACCTGGCGGCGCTGGCCAGCCTGATCGGTGTACTGCTGTTCTGGCAACTGGACCGGCAATTGAAACAGGCTCCCATGCGATCGACCAGCGTGTCGCGGATTTCCTGGCGTGCAGCGGCTCAGGTGCTGTCGTCCAGGGCCGTTTTCCCGATCATCATGGTCGGTCTCGGCGGCTGCGTTTTCGGTGGTCTGTCGAGCTTTCAAACCAGTTATGCGGCGGCGCACTCGCTCGACTACTCGTTGTTCTTCCTCGGTTTCATGAGCGCGGCGATCAGCGGCCGCATGCTGGTTGCCGGCTTCGTGGTCAAGCGCGATCCATTGCGTGCATCGTGCCTGCTTTCGGGGTTGATGCTGACGTCGATCGTGATGTTCGGTTTTGTCGTCGACAGCAGCTTCAGCTACCTGCTCGCGGCGGTGATGCTCGGGATCGGTTACGGCCTGACCTACTCGGTGATCAACGGCCTGGCCGCCAATGAAGCGCCGAACGGCAGCACCGCGCAATCCTTGTTGTTGTTCAGCCTGTCGTACTTCATCGGCGTGTTCGGCTTTCCATTGCTGGCCGGGAAAATCATCGTCGAACAAGGCATGCCCACGCTGTTGCTCACGGTGTTGGCGGTTGCCTCGCTCAACTGGCTGATCACCTTGGGCCGTTTGATCTGGCGTAGAGCCACAGCGGTCAGGGCATTGGAACAGGCCTGAGCCGTTCGTCGCTGACAATGCACCCATCCGGATCGAGGGCGGACTAATCAGGTAAGGACTCTACCCGTTGGAGACAACACCATGATCCTGTCCAGGTTGACCGCCCTCGCCCTCGCCGCCCTGCTGTCTTCTGCCGCGTTCGCCGGGACCATCGGCTCGAGCACCGGCCCGACCAACCCGGTGGAAAAGCCCAGGGCACCGGCGATCCAGAGTGCTCCTGGCATGAACACCGATGGGACGACGATCGACCACAACCTCCCGCCTGCCACCGGCACCGACCCGCGAACCCAGGGCAAAGACATGGGCCGTCAGGGCGGGAAGAACCTGCCGGACAAAAAAACACCCGGCAGTGGCGGCCTCGGTTCAAGCACCACCGAGGACGAGGAAAGCAACATGAGCCAGTAATCAAGCCAGGAGAAATCCCATGCCTCGTGGAAGCAAAACCAAATACACGGCCGAGCAAAAACGCAAGGCGCAACACATCGAAGACAGTTACGAAAGCAAAGGCCTTTCAAAGGACGAAGCCGAAGCCCGCGCCTGGGCGACAGTGAACAAACAGTCCGGCGGCGGCGAACGGGCCGGTGGGTCGGGGCGCAAGAAACCGGCCAGGGCAAAGTCGGCAGATCGCAAGGAGTCGGCGCGTCGAGCGGTGGCCACTCGTAAGGGGCACTCACGCGATAGCGCTGTATCCAGAGAGGCCCAGACGGTCGATAGCTTGAGGAAGGAAGCCCGGGCCAAGGGTATTCCCGGGCGGTCCTCGATGCGCAAAAAAGAGCTGATCGAGGCGTTGCGCAAGGCGGGTTAAGGCCAACTGTTTTGTGTTGAAGCTGATGGCCTCTTCGTCGGATCGCCGCCCGGAGCAAGCCCGCTCCCACAGGGGACCGCGTTCGTCTGAACAATCCGGTCAACTGTGGGAGATCATCTGTACCTTAATACTTCGGTGGTCAGCGCTGTTTCAGGCGGTCAATCACGACGGCCAACAGCAGAATCGAACCCCGAATCACATACTGATAAAACGTATCGATGTTCTTCAGGTTCATCGCATTCTCGATGATCGCCAGAATCAGTACCCCGGCTATCACGTGCCGGATCATGCCGATCCCGCCACTCAGCGAAACCCCGCCCAACACACAGGCCGAGATCACCGTCAGCTCGAAACCCTGGCCGATCATCGGTTGGCCGGAGGTCATGCGCGACGCCAGGATTACCCCGGCCAACGCACCGATCACGCCATGCACGGCAAAGATGATGATCTTGGTCCGGTCGACATTCACACCGGCCAGCAATGCCGCTTCCTGATTGCCGCCGATGGCCATGGTGTTGCGCCCGTAGGTGGTGTAGTTCAGCAGCCAGCCGAAGAACAGGAAACAGACGATGGTGATCAGGATCGGTACCGGTACACCGAACAGCTGGCCGTTGCCGAAGACGAAGAACGATTCCTGGGACACCCCCACCGCTTTGCCGTTGGCGAAGATGTAGGCCAGGCCACGCACGATCTGCATGGTCGCCAGCGTGGTGATCAGCGCGTTGACTCGCAGCTTGGCAATCACGATGCCGTTGATCAGCCCGACGATCAGGCCCATCACCAGCGCCGCACAGACTCCGAGAAACACGCTGTCGGTGTCGCGCATCACCACCGCCGCGACTACTCCGGCGCAGGCAATCACCGAGCCCACCGACAAGTCGAAATGCCCGGACGCCAGGCAATACAACATGGTGCACGCCGCGATCCCGGTGGTGGAAATCGCCAGGCCCAGGCCGCGCATATTCAGCGGTGACAGGAAGTTGTCGATCAGCAAGGTGCAGGCGACAAAGATGCCGACCGCCGCCAGCAGCATTACCCAGTCATCGAGAAAACGCCGCATATCCAGGGGTTTGCGCGTGGTCGGCAGGGTGTTGTTTTGGGTTGTCATCATAGTCACCTCTCAGTTCGCCACGCCGTCGGCGCGTTGGCGCGGCAAAGCCAGTTGCAGCAGGTTGGATTCGTTGGCCTGTTCGCGGCTCAGCTCGCCACGCAGGGCGCCTTCGCACAACACCAGGATGCGGTCGGAAATGCCCATGACTTCCATCAAGTCGCTGGACACCACAATCACCGCGATCCCCTCGGCGGCCAGGTTATGGATGATCTGGTAGATCTCGGCCTTGGCACCGATGTCGATGCCGCGGGTGGGTTCGTCAAGCAGCAGCACTTTCATCGGCATCGACAGCCAGCGGCCGAGAATGGCCTTTTGCTGATTACCGCCGGAAAGAAACTTGATCTGCTGCCCGGCGTGGGGCGTTTTCACCTTGAGCGCCTTGATCTGCTGGTCGGCGTTGTCCTTCTCCCACAGGCCACGCAACAGGCAGCCGAAGGTGGCATGGGCGCCGCGTGCGCTGATGTTGATGTTCTCGGCGACGCTGGCCAGCGGCAGGATGCCTTCCTTCTTGCGGTCCTCGGGGCACAACAGGATGCCGGCGGCAATCGCGTCCCGGGGTGAACGCAGCTTCAGTTCATGGCCACGAAGCTTCAGGTGTCCGGCGCTGTGGCGCGCCAGGCCGCTGAGCAGGCGCAACAGCTCGGTGCGACCGGCACCGACCAGCCCGAACAGCCCGAGGATTTCGCCCTTGTGCACCTCGAAACTCACCGGCTCACGCAACCCCGGCCCAAGCAAACCTTCGACCTTGAGCGCCACGGCGCCGCGCTGACGGGGACGGTAATCGTAGATGTCCTGAATATCACGACCGACCATGCAGGTGACCAGTTGATCGTGGGTCAGCTGGCTCATGTCGTCGAACGTACGCACGTACCGCCCGTCCTTGAACACCGTCACCGCGTTGCAGATACGGAACACTTCTTCCATGCGGTGGGACACGTAGAGCACCACTTTGCCCTCGTCCCGCAGCCGGCCGATGATCGCCATCAAGCGCTCGATCTCCCGCGCGGAAAGGCTGCTGGTGGGTTCGTCGAAGGCAATCACATGGGCGCCACGGGACAACGCCTTGGCGATTTCCACCAGTTGCCGCTGGCCGAGGGACAGGCGCCCGACTTTCTCTTGCGGGTCGATTTCATCGGCCAGGCCTTTGAGACAGGCCAGTGCCTGCTGGCGCAGGGCACCGCGGTTGATCAGGCCGAAACTGGCCGGCAGATGCCCGAGAAACAGGTTCTCCGCCACGGTCATTTCCGGCACCAGGTGCAGCTCCTGGTGGATCACCGCGACACCACTGCCGATGCTGTCGGCGGTGGACTTGAAGTCCATCGCCCGCTCGCCGATCTGCAAGGCACCGCTGCTGGGCGTATAGGCCCCGCCGAGGATTTTCAGCAGCGTCGACTTGCCGGCACCGTTCTCGCCCATCAAGGCATGAACCTGCCCCGGATGGGCGACGAAGCTGATGTTGTCCAGCGCTTTCACCCCGGGAAAGGTCTTGCCGATCCCGTTGAAGCGCAAGCTGCCGCTGTGTTGTTGTGTATTTGTTTGCGCGCGCATAACCCACCTCTTCAAACCGGTCAGGCAGCCCCGTCGCCGAGGCCGCCGCTGAAATCAAACGGCTGTCAGTTCCACAGGCCGATCTTTTCCAGTTCCTGCTTGAAGTTGTCGCGGGTGATCAGCGTCACGTCGTCCATGGCGGTGAATTTCGCCGGTTCAGTGCCGGTGGTGACCCACTCGTACATCATGCTCGCGGTGTTATAGCCCTCGATATGGGGGCTTGGCAGCATCGAGCCGTAGAAGCCGCTGTCGGGTTTTTTCAGCTCGCCGATGGCGTCGGTACCGTTGATGCCGATGCCGATCACGTTGGCCGCAGCGAAACCCGCACTCTCGGTGGCGCGCACGCCGCCCAGGACGGTGTTGTCGTTCATGCCACCAATGATCAGGTTCTTCGCTGCACCCGGCAGTTTCACCAGGGCGGAGTTGGTGGCGTCCATGCTGCCTGGTACGTCGAGGGTCTTGAGGGCCGCAAACAGGATGTGGTCTTTCGGCATGCCGGCATCTTCGAGTGCCTTGACCGAGCCGTCGGTGCGCTTCTTGCCGGTGTCGAGTTCGTTGTAGGTGTTGATCACCGCATAGGTGTCTTTCCAGTCCCAGCCG
Organism: Pseudomonas sp. PDM26; assembly: GCF_019219185.1. Taxonomy (NCBI): domain Bacteria; kingdom Pseudomonadati; phylum Pseudomonadota; class Gammaproteobacteria; order Pseudomonadales; family Pseudomonadaceae; genus Pseudomonas; species Pseudomonas sp. PDM26. The sequence goes on along the minus strand of NZ_JAHUWC010000001.1, from coordinate 658,744 downwards.
CGCTTCTTCGCCTCGCTGGCCATGGCGCTGCCCTGCTTCTGGCCGACTTCGAACGCGGCCATGCCGAGGTACGGCACATCCTCCATGAACTTGCCGCTGGCATCGACGAAACGGTCATCGACGGCAATCACTTTCAGCCCGTTGAGTTTGGCCTTGGCCATGATCGCAGGTCCCAGGGACACGTCAGGCGGGCAGATCACGAAGCCTTTGGCACCGTTGGCCGCGAGACTGTCGATGGCAGAAAGGGTTTTCTCACCGTCCGGCACGGCGATCTTGATCAGGGTGAAGCCCTTCTCTTTCCCGGCTTTTTCGGCAAAGGCCCATTCGGTCTGGAACCAGGGCTCCTCCGCTTGCTTGACCAGGAAACCGATTTTCACTTGCTCGGCCGCCAGCAGAGTGCTGCTCAGGCTGACCGCCGAGACCGCCAGCGCGGCACAGCACAGGGAACGGATAGCATGACGACGATTCATAAGCTGACTCCTTGTTATTGTTCTTGAGTGTTCTTTGAAAGCGTTCTTTGTTAACCAATGGGCGGTAAAACCGTACTACCAATAGTCATATCGTATGATGATTGGATTTCAGACGTAGTAGTACGCCTGAAAACCCGATCACTCAATCGTGGTACATCACCGAGCGCCCACCATCGATAGTGATGCACGAGGCATTGATGAACGGCGCTTCATCGCTGGCCAGGAACACGGCGGTCATTGCCACTTCGATCGGCTGGCCGATGCGACGCGGCGGGTGCAGGTCAAACGCGCGCTGGCGTTCGGCGTGGGGGTCGGCGAAACCGTTCCAGTAATCGATGTTGATCTGGGTTTCGATATAGCCCGGCGCAATGGCATTGACGCGGATGCCCTTGGCCGCATATTCGATGCCCAGCGCGCGGGTCAGGCCGAGCAGGCCATGCTTGGCCACCGGGTACGGGAAGCAGCCCGGAATGATGTGGGAGGAATGGGTGGAGGCGATGTTGATGATGCTGCCGATGCCCTGTTCGATCATCTGCGGCAGCACCGCCTTGCAACCGTACCAGGCGCCGTCGAGGTCGATGGCAAAGCAGCGATGCCAGTCTTCCTCGGTCATTTCCAGCGGGTCACGGAACACGTTGACCCCCGCGCAGTTGACCAGCACGTCGATCCGGCCATGCAGGTCGATCGCCAGCCGGGCCATGGCGTGTAAATCCTGTTGACGCGACACGTCGGCCTTGATCGCCACCACATCGGCGCCCTGGTCCCGCCAGTGCGCCGCGACCTTCTCGACTTTCTCGGCCTGAACGTCACTGATGATCAGCCTGGCCTGCTGGGACGCGAACGTTGCCACGATTGCTTCGCCAATGCCCTGGGCGGCACCGGTCAGCAACACGACCTTGTTTTTCAGGCGTTCGCCCTTGGGCGGTTCGGGTACCGGGGGCAATGACAATGGTTCAGCCATGGATCAAGACTCCTGTTCGAAAACACGACGAAAACCGGGCATCTGTCGATGTCCGGTCAAAAGGCATTGAGGAAGAAACAGGTGAGTGCGAAAACGTTTCAGCCTGGAAACGGTTTGAGGCACTGCCTGCGCAAGGGAGCACGGGGAAACTTCGCTGCATCACTTCACCTGTTTTGTTTTTTTAAGTGTGAGTGCATGTAACTGGTGAGGCCGACTATAAACCCGGCCCGCGACAAATCTCAATATATATATTCACATCCCATATTTTGGGATTTATCCAGCAAACCGTGTGCAATGCTTTCCAGGCACATCCACCGGAGTCGACAACACGGCCCCATCCAACGGATGGCCCAGCGGACTTGCCGCACTGGTGATGTACAGGGTTGTCAGGTCTGCACCGCCGAACACACAGCTGGTGGGACGACTGACCGGCAGCTCGATAGTCCGATCGACGTTGCCGTCCGGGCTCAACCTGAGCAGGCAACTGCCGTCCCAACGGGCATTCCAGATAAAACCTTCGGCATCCATCGCCGAACCGTCCGGGCCGCCACGTCCGTGCGGACCAAACCAGACCTGCGGCGCATCGAGGGCACCGTCGGTACGGATGAAATGTCGATACAAGGTGCCGTCGAGGCTGTCGCCGAAATACACGCTGGTGGCGTCATCGCTCCACAGCAGCGTGTTGGGAATGCCCAGATTGCGCAGCAATGGCGCAACCCGCCCGGCGCGATCGATGCGGAAAAGTCCACCGGAACGATGGACGATGGGCAGGTCTTCGCCGTGTTCTCCGATATTGTTTTGCATGGTGCCGAGCCAGAGCCGGCCCTGGGCGTCGCAGCGGGCTTCGTTGGGGCGGTTGCCCGGTTGCGGATCGGCCACGCAGAACAACGTCAGGCGTGGTTCCAGGCCAGGAGAGTCGAGATCGAGCCGATAAACCCCGCTGCTCAATGCCACCAGCGCATCGCCGCTTTCACAGGGGATGAAGGCTGACACATGTTCCGGCATCTGCCAGATCTGCACATTGGCGCCGATCAACCGCAGTGCCTGTTTGCCCGCGATATCCACCCAATACAGCGCTTGGGTCGGCGCATCCCAGAACGGGCCTTCGCCCAGTTTCGCCCGATGTTCGGTCACCGCCGTCAACGTCATGAAACCTCCTGCTTTGTTCTTGTTTCGGGGGTGTAGGAGCTAGCTTGCTAGCGAAGGTGGGCCAGTCGACCTCGTGGTAGCTGATACACCTTCGCGAGCAAGCTCGCTCCTACAGTAGCCCTTCGTTGTCAGCTGGCTTTTTTATCGGCCATGACTTGCGGGTAGTAACGCTTGATCGCAAGGTCGGCGTTATCGATCAGGGTCATGCAGGCCCAGACACCCCGGGCGGTATCACGGGCCGCGATAGCCTCGGCCAGGTCCCGGTGAATCGGCAGGGTGCGGCGCAGTTCATCCGGGTCGGCGGCGGACACTTCAAAGGCCACCGCCAGCAACGCGCCGAGGGCGGGAACCATTTGCTCGATGAATTGATTGTGGCTGGCAGCGAGGATGCATTCGTGGAAGAACTGGTCGGCACGGTTGTAATCGATGCCGCTGTCCACCGCCCGTTCCAGCGCGTTGCAGGCCAACAGGATCGCGTTCACCTGTTCGCCGGTTGCGCGCTCGCAGGCCCAGCGCACGGCCATCGGTTCGATGGTGCGGCGCAGGTCGAGCAGATCGTCGACGAAGTTTTCCGGCAAGCCGCTGCGCGACAACCAGCCGACGACTTGTGGATCGAAGAGGTTCCAGCGCCGAACCGGCAACACCCGCGTGCCGACTTTCGGACCGACTTCGAGCATGCCTTTGGCAACCAGGGTTTTGATCGCTTCGCGGATGACCGTGCGGCTCACGCCGAGTTGTTCGCCCAGGTCGGCTTCGACCTTGAGTGACTCACCGGGCTTGACCTGCCCCGTGGCGAGCCAGCATCCCAGCCAATCAACGGTCGAAGCATGAAAGCTGCTGGACATGGACACCTCAAAGCCGTACTTGATGGAAGCTCACGCTAATCATCATATGATTGGATGTCAAATAAAAAAGATCGCAGCCTGCGGCAGCTCCTACAGGGGAATGTGGACTCCTGTAGGAGCTGTCGCAGGCTGCGATCTTTTCAGGGTTCGAGGCCGATGGGGAAGAACTCGCCGCCACTCCATACACCGAGCCAGCGCTGGCCGTCGATCTCGCGGCTCACTGCCAGCTCCACCAATTGATAGAACACGTTGCGATGGATCAAGGCTTCAAGATTGCTGCGCACATGCACATAAGGGGCCGGTTCCTGCGTTACCGGGTCGATGACCACTCGCATCGGGTGCTCGGCACCGGCCTCGGTGGTTTCATCGACGTTGGTGGTAAAGCGCAACACCTGCGCCTCGCCCTCGCCTTCCACGTCCACCGCAATCGCCACGAACGGCGCATCGTCGACCTTGATGCCGACCTTTTCGACCGGCGTGATCAGGAAATAATCATCGCCGTCGCGGCGAATGATGGTGGAGAACAGCTTGACCATCGGCTTGCGCCCGATCGGCGTGCCCAGGTAATACCAGGTGCCGTCGCGGGCGATGCGCATGTCGATGTCGCCGCAGAAATCGGGATTCCACAGGTGCACCGGCGGCAAGCCTTTGGTCTTGGGGATTTGCCCCAGCAGGTCGTTGGCTTTTTGCGGGCCACTCATAGTGTTCTCCTTGGCATTACTGGTCGCTGAGCCCCAGCAGGCTGCGCGCGTATTGTTCCAGCGGCGGGCCCATCAGGTCTTCGGGTTTTTTATCGTGGAACGTCAGTAAACCGCCACGACTCTTGATGGTCGCAGTATCAATCAAATACTGGGTGCTGGTCTCGATCAACATGATCTGAATCATACCGCTATCGATGCCGAGACGATCCAGGGCTTCCTGGTCCAGCCACTCGTCCGAGTTGCCGATACGGTCGTCAGACTTGGCAAAACGGGTGTAGAGCAGATAGTGCGCACCGGCGGCACGGGCTTCGCCCATGGCCTGGTCGAGGCCTTCCGGCGTACGGGCACGGCGGACCATCGGGAAGTATTCGACGAAGCCATCGAACGCGACCTCGGCAATTACATTGGGCCGCGGGTAGACGGCGCTGCCCGCTGGCATGAAAGCGCCCTGGGCGATGTAGACGAACGAGTCCGGCTGAATGCGCAGGTTGTTTACGCGACGGCTGTCACTGTGGTCGAGTAACCCCGCATCGCTCATATGGTAACGAGTCCCTTCGGCCATATCGCTGACGTTCATGCAGCCACCAAGTGCCAAAACGGCCAGCAGCAAAACCAGGCTACGCATCCTATCCTCCAGAGGCCGGTGTCGGAAAACCGGCGAATGGCCGTAGGATGCAGCTTTTGCGCCAGCTCATGAACATTGTTGACTGATCTATCGCCATCGCGAGCAAGCTCGCTCCCACAAGGATTTATGCAATACCTGCTCGCGATGACGGACGATCAGCCGCCGATAATCTTCATGACAGTCGCACCACCAGAGAACGCCACTTCCTGCTTGTCGCCCAAGGCCTTCACCAGAAGGCGTTGCAAGGCCGGCAGTGCTTGATGGCGCGGCTTGTCCAGCAGGTCGCCGATGTAATGGCGATTGCTCGACGACAGGCAGCCATGCAGCCACCCGGTGGAAGATAAACGCAAGCGTGAACAGGTCCGGCAGAAAGGCACGCTCTCGTTGGCGATCACACCGAAATAACCCTGGCCGGGGATTTCATAGCGAACGGCCGTTGCATCGACCGGCGCGTCGGCCTGCCGGTATTCATAGCGCTCGCCGATCAGGCTCAACAGTTGCTGGAGGCTGACGAACTGTTGCAGAAAGGCATTGGAATCGCTGGCCAGGTGCCCCATGCGCATCAGCTCGATGAAGCGCAGTTCATAACCACGCTCCAGACAGTAGTCGAGCAGCGGCATCACTTGATCGAGGTTCTGCCCGCGCAGCGGCACCATGTTGACCTTGATCTTCATGCCGGCCGCGCTGGCCTCGCTCATGCCGTTGAGCACGGTGGCCAGGTCGCCGCCCCGGGCAATGGCACGGAACGCACTGGCGTCGAGGGTATCGAGGGAAACGTTGAGGCGCCGAATGCCGGCGTTCACCAGCAGCGGCAGTTTCTTCGCCAGCAACTGGCCATTGGTGGTCAGGCTGATGTCTTCCAGGCCCATCTGCCCGACCGCCGTCATGAACGCTTCGAGTTTCGGGCTGACCAGCGGCTCGCCGCCGGTAATGCGCAGACGCTCGATCCCCGCCGCTTCAATCAGATAAGCCACACCACGTGCCATGGCTTCGGCCGACAACTCATCCTGCGCAGCCACCAGACGCTTGCCATTGGGCACACAGTAGGTACAGGCGTAATTGCAGGCTGAAGTCAGACTGATTCGCAAGTTGCGAAAACGCCTGCCTTGACGGTCAACGATCATGGTCACTCCGGCGGAAGAATATCGGGCCGCTAAAACTTGACTCAGAAATCAAGTTTTAGCAAGTCCTCTACCTGAGTATATTCCTGCGGCACTGCGCCAAGTAGCGAAATCATGGCGCAATAAGGCAACTGAATGGCTCAGCTGCCGGGAGTGTCGGTGTCGCGCTTGCGCTTGTTACCCATGCGCACGCCGATGTCCATCAGGAACTGGAAGAAACCTTCCTGATCTTCCAGCACATTGCTCCAGAACGGCGAGTGATACAGCGCGACAGCACCGTGCACCAACGCCCAGGCCGCGCAGTAATGGAAGTAAGGCGGTACATCTTCCAGCTTGCCTTCACTGATCCGGCCTTTGATCAGCAGGGTCAGGCGTTCGAAATTCGAGGCACGGATCTTGTGCAGTTCCTCGATCATCTCCGGCACCTGGTTGCCCTTGACCACTTTCTCTTCGAGGCGGTCGAACAGGCGATAGCGTTGCGGATCGCGCATGCGGAATTCGAAGTACGCCCGGGACAGGGCTTCCTTGTCCTTGTCGACATCGGCCGAATGCAGCAGTGTGTTCAAATCGCGCTCGTAGTCGAGCATCAGGCGCAGATAGATTTCCGCCTTGGACTTGAAGTGTTTGTAGATCGTGCCTTTGCCGATACCGACGGCATCAGCGATCATCTCGACGGTGACACTGTCTTCACCTTGTTCGAGGAACAGCTTGAGCGCGGTATCGAGAATTTCCTGCTCGCGGCGACGAAATTCACGGACCTTACGAGGTTCTTTATGCATAAGAAAAGGTCTGTCGGGGTCAAAATTCGAAGCCGCGTATTATGCCTAACTTGCGCCAAAATGCACGGATCATCCGACCATATCTGCGCTTTCTGGTCATTCTGCGCACGTTTACAGGGTGATGAGAACTCTTCCGAAGCGCACGTATTCCAAATTTGTTTAAAAACCCGGGCCGCCAAACTGGACGAGGCGCGATCCTGATCAATACTTGAACTGTCGGCGGGGCATCTCCCCCAAGTGTCACGCCGATATTGGTACCAACGGACCGCGTGCCATTGTTTTACTCCTAATGGTCTTAACCCGGATTCACCCCCCAGAACCCGGGTTTTTTTTGCCTGCGATTTAACCTTGTGGGAGCGAGCCTGCTCGCGAAAGCGGCTTCGAACCCTAAACTGATTTCACATGCGCCAACGGAAACAACCGCTTGAAGTTCTCAGTGGTCTGCTCGGCAAAACGCTCGTAGGGCTCACCACGCAACATTGCCAGAAATTCCGCAACTTCACGCACGTACTGCGGCAGGTTTGGCTTGCCGCGATAGGGTATCGGCGCCAGGTACGGCGAGTCGGTTTCCACCAGCAATCGGTCGGCCGGCACCTTGCTGGCCACATCGCGCAACGCGTCGGCATTGCGGAAAGTGACAATCCCGGACAGGGAAATGTAATAGCCCATGTCCAGTGCAGCCTTCGCCATTTCCCAGTCTTCGGTAAAGCAATGCAATACACCTGCCTGGGGCAGCGCCGCTTCACGCAACAAGTCCAGGGTATCGGTGCGGGCGCCGCGGGTGTGGATGATCACCGGTTTGCCGGTCTGCTGCGCCGCTTGCAGGTGCAGGCGAAAGGATTCCTGCTGCAACTGCGCCGCTTCCGGCTCGTAGTGGTAATCCAGGCCGGTTTCACCGATGGCGACCACCCGCGGGTGATTGAGCTCCTGCAACAGCCAGTCCAGCGCCGGCGCGGCACCCGGCTGCACATCCAGAGGGTGCACACCCACCGAGCAGTCGACGTCGTCATAACGTTCGGCCAGGGCTTTGACGTCGGCCGCGTTGTCCGCGCTGACACCGATACACAGAAAGTGCCCTACCCCGCGCTGTCGGGCCGCATCAAGGGCGGCATCCAGGGAGCCGTCGTGGGCGGCCAGGTCGAGGCGATCAAGGTGACAATGGGAATCTACGAGCATAAAAGGGCTGCAACTTACATCGAATGAGTGGGACGGTCGGATGTTCTGATACTCGGAGTCTAGGCGCGGACAGTCATCTTTGGCCAGGCAACGACGCCCATTGCACCAGCAATGCCTCCAGCAGCAAGGCCGGATTGAGGTTGGCCTTGCTCAGGACTTTCTGTCGCTGGGCGAGGATCCAGTCCTGAATATCGAGGACTTTGCCCTGGGCGCTTTTCTGCGCCAGGTATTGCACGACCTTGCGCATGTCGGCAAGACCCAGGCCAGCTTCGTCCTGGGTCAACTGATAGCGCAGGATCAGGCTCGACCAATCGCAGAACCAATCGAACAGGCGCAACATCGGAATGTTTTTCCACTCTTCGGCCAGTTGCGTCGGCGACTGCTGTTGCTTGAGGAGTTTTTTCACCCCTTCCACCACTTGCGCGCGCTGTTCTCGTACGCCCTGGGCCTGGAGATTGACCGCTGCCAGCGGCGAACCGGCGGCCAGTGTCAGCAGTTCGATGCGCTCTTCTTCGGAACACTCCGGCAACGCCTGAGCCAGCCACTTCAAGCTCATGGCCTCGCCCGGCAGCGGACAGGCCTGCTGCACGCAGCGACTCTTGATGGTTGGCAACAATCGGCTGGGCTGATGGCTGACCAGCAACAAAACCGTATCGCCGGACGGTTCTTCAAGGCTTTTGAGCAAGGCGTTGGCGGCATTGATGTTCATCGACTCGGCCGGCTCGATCAACACCACCTTGCGCCCGCCCAACTGCGCAGTCTGCACCACGAAACCGACCAGATCGCGAACCTGATCGACCTTGATCGCCTTGTCGGCTTCTTCCGGTTCCAGGATGTAGTTATCCGGGTGGCTGCCAGCCTTGAGCAGCAGACAGGATTTGCATTCACCGCAGGCTTGCAGCGCGTTCGGGCGCTGGCACAGCAAGCTGGCCATCAGGCGCTCGGCCAGTGCCCGCTTGCCGATCCCGGCCGGGCCATGCAGCAGGTAGGCATGCGCATGCTGGGCGCGACCGGCCAGGTGCTGCCAGAGGGTTTCCTGCCACGGATAGGCCTCAGCCACGGCTCAACTCCAGCAGGCGCGGCAGCAAGGCATCCAGCGATTGCTGAACCTGTGCCAACGGTTGGGCAGCATCGACCAGCACATAACGCGCCGGATCCGCCTCGGCCCGCTTGAGGAAGGCTTTGCGTACGGCATCGAAAAAGGTCCGGCCTTCGCGTTCGAAGCGATCCAGACGACCGCGAGCACTGGCGCGGGCCAGACCCACCTCGACAGGCAGATCGAAAATCAGCGTCAGGTGCGGGCGCAGATCGCCCTGGACGAAGGTTTCCAGGGCTGCGATGCGCTCCAGCGACAAGCCACGGCCGCCGCCCTGGTAGGCGTATGTCGAATCGGTAAAACGATCACACAAGACCACGGCACCACGGGCCAGCGCCGGGCGAATCACTTCTGCCAGGTGCTGGGCACGCGCCGCGAACACCAGCAGCAACTCGGTATCCGGGTTCATGACTTCGTCGACCGGGGCCAGCAGCACTTCACGGATGCGCTCGGCCAGCGGCGTGCCACCCGGCTCGCGGGTCAGCACCACCTCGATGCCGGCGGCGCGCAGGCGCTCGGCCAGGTATTCGCGGTTGGTGCTCTTGCCGGCGCCTTCCGGGCCTTCCAGAGTAATAAACAAGCCAGTCACAGGCAGTCCTTAGTCAGAGTCATTGCGGGCTTTCCGGTGCGTTGGCATCGAGTTCCGGCATTTCAGGGGCTGGTGCAGGGTCTTGCGCCGGCACCTGAGGCAGCGCCTCGGGAGCCGTGTTCGGTGAAGCGGCCGGGATCGGAGCCAACTTTTGCGAAGACTTGGCCTCCTGCGTACCGGTTTGCTCAGCCTCGGTTGGCGGCGTCTCGGGCGTGGAGGCAGGCGCCGGGCTGGAGCGATAATCGGCGCGACGCTTGAGCTGGAACTCCTTCACAGCATTGTTGTGAGCGTCCAGATCGTCGGAGAACACGTGAGTGCCATCACCACGCGCCACGAAGTATAGGCTGTTGCCCTCCACCGGATTGAGTGCCGCATGGATGGCTTCGCGACCGACCATGGAAATCGGCGTCGGCGGCAGGCCCGCATTCATGTAGGTGTTATAGGGCGTCGATTCCTTGAGGTGAGCCCGGGTCAGCTTGCCGTTGTAGCGGTCGCCAAGGCCGTAGATCACCGTCGGATCGGTCTGCAGCAGCATGCCCATCGCCATGCGTCGTACGAATACGCCGGCAATTTGCCCGCGCTCCTGCGGTACCCCGGTTTCCTTCTCCACCAGCGAGGCCATGATCAGCGCCTGGTAGGGTTCGGTGTACGGCACATCGGAAGAACGCTGTTCCCACTCCTTGGCGAGCACTTCGTCGAGGCGCTCGTAAGCGGTTTTCAGCAGTTCGATATCGGTCATGCCGCGCACGTAGCGATAAGTGTCAGGGAAGAAGCGCCCTTCCGGGAAAATCCCGCTGTGGCCGAGCTTGTCCATGACCTGGCTGTCGCTCAAACCGTCGAGGCTATGGTCGAGCTTCTCTTCTTTGGCCAGCGCTGCGCGGACCTGACGGAAATTCCAGCCTTCGACCAGGGTCAGGCTGTACTGAACCATTTCCCCGCGTTTCCACAGGTCGATCAGGCCTTCGACGGTCATGCCCGGCTTCATGCGGTATTCACCGCTGTGCAGGGGTTGCTTGGCGAGGTTGAAGCGCCAATATACCCGCAGCCAGAATGCGTCCTTGATGACGCCATTGGCTTCGAGTCGGTAGAAGGTGCGGGTCGGCGTGGTGCCCTTGGGCACATCCAGCAATTGTTCCTGGGCAATGTTCAGCGGCTGTACCAGCGCCGAATGAATTTTCCAGGCTGAAGCACCCAACAGCAGCCCCGCCAGAACCAGTCCGGTTTCCAGCAGCAGCAAGAATTTACGTCTCACGTTTCAAGCATCCAGTAGCGCACAGGCAATGGTTTGGAGTTTACGGGTGAGCGACCCAACCGGCCAGTGAAGAGCAGCACAGGCGCGCACTGGCCAAACGCCATACACGCTGTTGCAAATAAATACTTCATCAGCCCATTGCAGTTGTTCGAGGGGAATGTCGGTGATTTGCGTAGGGATTCCCAGTGACCTGGCCTGAAACAATATTTCGCCACGCATCACGCCGGCCACGCCGCAGCGCTTGAGGTCAGCGGTAATGAGTGCGCCATCACGCACCAGGAACAAATTGCTGAACACGCCTTCAATCACGCGCCCGGCCTGATCGAGCATCAAGCCTTCGGCATGCTCGGTGTCCTGCCATTCGGCACGGGCGAGGACTTGTTCAAGACGGTTCAGGTGCTTGAGGCCGGCCAGTAATGGCTGCCTGGACAATCGCGTGGTGCAAGGAAACAGACGAACACCCTGCTCGCCATGCACGGCAGGGTAAGCCGCGGGTGGATTGCCTTGCAGAATGCGTCGAGCCTGAGCCGAAGGATCCGGGGCGTAGCCGCGCAGACCATCGCCACGAGTGAGGATGAGCTTGAGCACTCCATCACCCAGTGCCGCGGCGTAGGCCAGCAGTTCGCTGCGGATCAACACCTGATCGGCGGCAAGCGCCAGACGCGAACAGCCGTCCGCCAGACGCGACAGATGCCGGTCCAGCAATACGGGCTGCCCGTTGCGCACGGCAATGGTCTCGAACAGACCATCGCCATAAGCCAGGCCGCGATCCTTCAGCGACAAAGCGTCAGCCGGCTGACCGTCGACCCAGCTGTCCATCAGCCTGCGAACCGGCGGAACACCAGCGAGCCGTTGGTGCCGCCAAAACCGAAGGAGTTGGAAATGACCACATCGATATCCATATTACGCGCCGTGTGCGGCACGAAATCGAGGTCGCAGCCTTCGTCCGGCTCATCGAGGTTGATGGTCGGCGGCGCTACCTGGCCGTTGATCGCCAGAACGCTGAAGATCGCCTCGACCGCGCCCGCCGCACCCAACAGGTGGCCGGTCATGGACTTGGTGGAACTGACGGCCAGCTTGTAGGCGTGATCGCCGAACACCGACTTGATCGCATTGACTTCGGCCAGGTCGCCTGCGGGAGTCGAAGTGCCGTGGGCGTTGATGTACTGCACTTGATCGCCATTGATTTTGGCATCGCGCAGCGCATTGGTGACGCAACGAGCAGCACCGGCGCCATCGGCTGGCGGCGAGGTCATGTGGTAGGCATCGCCACTGGTGCCGAAGCCGATCAGCTCGGCATAGATGGTCGCACCACGGGCCTTGGCGTGTTCCAGCTCCTCCAGAACCAGCGCACCGGCACCGTTGGACAGCACGAAGCCATCACGGCCCTTGTCCCATGGACGGCTGGCGCGGGTCGGCTCGTCGTTGCGGGTCGACAGCGCGCGGGAGGCACCGAAGCCGCCCATGCCCAGACCGCAGGCCGCCATCTCGGCGCCACCGGCAATCATCACGTCGGCTTCGTCGTACATGATGTTGCGGGCGGCCATGCCAATGCAGTGGGTACCGGTGGTACAGGCCGTGGCGATGGCGTAGTTAGGTCCCTGTGCCCCCAGATGGATCGACAGGAAACCGGAAATCATATTGATGATCGAGCCTGGCACGAAGAACGGAGAGATCCGTCGTGGGCCGGTCTCGTGCAGGGTGCGGGCGGTTTCTTCGATATTGGTCAGACCGCCAATACCCGAGCCCATGGCCACACCGATACGCTCACGGTTGGCGTCGGTGACTTCCAGACCGGAATTGCGTACCGCCTGAAAACCTGCGGCCAGACCGTACTGAATGAACAGGTCGAGCTTGCGGGCTTCCTTGACCGACAGGTATTCCTCGACATTGAAGCCCTTTACCGAGCCGCCAAAACGGGTGGAATAGGCAGAAAGGTCGGCGTGTTCGATCAGACCAATGCCACTGCGGCCAGCCAGAATGCCCTGCCAGCTGCTTGGCACATCCGTGCCCAGTGGCGACAACATACCCATACCGGTGACTACGACGCGTCTACGCGACACAGCACTCTCCTTTTTCAAATGACGACTTTGCATCAGGCCTAAAGAAAAAACCGCACGCCGTGATGGCAGTGCGGTTTTTCCACGACAGCGAGCAACGATTACGAACTATTACGCCTGGTGGCTAGTAACGTAGTCGATTGCAGCTTGTACGGTAGTGATCTTCTCGGCTTCTTCGTCAGGGATTTCGGTCTCGAATTCCTCTTCCAGAGCCATCACCAGCTCAACGGTGTCAAGGGAGTCGGCACCCAGGTCTTCTACGAAGGAAGCAGTGTTGACCACTTCTTCTTCTTTAACGCCCAGTTGCTCAGCAACGATTTTCTTGACGCGCTCTTCGATGGTGCTCATACCTTGTTTTCACTCCTAATGGACAAATTCAGGCAGCTGGCCAGTGGGTAAGTGTATAGAAAGACTTTTCAGCTTTTCAACTGAAAGCTTCACTCCTCAAACCCGGTGACCCTATGCCGATAAAATAGATTGCAGCTTTATAACGGATTTTAGACAGCTCGTATGACATTTTTTTGAAGCAATCCGTCACATTTGAATTACATGTACATCCCGCCGTTCACCGGGATTGTAGCTCCGGTAACGTAAGCCGCACCGTCCGACGCAAGAAAAGCGACCACGGACGCGATCTCTTGAGCCTGCCCCAGACGACCCAGCGGAATCTGCGTCTGCAAGGCTTCACGCTGCGCCTCGGGCAGTTCACGGGTCATATCGGTATCGATGAACCCAGGGGCCACCGAGTTTACCGTAATCGAACGCGAACCGACTTCACGCGCCAGAGCACGGCTGAAACCTTCCAGGCCGGCCTTGGCGGCAGCGTAGTTTACTTGGCCTGCGTTGCCCATGGCACCCACAACCGAACCAATACTGATAATTCGGCCCCAACGAGCTTTGGTCATACCGCGCAAAACGCCCTTGGACAGGCGGAACAGACTGTTCAGGTTGGTATCGACAACGTCATGCCACTCGTCGTCTTTCATGCGCATCATCAGGTTATCGCGGGTGATGCCGGCATTGTTGACCAGGATCGCCGGCGCACCGAACTGCTCCTGAATGCTCGCCAGAACAGCCGCCACGGACTCGTCGCTGGTGACATTGAGTTCCAGGCCAGTACCTTGAATACCGTTTTCCTTCAGGGTCGCGGCAATGCGCTCGGCACCCGACGCGGAGGTCGCGGTACCCACAACGATGGCGCCCTGACGACCCAGTTCCAGGGCGATAGCCTGGCCGATGCCACGGCTGGCACCGGTGACCAGTGCAACTTTACCTTGCAGACTCATGCAAGCTTCTCCTGATTCAGGCCAGCGCTGCACGGGCGGCAGCGAAAGCGTCTGGGGTATTGAGGTTGGATGTCGACACGCCTTCGGCGCAGCGTTTGTTCAGACCGGCCAGTACTTTGCCCGGGCCGCACTCGACCAGATTGGTCGCGCCCTTGGCGGCCAGCGCCTGTACGGATTCGACCCAGCGTACTGGCTTGTACAGCTGTTCGAGCAGATCACGCTTGAGGGTTTCCAGATCGGCCGGCACCTGGGCACTGACGTTCTGCACCACAGGAATCTGCGGTGCCTGCCAGTCGATAGCGGCGATCGATTCGGCGAAACGCTCGGCAGCCGGGCGCATCAGCTCGCAATGGGACGGCACGCTAACCGGCAACGGCATGGCGCGCTTGGCACCACGTGCCTTGCAGCCTTCGATGGCGCGCTCGACGGCAGCCTTGGCACCGGCGATGACCACCTGGCCCGGCGAGTTGAAATTCACCGCGCTGACCACTTCGCCTTGCGCCGCTTCGGCACAGGCTGCCAGTACGTCGGCATCGTCCAGGCCCAGGATGGCAGCCATACCGCCTTGCCCGGCCGGCACGGCTTCCTGCATCAGCTGGCCACGACGTTCGACGAGCTTCACTGCATCGCCCAGGCTCAGACTGCCTGCCGCGACCAGCGCGCTGTATTCACCCAGACTGTGCCCGGCAACGTATGCCGGGCGCGCACCACCTTCCGCCAGCCACAGACGCCACAGGGCGATCGAGGCAGTCAGAATGGCCGGCTGGGTTTTATCGGTTTGATTGAGTTGCTCTTCCGGCCCTTGCTGGGTCAGTGCCCACAGGTCGTAACCCAGTGCATCGGAGGCTTCTTTGAATGTTTCGAGAACAACCGGATGTTGCGCGCCCAGCTCGGCCAGCATGCCGAGGGACTGCGAACCCTGTCCCGGAAAGACGAATGCGAGGGAAGCAGACATGTAACAAGCCCCTAATGATCTTGTCGTCGGAAATTGGCGTCCCGCTTTGGGGGCGCAAGAAACTGACAGTTGGATGGCCCATCGAACCAACCGGTCACATTTAAGCATTGTCCGACGAAAACGCCTAAAGCAATAAATCCTCCAGACGACCGTGAATGCGCTCGGGCAGGTTTTCCTGAATCTCGATCAGTGCACGCTGAATGGCACTCTGAAAACCCTGCACTCCGGCAGAACCGTGGCTCTTCACCACGATCCCCTGCAATCCGAGAAAGCTCGCGCCGTTATGCCGGGCAGGTGCCAGATCGGCCTGCAGACGTTTCATCAAGGGCAGCGCCAGCGCGCCGACCATGCGAGAGGCTACGCTCTTCCTGAACAACGCCTCGATGCGCCCGGCAATCATGGTTGCCAGGCCTTCGCTGGATTTGAGCAGGATGTTGCCGACAAAACCGTCACACACCACCACATCCGCTTCGCCGCGGTACAAACCATCACCTTCGACGAAACCGATGTAATTGATGCCGCGAGCGGCCTGTAACAAAGTGGCGGCCAGCTTGACCTGCTGGTTGCCCTTGATGTCTTCGGTGCCAATATTCAGCAACGCCACCCGTGGACGCGCTATGCCCAGAGTTTGCGCAGCAACCGAGCCCATGACCGCAAACTGCAGCAGATGCTCGGCACTGCAATCGACGTTGGCACCCAGGTCGAGCAATTGGCAGTAACCCTTCTGTGTCGGAATCGCCGCCACCATGGCCGGACGATCAATACCCGGCAAGGTCTTGAGCACGAACCGCGACAACGCCATCAACGCCCCGGTATTACCGGCACTGACACAGGCCTGGACTTTGCCGTCGCGCAACAATTCCAGGGCTACACGCATCGACGAGTCAGGTTTGCCACGCAAGGCCTGGGTGGGCTTTTCGTCCATGGTAATGACTTCGCTCGCCGGGGCAATCGACAGGCGCGCGCGATCCACAGCCGAATGGCCAGCGATCAATTCTTCAAGCAGGGAGGGTTGACCGACGAGGGTCAGGTGCAGCGAGGGTGTAGCAGACAGGCAAGCAAGGCTGGCCTGAACAATGCTGCGGGGACCGAAGTCCCCGCCCATTGCGTCAATCGCGATGACTTGAGCGGACAAGTGATTACTCGTCAGCGCCCTTGTCGATCACTTTACGGCCACGGTATACGCCTTCTGGCGATACGTGGTGACGCAGGTGAACTTCACCGGTGGTTTTTTCTACAGACAGGGTGCTAGCCTCGAGAGCGTCGTGCGAACGGCGCATGTCACGGGCAGAGCGGGATTTTTTGTTCTGCTGAACAGCCATAATTGATTAACTCCTAAACGTTTGGGTCACGCTTTAACTGCGCCAATACACTGAACGGGTTGGACCGCGTTACCTCGTCCTCGCTCGGTTCGGGCTCATCGAGACCCGCCGGCTGCTGGCATTCTTCCGGATGATGAGCAGGCACAATGGGCAAGGCGAGCAGAAGCTCCTCCTCGATCAGTGACTGCAGATCCAAAGGATCTTCGCCCAGTTCCAGCACGTCATAACCTTTCGGCAACGACTGGGTATTCGCACCCTCCTTCACCACGGCGTAACTGCATTCGCTGTGGATCGGCAGGGTGACCAGCTCAAGACAACGCTGGCAAACCATTTTGACTTCAGTGTCGATAAAGCTGTGGATGACCACAGATTTACGTTCATCTCGTTCAAAAACGAATTTAGCCTGCACCGTACCGACATTGTCGGAAAGCGGGTCGCAGAGTCTCTCCAAATCGGCCAGCAGCATTTCACCTTGAAGGGTGGTGCCACGATCAGCCAATTTGCGCGGGTCAACGTGAGGTGGAATCGGGTCATTCAACATAGGCGCAGCATTATAGGGATGCACCCGCCCATGTCAAAGGAAATTCAGCCCTGTCCGTCACTTGCAAGCCTCGCTAGAATTCGCACCTGCCTTATGGAGATGCGCATGCTGCCTTTATTACTCGCTTCTGGCTCGGTCTATCGCCGGGAATTGCTGGCCCGCTTGCAGCTGCCTTTCACGTGCAGCTCGCCGGATATCGACGAAAGCCATCGCCCTGGTGAATCCGCCATCGAGCTGGTCAAGCGCCTCGCCGAAGAGAAAGCGCGCGCCCTGGCCGACAGCCATACCGCTCATCTGATAATCGGCTCCGATCAGGTCGCCGTACTGGGAGAGCGGATTATCGGAAAGCCCCACAGCTTCGAAAAGGCCCGTGAACAACTGCTGGCCGCCAGCGGTGCCCGCGTGACATTCCTGACCGGCCTGGCCCTGCTCAACAGCCAGACCGGACACTGCCAGGTCGATTGCGTGCCGTTCACCGTACACATGCGCACACTCGACGCGACCCGCATCGAGCGCTACCTGCACGCCGAGCAACCCTACGACTGCGCAGGCAGCTTCAAGGCCGAAGGGTTGGGGGTGAGCCTGTTTCAAAGCACGGAAGGCCCTGACGCCACCAGCCTCGTCGGCCTGCCACTGATTCGTTTGACCGACATGCTCCTGACCGAAGGCGTGCAAGTCCCCTGAAGATCAAAAGATCAAAAGATCGCAGCCTGCGGCAGCTCCTACAGGATTTGGGTGTGCCCGCGATTCATGGATGAAACCGGCCCGCGTAGGAGCTGCCGCAGGCTGCGATCTTTTGATTCTAAAAAAAACCGGCTGATGCCGGTTTTTTATCACAAGAGATTCAGCGCAGCGACGGACCGTTAAAGCCCATCCACATCGCCAAATGCTCAGCCACGCTGGCACCGAGCTTTTTCGAGAAGCGATCGAACGGCGACTCCTGAACAGTGAAGTCCACCAGCTCTTTCTCGCCGATCACATCCCGCGCAACCGAACTGGCATTACCCAGTCCATCGATCAACCCCAGCGGCAGCGCCTGCTCGCCGGACCAGACCAGGCCGGAGAACAGCTCCGGATGCTCCTTGTCCTTCAGGCGATCGCCGCGCCCCTGCTTGACGCTGCTGATGAACTGCTTGTGGGTCGTATCGAGCACGCCCTGCCAAAAAACAGTTTCTTCCGGCTTCTGCGGCAGGAACGGATCGAGGAACGACTTGTGTTCGCCAGCGGTGTAGGTGCGCCGCTCGACGCCCAGCTTCTCCATGGTGCCGACAAAGCCATAACCGGCAGCCGTTACTCCGATGGAGCCGACCAGGCTGGCCTTGTCAGCGTAGATCTGATCTGCCGCGCTGGCGATGTAGTAAGCCCCGGAAGCCCCCAGGTCGGAAATGACCGCATAGAGCTTGATGTCCGGGTGCAGACCGCGCAGACGACGGATCTCGTCATAGACATAACCCGACTGCACCGGACTGCCGCCCGGGCTGTTGATGCGCAGGATGACGCCCTTGACCTTCTTGTCCTCGAAAGCCGCGCGCAGACTGCCAACGATATTGTCTGCGCTGGCGGGCTCCTTGTCGGCAATCATGCCTGTCACATCGATCAACGCCGTGTAATTGGCACTGAGGGTAGCTGCCTTCTCCATATCCATCAGCGGCGAAAACAGGGCAATGGCACCGAACAGATACACAAAAGTCAGTGATTTGAAGAATATTCCCCAGCGACGGGACCGGCGCTGCTCCTGTATGCCGGCCAGCAGCGTCTTTTCCAGCAGCTTCCAGCTCTTGTCGTCACCGCTCTCTGCGCTCGCCTTGGCGGGCGCCTTCCATTCGTCGGTCATGCCATCCACCCCAAAAACAACCGGTTAAGCCCGCTGACTCAGCCAGGCATGCAATTCTGAAAAACGGTCAATGGCCAGTCGCGGCTCATACAACTTCAACGCATCGATCGATTGAGCGCCATAGCTGACAGCCACCGAACCCATGCCGGCATTGCGCGCCATCTGCAAATCAAAGGACGAATCACCGACCATCAACGCCTGCTCCGGGCGAACCTCGCAATGCGCGAGAATCTGCTCGAGCATCAGTGGATGGGGCTTGCTGGCGGTCTCGTCGGCCGCGCGGGTGATATCGAAGTAATTCTCCCAGCCATGGGACTTCAACACCCGGTCCAGCCCGCGACGGGCCTTGCCGGTCGCCACAGCCAGATGATAACCCTCGGCACGAAATGCCTCGAGCGACTCGACCACACCCTCGAACAGCGGCGAAGGCACAGCTTCCGACGCAATGTAATGTTCGGCATAGTGCTCGCGGAACGCGATCAACTCGTCGTCACCAATCTCGGGATACAGGGTGCGGATCGCTTCCGGCAAGCCCAGGCCGATAATGCCTTTGACGGCAAAATCATCGCGCTGTTCAAACCCGGAGCGCTGCGATGCCACGTGCATCGCCTCGACAATCCGGCCAATGGAATCGGCCAGCGTGCCATCCCAATCGAAGATCAGCAGTCTGTAATCAGAAGGGCGCACTCAATCGCTCCACAGTCTTGGCCCACATCTCGTCGACCGGGGCCTGCAACTTCAGCTCGCCGCCATCAGGCAACGGCACAGTCAGCATGTAGGCATGCAGGAACAGGCGCTTGCCGCCCAGATCGCGGATTTCCTTGCTGAAACCTTCGTCGCCATACTTGGTGTCGCCAGCGATGCAATGCCCGGCGTGCAGGGTATGGACACGGATCTGGTGAGTCCGGCCGGTAATCGGCTTGGCTTCGATCAGGGTGGCAAAGTCGCCGAAGCGGCGCAGGACCTTGAACACGGTCACGGACTCCTTCCCCTCCTCCTCGTCGACCTCGACCATGCGCTCGCCGGAACGCAGATTGCTCTTGCCCAGCGACGCACGGACTTGCTTGATCGAGCTCGCCCAGTTACCGCGGACCAGCGCCATGTAGCGCTTGTCGACGCCATCACCGCGCAACGCAGCGTGCAAGTGGCGCAACATGCTGCGCTTCTTGGCGATCATCAACAGGCCGGAGGTATCACGGTCGAGACGGTGAACCAGCTCGAGCTCCTTGCAATCGGGGCGCAACTGACGAAAGGCTTCGATCACCCCGAAAGTCAGGCCGCTACCGCCGTGCACAGCAATGCCCGCAGGCTTGTTGATCACGATCAGGGCCTTGTCTTCGAAGACAATCGAGGCTTCGAGTCGCTGCAGCAACCCCTGCGCCAGTGGCACCGGCTCGTCGCGCTCAGGCACTCGAACCGGCGGCACGCGCACGATATCGCCCGCCTGCAGCTTGTACTCGGGCTTGATCCGACCTTTGTTCACACGCACTTCGCCTTTGCGCAAAATGCGGTAAATCAAGGTCTTGGGCACGCCTTTGAGTCGGGCGAGAAGGAAATTATCAATACGTTGGCCGGCATATTCCGGCGAGACCTCAAGCAGTTGTACGCTTGGAGTCGGGAGGGTAGTCGTCGTCATGCCGCGGATGATAACAATTTTTTATGGAATTGAAGCACTTAATCATTGCTGCTATAGTCGCGAACGTCGCCAAAAGCGGCCTGGACAGCGGACCAACGGTCAAAAACCGGCCCTGACCAACGCAATTCACCAGGACGCGAGGCCGTCCTACGCGGCTTTCGCTACGTAACGGTGGAGTTTGCAAGTGTAACGAGCGCAGGTGACATGAGGCCTGAATCACGCCACAAAGCAGAGTTCTCACTCGTTTTGCGAGCCATATTCACGGCCAGTTCACAAAGTGCAGTCAGTTGCGAATGACCCCGAGCGAAGGCATCGGAAACAACGCCTAAATTAGCCATGATGCGTGACCTCCCCTATCGGAGCTCACGGTAAATGCCAACCCGCTGCGGATTCTGCGCGCGGCAGCACCCGAATTATCAGGGATACGTGTAGGGTGGAGATGCACAACCGCCGGACTGTGTAGCAACAGGCTTTCTCAAGACGCTTCATCTCGTCCACAGCCGCTGGTTGATTCCTCCTCCTGACTGAGTGCTTAAGTAGCCACAGCAAGCAGGACGCGTACGTCGCGATGAAGGCCCTCATTGGCCGGACTTCGCTGGACACGGGAAATGGCCAACCACTCCCGACGCACCTGACACCGACCGTGAGAAGTCGTGTGTGCCGAACGCCGTTTCCGGCAGCCCGGAAACCGACGGTACTACATGAAAAGAATGCTGATTAACGCAACTCAACCCGAAGAGTTGCGTGTTGCACTGGTAGATGGCCAGCGCCTCTACGACCTGGACATCGAATCCGGTGCACGCGAGCAGAAGAAGGCCAACATCTATAAAGGCCGGATTACTCGCATCGAACCAAGCCTCGAGGCTGCCTTTGTCGATTTCGGCTCTGAGCGCCACGGCTTCCTGCCCCTCAAAGAAATCTCCCGCGAATACTTCAAGAAAGCCCCGGAAGGTCGCGTCAACATCAAGGACGTCCTGAGCGAAGGCCAGGAAGTCATCGTTCAGGTCGAAAAAGAAGAGCGTGGCAACAAGGGCGCCGCCCTGACCACCTTCATCAGCCTGGCCGGTCGTTACCTGGTGCTGATGCCGAACAACCCGCGTGCCGGCGGTATTTCCCGTCGCATCGAAGGCGAAGAGCGCAATGAACTGCGTGAAGCGCTGAACGGTCTGGTTGCCCCGGCCGACATGGGTCTGATCGTGCGCACTGCCGGCCTGGGCCGCAGCAGCGAAGAAATGCAGTGGGACCTCGACTACCTGCTGCAACTCTGGACCGCCATCAAGGAAGCTTCGCTGGACCGCGCCGCGCCGTTCCTGATCTACCAGGAAAGCAACGTGATCATCCGCGCGATCCGCGACTACCTGCGCCAGGACATTGGCGAAGTGCTGATCGACAGCGTTGAAGCCCAGGACGAAGCCCTGACCTTCATCCGCCAGGTGATGCCGCAGTACGCCAGCAAGATCAAGCTGTACGAAGACAGCGTTCCGCTGTTCAACCGCTTCCAGATCGAAAGCCAGATCGAAACCGCTTTCCAGCGCGTCGTCGAACTGCCTTCCGGCGGTTCCATCGTCATCGACCCGACCGAGGCCCTGGTGTCCATCGACATCAACTCGGCGCGCGCCACCAAAGGCAGCGACATCGAAGAAACCGCCCTGCAAACCAACCTTGAAGCGGCCGAAGAAATCGCCCGTCAGTTGCGCCTGCGCGACATCGGCGGCCTGATCGTCATCGACTTCATCGACATGACCCCTGCCAAGAACCAGCGCGCCGTGGAAGAGAAAGTCCGCGAATGCCTGGAAGCCGACCGCGCTCGCGTGCAAGTCGGACGCATCTCGCGCTTCGGTCTGTTGGAAATGTCTCGTCAACGCCTGCGTCCATCCCTGGGCGAAAGCAGCGGCATCGTCTGCCCGCGTTGCAACGGCACCGGCATCATCCGTGACGTTGAATCGCTGTCCCTGGCGATTCTGCGCCTGATCGAAGAAGAAGCCCTGAAAGACCGTACCGCCGAAGTTCGTGCACAAGTGCCGATCCCGGTGGCTGCGTTCCTGCTCAACGAAAAACGCAACTCGATCACCAAGATCGAACTGCGCACCCGCGCCCGCATCGTCATCCTGCCGAACGATCACCTCGAGACGCCGCACTTCGAAGTGCAACGCCTGCGTGATGACAGCCCGGAAGCGGCCACCAACCAGTCCAGCTACGAAATCGCCGCTGCCGCTGCCGAAGTGGAAGAAGTCCAGCCAGCCGCTGCGACCCGCACCCTGGTTCGCCAGGAAGCAGCGGTCAAGACGGCGCCGGCCCGCGCCAACGCTCCGGTTCCGACCGAAGTTGCCGCGCCGGCCCCTGCGCCGGTCGCCGTGCCAGAGCCAAGCCTGTTCAAAGGCCTGGTGAAGTCGCTGATCAGCCTGTTCGCCACCAAGGAAGAGCCTGTCGCGCCGGCTGTGGTTGAAAAGCCTGCCGCCGAGCGTCCGGCCCGCAACGAAGAGCGTCGCAACGGTCGCCAGCAAAGCCGCAACCGCAACGTTCGCCGCGATGAAGATCGCAAGCCCCGCGAAGAACGTGCACCGCGTGAAGAACGCGCACCGCGTGAAGAGCGCCAGCCACGCGAAGTTCGCGAGCCTCGCGAGCCCCGTGAAGAAACTCCGGTAGTCGCCCGTGAAGAACGCGCACCACGCGCTCCTCGTGAAGAACGTGCACCGCGCGCTCCGCGTGAAGATCGCAAGCCACGTGGCGAGCGCGAAGAACGCGTTCGTGAACTGCGCGAGCCTCTGGATGCCGCTCCGGCTGCTCCGGCTGCTCCGGCAGCCGCTGCCGCTACCGCTGCTACCGCTGAAGAGCGCCCGGCTCGCCAGCCACGTGAAGAACGCGCGCCACGCCCTCCGCGTGAAGAGCGTCAGCCACGCGCCGAACAAGCTGCCGCAGCCGAAGCCGAAGAAGAACTGACCACCAACGAAGAGCAACTGCAGGAAGACGGTCTGGAAAGCGCCGAGGGCGATCGTCCACGTCGCCGCTCCCGTGGCCAGCGTCGTCGCAGCAACCGTCGCGAGCGTCAGCGTGACGCCAACGGCAACGTGATCGAAGGTTCGGAAGAGTCCGAGTCCGGCGAAAACGCCGAAGCACCAAGCGTTGCCGATCTGGCCGCCGGCCTGGCTGTTACCGCAGCCGTCGCCAGCAGCGTGATCAGCGCGCCAGCCGAAGCACAGGCCAACGAGCAAGCCGAACGTGCCACTGCCGCGACCCTGGAAGCAGCTCCGGTTGAAACGCCAGCCGTTGAAGCGACCACCCCGGTCGAATTCACTGCGTCACCGGAAATCGAAGTAGCGCCAGCGCCTGAGGCACAGCCTGCCGTTGAAGCGGCTGCCGAGCCAGCGCCAGTGGTTGAAGAAGCCGTCGTCGAAACCGTGACTGAAACCGTTCGCGAAGTGCGTGAAGAGCAAACGGCGTTCAACTGGGTGGCCGAGCCAGCCGTCGCTGAAACACCAGCGCCTGCTGCCGAGACCCAAGTGGCTGAAGCCATGGTTTCCGAGCCGGTGGTTGCCGCCGCGCAGCCGACTCCAGCGCCAGTCGTTGAAGCTCCGGTCGTTGCCGAAGCTCCTGCACCGGTAGTCGAAGCCGCTCCTGTCAGCGCCCTGACGCCAAGTGGCCGTGCGCCTAACGACCCACGCGAAGTGCGTCGTCGCAAGCGTGAAGCCGAGCGTCTGCAGAAGGAAGCCGAACTGGCTGCCGCTGCGGCTCCGGTTGAAACGGCTGTCGCTGCCGAGCCTGCACCGGTTGCTGCTGAAGTGGTTGAGGCAGCGCCTGCCCCGGCCGCTGAAGTGGCTGCCGAGCCGGCTGATTCGGTGATCCACGAAGCACCGCGCTCCGTTCAGGAAGCGGTAGAGCAACACGAGCAAGCCGAGGAAAAAGAACACGAGCCTAAACCTCTCGTCTGATTCCATCGGCCAATGAAAAGCCCCGCCTGGTGATCCAGGCGGGGCTTTTTATTTCAGTAAAGATCAAAAGATCGCAGCCTTCGGCAGCTCCTACAGATGATCGACGTAGGAGCTGCCGAAGGCTGCGATCTTTATGACTTCACTCAAAAACCAATTTCTGTGGCACATCCACATCCCACAAAACCCCGGGATCATTCACCGCAACCTCAACCACCCGCCCCTGGGCGAACAACGGTTTGGCGCCACGATCCCCCGATAGCGCCATCAACCCCGCCGCGAAGTCCCGTCCGAACCCGACAGGGTGCCCGTACACGCCGTCCTGAACGGGCACACTGATACTCTCATCGCCAATTCCCGCCACCACTTGCTCGATACTGTACGGCAGGATGAACGGCATATCCCCCAGCACCATCAGCCAGCCATCGAGTTGCTTGCAGGCAGCGACCCCGGCGGCAATGCTGTCACCCATTCCCGTCGATTCGATCAGCACAATCGCGCAGCCATAGGCCTGAGCCATGCGAATCACTTGCGGGCGGTCAGCAGTGGTCACCAGTACGCGCTTGCCCAGAGCGACCGGCAGGTTGACCAATGTGTGCTCGATGACGGACCGCACAGCACCGTCACGACCGGAGCAATCGGCCAGCAATTTGTCCTTTTCGGCGCCCGCCACCCGACGAAACCGGCTGCCCTGCCCCGCCGCCAGCACGATGACGCCAATGGACTGGCTCATACCCCCTCCTGCAAGACTTTCTTCTGCTTCAGTTCGACGCCGTTTTTGACCGCCACGATTTCCGCCATGAGCGACAAGGCAATTTCCGCCGGGTTATGACTGCCAATGTGCAAACCGATCGGACCATGCAAGCGGTCAATCGCCGGTTGCGACAAACCCAGTTGAGCCAGGTTTTCCCGGCGCTTCTGGCTGTTGACCCGCGACCCCAGCGCCCCGACGTAAAATGCCCTGGAATCCAGGGCCGTGAGCAGCGCCATGTCGTCCAGACGCGGATCATGGGTCAAGGCCACGATGGCCGTGCGTTCATCGGTCTCGATATTCAACACTGCCTCATCCGGCATGCCCGAAACGAATCGTCCGTGCTGCTCCTCCCAGCCGTAGACGAACTCGCTACGCGGATCGCAAATCGACACCTCGAAATCCAGCAGGCGGGCCATTTCCGCCACATAGCGCGATAGCTGCCCCGCGCCGATCAGCAGCAAGCGCCAGCGCGGGCCATAGATCGCCCGCAGGGTCTGTCCGTCAAACGTCAACACGTCAGCTTTACTGGCCGGCTGCAAAAGCACTTCGCCGGTGGCCAGGTTCAGTTCACGGGCAACGATTTCATGGGCCTCGCAACGGGCGAGCAATTGCTCGACCCAATCCCCATCGTCGATACGCTCCTCGGTCAAGCGCAAGGTGCCACCGCAGGGCAAGCCGAAACGTGCGGCTTCCTCGCGGGTCACGCCGTAGGTGATCAATTGCACCGGCGGCCCGTCAAGCGCAAGGCGCCCGTCGTGCAGCCGGGCGATCAAGTCATCTTCGACACACCCGCCCGAGACCGAACCGATCACCATGCCGTCTTCACGCAAGGCCAACATGGCGCCGGGTGCCCGGGGCGCGGTGCCCCAGGTTTCGACCACGCTGTACAACATTACCCGCTGACCGGCGCGATGCCATTGCAACACGCTGCGCAGGACGTTCAGATCCGCGCTGTCCATCAGGCTTCGGCCTTCTGCCAGCCCGACAGCTGATAACGAACCGGCAGGTTACGGATGCGTTTGCCAGTGGCCGCAAAGATCGCATTGCACAGCGCGGGCGCAATCGGTGGTACGCCCGGCTCACCGACACCGCCCAATGGCACGTCGCCAGGCGGCGTCACCAGATGCACAGCCACCTCTTTTGGCGCCAGGGACATGCGTGCCACCTCGTACATGTGGAAGTTATCCTGCTGGACCTTGCCGTCCTTGAAGCTTATTTCCCCCAGCACCGCATTACCCAGGCCCATGACGCAGGCGCCTTCGAACTGCGCGCGAATACGCTCGGGGTTGATCTGCGGTCCGCAATCGACGGCGATGTCGGCCTTGTGCACCACCAGCGTGCCGTCGTCTTTGACCTCCACTTCGATCACCGCCGCCACATACGTCACGAAGCTGTAATGCACCGCCAGTCCCAGACCGCGGCCCTTGGGCAACTCGCGCCCCCAACCGGCAGCCTTGGCGGCGGTCTCCAGTACTGTGCGCAGGCGCGCAGTGTCGATCGGATAACGCTCGGGGGATTCGCCGTAGTTCCACTCTTCACTCAAGGTGCGCGGATCGATCTGACGGTCCGGACCGAGCAGTCTGATCTGGTACTTCAGCGGATCCTCCCCGGCCTTGTGCGCCAGCTCATCGACAAAACTCTGGATCGCGAAACCATGGGGAATGTTCGACACCGAGCGATACCAGCCGACGCGGGTGTGCACCGTTGCCTCGGGGTTCTCCAGGCGAATGTTGGGGATCGCATACGCCATGTTGGTGAATCCCATGCCCAGTTCGAACGCCGCCTCATGGTTCATGCCCGGTGCAAACAACGCGGTGATGCTCGGGGCCACCGTGCGGTGCAACCAGCCGGATGGCAGGCCATCCTTGTTCAGGCTGGCCTTGAGGTATTCGGCCGATACGGTGTGGAAGTAGGAACAATGGATGTCGTCTTCGCGGGTCCATTGCACCCGCACCGCTTTACCGGGGAATTCCTTGGCGAGGATGGCGGCTTCGATGATGAAGTCAGGCTTGGACTTGCGCCCGAACCCGCCCCCGAGCAAGGTCACGTTGAACGTGACCTTGTCAAACGGCAGGCCCAGGCGTTCACCGATCCGTTCCCGGGTGACCTGCGGCGCCTGGCTTGGCCCCCAGGCTTCACAGGCACCGTCCGTGAACCGCGCAATGGCGACCATCGGTTCCATCGGCGACTGTGACAAATGCGGCAAGTAGTAGGAGGCTTCCAGGGTGCTGTCGGCGCTGGCGCTGGCCATGGCCTTGTCGATGTTGCCGGTATTGCGCACCACCTTGCCGGGCTTGAGCGAGGCTGCTTCAAGTTCCTTGCGATAGGCGATCGAGTCGTAGCTGGCATTGGGGCCGTCGTCCCACTCGATTATCAGCGCCTCGCGGCCCTTGATCGCCGCCCAGGTATTGCTCGCCACCACGGCGATCCCGCCGAGCGGTTGAAATTCCGAAGGCAACGGACGGCTTTCGATCTGCACCACCTTGACCACGCCGGGGACTTTCATTGCCGCGCTGCCATCGAAGCTTTTGACTTTGCCGCCATACACCGCGGGCCGTGCAATGGTGGCATACAGCATGCCGTCGAAATGCACGTCGGCGCCGTACACCGCCCGGCCGTTGACGATGTCCTCCCCATCGATGGCCTTGGTGCCTTCCTTGCCGATGTAACGGAACTGCGCGGGTTGCTTGAGCTTCAGGCTGTCGCGGGCCGGAACCGGCAAGGCGCCTGCGGCGGAGGCCAGGGCGCCATATCCGAGCTCGCGGCCAGACGGCTCATGGACGACCTTGTGCAGTTGCGCATGGCACTCACCGACCGGCACTTTCCATTGTGCGGCGGCGGCCTGTTCGAGCATGGTCCTCGCGGCGGCACCGCAGCGACGCATCGGCTCGTACCAGTGACGCATGCTGCGCGAGCCGTCGGTGTCCTGGTTGCCGAAGCGCACTTCATCGCCGGGGGCCTGCTGCACCTTGACCATCGCCCAGTCGGCTTCCAGTTCATCGGCCACCACCATGGTCAAGCTGGTGCGCACGCCCTGGCCCATCTCCGAGCGGTTGCAGATCACAGTCACCGTGCCATCGGCGGCGATGCTCACATAAACTTTCGGATCGTCGACCCAGCCATGGGGCATGCCGTCGGCGCCGAATTTTTTTTCTTTCTCTTTGGCAAATGCATCCTGCCAGCCCCAGCTCGCGGCGACGACCAATACACCGGCAGCGCTGACGCCTTTGATAAAACCACGCCGACTGAGGTTGCTCAGGGCGAAATCATTCGGTAACCGGCTCATGCCTTGACCTCCTTCAGGTGAGTGGAGGCCTGGCGGATCGCAGTCTTGATCCTGTTGTAGGTGCCGCAACGGCAGATGTTGCCGACCATGGCTTCTTCGATCTGCTCGTCGCTCGGGTTCGGATGGGTCTTGAGCAGCGCCGTCGCCGACATGATTTGCCCGCCCTGGCAGAAGCCGCATTGGGCGACTGCCGTGTCGAGCCAGGCTTGCTGCACGACTTTGCCGATCGGGTCGGCGTGCAGGTTGTCGATGGTGCTGACATTCTGTCCGACCACTGAACCGATGGGCGTGATGCAACTGCGTGCCGGAGCCCCTTCGATATGAATGGTGCAGGCCCCGCACAGGCCCATGCCGCAGCCGAACTTGGTGCCGTTGTAACCGGCCACGTCGCGGATCGCCCAGAGCAGCGGCATGTCCTCGGTGACGTCGAGTTGATGGTCTTGACCATTGAGCTTCAGGGTAATCATGGGCACGCCCGCATGGATCTTGAGTTATGGGGTCGAGCAATCTGCCGCTGGATTTCGGTGGGGCGCACGCAGATCGACTCAGGCTAATAGGCTCTCTTGTCCAGACGCAGACGTCTGGACCGGGCCTTTGGTGGAGCAAGAGTGTGCATCGTTAGCTGACTAAGTTAACCGAGCATTAACAAAAAAGCCCTGCACGATAAACATCGTGCAGGGCTTTTTGATACATCCTGGAAGCTTAGGGGGCGTTCTCAACTAGTTTTCCCGTCGCGTTGTCGCCTTAAAGCGGGCCAGGCAAGGCGCAGGCCGCTGGAAATGGTTGTTCCCTTTCCAAGGCCTGCAACGCAGCCTGGCCCGTTTTAAGGCACAACCCGAAGGGCCGGGCCTGCTGTTGTGCAGGGCTGCGTTGCTCGAAGCTTATTTGGAATGACCAAACCACGCTTCTCGCGCCTTGCCCTGCACAACAGCAGGCCCGGCGCGGCGTGAAAACTAGTTGAGAACGCCCCCTAACTCAATACCGGTTCGGCTCCATTTCCAGATCGACATGGAAACGCTCGAAAATGTCTTTCTGGATGCGCTGCGCCAGGTTCAGCAATTGCAGGCCCGTCGCGCCGCCATAGTTGACCAGCACCAGCGCCTGCAATTTATGCACGCCAGCATCAGCCTCACGGAACCCCTTCCACCCCGCCCGCTCGATCAACCAGCCAGCGGCCAGTTTCATTCGACCGTCGGGTTGTACATAGGCCACCAGGTCCGGGTACTCACCCTTGAGCCGCGCAGCCAGCGCTGCCGACACCAAGGGGTTCTTGAAGAAGCTGCCGGCATTGCCGAGCACGGCCGGGTCCGGGAGTTTTTCATTGCGGATGCTGCAAATGGCCTGGCTGACATCGCTGGCGGTCGGATGCTCGATGCCTTGTTCGGTCAGGCGCTGACGCACCGGGCCGTACTCCAGATGCAGATGCGCGGCGCGATCGAGGGCGAAACGTACGCGCAGGATCAACCAGCGTCCTGACTCCTGTTTGAACAGGCTGTCGCGGTAGGCGAAGTTGCACTCTTGCAGTGTGAAGTCGCGCATTTCGCCGCTCTGGCGATCAAGGGCGGTGAGCCCGGCGAACACGTCCTTGATCTCGACCCCATAGGCGCCAATGTTCTGCATCGGTGCCGCACCGACGGTGCCGGGAATCAGGCTGAGGTTTTCCAGGCCGGACAACCCCAAGGCCAGTGTGTGTTGCACAAATGGATGCCAAGGCTCGCCCGCCTCGGCTTCGATCACCACTTTGCTGCCGTCGTCGCTCAGCACGCGAATTCCACGAGTGGCCATGCGCAGCACCAGTGAATCGATATCCGCCGTCAGCAGCAGATTGCTGCCACCGCCAATCACCAGCACCGGAACCTCGTGTTCCAGCCCATAGGCCAGTGCTTCACGCACATCGGTGTCGCTATGGGCCTCGGCAAACAGCCGAGCCTCAACGTCCACGCCAAAGCTGTTGAACGGCTTGAGCGAAACCTGCGATTGAACCTGCAAACTCATAACCGTCCCTTCAATTCGATCACCAGTAAATCACTGGCGTGCTCGATCAGGTCAAGCACCTGCTCGAAGCCTTGCTCGCCGTCGTAGTACGGGTCCGGCACTTCATCGATTTGCGACTGGTAACGGCGCAGGAACAGGTCCAGCTCGGCCTTGCCCGCGGCTGGTTGCAAGGCCTTGAGGTTGCGCAGGTTGCTGTTGTCCATCGCCAGGATCAGGTCGTAGGTGGCGAAATCGGCGCGGCTGACTTGCCGGGCGCGCTGGGTGGACAAGTCATAACCACGCAGCTTCGCCGCGGCCTGACTGCGCTTGTCCGGCGCCTTGCCGACATGCCAGTCACCGGTGCCGGCGGAAGCGACTTCGACCCGATCAGCCAGACCTGCTTCACGCAATTTGTGCCGCAGCACGCCTTCGGCCGTGGGAGAGCGGCAGATGTTGCCCAGGCAGACAAACAGAACCCGCATCACGCCTCCAGCAGGCGACGAACGCGCTCGAGGTCTTCAACGGTATCGACACCGGCTGGCGGTGCGATCAGTGCGTCAGCCACATGGATCCGCACGCCGTGCCACAGGGCACGCAGCTGTTCCAGGCACTCGGTGTTTTCCAGCCAGCATGGACCCCAGCTGACGAAATCCTGCAGGAAACCGGCGCGGTAGGCATAGATGCCGATGTGGCGGCGGTAAGGCACACCTTCGGGCAACTGATCACGGTTCACGGCGAACGCATCCCGCGCCCAGGGCAAGGTGGAGCGACTGAACGTCAGCGCCAGGCCATTGAGGTCGCTGACGACCTTGACCACGTTGGGATTGAACAGAGTGTCCACGTCTTCGATCGGCTCGGCCAGGGTGGCCATGCGTGCTTCGGTATGAGCAGCCAGGTTGGCGGCGACCTGATCGATCACACTCGGCGGGATCAGCGGTTCGTCGCCCTGGACGTTGACCACGATGGCGTCGGGCGCCAGGCCCAGCTTCGTCGCCACTTCGGCCAGGCGATCGGTACCGGAATTGTGATCTTCACGGGTCATCACCACTTCGGCACCGAAGCCTTTGCAGGCCTCGACGATACGCGCGTCGTCGGTGGCCACCACCACTCGCTCGGCACTGCTTTTGCTCGCCTGTTCCCAGACGTGCTGGATCATCGGCTTGCCGGCGATCAGCAACAGCGGCTTGCCCGGCAGGCGGGTGGAGGCAAAACGCGACGGAATGACGACGGTAAAGGCTGTGGTCATTTATCCAGGCGCTCGTCGGTGGTCAGGGTGCGTGCTTCGGATTCGAGCATCACCGGGATGCCATCGCGAATCGGGTAGGCCAGGCCTGCGCCCTTGCTGATCAGCTCGGTCTTGTCGGCGCTGAGCTTGAGCGGGCCTTTGCAGACCGGGCAAGCGAGGATATCGAGCAATTTGGTGTCCATGAGCATTCCCTTGAAAAAACGGAGTTAAGGCAACAAACGAGCCGGCAGCAGACGCATCAGCTGTGTGTCGAACCAGGCCACGAAGGCCGGCGACGGCACGGCATCGACCGCCAGGTACCACCAGTCGGCGGCGGCAAAGGCACGGCATTTCACCGCGTCTTTTTCCGTCATCACCAACGGCAATGACGGCGTGAAATTCAATGCCTCCACGCTGTATTCGGCGTGGTCGGCAAACGCATGTGGAACCGGCTTCCAGTGTAGCGTTTCGAGGGTCTTGAAGAAACGTTGCGGATTGCCGATGCCGGCCACCGCGTGCAGGGCCTGGTCGCAGGGGAAGTGGTCGAGGGGACGCCGTTCGCCGCTGCGCAGATTGACCAGCGCGGTGGATTGCAATTGAAAGGCAAATCCATCATCGCGGTCAGTCGCGGCACCGTTGTAGAGGACCGCGTCGACGCTTTGCAGGCGCTCGACCGGTTCACGCAATGGCCCGGCAGGCAGGCAACGGCGGTTGCCCAGGCCGCGAGCGGCGTCGATCAACACCAGTTCCAGGTCGCGGGCCATGCGGTAGTGCTGCATGCCGTCGTCAGACAGGATCAGGTCCAGCGGCTCACTGGCCAGCAACGCTTTGACAGCGTTGCTGCGATTTGGGTCGATCATCAGCGGCACACCCGTGCGCTGGACGATCAACAACGGCTCGTCACCCGCGATGTCAGCGCTTTGTTCGGCTTCAACTCGCCAAGGCAATTGCGGCGGTTTGGCGCCGTAGCCGCGGCTGACCACGCCGACCCGCAGGCCGCTACGCTGGCAGTGCTCGATCATCCATAGAATCAGCGGCGTCTTGCCGGTGCCACCCACGGTGATGTTGCCCACCACAATCAGCGGCACGGGTGGCAGATAGATCTGGCCCTCACCCGCCAAAAAGCGCTTGCGCTTGTTCATGACCACGCGCCGGTACAGCCACTCCAGTGGCTGCAACAGCTTCAGGGCCGGATGACCTGCGTACCACGCGGCCAGCAATCGATCGGACATGGCCATCAGGACGCGGGGGGCGCCGCTTCGATGGTGGTCATGCGCAAATGGCTGAATCCGAGTTTGCCGGCGGCGTCCATGGCAGTCACCACGGACTGATGCTGAGTCTTGCCGTCAGCGCTGATGGACAGCGGTCGGTTAGTGTCGCCGTTGGCTTCTTTTTGCAGCGCGTCCATCAACGAGGTCAGGTCACTTTTGGGCAGGATCTGGTTGTTCACCGAGTACACACCGTCGGCGCTGATGGCGATCTCCAAAGGCTTGCTCTGATCGTCGGCGGGTGTGCCGCTGACGGCTTCCGGCAGATCGACGCGCAACTGGGTCTCACGGGTAAAGGTGGTGGTCACGACGAAAAACAGCAGCAGGACAAACACCACGTCGATCAGCGACACGAGGTTAATGTCCACGTTCTCCCGTTGCTTGCGGCGGAATTTCACGCTTTGCCCTCGGCCAGATCAACGTCACGGTCGCCCTGCACCACTTCAACCAGCTTGATCGCTTCCTGCTCCATGCCCACGACGAGCTCATCAATGCGCCGTTGCAGAAACCGGTGGAAGAACACCGCCGGAATACCGACGATCAGGCCCGAAGCCGTGGTAATCAAGGCTTTGGAAATACCGCCGGCCAGCACTGCGGCGTTGGTCATCATGCCCGTGCCCATGAACGAACTGAAGATATCGATCATGCCCAACACGGTACCCAGCAGACCCAACAACGGCGCCATGGCGGCGATGGTGCCCAGCGCGTTGATGTAGTGCTCCAACTCGTGGATCACCCGGGCAGCGGCCTCTTCGATGCACTCCTTCATGATCTCGCGACCATGTTTGGAGTTGGCCAGGCCGGCCGCCAGAATCTCGCCCAAAGGCGAATTGGCGCGCAGTTCCTTGAGTTTTTCCTTATTGAGCTGTTTGTCCTTGATCCAGACCCAGACCTGACCGAGCAAATGCTCCGGGGTCACGCGGCTGGCACGCAGCGTCCAGAGACGCTCGGCGACGATGGCCATGGCCGCGATGGAACTCAGAATGATCGGCAGCATCATCCAGCCGCCGGATTTGACCAATTCCCACACAGTGACAGTCCCCTCGAAAAAGTGCGCCACTCTAACATAGGGGGTGCAAGCACCGAAGACCGTGATGTCGCATCCGGTCGGGCTTCGATAATGCCCGGTCATGGGTCCGAGGGCGGCGGATCGCGCCAGAAACGCCGTTCCTGGCGCATTGACCACGGTGGCTCGAAGCGCCCCAGTTGCAGACGAATGGCACCCTGTTCGGCGCTGTCGTAGATCGCCATTCCACGTTTTTGATAACGCGCGATGACAGTGGGATGCGGATGGCCAAACGAATTGCCCTGCCCGCGAGAGATCAGCGCAGCTTTTGGTTGCAGGACATCCAGCAGGGCCCTGGACGACGAACTGCGACTACCGTGGTGTGGCGCTTGCAACCAATCGGTGGGCAGGGCCAACGGACTGTCCAGCAGGGCTCTCTCGGCGGCGGCATCGATGTCGCCACTCAACAGCAACCGTTCGCCATTGGCCTCGATCAGCAGGACACAGGAGTTCTGGTTGCTGTCGCCGGCCAATGGCCAGTGCCAAAGCTGGAAATCGACTTCATCCCAGGTCCATTGCCGACCGCTGTCACAACGCCCGGCCTGCAACTGCGCAGGCAGGTCCGACGGTTCACCACTGACCACCTGTTTCACCGGCAAGCCCTTGGCAACTGCCCGGGCACCGCCGGCATGATCGGCATGGGCGTGGCTGATCAGCATCAGGTCGAGGCCCTTCACCCCCAGTTTGCGCAACGCCGGCAGCACCACCCGCTCCCCCTGGTCGAGTTCACCGAAACGCGGTCCGGCGTCATACAGCATCGTGTGATGCCGAGTGCGCACCAGGATCGCCAGCCCCTGGCCGACATCCAGTTGCCAGACTTCGGCCATGCCCTCCTGCAACACAGGCCTGGGCGACAAAACCAGCATCAACAGCATGGGCCAGCCTAACGGGCGCATCGGTACGCCTCGCGGCAGCAATAGCAAGAAGGCGCCAATGGCACCGATTACCCAGGCCCATAGCGGGACTACCGCGGGCACCCACGCGGGAACCTGACCGGAGACGAGCCCCAATCCCCTGAACCACCCATCGATCAGGCCGCCCGCCAGCCACAGCAATTTCTCACCCACGTAAGGCACCGGCAGCAACAGCGTCCCGAGCAACGCCGGTGGCAGTACCACCAGGCTGATCCAGGGCACCGCGAACAAATTGGCCAGCGGCCCGCTGAGACTGATGGGCAACCCCAATGCCAGTAACAACGGGCACAGCCCGATTGCAATCAGCCACTGGGCGCGGGTCCAGGTTTGCCACCAACGCCATGGCCCCAACCGACCGCCGAAGGTCAATATCAAGACCGCCACGGCCGCGAAGGAGAGCCAGAAACCAGGCTGAAGACTCGCCAGCGGCTCCAGCAGCAAAATGCCGTTGAGTGCCAGCAACAGCGGCCACCATGCACCGAGATGACGGAACCGTAGACGCCACAACAACACCAGACCGATCATCACGCAGGCCCGTCGCACCGGCACCCCGAAACCGGCCAGCATCCCGTAACCGAGCGCAGCGGCGAATGCCAGGCCACACGCCCAAAGCAACCATGGCAGACGGTTCGGCCATAGCCCAAAGCGGGCCAGGCCGGCGATCAGCAGATACACAACGCCCGCCAGCATTCCGATGTGCTGCCCGGAAATCACCAACAGATGCACCGTGCCGGTGTCCTGCAATACCTGCCAGTCTTCGCGACTCAGCCCGGCACCGTCCCCGAGCACCAACGCCGTCAATGCGCCGCTTCGCCCTTGGGCATCCACCGCCAGCAAACGCTCACGGATTGCATCGCGCCAGGCCCATCGGGCTGGCGCAAGGCGTTCGCCCTGCTTGACCGTCCCGGTCGCCCCGATGCGTTGTGCCAGCAACCAGGCCTGGTAGTCGAAGGCCTGCGGATTGAGGAGCCCGACCGGGCGCTTCAATTTGACTGCCAGGCGCCAGCGTTCGCCACTGTTCACCGGCGGCCCGCCATACCAGGCCAGGCGCATTTGCTGCGGCAGCCGGGTACGTCGGGACTGGATGTCGGTCAATTCGAAACGCACGACACCGTCATCATGCCGGGGCAAGCCTGTGACCCGCCCTTCGACCCAGCGGGTTTCGCCGTCCAGGGCCGGCGGCAACCGGTCGTCCAGCGCCCACTGCGCATTCGCGCAGGCCCAACTCAAACCGAACAGGTAAAACGCCACCGGATACGCCCTGAACGGCAGCAACATCAAACCCGCCACCGGCATCGCCAGCCACAACCAGACCGGCGGCAATGCCGGTAAAAAACGCAAGGTCAGCAGACCCAACGCCAGCGCCATCATCCCTGTGCGCATAAGCCCGTCCTTGAGAGTACCCTCAAGGCTTAGCCCGCCCGTCGCATGGGCGTCGTCAATAATTGTCACAAAGTCTGAATGGGCAGTTCATGGAATCCAGACATACTTGCCGCCCTGACCGACCGAGAAGCCTTATGCCCCGGCGCTTATTCAAACGTTACATGCCAGACCCGATGAGCATCAGGGAACACAAGTCCTTACGCTTTCTCGGCACGCTGTTGCATGACCCGAACCTGTGGCACCTCAATCGCCACTCCGTTGCCCGCGCCATGGCCGTGGGCCTGTTCGCCGCGTTCCTGCCGATCCCGCTGCAGATGCTGCTGGCGGCCATCCTCGCCATCATCGTGCGCGGCAACATGCCGATTGCCGTGAGCCTGGTCTGGCTGACCAACCCGATCACCATGCCCGCCGTGTTCTTTTGCACCTACCAGACCGGCGCCTGGCTGATGGACGTCCCCGCCCGGCAGTTGCCTGACTCGCTGAGCTGGGAGTGGATCAGCGGCGAAATCTCGACCTTGTGGCAACCGTTTCTGCTGGGTTCGGTGGTAACCGGGCTGGTACTCGGGGCACTGGCCTACGTCCTGGTGATGATGTATTGGCGCTGGTGGGTGGCCAGGCAATGGAAGCGGCGCAAGAAAAGCCGGATGTGAGAATGCAAAACGGCGCCCCAGGGCGCCGTTTTTCATATCTGCCATACACCCCCTGTAGGAGCTGGCGAAGCCTGCGATCTTTTCGCTTTTAACGGGTTTCTGACCAGTACCCAAATCAAGATCAAAAGATCGCAGCCTGCGCCAGCTCCTACAGGGAAGGTCAGGTACGCATCCCGCGTCCACTCACCAGCAACCGCGCACTACCGAGATACAACACCACGGTCGCCACCAGCATGAAGGCGATCGCCACGCTGATGCGAATATCCGAAACGCCCAGGATGCCGTAACGGAACGCGTTGACCATGTGCAGCACCGGATTGGCCAATGACACGGTCTGCCAGAACGGCGGCAGCAAGGTGATCGAGTAGAAGACCCCGCCCAGGTAGGTCAGTGGCGTCAGCACGAAAGTCGGGATGATCGAAATGTCATCGAAGTTGCGTGCAAACACGGCGTTGATGAAGCCCAGCAACGAGAAGATCGTCGCGGTCAGCACCACCACCAGAATGGTCACACCCAGGTGATGCACCTGCAAATGGGTGAAAAACAGCGACAGCAAGGTCACGATGATCCCCACCATCAAGCCACGCAGCACGCCGCCCAGGGTGTAGCCGATCAGAATGGTGTGCGGCGACAACGGCGAGACCATCAGTTCTTCGATGGATCGCTGGAACTTGCTGCCGAAGAAACTCGACACCACGTTGCCGTAGGAGTTGGTGATCACCGACATCATGATCAGCCCCGGCACGATGTACTCCATGTAAGTGAAGCCACCCATGTCGCCGATTTGCCGACCGATCAGATTACCGAAGATCACGAAGTACAGGACCATGGTGATGGCCGGCGGCAGCAAGGTCTGCGGCCAGATCCGGGTGAAACGCCGGACTTCACGGTAAACGATGGTGTTGAGGGCAACGAGGTTGGGGCGTAGCTCGGAACTCATACCGCCACCTTCGACAGATTTTTCTCCACCAGGGACACGAACAACTCCTCGAGGCGATTGGTTTTGTTGCGCAGGCTCAGCACTTCGATGTTCTGCTGCGCCAACTGGCTGAACAGCGCGGTGATGCCCATGGACTTGTCCACCTGGACTTCCAGGGTGTGGCTGTCGATCAGCCGGGACGGATAGCCGAGCAACTGAGGGGCTACTCGCAAGGTGTTTTTCATATCCAGCAGGAAGGTTTCGACATGCAGTTGGCTGAGCAACTGCTTCATGCTGGTGTTCTCGACGATGGTGCCGTGGTCGATGATGCCGATGTTGCGGCACAACTGCTCAGCCTCTTCCAGGTAGTGGGTCGTGAGGATGATGGTGATGCCTTTCTGGTTCAGCTCGGTGAGGAAGCTCCACATCGAGCGACGCAGTTCGATGTCCACCCCGGCGGTCGGTTCGTCGAGGATCAGCAGGCGCGGTTCATGAACCAGCGCGCGGGCGATCATCAGGCGCCGCTTCATGCCGCCGGACAGCGAACGTGACGGCACGTCCTTCTTGTCCCACAGGCCGAGCTGGGTCAGGTACTGCTCGGCGCGTTCCTTGGCGATTTTCGCCGGGATGCCGTAGTAGCCGGCCTGGGTCACGACGATGTCGAAGGTCTTTTCGAACTGGTTGAAGTTGAATTCCTGGGGCACCACGCCGATGCAGCGTTTGAGCTGCGCAGGATTTTTGTCCAGGTCGTGACCGAAGATATTTACCGTGCCGCTGGTCTTGTTCACCAGGGTCGAGAGAATCCCGATGGTCGTGGATTTGCCGGCGCCGTTCGGGCCGAGCAAGGCGAAGAAGTCACCTTCGGCGACATCCAGATCGATACCACTCAGGGCCTGGAAACCGTTGCCGTAGGTTTTGGTTAGCTGCCGGATGGACAGAGCGGAACTCATATCTGATTTACGCACCAAGAAGGGGAAAAAAGGTCAGGTAAGGGCGGGCGGCGCGCATTGCAACCACGTCGCATCAGCGCAATGGTGCTTGTCGCCGCCACACAAGTACAGTCAAGCGTGTCGATAGTGAGTATTAAGTCAACGCGGTCATGACCGCCTTTTGATACGCCGGACGCTGCTTCAACCGCGCGTACCAGGCCTGCAGATGCGGCTGTGGCGCACGCTCGATCGGCATCTCGAACCAGGCATAAATGAAACTGCCCAGGGGAATATCGCCCATGCCGATTTCATCACCGGACAGATAAGGCTTGCTCGCCAACGCCTGATCGGCCATCGCCAGCAGCGTGTCGCATTCCTTGATCGCCGCCTTGATGGCGGGCCAGTCCTGCTGGTCTGCCGGGGTACGCAGCACACCCCAGAACACGGTACGGAACGGGCCGGCAAAGCTTGAGGTGGTCCAGTCCATCCATTTGTCGGCACTGGCACGGGCTTGCAGATCCGCCGGATACCAGGCCGTGCCGTCGGCGTGACGGGCCATCAGATAACGCACGATGGCGTTGGATTCCCACAGCACGAAGCCATCGTCCTCGATCACCGGAACCCGACCGTTGGGGTTCATCGCGCGGTACTCGGGCGTATCGACGACACCAAAGGCGCCACCGGCATCGATAGCCTCGTAGGCAAGCCCAAGTTCTTCGGCGGCCCACAATGGCTTTCTGACATTCGATGAATTTTTCCGACCCCAGATCTTCAGCATGAGCGCCTCTTTTTCGGTAAGTGGGCAGGCAGCATACGCCGGATCAGGCGCGACTCAAATCGCTCTGCATATCACCCAACAGCGGTTGCTGTTGCTCACCGAACAGGTGCGGATAGCATTTTTCCAGGTGTTCGAAAAAGAACGCTTCAGGTACGTCGGCGAACTGGCCGTGATCGACCAGGTACTCCATCAGCTTCGCGCCATCGCGGTTGAAGGGATGAAAAACGCTGTCGTTGATCCCGTCGAATTCCAGCGGCGCGACATTGAACAGGTCGCAGAGTTTGCGGTTGAACGCAGGTGTCGCCTTGACCCAGCGACCCTGCAAATAAAACTCGGTGTAGCCGTGCATGGCGAACATGTCGCTCTTGAGCAACTCAAGCAGCCGTGGCGTCGACAAATGATTGCGCACATCCGCCAGGCCGATCCGCGCGGGAATTGCGCAATGCCGCGCCGCACCTGCCAGCAACGTGGCCTTGGGCACGCAGTAACTCTCCCCGGCCGCCAACGCATAACTGCCGCAGAGGGTCTGCGGATCGCGACTGAATGTGTACGGGTTGTAGCGCACGGCTTCGCGCACGGCGTAATAGAGACTGATCGCCTGCGCAAGCGGATCGCGACTGGCGCCACGGTGTTTTTCGGCGAACTCCACCACGGACGGGTGGTCACTATCGATGAAGCGGCCGGGACTCAGATACTCGTGCATGAGAACAATCTCCTGGGGAAGTCCCGAGTCTAGCGAGCGCTTGAGCACAGAGATAACGACGTTTCGGCCAAACATGGGCGCTTTGCCGCTCGCTCGATCAACGCTTTTCCCACGATTCCAATCACATCGCTGTGACCTGCCTGTTTTACGGATGCCGTCTAAGCTCTGTGGGCTGGTTCGCCATGGTTTCACGGAGGAATGAATATGCTGCTGTTGTGGATACTGGTTCTGCTGGTCGGGATTGCTTATTTGGCCCACCGCCGCATCGCCCCGCTGCCCGCCCTGGTCATCGTGGCCGTCTATGCCGTGGCAATGGGTGCGTTCAGCCGCGCGCCGGGCTGGTTGCTGCTGGTTATCTGGGTGTTGATCGCCGCTGTCGCCGCGCCCTTGCTGCTGCCCGACCTGCGCCGCAAATTGTTCAGCGCACCAATGTTCAACTGGTTCCAGAAAACCCTGCCGCCCATGTCGCAAACCGAGCGCGATGCCATCGACGCCGGCACGGTCTGGTGGGACGGCGAACTGTTCAGTGGCCGTCCGGACTGGAGCAAACTGCTGTCCTATCCCAAAGCGCAATTGAATGAAGAGGAACAGGCTTTCATCGACGGGCCGACCGAAACACTCTGCACCATGGTCAATGAATGGCAGCTCAGTCAAACCATGGACCTGCCGCCCGACGTCTGGACCTACATAAAGGACAACGGCTTTTTCGCCCTGATCATCCCCAAGGAGTTTGGCGGCAAGGGCTTCTCCGCTTATGCCCACTCGCAAGTGGCGATGAAACTGGCGAGCCACAGTGGCGACCTCGTCACCACCGTGATGGTCCCCAACTCCCTCGGCCCCGCCGAACTGTTGCTGCATTACGGTACCGACGAACAACGCAATCACTACCTGCCACGCCTGGCACGCGGCGACGATATCCCGTGCTTTGCCCTGACCGGCCCGCTGGCCGGTTCCGACGCCGGCGGCATGCCGGACTCGGGAGTGATCTGCAAAAGTGAATGGCAGGGTCAGGAAGTCCTCGGCCTGCGCCTGAACTGGGAAAAGCGTTACATCACCCTCGGCCCGGTGGCCACCCTCCTCGGCCTGGCCTTCAAGGCCTATGACCCGGATCACCTGCTGGGTGATCAGGAGGACTTGGGCATCAGCCTGGCACTGATTCCAACCGACCTGCCCGGTGTCGAGATCGGCCGCCGGCATCTGCCGTTGGGCGCCGCGTTCATGAATGGCCCGAATTCAGGCAAGGACGTGTTTATCCCGCTGGAGTTCCTCATCGGTGGCCAGGAGATGCTCGGCAAAGGCTGGATGATGCTGATGAATTGCCTGTCGGTCGGGCGTTCGATTTCCCTGCCGGCGGTGGGCACCGGCATGGCCAAGTTCACCAGCCTGGTGACGGGCCAATACGCTCAGGTTCGCGAGCAGTTCAACGTGCCGATTGGCGCTTTCGAAGGCATTCAGGAAGCCATGGCGCGCATTGGCGGCAACACCTGGATGATGGACGCCGCCCGCATGTTGACCGCCAATGCGGTCGACCTGGGCGAGAAACCGTCGGTGCTGTCGGCGATTCTCAAGTACCACCTGACCGAGCGCGGCCGCGACTGCCTCAGCGATGCGATGGACGTGCACGGCGGCAAGGCAATCATCATGGGGCCGAACAACTACCTCGGTCGCAAATGGAACTGCGCGCCGATTTTCATCACCGTCGAAGGCGCGAACATTCTCTCGCGCAACCTGATTATCTTCGGCCAGGGTGCAATTCGCTGCCACCCCTTCGTCCTCAAGGAAATGGCCCTCGCCAGCCGTGAAGACAAGGATCAGGCGCTCACAGAGTTCGATGGCCTGCTGCTCAAGCACATCGGTTTTGCCGTGAGCAACGCCGCCAGTACACTGGTGCTCAATCTCGGTTTCGGACACTTCGAACACACCCCGGGCGACAAGCTCAGCCAGGGTTATTTCCGCGCCCTCAATCGTCAGGCCGCTGCTTTCGCCCTGCTCGCCGACCTCAGCATGATGCTGCTGGGGGGTGAGTTGAAACGCCGGGAACATCTGTCTGCACGGCTGGGTGACGTGCTGAGCAACCTCTACCTGGCCTCCGCCGCGCTCAAGCGCTACCACGATCTCGACTCACCGCAGTACATGGTGCCGCTGCTGGCCTGGGCCATGGAAGAAAGCCTGGGGCAGGCCGAACGGGCCATGGATGAGCTGCTGAATAACTTCCCGAACAAAGTCGTCGGCTGCCTGTTGCGGGTGATCGTGTTCCCGTTCGGTCGCCGGCACAAAGGGCCATCGGACAAACTCGGTGCCGAAGTCGCCGCGTTGATTGGCCGCGCCAAGGGCGACCCTGCCCTGGAGGAATTGCTTCTGGGTTGCTATCGCCCACAAGCGAACGACGATCCGGTCGGTGCATTGCAACACGCCTGCAATCTGTTGAGCGCCGCACAGCCATTGCAGAAAAAGCTGCATGTGGCACTCAAGAGCGGCCAGGTCAAACCGCTGGCCGGCGAGTCGGCGATCGATGCCGCCCTCGAGGCTGGCGTGTTGCAGCCGGTGGAAGCCCAAACCCTGCGTGAAGCCGAAGCGGCCCGGCGCAAGGTGATCGACGTCGATGACTTTGACCAGAAGGCTTTGGCGCTGGCCAAGGGAAAAGTCCGCTGATCCCTTCAAGCATGTAAAAACGGGCGCTGGCGCTTTATACTCCCGCGCCCGTTTTGCTCTTGAGGACTTATCTCGTGTCCAACATCGTTGCCGATCATCTCGTTTTACTCGACCACCTGCGCAGCATCCTGGTCGCCGTAGGTGAGGCCGAGCAGGTTCCCGAAGAAAGCCATGCGTTGTTCCTTGAGCGCTTCGACGAATTGCTGGCGTCACTGCCAATCGATCCGATCGAAAGCCAATACCTGGGCCAGGACATCCTGACTCAAGTCATTTCCCGTTATCCGCAAATCGCCCACCTGATTCCACGGGATCTGCTGTGGTATTTCGCCGGTGATTGCCTGCACTACTTGTCCGATGAAGAGATCGACCTGTATCAGGCCCTGGAAGAGCGCCGCTTCGAAGCCGAACAGAACGACGAACCTTTCGACTGGAACCAGGAAAAACAGCTGCTGGCGTTGTCGAACCAGGACAGCAAGCACTGATCAGTAATCAGTGATGCCAAAGGCCCGCATGCTTGAGCATGCGGGCCTTTTTTTATTGCCTTCAGCGCAACTCGTCAACATCAGGCAACCGCACTG
The DNA here is from genome assembly GCF_019219185.1 of Pseudomonas sp. PDM26. Classification (NCBI taxonomy): domain Bacteria; kingdom Pseudomonadati; phylum Pseudomonadota; class Gammaproteobacteria; order Pseudomonadales; family Pseudomonadaceae; genus Pseudomonas; species Pseudomonas sp. PDM26. The sequence goes on along the minus strand of NZ_JAHUWC010000001.1, from coordinate 615,341 downwards.
CACTGCGACTCTGCCCGAACCGCTCGCCCACCCGCCTGGCTCCAGCCTTTGCACCAATGCTTTTCTTTAAATTCATGGCACTTTGGTTTGATTGAACTACCTTCAAACAATAAGAAGTCATGACGGCTCGGTTTTCCACGTCAGCTTCAGTGATCAGACAGCGAATTGGCAAAAGGAGTTACCTCACCATGATCCTGGCAGGCGTTTTCCGGCTCTGTACCTTCATTGCCGACTACTTTCCGGGGGAACCAGGTCGACCCATAGGCGCAAGTCTCGCTCTGGCGGGCAGTCCAGGTATGCGGATCACTCAAAACCGTTTTTTGCAAAGATCGCTCGCTGTCCAGCCCGGTCCGCGAATTGCACCCGCCCGTGTGTAGCACGCAAGGAGTAACGCCAAGGCCATGAATAACGGGTCTGGCGCATTGGGGGGGATAGCCCGATCCCCGTGAAGTGATCCGAGACAACTCAGTCCGCCTAAAGACGGCCCATCCAGTGAGGATGTACTTAATGAGCTTTCGTACCGAGCCCGCTTTCAAGCGAATTATCCATGGCCTGTTCTGGATGGGCCTCAGCGTGGATGCGGCTCAGGCCGCGCCGGCCAATTGCCCGCAACTGAACAATTGGCCGACAACCTACGAGGTCGGTCAGGGGCTACAGAGTGAACTGCGCAGCCCCGTTGCGGTAACGCAACTGGCGGTGGGTGACCCGAAAATTGCCGACGTGCAACCCAGTGGCAGCAACGCGTTCATACTCACGGGCCTTGCGCCGGGGACCACCAGCCTGATGGTCTGGACCGCCTGCTCGACAACGCCGCGCCAAAGCATGGTGTTCGTCAAGGGTAAAGCCACAGCGGCGCTGACCAGCGCGCCATCGGTGCCCTCCGACGACGTGCTGCTGCCGAGCCAGGTGCAGACCGATATCCGCTTCGTTGAAGTCAGCCGGACCAAGCTCAAGGAAGCCTCCGCCTCGATTTTCGGCGTCCGGGGCAATTTCCTGTTCGGCTCGCCGCGAACCTTGCCCACCATTGGCGGCATTGTCACCCCGTCGATACCGGTGAGAAACGACCAGTTCAACCTCACGTTTGCTACCGGCAATACCCTGGTGGCGCTGAATGCGCTGGAAGGCAGCGGTTTCGCCTACACCCTGGCGCGGCCAAGCCTGGTAGCGCTCAGCGGGCAGAGTGCGAGCTTCCTGGCCGGTGGTGAAATACCGATTCCGGTGCCCAGTTCAGGCAGCGATAACGTGTCCATCGAGTACAAGGAGTTCGGTATCCGCCTGACCCTGACGCCAACCATCATCGGGAAAAACCGAATCGCGCTGAAGGTGGCGCCGGAAGTCAGTGAACTGGACTTCACCAACGCCGTGAGCATCGCCGGCACGGTCGTCCCGGCCCTGACCGTGCGCCGTACCGACACCAGCATCTCCCTGGCCGACGGCGAAAGCTTCGTCATCAGCGGCCTGATCAGCTCCCGCAACACTTCCCAGGTGAACAAGTTTCCGGGGCTGGGCGATATCCCGGTTCTGGGCGCATTTTTCCGCGACAACACCATCAACCGCGAAGAGCGCGAACTGCTGATGATCGTCACCCCGCATCTGGTCCAGCCACTGGCGGCCAATGCACAACTGCCGTCATTGCCTGGCGAGCAGCTGCGCAATTACGACCCGAACTTCTACCGCATGTTTTTCCTGGAAAATGGCGACTTCGACAGTCGCATGGGGCTCTCGCAATGAACCGGAGCCGGAACCAGACGGGCCTCGCCCCCGCGCCTGACGGTGACTTTGCACGCTTGCCGGGCCAGCCTTATTGCCATTGGCCAGGCGTTCAACCTGTTGTAGCCAGGGGACCTTCGATGAAAGCAGTCATTGCAATAGCGGCGACATTAATGCTTGCCGGTTGTGCCAGCAATGGCCTGTCTTCGCGACCGGCCAGCTGTGCCAAGCCCGATTCGGAGCAAGAACTGGCCCTGAACCTGGCCGACAGCATGGCCGACGAAGGCCGTTTGTATGCCAGCCTGGCGAATCTGGAAGGAATGCCCGATAGCCTGGTCCAGGTCCGCCTGCGCAAGGCTCGGGTGTTGCGCTTGATGGGGCGTAGCGGCGACGCGCAGCCCTTGTACGAAAGCTTGCTCGGCACCTGTCTGGCGGCTGAAGGGGAACTCGGCCTGGGCCAATTGGCCGCCGCCAAAAATGATAACGCCAGCGCTGCCACTCACCTTGAGCGTGCGGTGCAGATGGCCCCCACCGACGACAGGATGCGCAACGACCTGGGGGTCGTCTACCTCAATCAGCACCGGATCCCTGAAGCACGCTTCGAGTTCATGACCGCCATGGAGCTCAAGCAGGCAAACACACTGGCGGCACTCAATATGGTGACGTTGCTGATCTACCAGGATAACTGGAAATCGGCCGCCGAACTCGTGACCCGCGCCGACTTGAGCCCCAAGCAAGTCGTAGAGGCTCAAAACCGCGCGGAAAAACTCAAGGCCTCCGCCAATAAAGTGGTGGCTACCGATGGCAATCGCAAGGCTGAGGTAGCCGATGCCTCTTCCAGTGCGAACAAGTAAAACGTAGGAGGAGTCGAGATGAATACCAAACGGCTGTTGATCCTGTGCATGGCTTGCCTGTCCACCACTGCCTGGGCCATTGAGCCGGGCCCCTCCTCGCCGTATCAACAAGGCACCGAGCAGTGGTTGCAGCTGCAGATTCGCGGTGTGGTTGCCTCCCCACACCTGCAAACCGCTTCGGCCACCGAACGTGACTTGGCCATGCAGCGCTGGCTGAATAGCTTCAACTTCCCGATTCCGGAATTTTATGACCAGGATGCAGCGGGACAAATGACCATCGGCAACTGAGGCAGGTCGATGGGTGATCAGCCTTTGGCGTCGTTCAAAGTGGCCTGGCTGCAAAGCCGGGCTTGATGTCGTGTGCAGGAAAGCAGTGGTATCTACACATTATCCAATTCTTACCAATTTACCCCCGAAGCTGCCGCAAGCTGCGATCTTTTGAATTAACGGCCTAGGCAACGAATTGCCTGCCAGAAAAATCAAAAGATCGCAGCCTGCGACAGCTCCTACGGGAGATGTGTAGATCAAGTGCAGATCAGGCTCGGGTGGCGAGGCCATCGCACTCGACAGCCTCCGGCCGTTTTACCTCACCCGAATGCTTTGAGTACCCCGATCAAGGCGGGGCCGATAGCGACCAGAAAGAAGCTCGGCCATAGACAGAAAATCAGTGGAAATATCAGCTTGGTACCGATTTTCGCCCCCATCTCTTCAGCGGCCTGCGTACGCCGGTCACGGAACTCTTCGGCATAGATGCGCAAGGTGTCGGCCACGCTGGTACCAAAACGGATACTCTGCGCCAACAGGTTGACCAGACCTTGTACGTCATCCAGCCCAGTGCGTACAGCCAGTTGCTTGAGCGCCGCGGTACTCGAAATGCCCGCGCGTATTTGTGCATTGACCAGGGCCAGTTCTTCAGCCAGTTCGACCTGACTGACCGACATCTCCTCAGCCACCCGTTCGATGGTCGTGGGCAAGGCCAGGCCCGACTCCACGCACACCACCATCAGATCCAGCGCATCCGGAAACGCCGCACGCAACCGACCTTGTCGCAACTGCTTGCGCTTGGCGACATACAACGCTGGCACCAACCATCCGATAGCGGCCACCATGAACACCAACAGCAGCCCCACGATCAGGGAAACCTTGGGAATCATCGGCAACAGCAGCAACGCAATACCAATCAACAACAGCGGCAACATCAAGCGTACCGCCCAGTATATCTGCACCGCCGACGAGGAACGGTACCCCGCATGCATCAACAGGGTCTGGGTGGCGGATGTTTGAGCCGACTCGGCCGAGGTAAAGCGCTGGCCGACCCGCTCCAGCAACAGTTGCAGGTTACCCGGAGCTTCCTGCCCGGTCGTGTTGCCTAAATGACCACGCTTGATCAGCGCCAGGCGACGCTGCACCGGATCCTGAAGTCCCATCATCAGCAAGCTCACGGCGACGACCACAAGCCCCGTACTCAAACCGATCGCACCAAGAAACAATAGGCGCGCCAGCTCCTCGTTCCCCGTGACCCGACTGAACAACCCGAGCAAAAAGTCCATGACCTGTACCTCCCGGTAGCAAACACCGCTTAAACCTGAATCCGGATAATTTTGCGAATCCAGAAAATCCCGACCAACATGGCACCAAAAGCCCAAAGTATCAGCTTATGGCCCATCGGATCATTGAGCAGCAACGGCAAGTATTTAGGGGTAGCGAACAAAATCACAGCCGCCAGTACGAAGGGAATGGCCACCAGTATCCAGGCCGACATCCGCCCTTCGGCCGACAGGGTTTTGACTTTGCGCTGAAAGCGGAAGCGCCCGCGGATCAGTTGACTCAGACGCTCCAGCACCTCGGTCAGATTGCCGCCGGTCTCGCGATGGATAAGGAGCGAGGTCACCAGCATCATCACCGTCATGCTTGGCATCCTCTCCAGCAGACCGAGCATGGCTCGGCGCACATCGTTGCCATAGTTGATATCGGAGAAAGTCAGGCCAAACTCATGAGCGACCGGCCCCTTGTGTTCCTCGGCCACCAGGCGCAGGGTTTCGTTGAAGGGGTGTCCGGCGCGCAAAGCGCGGCACATCGCATCCAACGCATCCGGCAGGCCTTCCTCAAACGCAGCGAAACGCTTGCCACGGTCGCGAGAGATTTTCAGTATGGGTAACCAGAAGATCGCGAAACCCGCCAGCAGCGCCATCCACCAGACTGACCAAACCATCCAGATCAGGATACCCGCCCAGCCCCCCAGCACCAGCCCGAGCAGCAATACCCGATAGGCCCGGTACTCGTGCCCGGACTGCTCAATCATCTGCGTCAATGCTTCCATAAAGGGCAGCTGCTCAAGCCTGGCCTCCAGTGGCGACAAACGCGTCAGGTACTTCTGCCGCAATACCGTTTGCATGTTGGGCTGATTGTTGGCTTTCTCCAGTACATGCAGGCGGCCGCGGATGCGCTTGCGCATCTTGCCGGCCTCGCCGAATACCGGCACCGCCACGCCCTGGGACAAGAGGAAGACGGCGATAAACACCATGCCGAGGAACATCAGAATGAATTCACTGGGAACCTGGTTCATGACTGCCGTGCCTCCATCCACTCAGGCCTGAACATCGTGAGCGGCAACTCAATGCCGCGCTTGGCCAGCACATCGCGGAAGGCGGGGATCATGCCGCTGGGCCGATAATCACCCAGCACTTCGCCGTTTTCGCCCATGCCATGGCGCACGAAGGAGAAGATTTCAGTCATGGTGATGATCTCTCCTTCCATGCCGTTGATTTCCTGCACACTGACCAGTCTGCGCTTGCCGTCCTCCTGGCGTTCCAGCTGGATCACCACATCGATGGCCGAAGCGATCTGCTGACGCATGGCCTTGATCGGGAAAGTCGCCCCGGTCATCGACACCATGTTCTCGACCCGCCCCAACGCATCGCGTGCGGTGTTGGCGTGGATCGTGGTCAGCGAGCCATCGTGGCCGGTGTTCATCGCGGTCAGCATGTCCAGCGCCTCGACACCGCGCACTTCGCCGATCACTATGCGGTCCGGACGCATCCGCAGGCTGTTGCGCACCAACTCCCGCTGACTCACCTCGCCGCGCCCCTCGATATTCGAAGGCCGGGTTTCCAGGCGCACCACGTGGGGCTGCTGCAGTTGCAGTTCGGCCGAGTCTTCGATGGTGACGATCCGCTCGTTGTGCGGAATGAAACTGGACAGGACATTGAGCATGGTGGTCTTGCCGCTGCCGGTACCGCCGGAAATCAGCACGTTCAAGCGCCCACGGACAATCGCCTTGAGCAGCAGGGCAATGGCCGGGGTCAATGTCCCCACCTGGATCAAGCTGTCGGTATTGAGCAGGTCCACCGCAAAGCGCCGGATCGACACGCTCGGGCCATCGATGGCCAGCGGCGGGATAATCGCGTTGACCCGCGAACCATCCTTGAGCCGGGCATCCACCAAGGGCGAGGACTCGTCGATACGCCGACCCAGGCTGGAGACGATGCGATCGATGATGTTCAGCAAATGCTGATCATCGCGAAAGCGCACATCGGTGCGTTGCAGTTTGCCAAAGCGCTCGACATAGACCGAGGCATGGCCGTTGACCAGAATGTCGGACACGCTGTGGTCAGCCAGCAACGGTTCCAGGGGACCAAGGCCGAGCACCTCGTCGGTGATCTGCTTGATGATCAACTGGCGGCTGGACGTACTCACCGGTGCCGAATGCTCATCGAGCAGGCGCTGGCAAATATCGCGAATCTGCCGCGTAGCCTCAGCCTGTTCAAGGGAGTCCAGCAAGGACAGGTCCATGACCTTGAGCAACTGCTGGTAAATCCTTTCTCGCCACTCGGCCTCCATCGGGGTGACCTGACTTTTGGTTTCGTAAAGAACGTCCGGCGTTGCACGCTCCCACGCCATTACTTCCTCTGCCGGATCCAGCTGGTCGTCACCCGGCTGGTTAGACTGCGATGAGGCGGATTTAGCGGCCTGTTTGCGCAAGCGGTTACGAAAGTCACTGATCATGGGTCACCCCCCGAAAAAACGGTTGAAGGCGCGTTTGAGCACGCTTTTGTTTCCAGCCATCTGCTTGCCGACCAGTTCCTCGGCCACGTTGCACAGGGCAACGGTGATCGCCGCCTTCGGCGCATGCAGAGCCAACGGCACACCCGTGTTCTGGCTCTGGCTGACCAGGTTGAAGTCGTTGGGTAATTTCGCCAGGTTGGTGCAGCGCAGCGCTTCGCCGATATCTTTGAGGCTGACCGCTGCCGACTTGTCATAGCGGTTGACCACTATCTGCAATTGATCCCCTCGCACGCCCAGGTCTTCGCGAAGAATCCGCACCAGGGAACTGGCATCGCGCAGATGGCTGACGCTCTGCTGCACCACCACGTACACCCGATCCACCTGTTCCAGCACGGAGCCGGTGAGGTGGTCGATTTGCCGTGGCAGATCGATCACTACCCAGTCATAGCTGGCGCGGGCCAACTGCATCAGGGTGTCAAGTTGCTCGGGTTGAGCATCCTGCGGCAGACACAGCTCACCGGCCCGGCCACCCAGCACATGCAAGGTCGGGCTGAAGTGGCTGCAAAAACCCCGTAGCGCGACGCTGTCCATGCCGTCGATCTGATGCAACACCTCCAGATGGCTGTGCGCCTGCGCCACATCCAGGTAATGCGTCACGCTGCCAAATTGCAGGTCCATGTCCAGCAACAGGGTACTGCCACCCTTCATGCTGAGCTGCTGAGCCAGGTTGCAGGCCAGCATAGTGCCGCCGGATCCGCCCTTGGCGCTGATCACGGCGAGCAATTTCCCTTCTGTCCCACTGCCGGTCCGAATCTCCATGACCAGCCGATTCAAGGCGGCGACCAGCTCTGTCTCGGCGACGGGCTCCGGCAGCACGTCACGGGCGCCGGCCTGCATTGCCAGGCGCATGCCTTCCTGTTCGCTGAGCAGCCCGCACACCAACATCGGCGGACGTTCATGGGCCGGGCGCTGCAACAGGGCCGCCAGCTCCTCGCGCCACAGGTGGCTGACGCGCAACAGCAACAGATCGGGCATCCGGTCCAGGCCGTAGAGCGGGTCGACATGCCCGTTGCTCACCAGCCGAGTACTCACCTCCAGGCTGGGCATGCGTTGGCAGACGCTCTGCAGGTCGCGCAACGACGTGGCATCACGACTGCTGATCAGCAACCTGAGCCCGGCTTTGCCGGTCGAACTGGAGAGAGGAGTGTCCTTGGTATTCAGCATGGCGTGATCTCCCCGGAATCGGAATGACGCCCGAGGCTTTCGCGTGGCAACGTTGCCCTGAAGGCGGGCAAGGTAAAGGGCACGCCAAACCCGGGAATGAACAGATTGAAAACGAAGTTTTGCAGACTCAGCCGGACATAGCGGATGGCACGAAAACCATTGACGCTGACCAGGTCAGCGGGGTTGGCCACCAGAGCACCGTTTACATCCAGATAGGTCAACGTCAGGTGGGTGGTGGCCAGATTGCCGATCAGCTGGCTCGTACCTGCGTCGGTCGCGGCATTGAAGATCGCCCGCCGCAACACCACCGGATCGCTGATATTGCACACCGCCGCCAGGCGCGTACCACGGCGTACGGCTTCATCCAGCGCATTGACCGTAAAGTACAGGCGGCCCATTTCCACCACGCCGAACAACAGCGTGAACATCAGCAGACCAATGAGGGCGAACTCCACCGTATAGGTGCCGCGCATGTGTTTTCTGTTCATCACAGGGCCCTCATCACGGTAGTGGCGACCAGCGGAATGCTCAGTGCAATTTGATTTCCAAAAAAACCGGGAAGCGATCCGGTGCAATTGCCAGCGCCAATCACCGGGCAGAACGTGTAAGTGATCGTGACCCGCACATGGTCGGTGCCCACTGCGGCAACGACCACGTTGCCAGTCGTCAGCCCTGACACCACTGCTGTCCCGGTGTTGGCCGGCACGCCATACACCGCCACGTTTTGCGTCTGAGTCAGTAGCGTATCGCTCAGGGCGACCGCACCCAGCGTCGAGTTCCAGGCCTGGCTGGCGACGAAACGGTCGGCATCGCGGCTGGCCTGCAGCAGCAGGTTGTACTGATAGAGCATGCGGCCAAACTCACCGAAGGCCAGCAACAGCAACAGCAACACCGGCAGGACCAGGGTGAATTCCACAATGGCCAGGCCTTGCTGGCGCTGCCGATGTTTAAATCCGTGAAGTCTCATGACGCCTCCTACGAGTCGGTGCTCGGAGTGCCGCTGCCGTTGAGATAGGTTTTGTAGAGCTGAATGATCTGCGGGCCGGAATCGGTTGACGGCGAGGGGCCGGCCACGTTGTCGCCTTCGCACGTCTTCACGAACTGACCGAAGATCTGCGAATCTGTGCCGCCGCCATCCATGGGCTGCACCACGAAATAGCAACCAAAACCGAGAACGGGGACCGAGGTTGAACCGCCCTGTTTGCCGGTACAGTCGCCCACCACGACTTTCAGCATCCGGCGCTCGAACACCCCACTGCCCTGACAACCACTCCCCCCCGCTACACATGCAGCAACGCTCGCACGCCAGTCGTTGTAGTCCAGTATCGAGTTGCTGCCCGCCGTGAGATTGCCGTTGCTCGAGGTGACGGCTTGCCCCTGGTACATCTTTTGTGGAGGGTTGACTGAGTCGTCGTAAGTGATCGCGGGGGCGCTGGACGTCGTCACCAGATCCGGCGGATAGGCCGAGGCACTGACCTGCCCCTGATAGATGCCGAAGCGCGTATTCAGGCCTTGAGAGGTAGGGCCGACCTTGTTGCCAGGCGCGGTCTGGACATCTTGCCCCACATTGCGACAGACCTTGCCACCTCCGGCCAAATCCTCCTTGACCTGACTGCCGCCCGAGCCAAAATCGATCAACTGAAAGTTGCCTGGACCAATGGGTGACGAATTGCCGGAAGCTGTCTTCAATACCTGCAAATCACCAAACTGGAAGCCCCAGAACATGCCAGCGGCAGGGTCATATTTAGTCGAGTCGCCACAGACCATCAAAGGTGCGAGATCGCAAGGGCTGGTAGGGCTGGGGCCTGCGGTGGCGACCGCCGCCACCGCTTTGGTTCCCAGACCACCAGAGCCGAATACCTGGGCGAAGTTCCAGAAAAATCCGGTCAGGCTATAGCTCGGTACCGATACCCGAACATACTTGGCATTCGTCGGCCCGGGATAGGAAAACGGGCCATAGACGCTGCTTGCCAGTTCCACCGCTGCAAATGCACCGGCATTGCCGCCGACAGCCGTGGCCAATTCGTTGTTGCCCGTGGCATTGGCGTTCTGTGTCAGCGTATTGAGGGCGGCGGTACGCGTCGTGCTGGCACTGTTGATACCACCCATCACCTGGCTCAGGGTTTTGGCGCCACTCAGGGCGGCGGCGTCCACCGCATTCTGCAGGCGCGTTTTGTTCAGCATCATATGCCCGCTGTCCAAAGCCAGCGCCGCCATCATGGCCATCGCGGCCAACGAGATCACCATCAATACACTCACCGATCCTTCCTGGCGCCTTGGCGTCGAAGTGAACGGCCGCTGAATACGAAGATTCATCATCAAGCCCTCGATTGCCGATACCGATCCGGATCGACTTCGCCAATACTGTGGTGCCCAGACACCTGTTGCGCCCGGTCAGCGAATTTTGATTACATTGGCTTCGGTCCCGCGGATAACGGTAATAGCCCCGCCACCCTCGCCACTGCTACGCAGTACCACGCGTTTTGGCTCTGTGGCGGTAGCCACCGCCATGACCGGTGCGGCAGGTGCAACTGCTGCAGTTTTCTTCTCGAGGTTCAGTGGGTTACGCAGCGCCAGTTGCAACTTGCCTTCCGTCTGTGCCGTGACCAGGGTTTCCGCTTCAGCCGCCGACATCTCCAGCGTCACGGCGCGCACCACGACCGGTTGGGTCTTGTCGGTACCCGCGGTCTGATCCACCGCCAACACCCGCAGGTTCTCGAGGATGGTCCTGGAGGAGGCGCTGTTAGTGCCAGCATTGGTGGTTTTGGTCGCCAGTACGTCGACCCGGTTACCCGGCAACAGGAACCCGCCGACGCCGACCACATCGTCCACCCGTACCGATATGGCGCGTTTGTCCGGCGCAATCAAAGAGGCCAGGGTACTGCCCCCCAGGTGCTCGCTCAGACGCGCACCGCGCACGATGTCGCCCCGCAGAATGTCGAACGTGGCGATCTTGCCCACGGCTTTTTCGCTGGCATCGAAGGCATCGTCCGGGATCGTATCCATGGGCATGCGTACGGTCGTGAGCTGCTGGGCCTCGACCATCTGCCCGAATGGAATCTCTACCGTGGCGACCACCACGCTTCGCAGGTGGTCATCGGGGCTGGCATTGAGCCGTGCGCTCAGCCAGGAGTCGGCCATCCATGCAGCGCCAAGGCCCATGGCCAGAGAAACGCCTATCAGGGTAAGCGTACGAGAGCTCATGTCAGTATCTCCGTATCAAAGAAAGTCGAGCTGGACGAAGTAGTTATGCCAGGCCCATTCCAACTCTTTCGGTGACAGTGGTCCGGAACCGCCGATATAACGCTGGCGATCGAGCGCCATGTTCAGGAGATCGCGGGGATGGCAAGGCACCAGGGGCATGCCTTCGCTTGCATACAGCCTTTGCAGCGCATAACGCACCAGCAGCGGGTCATAGGAAATGCCCAGACGCTCGCTTTCCATACGCCAGATCTTTTCGTACTGCTCGGGCTTCAGGTAACCGAACTGCAGCTTGTAGCCGATCCGGCGCAGGAAGGCCTCATCGGCCAGTTCCAGGGGATTGAGGTTGGTGGAAAACACCAGAATCAGATCGAACGGCAGCTCGCAATGCCGACCGCCGCCCAGGTTGAGGAAATCGCGTTTCTCTTCCATCGGGACGATCCAGCGATTGAACAGCTCGGCGGGGGCCATGCGCTGGCGCCCCATGTCGTCGATGATGAACAGGCCATTGCTGGCCTTGAGCTGCAAGGCGGCCTGGTATTGACGGGTGAAGGGGTCATAACGAACGTCCAGTTGCTCCATGCTCAACTCACCGCCCGTGATGACGATCGGGCGTTTGCAGCGCAGCAGTCGACGGTCGATCCCTTCGTTGAGCATCAGATTGTTCTGTTGAGTATTTTCATCGAGCCGCTGATGCACCTGGGGGTCATAGATCTCGATCACCGACTCGTTGATGACGATGGCATAAGGAACCCAGATGGCCTCGGCGAACAGACGGATCAGCCGACTGCTGACATAGGTCTTGCCGGTACCCGCAGGGCCATAAATCATGATCGCGCGCCCGGAGTTCATCGCCACACCCAACTGATCGAGCATCTCCTCCGTGAGCACTACGCCAGCCAGGGCATTGCGCATATCGTTGGCGTTGATGCGACCATGGTGAATGGTCTGCAGTTTGATCAGGGAGCGGTAGGTACTCACCGGGAAGGGTGCCGCACCGATATAGCCACTGCGCGACAGGGCATCGCGAGCGGCACTGCGACCACGCTCGGTCAGGCCATAACGCAGCATCTGCCCGCCCGTTTGACTCGCCTGGCCCAGCACTTCGACACGGCCATCCTTGCGCAGAAACGCCAGGACCTCTTCAAGTACCGCGCCGGTCAGCGCCAGGCGGTCCACCAGCCGCGACATGTCCAGTACACCGGCATCGAACAAATGCTTGCACACCAACTCTCCGAGAAAACTGTCCGTCAGGCCAGTTTCGCGGATAGTGCAGGGCTGAGGCGCCAACCGTTGCACCGCGCTCCGATCGCTGGGGTAGGCATCACTTTCGACGATGACGTGCATGACTAGCCTCCTGGGCTACGGGCCGATCTGCAGCCAATAGCCACTGGCCAGGGTTCCGAGCAAAATTGCAACGGAGTACGGGAAAGGCTTTCCGGCCACTTCATCTTCCGCCGGAGCCAAGTAGGTTCGCGCCCCTAATATCAACCAGTAGCGCGCTAAGGTTTGCAGCAGCTGGCCACGAAAAAGGATGATCAAAACACCGCACAAACCACCGGCCGTCAGACTGAAAAGCGCCGTCCACAACGCGTCATACGGTGTAAAAAAACATCCGACCATGGCCATCAACTTAACGTCCCCGGCGGCCATACCGCCCAGGGCGTACATGGGTAGAAACACTGCAAAGCCGATCAGCATGGCCAGCGCAGCATTACCAAGCCCCTCAACTCCACTGGCGTAAGCCTGACTGGTCAAACCCAAAACAAGTCCTAAAAATACCAGCAGGTTGGGGATGCGGTGGCGACGAAGGTCGCTCACCACCGCAATACCTAGCAGCCCCAACAGAACAATTGATGTAAACATCTGCTCAATAGGCATCGCTGCATCTCTCACTGGGAATAGACTTACTAGCACGCCCCACCGGCCATACAAGTAGCTAGCCTACCGAGCTGAGTGGTAATGGCGGTGCCCAAGGTGGTAAAAGCAGTGACAACCGCCAGGGTTATTAGCCCACCCGCCACCGCGTATTCCACAATGGTCAGACCATCCTCGTCTTTGACGAACTTCACTAGCGAAGCCTTGATCGTTTGCATGATCATTTTGCCCACCCCACTTGAATGTTATTTTTTCTGCCGCATCTCTCACTGGGAATAGACTTACGTGCATGTCCCCACGCCCGTGGCACCCATACAAGCAGCTAGCTTACCGAGCCTGGTGGTAATGGCGGTGCCCAAGGTGGTAAAAGCAGTGACAACCGCCAGGGTTATTAGCCCACCCGCCACCGCATACTCCACAATGGTCAGGCCATCTTCGTCTTTGACGAACTTCACTAGCGAAACCTTGATTGTTTGCATGATCATTTTGCCCACCTCACTCGAATGTTGTTTTTTCTGCTGCACCTCTCACTGGGAATAGACTTACGTGCACGTCTGCCCCGTGCCCGTGGCGCCCATACAAGCAGCTAGCTTAGCGAGCTTGGTGGTAATGGCGGTGCCCAAGGTGGTAAAAGCAGTGACAACCGCCAGGGTTATTAGCCCGCCAGCCACCGCGTATTCCACAATGGTCAGGCCATCTTCGTCTTTGATGAACTTCAGTACCGAAGCCTTGATTGTTTGCACGATCATTTTGCCCACCTCACTCGAATGTTGTTTTTTCTGAGGCAGTACTTTCTGCGCTGCCTGATGCAACCCTAGTCAGGGTGCAGGCATTGGCGTTAGGAAGATTTTGCACATCGTTAGGACTTTTTTGCGGGGCGGCCAAATACACAGCATTGGCTTTTGCAGAAGTAACAGGTGGGGGTAAACAAGGCACTGAAACGCAAAGACAATTGTCACTGACTCACAAGCGACAAACGGTTCGAGCCGGGTTCGTCGATAACACACCAACAAACACTCACCCGGGGCAGCCTTCCAGGCAATCCATAGAGCGAATAGAACTAAAAATCGTCTTCCCTATCAGGATTAAATCTGCAAAGTGATGGCACCTTGGCAATACTCCTTAACAAAGTGAGTCACCCAGAACCCCAGAGTAGAGACATGACGTCCAATTTGACCAAAAGGCCATCGCTCCTGTGGTTCGATCTGACTCATGATCGGTCCACGAAAGAACTCGCCGCGCAGTTCGAGGACTCCTGCGACTGCAAACTGGCGAAAAACTCCGTGTTGCCCATCGGGGAACACGCAGACATGATCTGCGTCCATTTTGATCGCCCCGACACGCCAGGCTTGCGGCTGTTGCTGGAGATCAAACACACCACCCCCACCATCCCGATCACCATGTTCACCGTGCAGCACTCGGAGGAACTGGCTGTATGGGCCATGCGCTCCAGCGTCTGGGAATACATGGTGCTCCCGCTCTCGAGCACCGAGAGGAAGCGTTACCTGACAGCGGTGGTGCAGCTCTGCGAGCTGCGTCGAAATACCAACGGCCGGGGCAACTCATCGCAAATCGACCACTCCCCGACCCTGCCGGAAAGCATCCGGCTGACCTCGGGACACCAAAAACACCAGGCGCTGAGCAATGTCATGCTGTACATCGAACAGCACTTTCGTGACAGCATCGATCAGAGGGACCTGGCGCAGCGCTGCGGCATGACGACATTTCGCTTCAGCCGCCTGTTCAAGGAAGCCAATGGGCTTGGCTTCACGGATTACATCCTGGACAAGCGCATGAACTTCGCCAAGGATCTGCTCGATAACAGCCAGATGCCGATTACCAGCATCGGCTATGAGGCCGGCTTCAAGGATCCTTCCTACTTCGCTCGCGCCTTCAAGCAGTTCGCCAACTGCACGCCCAGCGAATACCGCGTGGCACGCCAAATCAAAGCGGCTGCCGCTGCGCAACCGGTGCAGGATGACAAAACCATTGAAGCGCTCGAAAGCCTGGTACAGAGCCTCAGCGGTTGATCTTAATGCTGTTCACTTAAGGACGAACACTGTATTTGTGGCGATGGAGCTTGCTCCCGCTGGGGCGCGAAGCGGCCCTAAAAATGGGACTGCTGCGCAGTCCAGCGGGAGCAAGCTCCCTCGCCACAGGTTGCTTATTGTTTGCTCTATCTCTTAAGTGAGCAGCATTACAGCGGTTGATCCGGTTTTTTACGCGCAAACGAAAACGCCGCTCAATGAGCGGCGTTTTCGTTAAATATGGAGCGGGAAACGAGACTCGAACTCGCGACCCCGACCTTGGCAAGGTCGTGCTCTACCAACTGAGCTATTCCCGCAAATGGCGTCCCCTAGGGGACTCGAACCCCTGTTACCGCCGTGAAAGGGCGGTGTCCTAGGCCACTAGACGAAGGGGACACGCTACCCGGAACACATGGTGTGTGTTTCGGTGTCCAGAGCCGCATCCGAAGACTTGGTTCTGGTTTCACTCAGCCCTGCCCGAAAGCAACGCTGTTTAAAATTGGAGCGGGAAACGAGACTCGAACTCGCGACCCCGACCTTGGCAAGGTCGTGCTCTACCAACTGAGCTATTCCCGCATTGGCGTCCCCTAGGGGACTCGAACCCCTGTTACCGCCGTGAAAGGGCGGTGTCCTAGGCCACTAGACGAAGGGGACACACGTACAACATTCACTCCCTGCTTCGTTTCGCTGTGTGCTTTACGCTGCAAGTGGCGCGCATTCTATGGATGGATTGAGAGGTCGTCAACCCCCTGATATAAATTTATTTAAATCAATGACTTCACCCTGCTTTTGGGAGCCGTTGCGGTTTTCCGCTGCCCGGCGTTTGACGCCTATATTCCGGCACCCGCCAAGACGTTATAGTTCACCCAATGATGGCACTTTGTATATCTGGTGCCATCATTCATAGAAACGGGGCTGCGGCCGATATAAGCACAAGCATGTCCGATCCAACCCGTCGTGCGGGCCTGGGCGCTCAAATACCAAGCCACCCGACTCGCATGCGTAACCTATAAAGAGGTCTTACCGGTGACGCCACTCATGATCACCCTGCTCGTCGTAACCGGGATCGCCCTGTTGATCGCCATTGGTTACATGAACCATGTGCTGGAAAACAACAAGCTGGAACAGGCCCGTACCAAGATCGAGCTCAATGATCGTCTGCGTCGCTGCGGCGAAATCACCGAGACGTTCCCCGGCCAGTTGATGACTCCGGCACTCAAGCTGCTGTTGGCCCGCCTGGAACTGAACGTCTGCCAGCGCCTGCTCAACCTGGAAAAATCCAGCGCCAACCTCAAGGCACGGATCGCCGAGCTGGAAGCCCTTGTCGGCCAGGGTGAATCCATCCCGGTCAACAATCCGCCAGCACCGATCCAGACCGAAGCCAAGGCCAAGGATGTACGCTTCCTGCTCGAAGCCCTGCATGGCCAGATCACCCGCGCGGCACAGGACGGCTTCCTGGCCCCCAACGAGGCCAAACGCTGGATCCGTGAAGTGCGCCACATCCTCGTGCTGCTGCACATCGAGTTCTTCAATAACCTCGGCCAGCATTCCCTGCAACAGAACCAGCCCGGACAGGCTCGCCTGGCATTCGAGCGCGGCGTGCAATACCTGCGCAAACAACAGGAGCCACAGGTCTACGCCGAGCAACTGGAATACCTGGAAAAACTCCTGGCCCGTGCCAATGACCAGGTCATGGATCGCATTGCGCCGGTCGAAGGCGAAGTCAACCAGTTGACCGAAGGCTTAAAAGACGTCGAGGCCGATGCGGACTGGAAAAAGAAAGCGATCTACGACTGATCAGCGAAAACACAAAAGCCACCGAGAGGTGTAATGCTGTTCACTAAAGGACAAAAACTATACCTGTGGCGAGGGAGCTTGCTCCCGCTGGGGCGCGAAGCGGCCCCAAAAATGGGACTGCTGCGCAGTCCAGCGGGAGCAAGCTCCCTCGCCACAAGTTAGTTATTGCTCTCTCTATAGATCTTGATTGAAATGAACAGCATTACACCGAGAGGTGGCTTTTTTGGGCCTTGCCGATGATCATTTCAAAGCCTGAAATGCCCCACCATCCCCTTCAGCTCAACCCCCAGTTGTGCCAGTTGAATACTGGATGCTGCATTGCCCTGCATGGCCAACGATGACTGGTCCGCACTGGCGCGAATACTGGTGACACTGCGGTTGATCTCTTCGGCCACCGAGCTCTGTTCCTCGGCTGCCGCGGCGATCTGCTGGTTCATCTGCTGGATCAAGGATACCGCCGCGGCAATACTGCCCAGCGCACTCTCGGTCTGCAATGCGTCGCTGACCGCCAGCTTCACCAACTCGCCACTGTTCTGGATCTGCTGCACCGAGGACTGCGCCGCCGAGCGCAAAGCGCTGACCAGGCGTTCGATTTCCTCGGTCGATTGCTGGGTTCGCTTGGCCAACGCGCGCACTTCGTCGGCCACCACCGCAAAGCCCCTGCCCTGCTCGCCGGCCCGGGCGGCCTCGATCGCCGCGTTCAACGCCAGCAGGTTGGTCTGCTCCGCCACGCTCTTGATCACACTCAACACCGTGCCGATATTGTGGATTTCCGCACTCAAGCTTTCGATGCTCGTACTGGCGGAAGTCGCCGAATCCGCCAACTGCTCGATTCGTGCCATGCTCTGGCGCACCACCTGCTGGCCGCTTTCAACCTTGCCGTCCGCTGTTTGCGCGGCCAGCGCAGCTTCTTCCGCATTACGCGCGACATCGTGCACCGTGGCCGTCATCTGATTCATCGCGGTGGCGACCTGTTCGGTTTCCTCCTTCTGCGAACTGACCTCAAGATTGGTCTGTTCCGTCACCGCCGACAGCGATTGGGCGGAAGTCGCCAACTGTTCGATACCCGACTGCAAGCCGCTGACAATATGGCTGAGCCCCGCGCCCATTTGCTGCATTGCCTGCATCAACTGACCGATTTCGTCACGACGGGTCACGTCGATGGTCGCGCTCAAATCCCCCGAGGCAATCTGCTGCGCCACATGAATCACACTGCGCAGCGGTGCCACGATCAAGCGGGTGATGAACCATGCGGCAACCAGCCCAACCAGCAAGGCCAGGGCGGAGGAGCCAATGATCAGCAGCGAGTTCTTTTTCAGTTCAGCCTGCATCGCCTGGTCTTGCGCGACATAAGCCTGATCCACTCGCTCGACCACTTGGGCTGCGCGTAGATGCAATTGCTGATAAACGGTTTTTTCCTGTTCCAGCAGGCCGGTGTACTCGGCGAGTTTGTCACTGAAACTGGCGATATGACCGGTCACCTCATTGAGGACGGTCTGGTAACCCTCATCCTTGACCGTGGTCTTGAGCTGCTCGGCCTGGGTCAGTGCCTGGCTGGCCTGTTCGATCTTGCCCTGCCCGGCGCTGTCGTCGCCTTTGCGGCTTTGATCCAGACGCACGCGCGCTTCATTCATGGCTTGCAACATCAGGCGTGAAACCTGACTGACCTGGCTGGCCTGCTCGAGGAATTGCGCACCGTCCTTGCCTTCGGAATCCTTCAGGGTATAGGCACCGTCATCAGCGAGCCCGGACTGCAATACATCAAGATTATTGGCCACGCTGGACACCGACCAACTGGCCATTTCCAGCGCCAGGTCCTTGGCCTGGCTGAGCGAGACAAACTCGTCGAAGGCCTTGCGATAGGCACCCAGGGACTGTTCGACATCGTTCATCACCGGCACGTTGGCCGCAGACGCGGCCTTGAGCTGGCCGGCCAGGGCGATCAGGCCATCGACGCCCTCGTGCAGGGCGTCGACGGTTTTCGGATTGCCGTGCAAGGCGTACTCCTGCTCCAGCAGCCGCACCTTGAGCAAACCGCTGTTGAGCGATGACATTTGCTTGAGCCCGTCGAAGCGCTGACTGATGGTTTGCAGGGACCACACGCCAATGCCCGCCACCAGCGCAGTCAACAACAGCACCAGGACAAACCCGATACCCAGTTTTTTCGCCATACCGAGGTTGGCAAAACGTCCTTGCACGGCCGAATTCATTGCACTTAGTCCCCTGCCATAGTCTGTAGACGCAGATTCGCAACGGGCCAGTAGCAACACAAGGCTCTGCTGCCGGAATAATGGCAAAAAGCTACATCAACGTCGTTTTCAGAACGCTGGAGGTCGATCCCCGGCAGTGGCCTGAAAGAGCGCACGGGCACGCGGGTCGCAGGCATAGGCCACGTTGATACGCTGCCAGTCACCGGCCTCACCCGAGGGGGTGAAGGCGGTCTTCGATGACAGCAGTACACCCAGGCGCCGTGCCTGGGTCCGCACCTGATCGTCGTCGGACATCCGTGATCGAGCCCAGATGAACAGGCCTCCCGCCGGTTTGCCGAAAACCTCCCATTCGGCATCTTCGAGCAGTTGCAACACCGACAGCCGGTCGCTGTTCAAGCGTTGGCGCTGACGCTGCACCAGTTTGCCGTAGGCACCGTTAGCCAACAGGCACGCCAGCACCGACTCGCAAAATCGTGAGGCGCCCATGCCAGAGATCATCTTGACCTCGGCCAGACGCGTAATGACTTCGGAACCGGCCACCACGAAACCGACCCGCAACGAGCTGCTGAGTGTCTTGGAATAGCTGCCCACGTAAATCACGTTGTCGTCCAGCGCAGCCAGTCGCGTACCGGAACCACTGTGCAAATCCGCATAGACGTCGTCTTCGATCACCTGCACACCAAAAGTCCTGGCCAGCTGCAGCACGCGGCGCGCCACCGTCGGTGCAAGGCTGCTGCCGGTCGGGTTGTGATAGAAGCTATTGATGAGCAGCCCTTGAGGCCGGTGTTTGACCAGCAGCGATTCGAGCACGTCCACGTTCGGCCCGCGCGGTGTTCGCGGCACCCCGACCATGTGGATGCCGTGCAGCCTGAGCAGATCGAACAGTACCGGATAACCCGGACTTTCCACGACCACACAGTCACCGGCCTTGAACAGTGTCCGCACAATCAGGTCGAGCCCCTGACTGGCACCCGTCGTGGTCATGATCCGGTTGTCCTGCCCCCGGATGCCCAGCTGCCTGAGGCGTCTGAGTATCTGTTGCCGCAAGGCAGGCAATCCCAGCGGCGTGCTGTAGTTGAACAGGCTGGCCGTATCGGTACGACTGACTTGCCGAATCGCGTAACTCAGATCGTCGGTCTCGCGCCAGCTTTCAGGCAGCCCGCCACAGCCCAGCCTCAGCTCACTCGACCAGGCCCCGTATTCGGGCTCCACCCCGTCGAACCACGCAGGCTCGTGCCTGGCAACCGTAGCCAATGCCGGGTCGGCAACCCTATAGCCGGCCCCATGACCGGACACCAGCATTCCCTGCGTCACCAGGCGTTCGCAGGCCTGAGCAACGCTTACCTGACTGAGCAAGTTGATCCGCGCAATCTGTCGCACCGAAGGCAGGCGCGTACCGGGTGATACCCCGCTGGAACGAAGCCAGCAGGTCAGCGCGTCAACAATTTGCTGTACGACGGGCACCAGCGCCTGTCGGTCGATTCTCAATTCCATGAGCAAGCAAACTCCTGTTGATTTTGCGAGCAGCAGTTAATCACAGGAGTGTTCGAATACATGTGCGACAACGCCGCCAAAACCCATTGCTCTAATCATTTGAAACACATTGCCCGGCCCTTTAGCGGAACCAAAAAAACTGTGGGAGCGAGCTGTGGCGAGGGGGCTTGCCCCCGTTTGAGTGCGCAGCACTCACAAGATCTTCGATACATCGGAAATTTTGGGGCCGCTTCGCAGCCCAACGGGGCGGTGCGGCGTTCCGACAAACCCCCTCGCCACAGCCCGCTCCCACAGATTGCAACTTTTCCTGGGTAGAGATGCATTGCGTTAGAACGCAGTAACGCCACCATCCACTGCCAACGAATGCCCCGTAGTGAACGCCGCTCCATCGCTGCACAGGTACAACACCGCGCTGGCGATCTCTTCGACTTTGCCGATGCGACCGACCGGATGCATGGCGTTGGCGAACTCGCCTTTTTTCGGGTCGGCTTCATAAGCGCGACGGAACATATCCGTGTCGATCACCGCCGGGCACACCGCATTGACCCGGATCTTTTTCTTGGCGTACTCGATGGCCGCCGACTTGGTCAGGCCGATCACCGCATGTTTGGAGGCGGCGTAGATGCTCATTTTCGGCGCGGCCCCAAGGCCGGCCACCGATGCCGTATTGACGATCGCGCCGCCCCCTTGCGCCAGCAGCAGCGGCAATTGGTATTTCATGCACAACCAGACGCCTTTGACGTTGACGCCCATGATCGCGTCGAACTCGTCGAGCGTACCTTCGGCCAGCTTGCCTTTCTCGATTTCGATGCCGGCATTGTTGAAGGCATAGTCGAGGCGACCGTAAGTATTGATCACCTCATCCATCAAGTTTTTTACATCGCTTTCCAGGGTAACGTTGCAGCGTACGAAGGTCGCTTCGCCACCGGCTGTACGAATCAGCGCCACCGTGCCCTCACCGCCCGCCGTATCCATATCGGCCACCACGACCTTCAGGCCCTCGGCGGCAAATGCCTGGGCGGTCGCGCGGCCGATACCGGCCGCCCCGCCTGTCACCACCACTACCTGGCCGGAAAACGTCATGCTCATTGTTATGTCCTCGAAGAGAAGAAAGCGGGGAATCGCGCACGACCAGTCTAGCCATGGAGGTCTTGAACACGGCAGCACTATCAAGGCTCCGGTTGGGCGCCCATGAGTTGCAGTGATGGAACTGCCGTACCAACTATCACTGCACTGGATCAACCTGCATTCGCCGCATCAGCCGAACTTGCGGCATCGTCGCTGACCGGCTATCAACAAAGCTTCATTCATCTTGAGTGCCTGCCATGACCTCCCAGACCAATCGCCAATTCCTGCTCGCCAAACGTCCGGTCGGCGCGGCGACCCGTGAGACATTCACCTACCAGGAAATACCGGTCGGCGAACCGGCGGCGGGTCAGATCCTGGTCGAAAACCAATACCTGTCCCTGGACCCGGCCATGCGTGGCTGGATGAATGAGGGCAAGTCCTACATCCCGCCGGTCGGGCTC
Source organism: Pseudomonas sp. PDM26 (assembly GCF_019219185.1). Taxonomy (NCBI): domain Bacteria; kingdom Pseudomonadati; phylum Pseudomonadota; class Gammaproteobacteria; order Pseudomonadales; family Pseudomonadaceae; genus Pseudomonas; species Pseudomonas sp. PDM26. The sequence goes on along the minus strand of NZ_JAHUWC010000001.1, from coordinate 593,412 downwards.
GGCGAAGTCATGCGCGCCTTGGGTGTAGGCAAAGTCATTGCCTCGAACAACCCGGGGTTCGCGGTCGGGGATTACGTCAACGGCGCCCTGGGCGTGCAGGATTTCTTCCTCGGCGAGCCGCGAGGCTTCTACAAGGTCGATCCGAAACTGGCACCTCTGCCACGTTACTTGTCGGCACTGGGCATGACCGGGATGACGGCGTACTTCGCCCTGCTCGACGTCGGCGCTCCGAAGGCCGGTGACACCGTGGTGCTGTCGGGTGCGGCCGGCGCCGTGGGCAGCATCGCCGGGCAGATCGCCAAGATCAAAGGCTGCCGGGTGGTGGGCATCGCCGGCGGCGCGGACAAGTGCAAGTTCCTGATCGATGAACTGGGTTTCGATGGGGCTATCGACTACAAGAGCGAAGACGTCCTCGCCGGCCTCAAGCGCGAGTGCCCGAAAGGCGTCGACGTGTATTTCGATAACGTCGGTGGCGACATCCTCGACGCGGTGTTGAGCCGCCTGAACATGAAGGCGCGGGTGGTGATTTGCGGTGCCATCAGCCAGTACAACAACAAGGAGGCGGTCAAGGGCCCGGCTAATTACCTGTCGCTGCTGGTCAACCGCGCGCGCATGGAAGGTTTCGTAGTGATGGACTACGCCGCCCAGTACGCCAGCGCTGCACAGGAAATGGCCGGCTGGATGGCCAAGGGGCAGCTCAAGAGCAAGGAAGACATCGTCGAAGGACTGGAGACCTTCCCGGAGACGCTGATGAAATTGTTCAACGGCGAGAATTTCGGGAAGTTGGTGTTGAAGGTTTAAAGCAGAAGATCAAAGGATCGCAGGCTACGCCAGCTCCTACATGAGATTGGATTCCTCTGTAGGAGCTGCCGAAGGCTGCGATCTTTTACGCCAGTTCAGCCACAACCGAAGCCAACGCCTTGGCCGGATCCGCTGCCTGGCTGATCGGACGACCGATCACCAGATAGTCGGAACCGGCATCCAGCGCCTGGCGTGGAGTCAGAATACGGCGCTGATCGTCCTGGGCGCTGCCCGCCGGGCGAATCCCCGGGGTCACCAGTTGCAGCGACGGATGCGCCGTTTTCAGCGCGTGGGCTTCCAGGGCCGAGCATACCAGGCCGTCCATCCCGGCTTTTTCCGCCAGGGCGGCCAGGCGCAGAACCTGCTCTTGCGGCTCGATGTCCAGACCGATACCTGCCAGATCTTCACGCTCCATACTGGTCAACACGGTCACGCCGATCAGCAGCGGTTTCGGACCGCTGCGTTGATCCAGCACTTCACGGCACGCGGCCATCATGCGCAGACCGCCGGAGCAATGCACGTTGACCATCCATACGCCCATTTCCGCAGCCGCCTTGACGGCCATCGCGGTGGTGTTCGGGATGTCGTGGAACTTGAGGTCCAGGAACACTTCGAAACCCTTGTCGCGCAGGGTGCCGACGATTTCCGAAGCGCAACTGGTGAACAGTTCCTTGCCGACTTTGACCCGGCACAGCTTCGGGTCCAACTGATCGGCCAGCTTCAGTGCGGCGTCACGGGTAGGGAAATCCAGGGCGACGATGATAGGAGTCTGGCAGGCGGACATGAGTGGGCTCTCAGGCAAGTCGAAATCGGCGCGCATTGTAGCGGAACCAGCGCCGCTGCGGGACCCGATGATCGGTAAATCGTCGCGACGGCTCCGGCAAGACTAGCCCTCGAGGCGAATGTGTCGAGCTCGCTACATACACGACACGCCCGCAATACCCGGGCCCGCTACCCCTTCAAGTCTAAACATACAAGCGAGCTTGCTCCGGGCGGCGTTCCAACGATGAGTCCCTGTGCAGCAACAAAAAGCCCACTGACCCTCAGGCGGGGTCAGTGGACTACGGCCCCTGGAGCTTCAGGGCCGGCGATCTTCTACCTGTGCCTGGGTCTTGCTCCAGTCGATCAACAGGCTGTAGGCCACGGCCAGCAACGTCGGGCCAATGAACAGGCCGATGAAGCCAAAGGCAATCAACCCGCCAAACACCCCAAGCAGCACAATGACCAGCGGCAGGTTACCGCCACGGCTGATCAGGTACGGCTTGAGCACGTTGTCGACACCGCTGATGACGAATGTGCCCCAGATGCCGAGGAATATGGCCAGCCCGTACTCGCCTTTCCAGACCAGCCACGCGGTTGCCGGAATCCATACCAGCGGCGGGCCCATCGGGATCAGGCTGAGCATGAACGTCACGATACCGAGCACCAACGCACCCGGTACGCCTGCAATCAGGAACCCGATCAGCGCCAGGATCGCCTGGGCCGCCGCGGTGCCGATCACACCGTTCACCACCCGCTGTACCGTGCCCGCCACCAGTTCAATGTAGTAGCCGGCCCGTTGACCGATCAGCCGCTCCAGCAACGTGAGGACAAACGCCGCCAGGCGCGGCCCGTCACGGTAAAAAAAGAATACGAAGACGATGCTCAGGGTCAGTTCGAGAATACCGCCGCCGATTTGCGCGCTGCGCGCCAGCAACCAGTTACCCACCTGCCCCAGATAAGGCTTGAGCGACACCATCATCGCCGCGCCCTGCTCATCGATGCTGTTCCAGATCCCGACCAGCCGCTCGCCCACCAGGGGAATCGAACCCAGCCACACCGGTGCTTCGGGTAGCCCCTCGACCTGCGCATCCTTGATGAATGCCGTGGCATCTCGCACATGATCGGCAAGGTTGAAACCCAGCCACACCAGCGGTGCCGCTACCAGCACCATCCACCCCAGCGTCAACAAGGCCGCCGCCAGAGACTCGCGGCCATTGAGCCAATGGGTCAACAAGCGCATCAGCGGCCAACTGGCAAATGCCAGGACCGCGCCCCAGAACATCGCCGACCAGAACGGCGCCATCACCCAGAAACTCGCGCCGAACAACGCCACGAGCAGGATCTGCACCAACAGGCGATCGTTATTGATCATCAAAAGTCTCGACAAATTCAGTCAGCAAAAGAGTAGGCGAACGCAGCGTGCACGCTCGCCCGGTACAGCCTAGCGCAATAGCTCGATGTGCAGGCCAGAGCCTTCGACACTGCCAGTTTCCATCCGCGCGGCACGCACGCCCTGGCCAATCAGGGCCTGACGCCAGGCTTCGGCGTTCGCTCCGGAAATACTGACCCGCAAAGTGGTGTCCAGATTCAGTCCGCGAGAAATCAGGCGTAGCCAGGTCTCGTCAGGTGCGCTGTTCAACGTGGAGAAATCGAGTTCACCGGTGCTCTTGAGTTCACGCAGCAAGGTCGCGGAGGTCGGCAATAACTCGCCCAGCGGTGCCGAAGCTTCGAACTGTTCGACGTGCAGGTAGGCTTTGCGATTACCGCGGGTGATGCTGTATAGCGCAACGAGCGTGTTGTCCCGCGGAGCGGCCAGTCGCAGCAGTAGATAGGCTTGTTGATCGTCGGCGCCGTACAGCTTGGCGTTGCCGAAGACTTGATTGGCCCAGAGGCTGCTTTCGCCGCAATCGCGCGCCTGGCACCAAAAGAGCAACCCGGCGCCCTGCTGTTGCAAAGCCTCGCGGGCAGCGGTGAACGCCTCGATGGATGAATGCTCCGATGGCAACTCGTAGGTCACCGAAGTGACGTTGCCGCGGGCACTGACCTGACCGTCGAAACGTAACTGGCCACTGATTTTACGAATCGAACCCAACGGGTAGATCCGCTCCAGTTCGGCGGCGGGCCGATAATCGACAATCCGCGCGTCGGCCATGCGCGGCACTATCGGCAGGTCCTGACTGCCCGGAACATCGGCGGCGAACAACAAGGGACTGAAACTGCACAGCACCAGCAAACTGAATGAACGCATGGATAGACTCATCGGATCAGCATGGCCTGGGCACCCTTGATGACACTGGCTTCATCGGCGCGTTCAGGTACTTGCAGACCACGCTGCACCGCCGGCCGGGCCTCCAGGGTCGCCATCCAGCGCTGCAACGCCGTCAAGCCCTCCACCGAGACGCCCGACCACTCGTAGCCGCGCACCCAGGGAAAGGTGGCGATGTCGGCAATGCTGTACTGATCGGCGAGGAACTCCACGCTTTGCAACCGCGTGTCGAGCACTTCGTAGAGGCGGCGGGTTTCATGTTGATAGCGGTCGATGGCGCCCTGGAGTTTTTCCGGAAAGTAGCGGAAGAACACGTTGGCCTGACCCTGCATCGGGCCGATGCCCCCCATCTGGAACATCAGCCACTGCAATACCAGCGAACGTCCCTTCGGGTCGCTCGGCATCAGTTTGCCGGTCTGTTCAGCGAGGTAAATCAGGATGGCGCCGGATTCGAACACGGCGAAATCGCCGTTGGCGCGATCGACAATCGCCGGAATCCGGCCATTGGGGTTGATCTTGAGGAAGTCCGCGGACTTCTGTTCCTTCTTGTCGAAACTCAGGGCATGCACCGTGTAGGGCAGGCCGAGTTCCTCGAGCACGATAGAGACCTTGTGGCCATTCGGGGTCGCAGCGGTGTAGAGATCTATCATGGTTGTCTCCCATTTCAACCCGCCAAGCCTCGACAGTTGCCCGGCGCAAGTCAAGGAATGGCGAAGAACCGATTGAAACAGTCTGCGACAAGCTCGGCACCGGACTCGTCATTCAGGTGCAAATGGTGGCCGCCTGGCAGCTGTTCCCGGCTAAAGGGTAGACGTTCCAGCAATTCCAGGTGTTTAGCGAGCATGCCGTCGGCGGCAACCACCAGTGTTGCAGGACACTTGATCCGCTGGACGAAGGCCATTGCCTGTTCGGTGGTAAGACGCAGTGGCGATGGCAGTGTGAGGCGATTGTCGGTGCGCCAGGTGTAACCGCCCGGCACCGGCATCAGACCACGCTGAGCCAGCAGCTCAGCGGCTTCGCGGCTGACCGCCACCAGGCCCTTCATGCGCGCTTCGATGGCTCGGTCCAGAGTGTCGTAGACCGGTTTGCGCTTTTCCCGCAGATCCAGTTGCGCTTGCAGGGCCATGCCCATGCGCTCGGCAGCGTTTTCACCTTTGTCTGTAGGAGGAATGATGCCGTCGATCAACGCCAGGTGGGTGACTCGCTCGGGCATCGACCCGGCGATGATCAGCGAAGCAATGGCGCCCATCGAATGCCCCATCAGCGCAAACTTGCGCAGGCCAAGCTGTTCGGCGACCTGCAGCACATCGTGGGCGTAGTCCCACATGGCGTAACCGGCTCCCGGCGGGCGATGCCCGGAATGACCGTGACCGGCCATGTCCAGGGCGATGATGCGCAGGCCTTTGAGCTTGGGCGCCAGACGGGCAAAGCTGTTGGCGTTGTCCAGCCAGCCATGCAGGGCAATGACCGGCAAACCATCTTCAGGACCAAACAGGTGCGCCGCCAGTTCGATGTGCGGCAGGCTCAGGCGGACCTCTTCGACGATGTGGTTCATGCGCAATCCTGTTGTCGACGGCCGTCCCAGCGGTAGAACAGGCCTTTGAGCATTTCAGCGGTATCCAGGGGACGTTCGAGCGGAAACATGTGGCCGCCGGGCATGGTCAACGACTCGCCCAGCGGCAGGCGGTCGATCGAACTGGCGTGATGGCGCATGACCACACGGCTGTCGTGCCCGCGAACCACCGCCAGCGGCACTTGCAACTGCCGGGGGCTGCCCGGGCGGGTGTGCGGCACGCCGCGATAGATGCTGATTTCCGTGGCCGGGTCGAACCGCAGGCGCAGCTTGTCATCGACCTGGTGCAAGCCATGTTGCAGGTAGGCATCGAAGCATTCCGGGTCGAAGCCGCGAAACAGGGTTTTACCGGCGAAGTACTTGCGCGCGCTTTCGAGGTCGGCGAATTCCTCACGACGACCGAGGGTCCGCCCGGCCGGCGTCAAGCGGTCGATGAAACCGAAACGTTTGGCCGCCCGGATGACCCATCGATCGGTTCGGGTCAGCACTGGCGAGTCGAGCATCACCACCCCGCGATACAACTCAGGGCAGCGCAATGCCGCATGCAGGTGCAACACGCCACCGAAGGAGTGGCCGACGCCCCACACGGGCTCGGCCTGTTGTTGCAGGTGATGGATCAGCTCATCCACCAGGTTGTACCAGTTGTCGTCCGCCGGGAAACGCGGGTCGTGGGCATGCTGCTCCAGATGCGTCACCTGAAACTCGGGTGCCAGCGCCGCAAACAGCTTGCCGTAGGTCCCCGAAGGAAAACCATTGGCGTGGGCGAAAAAGATCTGTTGCGACATACCTGCAAATCCATGAGCGAGAACAGGCATTGATTGTCCGCAAGACCGCGTCCGGCAGCAATGACCGTAACTGCCAGGAATGATGACAGACCTGCCGTGGCTATGACGCCACTGCGGGCGGCACCTGTTATTTCTGACAGTTGACTGCCAACCGGCATCCAGTGGATAAGAAGGGCTGTCCCGCCAAATCATGGGCAAACTCACGATGACCCATGCCAATACTCCGGCCATCCAGGTATTTGACCCGCGCGGGCTGAGCGTGCGCGGTGTGACGTATCACCGGCGCGACCGCGCGTCGCCACCGCAGCCTTGCATCACCCGGCAGGAAAATGACGGCACCGGTCGCGCAGTGCTGATTCGTGATCCACGCCTGTTCCGTTTGCATCAAGACGGTCAAACGGCGGCCAATCAGCAAAACGTCTTCAGTCTGTCGGGCGCTGTCGTGCTTTCGCTAAACAGCGACGCCGGCTGGCGCCTGGGGTTGCTCGGCGCGCACGGGCAAAGTGTTGAAGGCTGGGATCAGAAGCTAAGCCAGGGCCGCGTGAACTATGACCCGCAGTGCCGCCCGATCGCTACGTTCGAGCGCGCATGGCAAGGATCGGAACGCTGTATCGCGCGATTCACCTATGCCGATACCGATGCCGATGCCGGCCGAAACCTGCGCGGTCGGTTGACTCGGCACGACGACACCGCCGGCACCCTGCGCTTCACCGAGTTCAGTCTGAACGCTACGCCGCTGCAGCATGGCCGCACCTTCATCGCCGATCCGCAATGGCTGGTGGACTGGCCCGAGTCGGAGCCTGAGCGCGACGCCTTGCTGGAGAACGGACCAGCCATCACTCGCCTTCACTGCAATGCCGCCAGTGAGACCGTCAGCCAGACCGATGCATTGGGCAACCGTCAGACGTTCATTCATACCTGTGCAGGCGAACTGCGCGAAACTCGCTTGAACCTCGCCGGACAAGCCGATGTAACGGCGCTGGTCCGGGACATTCAGTACAACGCCTTCGGCCAGATCGAACAACAACGCGCGGGAAACGGCGTTGTTTCATGTGCGACTTATCGGCCCGACGACGGTCGACTGGAACAACTGAAAGCCTATGTCCCAGGGCAGCCGGCGTTGCAAGACCTGAGCTACGAATACGACGCTGTGGGCAATGTCACCTGCATCACCGACGCCTCTGAAGCGACTCACTTCCACCGCAACCAGCGCATCGAGCCGGTCAGTCGCTACCGCTACGACAGCCTCTACCGCCTGATCGAAGCCAGTGGCCGGCAATGGCGCAACGCGCCGGGTGGACCACAGCTACCGGAATTCCAGTCCACTGCCGACCCCGGACAACTGGAAAACTACACGCGTTTCTACAGCTACGATGACGCCGGCAACCTGACGGTCATGCAGCATCAGGCCGACAGCGCCAGCCGTACCGAACGCACAGCTGTCGCCCGGTTCAGTAATCGCAGTCTGCCCGAAAAGCCCAATGGCGAGCTGCCCGACGAACAGGAAATTACCGTCGGTCATGACCTCAACGGCAACCGTATCGGGCTTCAATCGGGGCAAACCCTGCAATGGGATCTGCGCAACCAACTGCGGCAGGTCGACCAGGTAGTGCGTGAAGATGAACCGGACGATTGCGAGTTTTATGTGTACGACGGCAGTGGCCTGCGTCAGCGAAAAATCCGTCAGGCTTACACCGGCACATTGATCCGCACCCACGAAACCCGCTATTTGCCAGGTGTGGAAGTCCGCACTTCTGTCGACGAGACCTTGCATGTCGTGACGATCGAGGCCGGACGCAGCACGGTGCAAATCCTGCACTGGCAGACTGAACCGCCAGCCGGCATTCCCCAGAACCAGCATCGCTACAGTTTTTCCGATCATTTGGGCTCCAGCGCCCTGGAGCTGGACGAAGCGGCCTTGCTCATCTCCCGGGAAAGTTACTACCCCTACGGCGGAACTTGCTGGTGGGCCGGTCGCAACAAACTCGAAGCCGCCTACAAGACGCTGCGCTATTGCGGCCAGGAACGGGATGCCACCGGGTTGTACTACTACGGTTTGCGCTACTACGTACCCTGGTGCCAACGCTGGCTGAACGCGGACCCGGCGGGAGTTGCCGATGGGTTGAACCTGTATGCCATGGTGCATGGCAATCCGATCGGACACGTGGATTTTCAGGGGCTGATCACCGTGGGAGAAGTGTTCAGCGCAGCCGCCGCGACGGTTGGCCGTGACGGTGTGAGTGCCTTGGCTGGTGGCGCTCTGCGGTACTTTGCGGGACAAGGGCTGACACAATGGGCAAGCACACCCACGGATGATCCGGACATCCAGATGATTGACCCTGGCGTCAATCTGGCGCTGAGCGTAACAGGTGCTGCGGTCGGGGCATTGGCGGGCGGATCCATGGGGATGGGCGCGGGAAGCAATATCGTTTCCCGATACAGCGAAAACCGCGCGGCGCAGTGGATCGGCGCGGCCATGGGTGGACTGGTGGGCGCGGCAGCAGGTGCCGCTGCCCCGCTTTATGCCTATCTGAGCAACCCTGAAGGGTTAAATGAAGTGGCCATCAGCCTCATCAGCAGCGTGGCCGGCAATCTGACAAGGGAAACAGGGCAACGCATCAGCGCAGAACTGGGCCCCAGGCTTACGCTCGCGCCCTCAGGTGTCGCGACGGCCCTGCGCACAGGCGTCTATGGAGGATTGCTGTTCGCCGGCGGCATGATTCGCGAAGAGCTTGCGCCCCTGGCAGACGTCGCCATCAATGCTGCCGTCGAAGGTCTTGATGGCACATCCATCGTCGTGATCAACGCCTGGCGTGGAGGAACCTTCACTCGGGGCACAAATGAGTGGAGCAGACCGAATGCCATGGAAGTGCTGTATGGCTGGGCTACGCGCACGGCCGGGTCAGGCTTGACCGCCTCGCTGACGCTCCTGTCCACCCCGCTGACCGATGCCATTGCAAACCCCAATCTGCGGACGGGAGCCATTGGTGCCATGGCTACTCCCACAGAAGCCCGAACCTATTTGGGGCAACATGTGCAGCGCGGCACCGCCGGGTTGTTCAGATATGACGATGCGGACTTCACCCTGGACCACTTCACCCAAGCAAACAGGGAGTGGACGGGGCACCCGGACATGCCCGTTGGCAACAGCATTGAAATGACAACGTTCCGTCGCCATGCTTCGAGTACCCCTTAACGCGCCGGCGGTGCCTCACCCAACGGCACCACCGCCATGGTCAGCCGCGACACGCAACTGGCCTTGCCCTCATCGCTGGTCAGCCGAATGTCCCAGACATGGGTCGTGCGGCCGATGTGGATCGGCCTGGCCACCGCCGTCACCCGCCCGCTGCGCAGGCCGCGCAAATGGTTGGCGTTGATTTCCAGGCCCACGCAATAGAACTTGCTGGCATCGATGCACAGGTAACTGGCCATGGAGCCGACCGACTCGGCCAACACCACCGAGGCACCGCCGTGCAGCAAGCCGTAAGGCTGGTGAGTGCGATGGTCAATGACCATGCTGGCCGTCAGGGACTCATCGTCAAAGGCCTCGAAACGGATGTCCAGCACTTCACCGATGGTGTTTTTCTGGAGAGCGTTCAACTGTTCGATGTCGGGAGTGGTGCGCCACAGGCTCATCGCAGGGTTTCCTTGTTGGTTTCGTTCGTGGATCAATCCTGCCACAGCACCGCTTCGCTGCGCTCGCTCCATTCTTCAAAGCGCTCACCGTAAGCCGCTTCGATCACATTGCGCTTGATCTTCAGGGTCGGGGTGAGAAAACCGTTTTCCACGGCCCAACTGTCCTTGACCACCACCAGGCGCCGCAGCCGTTCATGTTTGTCGAGGGCAGCATTGACCTCTTCCAGCAGTTTTTCCAGGCTGGAATGCAAGCCGGCGCGCGCAGCCCCGCCGGCATCCTGCTGGCCGACCGCCGACAACACGCACAGACCCAGCGGTGCACCCAAGCCATCGCCCACCACGCAGACCTGTTCGATGCGCGAGTGCACGGCCAGACGATTTTCAATCGGCGCCGGGGCCACGTATTTGCCTTTGCTGGTCTTGAAGATTTCCTTCAGGCGCCCGGTCAGGCGCAGATTGCCTTCGGCGTCCTCCTCGCCCTTGTCGCCGGTGCGCAGGAAGCCGTCCTCGGTAATGGTATCGGCGGTTTTTTCCGGCTCCTTGTAATACCCGAGCATGGTCGCGCCACTGCGCACCATGACCTCCCCTGTCTCGGCGATCCGCACTTGGACTTCCGGGCACGGCTTGCCGATCCAGCCTGGTTTGTTCTGGCCCGGCATGCCGATGTGCGAATAGCCGCAGCTTTCAGTCATGCCGTAGACCTCCAGCACATCCAGTCCCAGTTTGCGATACCACAACAACAAGGTCTGCGGCACCGGTGCAGCGCCGGACAGCGCAATGCGCAACGCATCCAGCCCTAACCCGGCGAGGACTTTATGCCCGACCCGCTTGCCGATGATCGGCAGGCCGAGCAGGAAATCGAGACGTTTTGCCGGGATCTTGCTGTACACGCCCATCTGGAATTTGGTCCAGATGCGCGGCACGCCAAACAGCGCGGTCGGGCGCGCACGCTGCAGATCTGTGAGGAAGGTGTCCAGGCTCTCGGCGAAAAATACCGTTTGGCCGGTGTAAATCGATGCCAGTTCGACGAACATCCGTTCGGCAACGTGGCACAGCGGCAAATAGGACAGCAGTCGGTCCGACTCGTTGAGGCCGAACAACGCAGTACCACGAGTGGTGGCGAACCCCAGGGTGCCAAAACTGTGCATCACGCCTTTGGGCATGCCAGTAGTGCCGGAGGTGTAAATGATGGTCGCCAGTTGATCGGCGGCAGGTTTGGGATCGTCCTGGATCGGCGAGCTGCGTTGCAGGTCGGCCCAACTGAAATCGAACGTACCGGGTGGATGTAGCGGCAGGCTGATGGTCGGCAGATCGGGGGCGACGCCACGGGACATGCCTGGCCAGTCGTCGAGCTTGCCGATGAACGCCAGCGCCGCTTGCGAGTGTTCGAGCACCTGGGCAACGGTCTCGGCGGTGAGGTTGGGGTACAACGGCACCGAGACATGCCCGGCCATCCAGATCGCCAGGTCGGCAATGATCCAGTGCGCACAGTTTTTCGAGATCAGGGCGATATGGCTGCCCTGCGGCAGGTCCCTCGCGCGCAACCAATGGGCCGCGCAACGGGCCTGATGAGCGACGTCCGCCCAGGTCAATGTTTCGACCTGTCCACCTGCGACGGGCTGGACCAGAAAGCGCTGGCGGGGATGACGGGCCTCACGCTCGTAGAAAACGTCCAGCGGCAAACGAAAAGCAGCAGACATGACTCGCTCCTGTTTTTTTGGTCTGGAGCAAGCGTAGTCAACCAAGCAAGTGCTTGGTTGACTATTTAACAGAAAAACAAAATCAAAGGATCGCAGCCTGCGGCAGCTCCTACATGGAAATGGCGTGCATCTTGTAGGAGCTGCCGCAGGCTGCGATCTTTGCTTTTATGGGTGCTTGATGCTGTCGAGCTTCATCGACCCGATCAGCAACTCGTCGCCATTGAGTTCGGCTAATCCGGCGGTGCTGACTTTTTCCGGCGGATACCCGGCGCCATGTTGCAGGTAACTCAATAAATGCCCCACCAGCGGGTTATGGCTGACCAAAAGGACGTTGCTCACCGACACCAGTTGCTCGGCCACCTTGTCCGGCTCCGTGTCCGGGGTCAGCCATTCGACGGTGCGGATTTCCGGCTCGAATCCCAAAACCTCACGCACCAGATGCGCGGTCTCCTGCGCTCGCAGGTACGGGCTGGCATAGATCGCCGTCAGCGGCTGCCCCATCAACTGCTCGGCGCTGCGCAGCACTTCCTTACGACCGTGCTCCGTCAGCTCCCGCTCCGAATCGTGGGGGCGGGCCCCGTGCGGTACAGCTTCACCATGACGCATTACCCAGAGTTTCATAGCTTGGGTTCCTCATCTCGAGCCGAATGCGGTGCCGGTGCCACGACATGCGGCGCTTCACCTTCCGGCGTACGCGGCGTCGGCCAATCGGCGAACGGCCAAGGCTTCTGGTCGCTGTGAAAGCTGCCGAAACGACCGATCTGCGCCAGAAACTGGCTCAGGCTGTCGCCGAAATTCATCAGACTGGCGTTCGGGGCGCCATAGATCAAACGATAGATCAACTGCACCAGCACGACGGCGCCGAGGATGAACTGCGCCACTTGCCACACAAGCACGAAGACCACCATCCACAACACACGCAGCAGGATGGACTCGTATTTGGCTTCTACTTTTGGATCGTTCATGCGCAACTCCCTGCTTTTCTGGCAAGCGTGATTAGTTGAAATCACTGGTGGAAATAAAATCGACGTCGGTTTTCGGCTCTCCACGCATCAGCAGACCGATGACCTGCTCCAGCGTGCGCCCCTCGAACAGGATCGCGTGCAGCCCGGCGACCAGCGGCATGTACACGCCAACCTCCTGGGCCTTGGCCTTGAGCACTTTAAGGGTGTTAACCCCTTCGGCGACTTCGCCCAGGCGCGTGACGGCCTCGTCCAGGCTCAGGCCCTGGCCGAGGGCGAAGCCGACCTGATAGTTGCGGCTCTTGGGCGATGAACAGGTCACGATCAGATCGCCCACGCCCGCAAGCCCCAGGAAGGTCATCGGGTTGGCGCCCTGATTCACCGCAAAGCGGGTCATTTCCGCCAATGCCCGGGTGATCAGCATGCTCTTGGTATTTTCCCCCATGCCCAGCGCCACCGCCATGCCGGCGATGATCGCGTAAACGTTTTTCAACGCCCCGCCCAGCTCCACACCGAAACGGTCGGCGCTGGCGTAAACACGAAAGGTGCGGCCGTGCAGCGCGGCCTGAACCTGCTGGCAGAGTTCTTCGTCTTCACTGGCGACCACCGTGGCGGTCAGTGCATGTTCGGCGATTTCACGGGCCAGGTTGGGTCCGGACAGGACGCCGATGCGGGCCTGCGGGGCGATCTCTTCGAGGATCTCGCTCATCAGTTTGAATGTGTGGGCTTCGATGCCTTTGGTCAGGCTCACCAGTAATTTACCGGTCAACCGTTCGGCGTGCGGCACCAGCACCGAGCGCAGCGCGCTGGAAGGCAATGCGACAAAACACAGGTCACAGGCGTCCAGCGTGGCTTGCAGGTCGGTGACCGGCGTGACGCCGGGCAGAATCTTGATGCCTTTGAGGTAACGCGGGTTTTCGCGATTGACCCGCATGGCCTCGGCCTGTTCGGGGTCACGCATCCACTGAAGGACCTGAAGCCCATTTTCGGCCAGCAGATTAGCCACGGCGGTTCCAAAACTTCCGCCTCCCAGGACCGCAATCGGGCGCTGCTCAGTCATATGCAATCCGTTAATCCATACCAGTGGCGATGTCGGCATTATACGGGGCAGCCCATCGTCGGCCAGCCCCGACATCAAATACCGGCAGTTGTGGGAAGAAGACCAATAAAACCTAGGAAAATGCGGACATCGTGAATGGAAAAGTCATTCGGCTCGGTTAACATGCGCGCGATCAATCACTGACTGGGATGTGTTGTGTCTCCGGGTGCTCCTTCTCCGCGTTCGCCCCTGGTACTGGCGCTGATTTTCAGCTCGCCGGAGCTGGAGCTTTAATATGTCGTATTGCCCGGCCTGGAAAACGCCGTCCCTGCGCTGGCTGCTGGCGGTGCTTTGTCTATTGTTCGGCAGCTTGTTCGGTAGCCTGCCGGGTAACGCGGCCGACATTTTGCTCACGGGGGCCGAAGACAGCCCCGGCGTGCGGGCGTTTACCCAGGCCCTGAGCGAGTTGCGACCGAACGATAACGTACGCTTCCAGACACTGGCGAGTTTGCCGACTCCTGACAAGCTTCCGGAAAACATCCGCTTGATACTGCTCGACCTGCCCAGCCTCGACTGGCGCCTGCAGGACACCCGGGGCCCGGCGACACTGGTGTTGCGCATCAGCCGCCTGCAAGCCCGACGACGCTTGAACAACACGCTGCCTGCACACCTTACCCTGCTATGGAGCGATCCCCCCCTGGACCGCCAGTTGCGTTTGACCCGCACCCTGTTGCCCCAAGCCAAACGCATCGGCGTGCTCTACGACAACCACAGTGAATTTCTGTTGAATGAGCTACGTAAAGTCGCCCTCCCCTTGGGTCTGGAGGTGGTCACCCAGCGCTGGGACAACATTCACGACAGTCGTCCGTTACAGGCCCTGCTGAATAATAGCGACGTGTTGCTGGGCCTGGACGATGCCGACCTGTACAACCCGCAAACCGCAAAGAACCTGCTGCTGAGCAGCTACTCACGGCAGATGGCGCTGATCGGACCCAACGCAGGTTTCGTCAAGGCCGCAAGCCTGGCCAGCACCTACAGCGATCAGAGCGACTGGCTGGCGAACCTCGACGAATTGCTCGACCGGCCACCGGCCACCTGGCCGCGCACGCACTATCCCCACCGATTCAAGGTCGCGAGCAATCCGCAGGTGGCGCGTTCATTGGGTATCGAACAGATAAACGACGCGTTGGTCGCCACACTGCTGGCTGAAGGAGAACGCCGCCCATGAACTTGCGCCGTCGCTGGGACATCAACACCCGCACCCAACTCATCAGCCTCGGCCCTGCACTGCTGCTGACCTTGTTGCTGATCAGCTTCTTCACGTTCGTGCGCATCCAGGACCTGCGTCAGGAAATCACCCACACCGGCCAGTTGATCGCCAATCAACTGGCCCCGGCCACCGAATACGGGGTGATCTCGGGCAACATCGAAGTGCTCGAGACCTTGCTCAAGGCGACGCTGGCCACGCCCAACGTGAGCTTTCTGGAAATCCAGGACAGTGCCAACCGGGTTCTGGTGTACGTCGAACAACCGAGCGAACACCACAATCGCGCGCAACAGCTCGAAGTGTTCCAGACACCGATACGGCTCCAGCGAATCGCATTGCACAATGATTTTTTCCAGAGCAGCAAATCCGCCGGCGCGGCCCCCTCCGAAGACTATCTCGGCCGGGTGATCGTCGGACTGTCCAACGATGCCTTCAGCCAACGCCAGCAGGAAATCGTGCTCAAGGCCGCCATTCTGGCGCTGTTTGCCCTGCTATTTACCTTCTTCGTGGCCCGGCGTCTGGCGGGCAGCCTGTCGCAACCAATCCGTGATATCGGCAATGCGGTCAAGGCGATCCAGGACGGCGACTACAAAACACCGCTGCCCATTGTCGACGACACCGAGCTGGGGGCGCTGTCGCAACACATCAACAACCTCGCCAGCGGTCTCGAGCAGGCCAGCCGCGAACAGCATCAGGCCATGGCGCAGTTGATCCAGACCCGCGAAGAAGCGGAAAAGGCCAACAACGCCAAATCCGACTTCCTCGCCATGATGAGCCATGAACTGCGCACACCGATGAATGGCGTACTGGGCATGCTGCAGTTACTGGAAACCACCGACATGACCGAGGAGCAGGTGGAATACGCGGCGCTGGCCTCCGAATCTACCGAGCACTTGCTCAAGGTCATCAACGACATTCTGGATTTCTCGCGGATCGAACGTTCAGAGCTGGAACTGGAGCACATTGCGTTCAATCTCGTCGAACTGATCGGCAGTTGCGCCCAGTCGTTCCAGCACAGCGCCGCGCAACGCGGCCTCGACTTGCAACTGAGGGTCCCCGATGACATGCGCGGCTTGCAGGTCAAGGGCGACCCGACACGTATCCGGCAGATACTGGTCAACCTGATCGGCAATGCGCTGAAGTTCACCGAGCAGGGCCGCATCACCATCGAGGCGCAGTGGCAGTCGCTGGACCACGAGTTGCTGTGGTTCACCTGCACCGTGCGCGACAGCGGCATCGGCATCCCGACGCAAAGCCTGGAATTGATGTTCAACGCTTTCCAGCAGGCCGACAGCTCCATTTCAAGGCGCTACGGCGGCACCGGGCTGGGCCTGCCGATTGCCCGTACGCTCGCCGAACGCATGGGCGGCACCTTGCGCGCGCAGAGTGAGGAAGGCCGCGGTTCGGTATTCACCCTGGAAATTCCCCTGGCACTGCACCAGCAGACGCAGACGCTGTTGCCCCCCCGCGCGCAAAACGGCGACAGCGGCGGCGAAGGGCGCAATGTGCTGTTGGTCGAAGACAACCCGGTCAACCAGACGGTCATCGAAGCCATGTTGCGCAGCCTGGGCTTCAAGGTCAGTCTCGCGGTCGACGGCGCGCAGGCGGTTCGCAGTGCCGAGAGCCTGATTTTCGAAGCGATCCTGATGGATTGCCGCTTGCCGGTCATCGATGGCTATGAAGCCACCCGACAGATCCGCCAATTACCCGGTTGCACCGACCTGCCGATCATCGCGCTGACTGCCAACGCCCTGCAGGGTGACCGCGAAGCCTGTTTGTCGGCGGGGATGAACGATTACCTGGCCAAGCCGTTCAAACGCACTGATCTGCAGCAAATTCTGCAGCGATGGGTGCAGTAGTACAGGCCTTTCGAGCATCTGCGACTGGCGTGAAAGGCGAAAGTGCGGCAGTCTTAAGCCCCCGAACAGGCCCGAAAAGGGGCTTGAATAATAATTTCAGTGCACAAGTGTACATTCATGTCCTTGGTGCTGTGACTTTCACCACAACGCAATAGTCTATGAGTAGGCTGCCGGTTCGAGGCATGAACGCTTCGATCGGCCGGGAAGATTTGCCCCACCTGCCGCATGGGACTATTGAGGAGCTCGCATGACCAAACAAAACGCCTTTACCCGGGAAGACCTGCTGCGCTGCAGTCGCGGTGAGCTGTTCGGCCCAGGTAACGCGCAACTGCCCGCCCCGAACATGCTGATGGTTGATCGCATCACCCTGATCAGCGAAGAAGGTGGCAAGTACGGCAAAGGTGAATTGGTCGCCGAGCTGGATATCAATCCGGACCTGTGGTTCTTCGCCTGTCACTTCGAAGGCGATCCGGTGATGCCGGGCTGCCTGGGCCTCGACGCCATGTGGCAACTGGTCGGTTTCTTCCTGGGCTGGCAAGGCTTGCCGGGCCGTGGCCGTGCGCTGGGTTCGGGCGAAGTGAAATTCTTCGGCCAGGTCCTGCCGACCGCCAAAAAAGTCACCTATAACATTCATATCAAGCGCGTCCTCAAGGGTAAACTGAACCTGGCCATTGCCGACGGTTCGGTCACTGTCGACGGTCGCGAAATCTACACCGCCGAAGGCCTCCGGGTCGGCGTGTTCACCTCCACTGACAACTTCTAAGGGTTATCCGCATGCGCCGCGTCGTTATCACTGGTCTGGGCATCGTTTCGTGCCTGGGCAATGACAAAGAGACCGTCTCCGCTAACCTGCGTGCAAGCCGCCCTGGCATCCGGTTCAACCCGGAATATGCCGAAATGGGTCTGCGTAGCCAGGTTTCCGGCTCCATCGACCTCAACCTTGAAGAACTGATCGATCGCAAGATCTATCGCTTCGTCGGCCACGCGGCAGCTTATGCCTACCTGGCCATGAAAGACGCCATCACCGACTCCGGCCTGACCGAAGAGCAGGTTTCCAACGTGCGTACCGGCCTGATCGCCGGCTCCGGTGGCGCGTCGACCCTGAACCAGATGGAAGCACTGGACATCCTTCGCGAGAAAGGCGTCAAGCGCGTCGGCCCGTACCGCGTCACGCGGACCATGGGCAGCACCGTTTCCGCCTGCCTGGCCACGCCGTTCAAGATCAAGGGCGTGAACTACTCGATTTCCTCCGCTTGCGCCACCAGTGCTCACTGCATCGGTAACGCCATGGAACAGATCCAGCTGGGCAAGCAGGACATCGTTTTCGCCGGCGGCGGTGAAGAAGAACACTGGAGCCAATCGTTCCTGTTCGACGCCATGGGCGCCCTGTCCACCCAGTACAACGAAACCCCGGAAAAAGCTTCCCGTGCCTACGACGCCAAGCGTGACGGTTTCGTCATTGCCGGCGGTGGCGGCATGGTCGTGGTTGAAGAGCTGGAACACGCTCTGGCCCGCGGCGCGAAGATCTACGCGGAAATCGTCGGCTACGGCGCGACCTCCGACGGCTACGACATGGTTGCCCCGAGCGGCGAAGGCGCGATCCGCTGCATGCAGCAGGCGCTGTCCACCGTCGATACCCCGATCGACTACCTGAACACCCACGGCACCTCGACCCCGGTCGGCGACGTCGCGGAAATGAAAGGCGTGCGTGAAGTGTTCGGCGACAAGGCTCCGGCCATCAGCTCCACCAAGAGCCTGTCGGGTCACTCCCTGGGCGCCGCCGGTGTTCACGAAGCGATCTACTGCCTGCTGATGATGGAAGGCAACTTCATTGCCGGCTCCGCCAACATCGACGAGCTGGACCCTGAAGTGGCCGACCTGCCGGTGCTGACCAAGACCCGCGAAAACGCCACCATCAACACCGTGATGAGCAACAGCTTCGGTTTCGGTGGCACCAACGCCACCCTGGTACTGAAGCGCTGGGAAGGTAAGTAATTTCCCGCTGCCAAGCCGCACATGAAAACGCCCCGACTGGTTCGGGGCGTTTTTTTGCCTTGAGAAAAACCTCAAGACATACACAAATCCCCTGTAGGAGCTGCCGCAGGCTGCGATCTTTTGACCTTGATCTTCCTGGCATAGCCGAAAAACAAGATCAAAAGATCGCAGCCTGCGGCAGCTCCTACAGGGGGGGCGTGAGGCCTCAGGAGATGAAGCTTTTTTCATGAAACTTAACGCCCTGCGACTGAATGTCGCGGATTGCGCGGGCCGCAGGACTGTTTCCGTTTTTGCAAAAAACCCTTACCAAACTCAGTCGTTTACTTAGCAAGCTACCAAACTCTATAACAAAGGCCTGCACATGCCTTGCTGCAGATAACAGAGATTGGAGCTAGCAGATGACTGTAAAAGTAACTGAACGCGACGATTCACATAAATCCCACGAGGGGGTAGCCGCCGGTATCCGGATCTGGGACGTGCATCAACAAGACCTGCTGGTCGGGATGTTCCATTCCGAGACCGATGCGCAAAACTACAAGGCCGAACTGGAAACCCTGGAGCAGCAACGCGAGTTACAGTCCGCCTGAGAAAACGTGCAGGAGCGAGCTTGCTCCGGGCGGCGTTCCGACGAAGAACCTGAGGGCGGCGCTGGTTTCAGACAGCGTGCGACATTCACGTTTTTCGCGAGCTCGCTCCTACAAGTGTTACCACATCAGGTCATCAGGGATCTTATAGGCGGCGTACGGATCGTCCTCGGCAGCGACCTCTTCGGTCTGCACATTCAATTGCACGATGCGCTGTGG
Source organism: Pseudomonas sp. PDM26 (assembly GCF_019219185.1). Lineage (NCBI taxonomy): Bacteria > Pseudomonadati > Pseudomonadota > Gammaproteobacteria > Pseudomonadales > Pseudomonadaceae > Pseudomonas > Pseudomonas sp. PDM26. Next base: position 573,964 of record NZ_JAHUWC010000001.1, on the reverse strand, counting down.
GTCGCGCTCCTGAATCTTCAGTGCCGCCTCGCGCGGAATCACTTCGTAGCCGCCAGCGTGATGCACGATGGCCAGCGAACCGCTGCTGAGCTTGTTACGCATCAGGGTGTTGACGCAGATGCGCTTGACCTTCTTGTCGTCGACGAAGTTGTAGTAATCCTCGGTCGTCAATTTCGGCAGGCGCGAGACTTCGATCAATTGCTTGACCTGTGCGGCACGGGCCTTGGCCTCGGCCTTCTCCTGCTGCTGGCGGTTGAGTTCCTGGTCGCGCTTGACCTTCTCGGCCATGGCTTCCTGCGCCGCGCGCTGCTGGGAGTCATCCAGCTCGATCTGGCCTTTGTGGGCCAGGCGTTGTTGTTTCTGCTTGTCTTTGCTGACCTGCTTGGCCTGCTTCTGGTTGACCAGCCCTGCTTTGAGCAACTGGTCGCGAAGGGAAATGCTCATGGTGCTTATTACTCACTTAGGCCACTGCTCAACCGCAGCTGGGCAAATTCTTTTCCTGACGTTTGGCTTCGCCCCACAAGGCGTCCAACTCTTCGAGGGTGCAATCTTCCATGGGACGGCGGGTGTCGCGCAATGCCTGTTCGATAAAACGAAAGCGTCGTTCAAACTTGCCGTTGGCGCCACGCAGTGCGGTTTCCGGATCGACCTTGAGATGCCGCGCCAGATTGACCACGGAAAACAGCAGATCGCCGATCTCGTCGGCCACGGCTTCGGGATCGTTTTCCGACATCGCTTCGAGGACTTCATCGAGTTCCTCGCGCACTTTATCGAGCACCGGCAAGGCGTCTGGCCAGTCGAACCCGACCTGCCCCGCGCGCTTCTGCAGCTTTGCCGAACGCGACAACGCTGGCAATGCGGCGGGAACATCATCGAGCAACGACAGCTGTTCGGGCGCTGAAGATTTCTCCACACGCTCCTCGGCCTTGATCTCTTCCCAACGCTGCTTGACCTGCTCTTCACTCAAGCGCGGGACATCCAGTGGCGCATACAGGTCGCCGGTGGGGAACACGTGGGGATGACGGCGGATCAGCTTGCGGGTGATGCCGTCGACCACGCCAGCGAATTCGAAGCGCCCCTCTTCCCGAGCCAACTGGCTGTAATAAACCACCTGGAACAACAGATCGCCCAGCTCACCCTGCAAGTGATCGAAGTCGCCGCGCTCGATGGCGTCGGCGACTTCATAGGCTTCTTCAAGGGTGTGCGGGACGATGGTGGCCCAGGTTTGCTTGAGATCCCACGGGCAACCGTACTGCAGGTCGCGCAGACGGCTCATCAGGTGCAACAAATCTTCAAGGCTGTACATCGATAATCTCATTTAGAGGCAGGCCCCTGTAGGAGCTGCCGCAGGCTGCGATCTTTTGATTTTAAAAACAAGATCAAAAGATCGCAGCCTGCGGCAGCTCCTACAGGGGGTCACGGCGTACGGTTACGCCGGGTTTCGATGATGTTCGGCAACTGGGAAATCCGCCCCAGCAACCGCCCCAATGCGTCCAGCCCCGGAATCTCGATGGTCAGGGACATCAGCGCGGTGTTGTCCTCCTTGTTCGAGCGGGTGTTGACCGCCAGCACGTTGATCCGCTCATTGAGCAGCACCTGCGAGACGTCACGCAGCAGACCGGAACGGTCGTAGGCGCGGATGATGATGTCCACCGGATAGGTGAGCACCGGCACCGGCCCCCAACTGACCTGGATGATTCGCTCGGGCTCGCGCCCGGCCAGCTGCAGCACCGAGGCGCAGTCCTGGCGGTGAATGCTCACGCCGCGACCCACGGTGATGTAACCGACGATTGCATCGCCCGGCAACGGCTGGCAGCAGCCGGCCATCTGGGTCATCAGGTTGCCGACACCCTGGATCTGGATATCGCCGCGCTTGCCCGGCTTGTAGCCGGTGGCCTTGCGTGGAATCAGTTCCAGCTGCTCGTTGCCACGCTCCGGCTCGACCAGCTGCTGCGCCAGGTTGACCAGTTGCGCCAGGCGCAGATCCCCGGCGCCGAGGGCGGCGAACAGGTCTTCGGCGGTTTTCATGTTGGCCTTGTCGGCCAGCTTGTCGAAATCCACCGCAGGCAGACCGAGGCGATTGAGCTCGCGCTCAAGCAGCGTTTTACCGGCCGCGACGTTCTGGTCACGGGCCTGCAACTTGAACCAGTGAACGATCTTCGCCCGCGCCCGGGATGTGGTGACGTAACCCAGGTTCGGGTTCAGCCAGTCGCGGCTCGGGGTGCCGTGCTTGCTGGTGATGATCTCGACCTGTTCACCGGTCTGCAGGCTGTAGTTGAGCGGCACGATGCGCCCGTTGATCTTGGCGCCGCGGCAGTTGTGACCGATTTCGGTGTGTACGCGGTAGGCGAAGTCCAGCGGCGTCGCACCCTTGGGCAAGTCGATGGCGTGACCGTCCGGGGTAAAGATGTAGACCCGGTCGGGCTCGATATCGACCCGCAGCTGTTCCGCCAGGCCACCGATGTCGCCCAGCTCTTCGTGCCATTCGAGCACCTGGCGCAGCCAGGAGATTTTCTCTTCGTAGTGATTGGAGCCGGACTTGACGTCGGTGCCCTTGTAACGCCAGTGCGCGCACACACCGAGTTCGGCTTCTTCGTGCATCGCATGGGTGCGGATCTGCACTTCCAGCACCTTGCCCTCGGGCCCGATCACCGCCGTGTGCAGCGAGCGATAGCCGTTTTCCTTGGGGTTGGCGATGTAGTCGTCGAACTCTTTCGGAATGTGCCGCCACAGGGTATGGACGATGCCGAGCGCGGTGTAGCAATCGCGCATTTCCGGCACCAGCACGCGAACGGCGCGAACGTCGTAGATCTGGCTGAACTCCAGACCCTTGCGCTGCATTTTGCGCCAGATCGAATAGATGTGTTTGGCCCGGCCGCTGATGTCGGCATCGACGCCGGTGGCCTGCAATTCGTTTTTCAGCTGGCTCATCACGTCGCTGATGAAGCGCTCGCGATCCAGGCGCCGCTCGTGGAGCAACTTGGCGATCTGCTTGTACTGGTCCGGCTCCAGGTAACGGAAGGACAAGTCCTCCAGCTCCCACTTGATGTGACCGATACCCAGGCGATGGGCCAGTGGCGCGTAGATGTCGAAGACTTCACGGGCGACGCGGTTGCGTTTTTCGTCGTCGGCGGTCTTCACCGCACGGATGGCGCAAGTACGCTCGGCCAGTTTGATCAGGGCGACACGAACGTCGTCAACCATGGCCACCAGCATCTTGCGCAGGTTTTCCACCTGGCCCTGGGTGCCCATCACCAAGGACTTGCGCGGGCTCAGGCTGTCGCTGATCGCCGCCATGCGTTGCACGCCGTCGATGAGTTTGGCCACCACCGGGCCGAAGCGCTGGCTGACCGCCGGCAACGGGATCTGGCCTTCGCGCACGCCCCGGTACAGGACCGCGGCGACCAGTGAGTCCTGATCGAGTTTGAGATCGGCGAGAATCTCGGCGATCTCAAGGCCGGTACGGAACGTGGAGTTCCCTTCCGACCAGAGATTCTGTGCCGCATTGGCTTGTTGTTCTGCCTCGCGAGCGTACTCGCAGGCCTCTTTCAAGGCTTCGCGATCCAGTGCCAGATCGACACTCACCGCGTGATCGAGCCAAGCCTCGAGATTGATACTGCCGTCGGTGTTGATCGGCTGGTGTGCTCTCACCTGTACCATCTTGCTTACCTTCCCTACGACGCAGATTCAATGCGTCAAATCGCTGACCTTCGTTACCCATGCGCCCACGTCGGGCTGGTGCGCGGCTGCACGGGCGGGCCAGTCGGACCAGACGAGCATCCTAGCTCGCTTCAAATAACGCCATGGCCTCGACATGTGCCGTTTGAGGAAACATATCGAGAATCCCGGCACGTTTTAACCGGTAGCCCTGCTTGATCAATTCGACCGTGTCACGCGCCAGAGTGGCCGGGTTGCACGACACGTACACCAACCGTTCGGCGCCCAGGGTCTTGAGCTTGTGAACAACCTCGAAAGCACCGTCACGCGGTGGGTCCAAGAGTACCGCACAAAAGCCTTCGGCGGCCCATTCGGCGTCCGTCAAAGGCTGGGATAAATCGGCGTGAAAAAACTTCGCGTTATGCAGATTATTGCTAGCTGCATTCGCTGCTGCCCGATCGACCATCACCTGCACACCTTCGACCGCCACCACTTCGCGAGCGGCCTTGGCCAGTGGCAAGGCAAAGTTGCCCAGGCCACAGAACAGATCGAGTACGCGCTCATCTGCTGTCGGCTTCAACCAGTCCAGCGCCTGGGCGACCATCGCTTCATTGACTGCGGCGTTGACCTGGATGAAATCCCCGGGACGGTATGCCAGCTCCAGACCCCACTGTTCAAGACGATAGCCCAACGATTGATCGGCCTCGACCGGATGCGGTTCACCGTCGCCATGCAGCCATAACTGGGCTTGGTGGAGCGCGCAGAAATCCTTGAGGATCGTCAGGTCGGCGTCGGACAACGGCGCCATGTGCCGCAGCAAAACCGCCAACGTCGAGCCGCTGAACAACTCCACATGCCCGAGTGCCTGAGGTTTGCTCAAGCGCCGCAGCATCTGGGGCAGGCGGGTCATGATGGGTTGCAAGGGTTGTACCAGCACCGGGCAATCATCGATGCCAACGATGTCCTGGCTGCCGGCGGCGCGGAACCCGACTTCGAGTTTCTTCGCCTTCATGTCCCAGCGCACCGCCACACGGGCACGACGACGGTAGCCGAATTCCGGACCGGTCAATGGTTCGGCCCACTCCTCGGGCGCGACACCGGCGACCCTGGACAATTGCTCGGCGAGCATGCGCTGTTTCAGGGCGAGTTGTTCGTTGTGGGGCAGATGCTGCACGCTGCAACCGCCACAACGGCCGGCATGGGCGCACGGCGCCGGGCGGCGCAATTCGCTGGCGCTGAACACCCGCTCGGTCCGCGCCTCGACCACTTTACCGTGGGCACCGAGTACGCGAGCCTCGATTTCTTCGCCGGCCAATGCACCGATGACAAACCAGGTACGACCTTCGAAAAACGCGATGCCGCGACCGTCATTGGCCAGGCGCTCGATGGTCAGGCGCTGTTTTTTGCCGGTCGGGATTTGCGGGGCCTTGCTGCCACCGGTGGGCTGGAAGCGCAGGCCTCTTTCATGTTTGGCCATCAGTTGGGCGCGTCGAAAATGCCGGTCGACAAGTAACGGTCGCCGCGGTCGCAGATGATCGCGACGATCACCGCGTTTTCAACTTCTTTGGACAGGCGCAGCATTGCCGCCACCGCGCCGCCCGAGGACACGCCGCAGAAAATGCCTTCTTCGCGGGCCAGACGACGGGTCACGTCTTCAGCTTCGCTTTGGGCCATGTCGACGATCCGATCCACGCGGTCAGCCTGGTAGATCTTCGGCAGGTATTCCTGAGGCCAGCGGCGGATACCCGGGATCGCCGAACCTTCCATCGGTTGCAGGCCGATGATCTGCACGTTGTCGTTCTGCTCTTTCAAGTAGCGCGACACGCCCATGATGGTCCCGGTGGTGCCCATGGAACTGACGAAATGGGTGATGGTGCCCTGGGTCTGGCGCCAGATTTCCGGGCCAGTGGTGGTGTAGTGCGCCTCGGGATTGTCACCGTTGGCGAACTGATCCAGTACCTTGCCGCGACCCTCGGCTTCCATCTTCTGCGCCAGGTCACGGGCGCCTTCCATGCCCTGTTCCTGGCTGACCAGAATCAGCTCGGCGCCATAGGCCGTCATGGCCGCCTTGCGCTCGGCGCTGGAGTTGTCCGGCATGATCAGGATCATCCTGTAACCCTTGATCGCGGCGGCCATGGCCAGGGCGATTCCGGTGTTGCCCGACGTCGCTTCGATCAGCGTATCGCCAGGATGGATCTGCCCGCGCAGTTCGGCGCGGGTGATCATCGACAGCGCCGGACGGTCCTTGACCGAACCCGCCGGGTTGTTCCCTTCGAGCTTGAGCAAAAGGGTATTGCTGGTGGCGCCGGGCAGGCGCTGCAAACGAACCAGCGGAGTGTTGCCGACGCAATCGGCGATGGTTGGGTACTGCAAGGTCATGGCGTATTCGCAATCCAGACTGCGGGGGCGTCTATCATACCGGCAAACGTTCGCAGGCCATATCACGCAAAGTATGGTGCTTATGGTTTATGGGAATAAGCCCGGATTCATTGGTGTGTGGAAGGGCCTCATCGCGAGCAGGCTCGCTCCTACAGGGGGCTGAGGTGATCACACATTTTTCGGTTGAAACACGGTCAATGCAGGAGCGAGCCTGCTCGCGATGACGTTGTCACTGGCACCGCCATCATCCGCCAACAAGCGCATATTCAAGCGCAACCCGGTCCCGGTGTTCTGCGCCCAAAGCTGTCCACCCTGACGCTGTACCGCGTTCCGGGCAATGCTCAAGCCCAGTCCGAATCCACCATCCCCCGGCCGCGAACCGTCGAGTCGGGTGAACGGCAGGAAGATCCGTTCCAGATCAGCTTGCGCCACACCATCGCCCTGATCCTCCAGCCACAGGTGCCAGAAGTCGCCATCACGCTGGCCGCCCAGCAGGACAATGCCTCCCGCCGGCGAATGACGAATGGCATTGCGCAGAATGTTTTCCAACGCCTGGGCCAGGGTGTTGAGATGACCGCGAACCCAACAGGATGAATCCACCGTGCATTGCAACTGCGAATCGGGCCAGCCACTTTCATAGCAGGCATTCTCCGTGAGCATTTCCCACAGGGCCTGGATCTGGATCGCTTCGTCGGGCAACCGGGTGCGCTCGGTATCGAGCCAGGCCAGTTGCAGCGTGTCTTCCACCAGGCGCTGCATGCCATCGACCTCACGGCCGATGCGTTCGCGCAATGGCTCCAGCCCCTGCTCGCTTTCACTGGCCACCCGCAGGCGGCTCAAAGGCGTACGCAATTCGTGGGACAAGTCGCGCAGCAGTTGCTGCTGCAAGGCCACGGTGCTTTGCAGGCGTTCGGACATATGGTCGAACGCCCGCCCCAGCTCACCCAATTCATCGCAACGATTGGTGGTGCGGCTCGATAGGCGCACATTCAGTTGGTCGGCACGCCAGGCATTGGCCTGCGCGCGTAAGTGATTGAGTGGCACCACCAGCAAACGGTAGAGCCCGACGCACAGCAGCAAAGTGAACAGCCCTGGAATCACGCCGTTGGTGATCACCCGCCAGAACACCCGGTATTGCCCAGGCAGAAAGCGCTCGGGCAGTTCGATCACCAGGCTGCCGGCGGACGGGTCGCCGGGAAACGGCACGCGCATCCAGGGCCGGCCTTTCTTGTGGATGGGCCAATCGAGGCCGCGCAAAAAAGTCAGGCGTTCGACTTCCTTGTCCGTCAGCGATTGGTTGCTCAAGGACTGCAAATCACCGCCGATGACACCGACCCAGCCGTATTCCCGCTGACGCATGCCTTGCAGCCAGTGATCGACACCGGCGCTCTGGTGCTGCCGCCAAGCCTGCTCGGCTTCGGCGGCGTAGCCCGTCAGGGTGCCGCGGGCTTCATCGGAGAGGAACTGGTTGCGCTGCTCCATGTAACGCCCCCAGGACCAACTCAACCAGATCATCAGCAGACAGAAAGCGACCAATAGACAAGCCAGTTTCCAGAACAGCGAATGCCTGCCCGGCAAGTTACATTTCATCGACGGCGCTCAGGATGTAACCCTTGCCCCATACCGTACGCACTTCACGCTCGGTGTAGCCAATGGCCTTGAGCTTGCGGCGGATCTGGCTGATGTGCATGTCCAGGCTGCGGTCATGGGCCGCATAACCGCGTTGCAGCACCTGTTGATAGAGGAAGGCTTTGCTCAGGACTTCGTCGGCGCTGCGGTGCAGCGTCTCCAGCAGCCGATACTCGCTGCGGGTCAGGCCGCCAGCCTGTTCGCCATAAAACACCTCGAAGCTTTCATCGTCGAAACGCAGGCTGTCCATCGAAGGGGCGGGCACGGCGGGCGCAGGCCGGCGGTCGAATGCCACCCGCCGCAGAATGGCTTCGATGCGCACCCGCAACTCCACCATGCTGAAGGGCTTTGGCAGGTAATCATCGGCCCCCAGGCGAAAGCCGCTGATGCGATCGGCCTCGGCACCGAGGGCCGACATCAGCAACACCGGGGTGGAATGGCTCTGGCGCAATTGAGTCAGTACCGCCAGGCCGTCCATGCCCGGCAGCAGGATATCCATCAACACCACGTCGAAAGGCTGCCGGCGGGCAATGTCCAGGCCTTCCTGGCCGTTCTGGCACCAGGTCACCTGGAAGCCGCTGCGGTCCAGGTGCTCGTGAACGTAGGCGCCGAGCACAAGGTCGTCTTCGATGGACAGGATTCGAGGGAGGCCAGCAGTGATGGGAGTCATGACTATCTGCAAATAATTCTCAGTTGAGCGATTATTCAAGATTGCCTCGCCAGGGGCAACCCACGGTTTGTCCGTATCGCCAAAGAGTCGTCCGGGCCGACGAATGACTGCACCATTTTTACGAAGATTGCCCGCGAGCAAATCGCTACACTGCGCAAGTGGTGCATGGCGGATGCATGTACGGGCCTATGAATAGCGGGATGCAGGAGAGTTGCGTGCTCAAGAAACTGGGAATCAAAGGCCGCGTGCTGTTGCTGACCCTGTTGCCCACCAGCCTGATGGCGTTGGTGCTGGGGGGTTATTTTACCTGGATGCAACAGGCTGACCTGCAAACCCAGCTTATGCAGCGTGGCGAAATGATCGCCGAGCAGTTGGCTCCATTGACGGCGCCAGCCATGGGCCACCAGGACAACGAACTGCTCGAACGCATCGCCACTCAGGCCCTGGAACAAACCGACGTACGGGCCGTGACCTTCCTGGCTCCCGACCGCACCTTGCTGGCCCACGCCGGCCCGACCATGCTCAATCAGATGCCCTCTGGCAGTGGCACGCAAATGCTGCGCCACAGCGGCAGCGATGCGACCCGCTATCTGCTGCCGGTTTTCGGCAAACACCGCAACCTGGCCGGAGACGTGATTCCCGAAGAAGCAGACCGCCTGCTCGGCTGGGTCGAGCTCGAACTGTCCCATAACGGCATGCTGTTGCGCGGTTATCGCAGCCTGTTCGCCAGCCTGATGTTGATCGCTACGGGACTGATCGGTGCGGCACTGCTGGCCCTGCGCATGGGGCGCACGATCAATCGGCCGTTGAGCCAGATCAAGCAGGCCGTGGCCCAACTCAAGGACGGCCACCTGGAGACCCGCTTGCCGCCCCTCGGCAGCCAGGAGCTGGATGAACTGGCTTCCGGCATCAACCGCATGGCCGGCACCCTGCAAAATGCCCAGGAAGAATTGCAGCACAGCATCGACCAGGCCACCGAAGACGTGCGCCAGAACCTGGAAACCATCGAGATCCAGAACATCGAGCTGGATCTGGCGCGCAAGGAGGCCCTGGAAGCGAGCCGGATCAAGTCCGAGTTCCTGGCCAACATGAGCCATGAAATCCGCACGCCGCTCAATGGTATTCTCGGCTTCACCCACCTGTTGCAAAAAAGCGAGCTCACCCCACGCCAGCTCGACTACCTGGGCACCATCGAAAAATCCGCCGATAGCCTGCTGGGCATCATCAACGAGATTCTCGACTTCTCGAAAATCGAAGCTGGCAAGCTGGTGCTCGACCATATTCCGTTCAACCTGCGCGACCTGCTCCAGGACACCTTGACCATCCTCGCCCCGGCCGCCCACGCCAAGCAGCTGGAACTGGTTAGCCTGGTGTATCGGGACACGCCGCTGTCACTGGTGGGCGACCCGCTGCGGCTCAAGCAGATCCTGACGAACCTGGTGAGCAATGCGATCAAGTTCACCCGCGAAGGCACCGTCGTCGCCCGCGCCATGCTCGAAGAAGAACACGAAGACACCGTGCAGCTGCGCATCAGCATTCAGGACACCGGCATCGGCCTGTCGAACCAGGACGTACGCGCCCTGTTCCAGGCCTTCAGTCAGGCCGACAACTCGCTGTCGCGGCAACCGGGCGGCACTGGCCTGGGTCTGGTGATTTCCAAACGCCTGATCGAACAGATGGGCGGCGAGATCGGCGTCGACAGCACACCGGGGGAAGGGTCGGAGTTCTGGATCAGCCTGAGCCTGCCCAAAGCCCGCGACGATGCCGAAGACCTGCCCGCCGCGCCGCTGCTCGGGCGCCGGGTGGCGGTGCTGGAAAACCACGAACTGGCCCGGCAGGCGTTGCAGCATCAACTGGAAGACTGTGGCCTCGACACCACACCGTTCAACACCCTGGAAAGCCTGACCAATGGCGTCACCGCCGCCCACCAGACCGATCAGGCGATCGAACTTGCAGTGCTCGGCATCACCAGCAACGACATGCCGCCGGAACGCCTCAACCAGCACATCTGGGACCTCGAGCATCTTGGCTGCAAAGTGCTGGTGCTGTGCCCGACCACGGAACAGACGCTGTTCCATCTTTCCGTGCCCAACCCCCACAGCCAGCTCCAGGCGAAACCGGCCTGTACCCGCAAGTTGCGACGCGCCCTGTCTGATCTGGTCAACCCGCGCCCGATGCGCAGCGAGCCGGGCGAACCGTTGTCCAGCCGTGCACCGAAGGTGCTTTGCGTCGACGACAATCCGGCCAACCTGATGCTGGTGCAGACCCTGCTCGAAGACATGGGCGCCAATGTGCTCGCCGTGGAAAGCGGTTTTGCCGCCATCAAGGCGGTGCAGAAAGAGTCATTCGATCTGGTGTTGATGGACGTGCAGATGCCCGGCATGGACGGCCGCCAGAGTACCGAGGCGATCCGCCAATGGGAAAGCGAACGCCATTGCACGCCGCTGCCGATCGTGGCCCTCACCGCCCACGCCATGGCCAACGAAAAACGCGCGATGCTGCAAAGCGGCATGGACGACTACCTGACCAAACCGATCAGCGAACGGCAATTGGCGCAGGTGGTGCTGAAATGGAGCGGCCTGGCGCTGCGCAATCACCGCCCGGAGCGCTCCGGCGATGGGCATGCTGGCGCCCATGACCTGTTGGTCCTCGACCACGACGAAGGATTGCGCCTGGCCGCCGGCAAGGCTGATCTGGCGGCGGACATGCTGGCGATGCTGCTGGCGTCCCTGGAGGCTGACCGCGAAGCCATCCGCCTCGCTCGGCAAAGCAACGACCACAACGCCCTGATCGAACGGGTCCATCGCCTGCATGGCGCAACGCGTTACTGCGGCGTACCGCAATTGCGTGCGGCCTGCCAACGCAGCGAAACCCTGCTCAAGCAACGGGACCCGAATGCCAGCGTGGCACTGGAGGAGCTCGACCGGGCGATCAATCGCCTGGCGGCCCAGGCGCGCATGAATGCTTGATGCAGCGCAACTGCGTCAATCAGACATCAGCGTAAGCTCAGCGCAAACCCTGTAGGAGCTGGCTTGCCAGCGAAGGCGGCCCCAAAGACAGCACAGGGTTTGAGATCCTCTTCGCTGGCAAGTCGGATCGCCGCACCGCAGCTCCTACAGAAACGGGAGAGAGGACATCATGCGTACGATTTTTTTCAGCAGCCAGAACTACGACCGCGACAGTTTTCTCGCGGCCGGGCAACCGGCGGGCATCGAGCTGCACTTTCAGCCTGCGCGCCTGAGCCTGGACACGGTGGCACTCGCCCATGGGTATGAAGCGGTCTGTGCGTTCATCAATGATGACCTCGGCGCGGCGGTGCTCGAGCGCCTTGCCGCCGGAGGCACACGCCTGATCGCACTGCGCTCGGCCGGTTACAACCACGTCGACTTGCCGACGGCAAAGCGTCTGGGACTGGCCATCGTGCGCGTCCCGGCCTATTCGCCCCACGCCGTGGCCGAACACGCGGTGGCGCTGATCCTCGCGCTCAACCGCCGCTTGCCCCGCGCCTACAACCGCACTCGCGAAGGGGATTTCAGATTGCAGGGGCTGACCGGTTTCGATCTGGCGGGCAAGACCGTCGGCGTGGTCGGCACCGGTCAGATCGGTGCCACCTTCGCCAAAATCATGAGCGGATTTGGCTGCCGGTTACTGGCCTATGACCCCTACCCCAACCCGCAGGTCGAGGCCCTCGGCGCGCGCTACCTGAGCCTGCCACAGCTGCTGGCCGAATCGCAGATCATCAGCCTGCACTGCCCGCTCAACGAACAGAGCAAGCACTTGATCAACCCCGAATCGCTGGCGCACATGCAACCGGGTGCAATGCTGATCAATACCGGGCGTGGCGGCCTGGTGGACACCCCGGCGCTGATCGATGCCCTGAAAGACGGTCGCCTGGGCTACCTGGGCCTGGATGTGTATGAAGAAGAAGCGCAAATCTTCTTCGAAGACCGTTCCGACCTGCCGTTGCAGGACGATGTGCTGGCGCGGCTGCTGACCTTTCCTAACGTGATCGTCACCGCGCACCAGGCCTTCCTCACCCGCGAAGCCCTGGACGCGATTGCCGCCACCACGTTGCAGAACATTGCAGCCTGGGCAGCGGGCTCGGCGCAAAACCAGGTCGAGGGCGCCTGAAACGGATCGAAGGTCACCCGCCTGCAATATGTCGCGTGCAAGCCCGTGCTAGCATATCGCGCATATTTGGAGGACCCATGGTCGAACACGATTTCCGCTACAGCCTGATGAACCCGCAACACACCCTCACCGAATGCCGCGCCCTGGTGCCGGGGCGTTATCAGGTCACCGGCAACGGTGGCTCGATTCGCAACAACGACGTGCTGGTCGTGACCCTCAAAGGTGCCAAGGACTTGTCCATGCGCCTGACCGTCGAAACGGTTCGCCACCTGATCAACCCGCCCGGTCAATGGGTCGCGGTGGCCAGTGGCCCGGTATTCGGCGAACTGGCTATTCACACCTGGCAAGTGAACTGTGACAGCTGCGCCAAAGAGCTGAGCTTCGAGTTCGCCGTCGATGCCAAGCTGGGCAACAAGGCCGAAAAGCCTGCCGCCACTGCGCGGATTGCCGAGCTGGGCTGGACCACCGTTAGCGAGAAACACCTGTGCCCGAAATGCCAGGAGCCTGCGTGATGAAACGCCTCGCTCTGAGCGCGATGGCCGGCGCCAGCCTGCTGGGCTGCGCCGCCGAGCCGGTGCAGTTGCAACAAAACCGCAGCTACATTCTGGAATGGATCGGCGAGCGGCCGTTGATGGACTACAGCCACCTGACCATCACCCTCGCTGAAGACGGCCGGGCCTATGGCAATGGCGGCTGTAACCACTGGTTCGCACCGTACACCCTTGATGGCGACAAACTGACTTTCGGCAAAATCGGCAGCACCCGCAAACTGTGTGCTCCGGCGCTGATGGAACAGGAAAAACGCTTCCTTCAGGCCCTGGAAAACGTCCAGCGCTGGGACGTCTCCCCGATCGAGCAGATCCGCTTCTGGCCAGCCGAAGGCAAGCCGCTGCGTTGGTGGCTTGAGGAAGGTTGATCGCCCTTAATGTCAGCCTGGTGAAACCTGTGGCGAGGGGGCTTGCCCCCGTTGGGCTGCGAAGCAGCCCTAAACCCAGTCACCTCTTTTCGTCAGTTGAACTGTGCAGAACGGTTTTGCGACTGCTTCGCAGCCCAACGGGGGCAAGCCCCCTCGCCACAAAAAGCCCGCTCGCCGCAGTGACAACGATCATCTGATCAGTTTTTCGCCTGCAGCGCCTCAAGCTTCGCCATCACCCCCGCCGCCGTCTGTTCGCCCATCAACTGCTCACGCACCTTGCCCTTGTTATCGATGATGTAGGTCACCGGCAATGCCTCGCTGCGCGGCAGCTCGAACAGCTCGGTAGGGTCCTGCGCCAGCACGGTGAACCTGATTCCCAGCTTCTCGCTCGCGCCCTTCAGCTCTTGCCCCTGGACGTTGTCGAAGTTGACCCCGAACACGCCGATTTTCTTGTCCTTGAGCTGCTCGGCCAAGGCATTCAACTCCGGGATCTCGGTACGGCAAGGCCCGCACCATTCTGCCCAGTAGTTGAGTACCAGCCATTTGCCGTCCAGTCGGTCGGCGGCGATCTTGTGGCCGTCCTGGTCGATGCCATAGTCATTCCCGCAGCCCCCCAGCATCAATGCACCGATGATCGCCAATGCCGCTGCCAGTCGCCTTGTCATGTCGTGTTCCTTGTCAAAAATTGAATGCGCCTGCGACCCATCGCCTCTCACGGTTCTGGATTGCGCGCTGCACAGTTAGAATAGCCGCCACCTTACGCAAGATGCGACCCGCTCATGACCGATCTGACGCTTTATCACAACCCGCGCTGCTCGAAATCCCGCGGTGCGCTCGAACTGCTTGAAGCCCGTGGCCTGACGCCAACCGTGGTCCGTTACCTGGACACTCCGCTGGACGCCGCGCAAATCCAGAGCCTGCTGGGCAAACTCGGGGTCAGCGCCCGGCAATTGCTACGCACCGGCGAGGACGAGTACAAAACCCTCGGCCTGGCCGACAACAGCCTGAGCGAAGCGCAATTGATCGCCGCTATCGCCGCCCACCCGAAACTGATGGAGCGACCGATTCTCGAAGTCGGTGACAAAGCCATCATCGGCCGCCCACCGGAGCAGATCCTGGAACTGTTGCCATGAGTGCACCGTACATTCTGGTTCTGTACTACAGCCGCAGCGGCTCGACCAACGAAATGGCCCGGCAGATTGCCCGCGGTGTCGAACAGGCCGGGCTTGAAGCGCGCCTGCGCACGGTGCCGGCGATCTCGACCGAATGCGAAGCCGTGTCTGCGCAGATTCCCGACGAAGGCGCGCTGTACGCCAGCCTCGACGACCTGAAAAACTGCGCAGGCCTGGCACTCGGCAGCCCGACCCGCTTCGGTAACATGGCCGCACCGCTCAAGTACTTCCTCGACGGCACCAGCAACCTGTGGCTGACCGGCGCCCTTGTGGGTAAACCGGCGGGGGTATTCACCTCCACGGCGAGCCTGCACGGCGGCCAGGAAACCACGCTGCTGTCGATGATGCTGCCGTTGCTGCACCACGGCATGCTGATCACCGGCCTGCCATACAGTGAAGCGGCACTGCTGGAAACCCAGGGCGGCGGCACGCCATACGGCGCCAGCCACCATGCCGGTGCCGACGGCAAAAGCGGTCTGGATGCCCATGAAGTGGCGCTGTGCCGCGCGCTGGGTATGCGCCTGGCGAAGACTGCACAGAAACTGGAGAGCTGAGGTGGCAAAAAAGCCAAAGATTCTGCCCGCCCTCGAATGGCTCGAACCACGCGTCAAGGCGATGCGCATCATCAGTCTGCTGTGTTTTTTCGGCCTGGTGGGATTGCTGTGCATCTACTATCTGTTGGTCGCCGACCTGCACGGCGCCCGGCCATGGGTGATTCTGTTGATCGAGCTGGTGCCGTTGCTGATCCTGGCACCGGGGATGATCGTCGGCAGCCCACGCGGGCATTCGTGGATGTGCTTTGTGGTGAACCTGTATTTCATCAAGGGCGCATTGGCGGCCTATGACCCGAACCGGCAGATGTTCGGTTTGCTGGAGATGGGCGCGAGTTTGGCGGTGTTCTGTTCAGCGTTGTTGTATGTGCGCTGGCGGTATCAGTTGAACCGCAAGCTGGCTGGCGAGGGCGAAGTTTCCGTCGCCTGATCTGACGCCTTCGCTGCGATGCGGCGACCCGACAAGTCAGCTCCTACAGGGTTTGCGGTGAACTTGTAGGAGCTGGCTTGCCAGCGATTGGCCGGGGTCGCGCTCGACCGACTCGGTCTTAATGATTCACTGTATAAGCCAGCATCATCGAAATCTGGCTCATCGGCCGTCCGCCACTTTCTTCATGCCACTGGTTGAACACGTCCTGCACCAACGCCAGGTCGCGCAGGCTGCTCGGCACCTTGTCGATGATGTCCTGCGCATTCAGCGCCGCCACCACGTCATAGCTCGGTACAAAGGTGTCCTTGCCGATCATCCGCAAGAAGCGCGGGGCAGACAGGCCGCCCAACTGATGTCCGCGTTTTTTCAGGAAGGTCCAGAGCCCGACGATATCGGTCACCGGCCAATCGGCGATCAGCGCACCGAAACTGCCCTTTTCATGGGCCACGTCCAGTATGAACTGCGCATTGCGCGGCACACTCTTGAGCTTGCCAAGGTGACGGATGATCCGCGTGTCCTGCATCAGCCGTTCCAGGTGCTCGGCGCTCATCAGCACGACTTTTTCCGGATCGAACTTGAAGAACACTTCTTCGAAGGCCGGCCATTTGGCATCCACCAGGCTGTGCTTGAGCCCGGCGCGGAATACCCGTAGCGCCATTATCGAGAGGTAGCGATCGTCGCTGATCTTGCGCAGTTGCGCGGGAGTCTTGGGAACGGGCAGGTGGGCTTCCAGTTCAGCCGCCGAACCAAAGCGGTTCAGACAGTACTCGTTAAGCCACTTGTAGTCGCGCATGCCCTCTCCTGGAGGTTGAAACAAAAAACCAATGTGGGAGCGACCTGTGGCGAGGGGGCTTGTCGGAACGCCGCACCGCCCCGTTTGAGTGCGTAGCACTCACAAAATCTTTGGTACATCAGCGATTTTGGGGCCGCTTCGCAGCCCAACGGGGGCAAGCCCCCTCACCACAGGCTCGCTCCCACAGTAATTGTGGTCAGAGGTTGACGACGTTGACGAAGCGCGAAGCCGCGCTTTCGTCGATCTTCAGGCTGGTGAAGTCGAACAGGTTGCGGTCCGCCAGTTGCGACGGGATCACGTTCTGCAGGCTGCGGAAAATGCTCTCGGTCCGGCCCGGGGTCTTGCGTTCCCAGTCCTGCAGCATTTCCTTGACCACCTGACGCTGCAGGTTTTCCTGGGAACCACAGAGGTTGCACGGGATGATCGGGAATTGCTTGAAGTCCGAGTAGGCCTGGATGTCTTTTTCGTTGCAGTAGGCCAGCGGGCGGATCACCACGTTACGGCCATCGTCGGCGCGCAACTTCGGTGGCATGGCCTTGAGCGAACCGTTGAAGAACATGTTCAGGAAGAACGTTTCGACGATGTCGTCGCGGTGATGACCGAGGGCCATCTTGGTCGCGCCGATTTCGTCGGCGAAGGTGTAGAGCGTTCCGCGACGCAGACGCGAGCACAGCGAGCAGGTGGTCTTGCCTTCCGGGATCAGCTCCTTGACCACCGAGTAAGTGTCTTTCTCGACGATGTGGTACTCGACACCCAGTTCCTTGAGGTAGGCCGGCAGCACGTGCTCCGGGAAGCCCGGCTGCTTCTGGTCCATGTTCACGGCCACGATCTCGAACTTGATCGGCGCGACCTTCTGCAAGTGCATCAGCACATCGAGCATGGTGTAGCTGTCCTTGCCACCGGACAGGCAGACCATGACCTTATCGCCGTCTTCAATCATGTTGAAATCGGCAACCGCCTCACCGGCCAGTCGGCGAAGGCGCTTTTGCAGTTTGTTCTGGTTTACCGTGAGAGTGCCCATGACGCGAAATCCGTGAGGTGTGACGAAAGGCGGGCATTTTACGCAAATTCTTAGCACTTGTGGCGAGGGGGCTTGCCCCCGTTCGGCTGCGCAGCAGTCGCAAATCAGACACCGGGTAGGCCTGTTTAACCAGGCAGCCTGTAATTGGGGCCACTTCGTGGCCCAACGGGGGCAAGCCCCCTCGCCACAAAAGCTGCAACATCTCCATTTCACCGACAGACCCGACAGCGATTAACAGCATTGTTTACAGCGCGATTTGCTCTAAAGCCCCTACTCCCCCTGGGGAAACTCCTCCCTATACTGCGACATAAGGTCATATACAAATTTCAGACCTGTGACTTGCTTGGCCGCATTGGCCCGTAGGCGCTCCACTGGGGGGCGACGGTAAAGACAAGAGGAGTGACTGGCATGATCCATCACGTAGTGGGGCTCTTCACCCACCCTGACCAAGAATGGAAAGATATCCGTGGCGACCAGGAGGAAAGCATCGGCCACATGTACCTGACCCATACGCTGATCCTGGCGACGATCCCCGCCGTGTCTGCCTTTATTGGCACCACGCAGGTCGGCTGGGTCATCGGCAATCGGCCTCCTGTAATGCTGACCGTAGAAAGCGCGATATGGATGACAATCATGTCGTACCTGGCGATGCTCGGCGGTGTCGCGGTAATGGGCGCATTCATCCACTGGATGGCCCGCACCTATGACGCCAACCCAAGCCTCGCCCGCTGCATTGCGTTTGCCACCTACACCGCCACACCGCTGTTCATCGGTGGCCTCGCCGCCTTGTACCCGCACTTGTGGCTGGGAATGATCGTCGGCACCGCCGCCATCTGCTACACGGTGTACTTGCTGTACGTGGGCTTG
Organism: Pseudomonas sp. PDM26; assembly: GCF_019219185.1. Classification (NCBI taxonomy): domain Bacteria; kingdom Pseudomonadati; phylum Pseudomonadota; class Gammaproteobacteria; order Pseudomonadales; family Pseudomonadaceae; genus Pseudomonas; species Pseudomonas sp. PDM26. The sequence continues at coordinate 555,748 of NZ_JAHUWC010000001.1, read as the reverse complement.
CCGACATTCATGAACATTCCATCTGACGAGGGTTTCCTGTTTTCAAGTTCGGTGCTAGCCGTAGGACTGGTGGTGCTGGTTGCCATCATGGCGTTCACTGTGATTGTCTGGGGACTCGGCGTGGGCCCGGTCTACACCAGTTAGCCGCTCATCACTGAAAATGAGAACTGCCGACAAAGGCCGCCGCAAGGCGGCCTTTTCATTCTTCAGCAACGAGAACGCACACGACCATTCGGCAACTTGGCGATTCGCAAGGCCCGAGGGTTGCGGCATACTCGACCGCTCTGGAGATCCATCAAGCATGCCCGAGCAACTCAATACCCGCGTCGAAGACTGTTTCCAACAAGCCGAATCCTTTTTCAAACGACCTTTCAAACGCCCCGTGGTGAGCCTCAAGCTGCGCGGGCAAAAAGCCGGTGTCGCGCATCTGCACGAGAACCTGCTGCGCTTCAATCCGCAGTTGTACCGGGAAAACACCGAAGACTTCCTCAAGCAGACCGTGGCCCATGAGGTCGCGCACCTGATCGCCCATCAGTTGTTCGGCGACCGCATTCAGCCCCATGGCGAAGAGTGGCAACTGATCATGCGCGGCGTGTACGAACTGCCGCCCAACCGCTGCCACACCTATGACGTCAAACGCCGCCGCGTGACCCGCTACATCTACAAATGCCCGTGCGCCGACAGCGACTTCCCGTTTTCCGCCCAGCGCCACAGCCTGGTTCGGCAAGGTCGGCGGTATTTGTGCCGGCGGTGTCGCAACACCCTGGTGTTCAGTGGGGAAATGCGGGTCGAGTAGTGGATTTTGTAGTGGTTGCACTGGCCTGCTCGCGATGGCGGCCTCTGAGGCACTAGAGAATCACCTTGGCAAACCGCAATTCTGCAATCCGCTCAGCACTAAACCCCAACTCCCCCAACACCTGATCCGTATGCTGCCCCAGCGCCGCGCCAATATGCCGGGGCTCAGGCAACCCTTGCGAAAACTTCAACGGACACGCCATCTGCGCCTGGGTCGAGCCATCGCCACGGGGCACGTCGGTCACCAACTCCCGCGCCTGCAGCTGCGGATGACGTAGCGCTTCTCTCAGGCTCAACACTGGTTCGACACAAGCATCCAGCTCCGCGAAAAGCGCGCACAACTCGGCAAAGTCATACTTTTCGAATTCCACCCTCAGCGCGGCTTTAAGCTGTTGCTGGTGCGCCGCAGACAGGCCGAGGCCGGCCAGCTCCTCAAGCCCCAACGCCGTGCACAACTGTTTCATGAATGCCGGTTCCAGGCTGCCCACCGACAGCCAGCGCCCATCCCGGGATCGGTAGTAATCGTAGAAGCTGCCGCCATTGAGCACCTGGTCTTCCGGCCCCGGCTCGACGCCACAGGCCAGGTACCCGGCACCTGCCAGCGCATTCAGGCTGAACGAGCAGTCGGTCATGCTGACATCCAGGTGCTGGCCCTGACCGGTTTGCTGCCGGGCAATGACCGCCGCCAGCAAGCCGATCACCCCGTGCAGCGAACCACCGGCGACATCCGCCACCTGCATGCCCAACGGCAGCGGCCCACTGTCGGCACGACCTGTGTAACTCGCCACCCCGGACAGGGCCAGGTAGTTGATGTCATGGCCCGCGCGGTCCTTGTAGGGGCCGGTCTGGCCGTAGCCGGTGATCGACACATAAATCAATTTGGGATTGATCGCCTTCAGGGCTTCGTAGCCCAGGCCCAAACGTTCCATGACACCCGGGCGAAACTGCTCGAGCACGATGTCGTAATCCTGTAGCAACGACCTGATCACCTCAAGGGCCTCAGGCTGTTTGAGGTCCAGGGCGAGGCTGCGTTTGTTGCGGTTGAGGTAGGCATGACTGGCTGACACCCCTTGATCATGGGGTGGCAACACCCGCAGCAGATCCATGCGCGTCGGTGATTCGATGCGCAGCACCTCGGCGCCCATGTCCGCCAGCAGCAACGAGGCGAATGGCCCCGGCAGCAGTGTCGAGAAATCCAGAACCTTTAATGATGCCAGTGGACCGAGCATGGGCGTTCTCCCTATACGATGCCCCCAGACTAGGCAGCCGAACGCATTGCAGCAATCACCTTATGCGCCACGTGCAGTGACCGTTGCGCTCAAACACCGGGCATGAAAAAACCCGCCGAAGCGGGTTTTTCATCAGGACAAGGCTTACTTGGCGTTAACCGGGGCTACCTCTTCGACGTGGCCCAGAACATCGTCTTTAGGCTCGTCGGCGATGCCGCGACCGCCCGAGGCCAGTTCGGCTTGCAGCACGTCGGTGTCCAGTTCCTTGACCCACTTGGCTACAACGACAGTGGCAACGGCGTTGCCGATCAGGTTGGTCAGGGCGCGTGCTTCGGACATGAAGCGGTCGATGCCGAGAATCAGCGCCAGGCCGGCAACCGGCAGGTGGCCCACGGCGGACAGCGTTGCAGCCAGTACGATGAAACCGCTACCGGTCACGCCCGCAGCGCCTTTGGAGGACAGCAGCAACACCACCAGCAGGGTGATCTGGTGCGTGATGTCCATGTGGGTGTCGGTTGCCTGGGCAATGAACACCGCGGCCATGGTCAGGTAGATGGCGGTACCGTCGAGGTTGAACGAGTAGCCGGTCGGGATCACCAGGCCTACCACGGATTTCTTCGCGCCCAGACGCTCCATCTTGATCAGCATACGTGGCAGCACCGATTCCGAAGAAGAAGTACCGAGCACGATCAGCAGTTCTTCACGGATGTAGCGGATCATCTTCAGCACGCTGAAGCCATGCATGCGAGCGATGGAGCCCAGCACGATCAGGATGAACAGCAGGCAAGTGATGTAGAAGCAGGCCATCAGTTGACCCAGTTGCACCAGCGAGCCGACACCGTAGGCACCGATGGTGAAGGACATGGCACCGAAAGCACCGAGCGGCGCGAGCTTCATGATCATGTTGATGATGTTGAACATCACATGGGCGAAGCGATCGATGAAGTCCAGCAGCGGCTTGCCGTAGGCACCCAGGCGATGCAGGGCGAAACCGAAGATCACCGAGAACATCAGCACTTGCAGGATGTCGCCCGTGGCGAATGCGCCAACGATGGTAGCCGGGATCACGTTGAGGAGGAAGCCGATGACACTTTGATCAGCGCCAGCCGCTACGTAGGTAGCGACTTTGGAGGCATCCAGGGTGCTTACGTCGATGTGCATGCCAGCACCTGGCTGCACGACGTTGACCACGACCAGCCCCACCAGCAAAGCGATGGTCGAAACGATTTCAAAGTAAAGGAGTGCGTAACCGCCAGTCTTGCCGACCGCTTTCATGTCCTGCATGCCGGCGATTCCGCTGACGACGGTGCAGAAGATGATAGGGGCGATGATCATTTTGATCAGTTTGATGAACCCGTCACCCAGTGGCTTAACCGCCACACCAAGCTGTGGGTAGAAGTGACCGAGCGCGATACCGATGACAATTGCAACGATCACCTGGAAATACAGGGATTTGTACAGTGGCTGACGAGTCGTCATTGCAAAGTTCCTCAAGGGTGCCCGGTGACAACATCCATCTGTTGCCCGCAACACCGCAATTGCGAACCCTCCTGCACTGGAGGGATTTGTTTTTTCGAGCTGCGCAACGGCAGGCATCTGCACGCTGTATCGCAAGGCCCGTGCCACCTTCCGTAAAACCCCTGCAAGCCTGTTGATATCCGGGGCTGCAGCGATTCCCCTGACACCGAACGGTTACACGCATGTGGCGGATTTCCGCCCTTCCATTAAAAGTCGTCCTGCTATTTGGCGGATATCCGCCCTGTTCATGCCCACGGTGCGCAGCTAACATCCGTCGATCAACGGTCAGACCTGCTGCCATGCGCGAACGCACCATCGCCAGTCATTTCGCCCGCGCCGCCCTTGGTGGTGCGCGTCGGCACGGCTACGACTATTGCGCCGTGCTACAACAACTGGGGATCAGCCCCGAGTTGCTGGACGAGCCCCGGGCACGCATCGCGCCTGAGCAATTCACCCAACTGATCCAGGCGTTATGGCTGGCGCTGGACGACGAGTACCTGGGGTTCGGGCAAGCCCCAAGCAGGCCGGGCAGCTTCGCGATGATGTGCCATGCCGTGATTCACTGTCGCAACCTGGATAAGGCACTCCATCGTGGCTTATTGTTTTATAGCCTATTCCCCGGGGCTCCGCGCTTGACCCTGAGCCGAGAAGATGAATGGGTGCGCCTGAGCCTGGACGATTCGCAACTCTGGGACCCGGACCATTTCCTCAGCGAAAGCCTGCTGGTGATCTGGCACCGTTTCGGCAGCTGGCTGATCGGCCAGCGCATTCGCCTGGAACAGGCCTCGTTCAGCTACCCCCGGCCCGAACACGGCGCCGAGTACGACCTGTTGTTTTCCTGTCCGCTTGAGTTTTCCAGGCCCCAGAGCAGCCTGTTGTTTCACAGCCGCTACCTGGCCATGCCGCTGTTGCAGGACGAACGCACCCTCAGGCATTTCCTCGAGCGCTCCCCCGCCGACCTGCTCTCGCGTCCGGATGACGGCGACAGTTTGAGCAGCCGCCTGCGGCGCTTGCTCAGTCGCGACAGTTCACGCTGGCCCGACCTGGAAGCCGTGGCCGCCCACCTGCACATCAGCCCGCAGACCTTGCGCCGACATTTGCGGGAAGAGGGTTCGAGCTTTCAGGAATTGAAGGACCAGCTGCGCCGGGACATCGCGATTTATCACCTGAGCCGCGCTGACCTGTCGTTGCAACAGATCGCCGAGCAGCTGGGGTTTTCCGAACCGTCGGCGTTTCACCGGGCGTTCAAGAAGTGGACGGGGCTGACACCGGGGGCTTATCGGGCGCAGGAACACTGAGGTTCAAGGTTCAGCTACCGGGTGAGCGCACTGGCCCCATCGCGAGCAGGTTCGCTCCTACAGGGGACCACATTTTCCTTGGGCACATGATCAACTGTGGGAGCGAGCTTGCTCGCGATGGCGTCCGATAAAACACCACTAAACCACCGGAAAAAGAATCCGGAACGCCGCACCGCCCATCGGTGAATCGCCCAAGGTCAGCTTGGCGCTGTAGCTCTCGATGATGTCCTTGACCACCGCCAGGCCGATGCCCTGCCCCGGGTGCTGGCGATCCAGGCGCTCTCCGCGCTCGAGAATCCGTGCGCGCTGATTTTGTGGTACGCCGGGGCCGTCGTCCTCGACACACAACTCGGTGCCGCTGAGAGTTTCACGCACACTGATACGTATTTCGCCCAGGCACAGGCGATAGGCGTTTTCCAGCAAATTGCCCATCATCTCCAATAGAGCGCCTTGTTCGATCGGTACGTAACACGGGTCGGGCAAATCGAACGCGACGTGCACGCGCTTGTCGCGATAGACCTTGTCCAGTGTGTCGCACAGGCTTTTCAGTACCGGGTGCAAGCGCACCTGATGACGTACCAGACCGCTTTTGCGCAGGCTGGCGCGCTGCAATTGGTAGCTGATCTGCTGGCTCATGCGTTCGATCTGGGCTTGCAGCACCCAGGCCTGATCGCGATCCTCAGGACGCTGGGCCAGGTCTTCACTGACGCCTTGCAACACCGCCAACGGCGTTTTCAGGCTATGGGCCAGGTCATCGAGGGAATCACGGTAGCGACTGCGCTGCTCACGCTCACTGTAAAGCAAACGGTTGAGAGAACCGGTCAGGCGCAGCAACTCCCGGGGATGTTCCTCACTGAGGCTTTCACGGGTGCCACCTTCGATCTGGTCCAGTTCCTGGCTCAAGCGCCGCAATGCCTGCAAGCCCCAGGTCAGGCCGATCCACAGCAACGCCAGCAGCACCAGCAGTGCCGCGCCAAAACCCAGATAAAGATTTTCCCGCAGGCCTTCGAGGGTCAGTTCGTATTCGCGAACTGGCTGCAGCGCCACGATGCTGAAGGCCGCACTTTTGCCGCCGAGCAACTTGACCTCGACGTCGTAGACAAAGAACTCCTGGCCATTGGCTTCGCGAATCCGCGCAAACTCGTTGCCACGCCCGTCGTAGCGCGGCTTGTAATTGATCCGTTCTTCCTGGGTCGCCTTCGAACGCCAGACCAGGCGCCCTTCCCGGTTATAGATATAGCCGAGCAATCGGCTGTCGGCGAGGTTGAAGCGTTCGTCAGGCAATTGCGCCGGCATCTGCAGGCTGTTGTTCTCCACCCGGGCGGCGGAGATCAACGTGGTCACGTCCGATGCCAGACGCTGCTCGATGGAATCCTGCAACGCCAGGCTGAAGGCCCCCTGCATCGCCGGCAGCAGCGCCAGCATGAACAAAACCGCCAACAGCGTGGCGGCGAGCATCAAGCGAATGCGTAGCGAGCGGATCAAGTGCAACGCTCATTGAACAGGTAGCCCAGGCCGCGCACGGTGTCGATCGGTTTGAACCCGCCCGGCCCCTCCAGTTTGCGGCGCAGACGGCCGACCAGCACCTCGATCACATTCGGATCGCGCTCGTCGTCATCCGGGTAGAGTTGTTCCATCAAACGGTCCTTGGGCACCACTTGCTGGTGATGGCGCATCAGGTATTCGAGGATGCGGTACTCGTACGCGGTCAGTGCCAGCGGCTGTTCATCGAGGGACGCCTGCTTGCGGTTCAGATCCAGCAGCAACGGGCCAGCGACAATGGTCGACTGGGTGAAACCGCTGGAGCGGCGCAGCAAGGCATTCAGGCGGGCCTCCAGTTCTTCGAACTGAAACGGCTTGACCACGTAATCGTCGGCGCCGGCGGCCAGGCCTTCGACCTTGTCCTGCCAGTTGCCGCGCGCGGTGAGGATCAGGATCGGGAAGGTCTTGCCACTTGAGCGCAACTGGCGGATCAGGTCGAGGCCACTCATGCCCGGCAGTCCGAGGTCGATCACCGCCAGGTCAAAGTTGAACTGCGCGGTCTGGTACAGCGCCTCCTCGGCGTTGGCCACGGACTCGACCACGTGGCCGCTCTCCGTCAGGCGGGTTTGCAGGTGATGACGCAGCAGCGCTTCATCTTCGACGACCAGCAGTTTCATAACGCTCTCCCGGGCAAATCAACATCTCCAGAGGCGCAACGTCGCACCTCGATTGCTAACATGGCAACGCCGGATCAACCATTACGGTTGATCCGGCGCAGGCTGCTCACGAAACGCTTGTCAAAAAGCGTAGTTGGCGGACAGGTAAGTCTGGGCGCTGCTGGTCAGGTCCAGCGAACCCTGCTTGCTGCCACCGCGCTCACTCATCTCGGTGCTGGCGTTAGTGCGCAGGTAACGGTAACCCAGTTCCACCGAGGTTTTCTGCGTAACCTGTTGCAGCACACCCACCTGCCCACCGATGGCATAACCGATATTGCTGTCGCGGCTGAAGCCTGGCGACTCCTGAGTCATTTTGGTCAGGCCGGCCGTGGCGCCACCGAACAATTTGGTGCTGCCGCCCACCGGGTAGAACAGATCGTAGCTGCCCAGGAGGTTTTCCTGACGCAGTTTAATGCCATTGTGCGAGCCCGACACGTTGTCGTAGGTGGCGTAGTACCGGCCCTTGGTGTTTTGCTGGCCCAGACGAACACCCCAGGTAGTGTCCTTGCCGATCACGCCATCGGCGTTGGGGTGATTAAGGTTGTCGTTCAGGGCGTGGGACTTTTTGACCTTGTCGCTGGTCTGTCCAAGAGTAAGGCTGGCGAAGTTGTCGTCGGACGCGAAGGCTGCAGTGCTTGCGCCCAGAACCGTGATTGCCAGAAGCAGTTTTTTGAATCCAGTCATTGGGGAGTTTCCTCATGTGCCGTTTGTTTTTTGGGTACGGGGCAAGGTTACGCACTGCGCCCTGAACTCCCCCTGAACGCACTCTGAACCTGGGCTGAACCGTCCCTTCCCGATGTTTCGACAGTTTTCAACAGGAGATCCGACCATGCGCATGTTCTTCGCCGTCCTCCTACTGGCCTTGAGCGGGCTCAGCCAGGCCGCCATCCAGACCCGGGAAATCCCCTACCAAAGTGCCGATGGCACGAAAATGATCGGCTATTACGCTTATGACGATGCCATCAAGGGCCCGCGCCCCGGGGTCGTGGTGGTGCATGAGTTCTGGGGCCTGAACGACTACGCCAAGCGTCGCGCCCGGGATCTCGCCGGCCTGGGCTACAGCGCCTTGGCCATTGACATGTACGGCGACGGCAAAAATACCGAGCACCCCAAAGACGCCATGGCGTTCATGCAAGCCGTGACAAAAGACAGTGCCGTGTCGAGCGCGAGGTTTCAGGCCGGGCTCGACCTGCTGAAAAAACAACCGCAAACCGATCCGCATAAAATCGCCGCCATCGGCTACTGCTTCGGTGGTGGCGTGGTGCTCAATGCCGCAAGACAGGGTGTGCCATTGGCAGGCGTGGTGAGTTTCCATGGCGCGCTGGCGACCAATACACCGGCAACGCCAGGCAGCGTCAAGGCGAAGATCCTGGTGGAACACGGGGCGCTGGACAGCATCGTCACCCCGGAAAACATCACGGCTTTCAAGAGCGAGATGGACAAGGCCGGCGCCGACTACCAATTCGTCAGCCTCGACGGCGCCAGGCACGGCTTCACCAACCCGGATGCCGACCGGTTAAGCCATGGCGATCATGGCGGGCCGGACATCGGCTACAACAAGGCCGCGGATGAAAAGTCGTGGGCGGACATGCAGGCGTTTTTCAAGAAGATCTTTGGTTGACACCTTGCTCTGTGGCGAGGGGGCTTGCCCCCGTTGGGTGGCGAAGCCACCCCAAACCCTGCAACTGCAATCCGGCAGACACACCGTGTTCGCCGGATTAACGACTGCTTCGCAGCCGAACGGGGGCAAGCCCCCTCGCCACAAAAGCCACGCCGCCACTACCCAGTCTTGGTGCTTAACGGCAAAATGCCCGACATGAATTCAGCCCCCGCCCTGCCCGCCTGCTGCACGCCCCTCGATGACCATTGGCCGCTGCCGTTTGTGCTGCCCGATACGGTCCTGTTGAGTACTCACTTCGATAGCGCTCAACTGACCAGCGATGATTTTCAGCGCAGCGCCGTCGAAGCGCCGGCGAGCATCCAGCGCTCGGTCGCCAAACGGCAGGCGGAGTTTCTCGCCGGACGGGTGTGTGCCCGGGCCGCGTTACAGCGGCTTGAAGGTTTGAGCTTCATTCCGGCCATCGGTGAAGACCGGGCACCGGTCTGGCCTGCTCATATCACTGGCTCGATCACCCACAGCACTGGCCGGGCCTCGGCGATCGTGGCGAACAAAAGCCATTGGCGCGGCCTGGGCATGGATCTGGAAAACCTGCTCAATGCCGAACGGGCCGAACGTCTGGCCGGGGAAATCCTCAATCCGCCGGAGCTACAACGCATGGCGGCAGGTGGTCACGATCAACGGGCATTGCTGGTCACTCTGACCTTCTCGGTCAAGGAAAGCCTGTTCAAGGCGCTCTATCCGATCGTTCAGCAACGCTTTTATTTCGAACACGCCGAAGTGCTGGAGTGGCGTGAGTCGGGTGAGGTGCGGTTGCGACTGCTCACTGATTTGTCCAGCGAATGGCGCAACGGCACAGAGCTGGATGCGCAGTTCGGGGTCAAGGATGGGCAGTTGTTGAGTCTGGTCAGCATCAAGGCCTGAGGTTTATTGGCGCCTGTCAGGCCGCCATCGCGAGCAGGTTCGCTCCTACAGGGATTTGTGGCGTGACATAGATCCAGTGTGGGAGCGAGCCTGCTCGCGATGGGGCCGCAACAGACAACACAAGGCTCAACGTTTCTCCTGATTACGCGGCCAGCTCAGACTGAAACAGGCCCCACCCAAACTTTTACTCTTACTGATCAACGCCCGCCCGTCATGCCAATGGATGATTCGCCGCACGATCGACAACCCCAATCCATGCCCGCCTGACGCCCGGGTGCGGCTGTCGTCGAGTCGCAGGAACGGCGTGAAGATCTTCTCCCACGCCGACTCCGGCACACCCGGCCCGTCATCCTCGATATCCACCCGGCATCGCTGCTGCCCCACCTGATAACTGATAGTCACCCGTGATTGCGCATGGCGCATGGCATTGCTCACCAGATTCTGGATCGCCCGATGCAGATATCGCGGTTCGGCTTCAACCCAGGCATCGTCGTTATCGGCGGCCGACAGGCACAACCCCCGCTGTACCGTGACGTCGGCGCGCAACGGCGCCAGCTCTTCGATCACTTGATTGACCAAGGCATCCAGATCGATCCGCTGAAAGTTCAGCGCCGGCGAACCCTGTTCGAGCCGCGCATAGGTCAGCATCTCATCGACCAGCCGGTCTAGGTCCTCGATGTCGTGATCCATGCCCTGGCAGTATTTTTCCAGGGCTTGCGGCGTGGTGGCCGAGCCAATCATCTCCAGGCCAAAGCGCAGGCGCGCCACCGGCGTGCGCAATTCGTGGGACACCGCGCGCACCAGTTCGCGCTGAATCGCCAGCAACTGCTGCAAGTGCTCGGCCATGCCGTTGAACGCCGAGGCCAGCCGCCCCACAGAGTCCGCGCCGCGCGCCGGCACGCGGGTTTCCAGGCTGCCCTTGGCGATGCGCGTGGCGGCGGCCTCCAGGCCACGCAAGCGTCGCTCCAACTGACGCACCAGCAGATAGACGATCAAGCCGATCAGCGTCAGGCCCAGCGCAGCAATCAGCACCAGCCATTCCGGCGGATAAGGATTCATCTGATACAACGGGCCGATTTCCAGGACCCACGGCGTGCCGACCATGCCGGCAAATACCCGGATTGAATCGCCGCCCTTGCCCAGCGCCATCACCGTGTCGCCCTCGGACACCCGGCGACGCTGGTCTTCGTCCATGTCCGCCTCGTCAACCGTGACCAGACGCAGGTCGAAACCGAAGCCCTTGTCCTGCTTCAATTGCGCCAGGCGCATGGGCTGGTCGGCGACCGGGGTGCGCACCAGTTCATCGGTCAACAGGTAGATGGTCGCCCGGGCCAGTTGCTCGCTGATCTGCTGCACTTCCCCGGTGAGCATCAATTGTTCCTTGTCGCTGACCAGCTTGTACACCTTCGCCGCATGCGGGCCGGTCTGTTCCACCAATGCCTGGCCGCGCAACACACGGGTGCGCTGGGTCAGGTCGAGGTCGGTCTCGGCAAAGTTTTTCAGCGCCAGAGGAATGCCCAGCAGCCGCTCCCACACCAGCAAGGCCCGGTGGCGCTCGGTCTGGTTCATCGGTTGCAGGTTGTCGGCCATCAGCGTGAATGTGCCGTGGGCCAGGCGCTCGCGGTATTGCTCGCTGCGCACCTGATTGAGCAGGTGCAACGCCAGCACACCGAGCACCGCCACCAGAATCAGCGCAGCACACATGCCACCATAGATACGCAGGAAGATCGAGTTCACAGGGTCTGGTCTACGCAAGCCTCGGGAACGAACAGATAGCCTTTGCTGCGCACGGTCTTGATCAGCCGTGGATGCTCCGGGTCATCGCCGATCTTCGGGCGGATGCGTGAGATGCGCACATCGATGGAGCGGTCCTGACCGTCATAGCCGATGCCCCGCAGCGCGGTGAAGATCTCTTCCCGGGACAGAATGCGCCCGGCATTGGCCACCAACAGCCAGAGCAAGTCGAATTCGGCGCTCGTCAACTCGATGCCGTTGCCCTGCAACCAGGCTTCGCGCAAGGCGTTGTCGACGATCAACGGGCCGAACTGTAGACGCCGCTGTTTTTCCGGGGCGACTTCGGGTGCTTCACTGCGACGCAGCAGGGCCTGGATGCGCGCCAGCAACAGACGCGGGCGTACCGGCTTGCAGACGTAGTCATCAGCGCCGAGGTCCAGGCCAAGAATCTGATCAGTGTCATCGGTGCGGGCGGTGAGCATCAGGATCGGACCGTCATAGCGGGTGCGGACTTTGCGGCAAATGCTCAGGCCATCTTCGCCGGGGAGCATCAGGTCGAGGATCACCAGGTCCGGTTGTTCCTTGATGATGCGGTTCGCAGCGAGCGCACCATCGCCTTCGATCGAAACACGCAGGCCATTGGCTTCCAGGTAATCGCGGGTCAGTTCAGCCAGTCGCTGGTCGTCCTCCACAATCAATACCTGCCAGGCTTCTTGCTCCACGGGTGACCTCTACTTGCCAGAAACACTCATAAGGAAGGATCCGCCCGTCTTTTTGTAATGATTCGGGGGGACAAATATGTATACACGCTGGGCCGATTGTATAAACGCCGCCCGTCGAGAACACAAGCGGGTAAATGCGTTCGGAGGACGCGGTTTTTTGTGATAGGGTTCGCGCCCTTAAAAATCCGCCGAAGCATTTTCGATCATTGAAAAATGCTGAAAAAAGGTCCGGTCCAGCAAGGTCGCGGCCTACACGCCGGTTCCCTCTTTCACACACAATTTACGCACAGGTTTATCCACAGGCAGTACGTTGCAATCGCCCCCCAAAACGCATTATCTTGTAGCCCGGCGCTAAAAAAACCCTAGATGTAGGGTTTTGCGCTAAAAAACCAAACACAAACCAGACACCAATTTCAAGCGCTTTTATTGCCTCTGTCCGGTTGAACCATACGTATTTTCGAAAGACCAAACCGCGCATGCGGATGGCTACTGTATTTCGGCCCCGAGTGGTGAAAACGGTACGGGTGTTGCAGTCCCAACTGTCACCTGCAATGGACCAAGGTTTCAGGCCCAAGGCGTGAGACCAAAGACTTCGGCATGGAAGCGGCGCTCGATAAAGCCCCCTTCCTACTGTCCCGAAGTCGTTATGCCCGGCGCTCGCCGGTTGTAGTGCTTCAGGACGGAACGGTGGGCACCGTGATGGTGCCCAAACAAACATAGAGAATGTGGAGACACTCCCCCATGCAAACCGACACAACTCGCGAGAACCCGCAGGGCACCTTGCCGCAGGCCGCTGATTCGAATTCGGATCTGTCCGCCACCGCGCCTGGCCAACTGCGCGTGATCAAGCGTAACGGCACTGTCGTTCCCTACACCGATGACAAGATCACCGTCGCCATCACCAAAGCGTTCCTCGCAGTTGAAGGCGGCACCGCTGCTGCCTCGTCGCGAATCCACGACACCGTTGCCCGCCTGACCGAACAGGTCACCGCGACCTTCAAGCGTCGCATGCCATCGGGCGGCACTATCCACATCGAAGAAATCCAGGACCAGGTCGAACTGGCCCTGATGCGTGCCGGCGAGCAGAAAGTCGCTCGCGACTACGTGATCTACCGTGACGGTCGCTCGAAAGAACGCGCTGCCCACGCACCGGCCGAGGAAGCGGTCAACGCTCACCCGTCGATCCGCATCACCCGTGCCGACGGCAGCCTGGCGCCGCTGGACATGGGCCGCCTGAACACCATCGTCACCGAAGCGTGCGAAGGCCTGGAAGAAGTCGACGGCGACCTGATCCAGCGCGAAACCCTGAAGAACCTGTACGACGGCGTGGCCCTGAACGACGTCAACACCGCCCTGGTGATGACTGCCCGTACCCTGGTTGAACGCGAGCCGAACTACTCGTTCGTGACCGCGCGCCTGCTGATGGACACCTTGCGCGGCGAAGGCCTGGGCTTCCTCGGTGTGGCCGAGAGCGCCACCCACCACGAAATGGTCGACCTGTACGCCAAGGCGCTGCCGGCCTACATCGCCAAAGGTATCGAGTTCGAACTGCTGAACCCTGTGCTGGCCACCTTCGACCTGGAAAAACTGGGCAAGGCGATCAACCACGAGCGCGACCAGCAATTCACCTACCTGGGCCTGCAGACCCTGTACGACCGTTACTTCATCCACAAGGATGGCGTGCGTTTCGAACTGCCGCAGATCTTCTTCATGCGCGTGGCCATGGGCCTGGCAATCGAAGAGAAGCACAAAGAAGACCGCGCGATCGAGTTCTACAACCTGCTGTCGTCCTTCGACTACATGGCTTCGACTCCGACCCTGTTCAACGCCGGTACCCTGCGTCCACAGCTGTCGAGCTGCTACCTGACCACCGTGCCGGATGACCTGTCGGGCATCTACCACGCGATCCACGACAACGCCATGCTGTCGAAATTCGCTGGCGGCCTGGGCAACGACTGGACGCCGGTGCGTGCGCTGGGTTCGTACATCAAGGGCACCAACGGCAAATCCCAGGGCGTCGTGCCGTTCCTGAAAGTAGTGAACGACACCGCCGTCGCCGTTAACCAGGGTGGCAAGCGCAAGGGCGCTGTGTGTGCCTACCTGGAAACCTGGCACATGGACATCGAAGAGTTCATCGAGCTGCGCAAGAACACCGGTGATGACCGTCGTCGTACCCACGACATGAACACCGCCAACTGGATCCCGGACCTGTTCATGAAGCGCGTCTTCGATGACGGCAAGTGGACCCTGTTCTCGCCGTCCGAAGTACCGGACCTGCACGACCTGACCGGCAAGGCCTTCGAAGAGCGCTACGAGTACTACGAAGCCCTGACCGAGTACCCGGGCAAGGTCAAGCTGTTCAAGACCATCCAGGCCAAAGACCTGTGGCGCAAGATGCTGTCCATGCTGTTCGAAACCGGCCACCCATGGCTGACCTTCAAAGACCCGTGCAACCTGCGCAGCCCGCAGCAGCACGTCGGCGTGGTCCACAGCTCGAACCTGTGCACCGAGATCACCTTGAACACCAACAAGGACGAGATCGCCGTTTGCAACCTGGGCTCGATCAACCTGCCGAACCACATCGTGGGCGGCAAGCTGGACACCACCAAGCTGCAACGCACCGTGAACACCGCCGTGCGCATGCTCGATAACGTGATCGACATCAACTACTACTCGGTGCCGCAAGCGAAGAACTCCAACTTCAAGCACCGTCCGGTCGGTTTGGGCATCATGGGCTTCCAGGATGCGCTGTACCTGCAGCACATCCCTTACGGTTCCGACGCTGCCGTCGAGTTCGCCGACAAGTCGATGGAAGCGGTCAGCTACTACGCGATCCAGGCGTCCTGCGACCTGGCCGACGAGCGCGGTTCATACGAGACGTTCCAGGGTTCGCTGTGGTCCAAAGGCATCCTGCCGCTGGATTCGCAACAGATCCTGATCGAGTCCCGTGGCCAGAAGTACATCGATGTCGACCTGAACGAATCCCTGGACTGGGCACCGGTTCGCGCCCGTGTACAGAAAGGCATTCGTAACTCGAACATCATGGCCATCGCACCGACCGCGACCATCGCCAACATCACTGGCGTTTCGCAGTCGATCGAACCGACCTACCAGAACCTCTATGTGAAATCGAACCTGTCGGGCGAATTCACCGTGATCAACCCGTATCTGGTTCGCGACCTGAAGGCTCGCGGTCTGTGGGATTCGGTCATGATCAACGACCTGAAGTACTACGACGGTTCGGTGCAGCAGATCGAGCGCATTCCGCAAGAACTCAAAGAGCTCTACGCAACCGCGTTCGAAGTGGACACCAAGTGGATCGTCGACGCGGCCAGCCGTCGTCAGAAGTGGATCGACCAGGCTCAGTCGCTGAACCTGTACATCGCTGGCGCTTCAGGCAAGAAGCTCGACGTGACCTACCGCATGGCCTGGTACCGTGGTCTGAAAACCACTTACTACCTCCGTGCCCTGGCCGCGACCAGCACCGAGAAGTCGACCATCAACACCGGCAAGCTGAACGCTGTTTCCAGCGGCGGCAACCACGGTGACGACTCGGTCCTGGCAGCGCCTGCCGGTCCTGCTCCAGTACCAAAGGCTTGCGCCATCGACGAGCCGGATTGCGAAGCTTGCCAATAAGCTGAGCCGGTAAGCGTCGCAAGGCGCTTACTCGAAACCCCCGATCAGCCTCTGGCGGGTCGGGGGTTTTCTTTTGCCTGTCTGTAGGAGCGAGCTTGCTCGCGATGGTCTTGAGGGCGCCGCGTGTATCCAGACAACACGCGTTATCGTTGACGACCATCGCGAGCAATCGAGCGTCGACCGGCTGCTCCTACAGGTTTTCGCCAGGCACAAAAAAGCCCCTCTGATAAGGGGCTCCTTGCACAGCACAATCCAACATCAAGTCATCTGAATGATGGTCTGCATGATGGTGCTCTGGGTGGAGATGGTCTTGGCGTTAGCCTGGTAGTTGCTCTGCGCCTTGATCAGGTCGACCAGCTCGTTGGTCAGGTTGACGTTGGACTCCTCCAGGGAGTTGGAAACGACTGAACCCAGGGTGCCGGTCTCCGGCGCATCGTAGCCCGGGATGCCCGACGCGTAGGTTTCTTTCCAGCTGGTGCCGCCTACCGGCTGCAGGCCTTGTTCGTTGGTGAAGCTGGCCAGGGAGATCTGGCCGATCGGCTTGGTCTGGTTGTTGCTGAAGTTGGCCAGCAGCACACCGCTGCCGTCGATGGTCAGGTTGGTGATCTGGCCAGTGGCGTAACCGTTCTGTGCCGGAATCGAACGCGCGGTGTCGGCGTTGAACTGGGTAGTGTTGGCCATGGCGATGGTCAATCCGGCCGGATCGGCTGCGGCGCCGTTGGCTGTCCAGACGCCATTGGTGACACTGCCCGGGGTCCAGTTGGTGATTTTCAGGTCACTGCTGATCACCGAAGTCGGTGGCGTGGTTGGCGGCGTTACCGGCGTGCTGACCGAAGTCAGTTTGCCGGTGGAATCGAACGACATGGTCGAAGCAACCGGAGCGGTAACGGTAGGATCACTGCCATCCGGGTTGCGACCATCGATCAGCGTGTAGGTGTCCCACGTATTCGCCCCAGTCTTGACCATGTATTGATCCATGGTGTGCTGGTTACCCTGGGTATCGAAAATCGGGGTGCTGAACGATTTGGTAAAGGTCTCGGTCTTGGACGGGTCGAACTTGTTCGCCGCAACCGTCTGGTCGATCACCGCCGAGGTGGAGTTCAGGTTGATCGTCGACGACACGGTGCTGGTGGATTTCGGTGCCAGGTTGGAGGTGTCGATCCGCAGGTCGGTCAGCACGCCATTGACGATCTTGCCGTTGGAGTCCACACCGTAACCTTGCAGGCGGGCCGTACCGTCGCTGTTGGTGACGTAGCCTTCCTTGTCGGTCTTGAACGTCCCGGCACGGCTGTAGGTCAGCGAACCGTTGTTGCTCAGGACGAAGAAACCATTGCCCTGGATACCCATGTCGAGCACGTTACCGGTGTTGCTTATGTCACCCTGGCCGAACTGCTGGGAAACGTTGGACAAGCGCACGCCGTTGCCGACAGTCTTGCTGCCGGTGCCCAGGCGGGTCGCCGAGTACACGTCTTCGAATTCTGCACGTGACGATTTGAAACCGGTGGTCGCGACGTTGGCGATGTTGTTGCCGGTCACGTCCAGTTGTTTATTGGCTGCATAGAGACCGCTAAGGCCGATATTGAAAGACATCATCCACTCCTTTGTGCCGTGTTAGTCGGCTCTACATACCAATGGTTTGTACTTTGGACAGGGCGACGCTGCCCAGTCCGGCCAGGTTGAGCATCAACTCACCGCCGGTCTGGCTGATGGTCACGCTGTTGACGGTCGCGGGCAGGTTGGTGATCAACGCGACGGACTGGCCATCGATCGTACTCGTTGCGCCGAAGGTGTAAGTGCCCGCAGGTACCGTCTCACCCGCATTGTTCTTACCGTCCCAGATGAAGCTGGCGTTGCCGGCCTTCTGCGAACCGAGGTCGATGGTGCGCACGGTCTTGCCGTCGGCGTCGGTGATCTTCAGGGTGGCGGACGCCACCGAAGACGGAACCACCACCGTGCCACTGAGGCTCTTGGTGGTATCGACCACAGCCTTGTCGCCCGGCGCGATGACCGAACGGCCCACCAGCGACGATGCCTGCAAGGCCTGGGACGAGTTGTAGTTGCTGGCCAGGCCGCTCACGGTGTTGTTGAGCGTGGTGATGCCTTCCAGGCTGCTGAACTGCGCCAACTGGGCCACGAACGCGCCGTTGTCCTGAGGTTCCAGCGGGTTCTGGTTTTTCAGCTGGGTCACCAGCAACTGCAGGAACGCATCCTTGCCCAGGGCTTGGTTGCCCGTGGCGTTGCCGGTTGCCGACGCGAGGCCGTCAGTCGTGGTGTTGGTCTTGATCGAGGAATTGGCCAGGATGTCGTTGAGGCTCAAACCGCTGGTGGAATCGGTAACACTCATCTGAGTCGTCCCTTATCACTGACCGAGGGTCAGGACCTTCTGCATCATGGTTTTGGCGGTGTTCATCATTTCGGCGTTGGTCTGGAACGACCGGCTCGCGGAAATCATGTCGGCCATTTCTTCCACCACGTTGACGTTCGGGTAGTAGACGTAGCCCTTGGCATCGGCCGCCGGATGGTTCGGCTCGTAGCGCGCCTCGAGGTTGCTCTGGTCTTCGACCACACCCAGCACCTGCACGCCTTGACCGGCGGCATCCTGGCTCTGGAACAGCGAGTCGCTGCCGCCGCTCTGGCCGCCCTGGAACATGGTGGCGAATACCGGGTGACGCGCGCGGTAGGTCTGGTCGATGCTCGACGAAACCGTCTCGGCGTTGGCGATGTTCGAAGCGACGGTGTTCAAACGCGTGGTCTGGGCACTCATGCCGCTACCGGCAATGTTGAAAACACTGGATAGAGACATGGCTTACTCTCCGCGCAGGGCTGATACCAGCCCTTTGAATTTGCTGTTGAGCAGGGTGAAGCTGGCCTGGAAGCCGATCGCGTTTTCCGCGTAGTTCGACTGTTCCAGCTGGGCGTCCACGGTGTTCTGGTCGATCGACGGTTGCATCGGCGTGCGATACAGCAACGACTCGTCGCCATTGCCCAGGCCTTCAGCTTCGATGTGACGGCTGTTGGTCATGTTCAAGGCGAAGGTGCCGCTTTTGGTTTTCTCGTTCTGCTCGGCGAGCACTTTCGAGAAGTCCAGGTCCCGAGCCTTGTAGTTCGGGGTATCGGCGTTGGCGATGTTGTTGGCCAGGACTTCGGCACGCTGGGCGCGGAAGCCCAGGGCTTGTTCGTGGATACCGAGCGCTTTATCGAAGCTGATGCTCATGTCGGGAAACCTTCGGGTGACCTGATTTTTCGTAGGATCAACTTAGCAAGCCCCATGCCAATTCAAAAAAGCCCGGAAACCGGGGCTTTGCCGGCCATGGCAACGCGGCAATGCCAGAAAAGCGGCAACGGTTTTCCGCCGCATGCCGCTTTTCTGCCGCTTGTCCTACGCAACACGTCCCCCTCTGTAGGAGCTGCCGAAGGCTGCGATCTTTTGATCTTGATCTTCAAATCCAAAATCAAAAGATCGCAGCCTTCGGCAGCTCCTACCGTGATGCAAAAGTGCCTGGCATAAAAAAGGAGCCCCGAAGGGCTCCCGTTTTTTATGCCTGGCGCTTTGCATCACTTCGCCTGGTAAATGATCCCCGGGCTGCACTGGACCATCTGGTAATGATCCGGCAACCCGTTCAGCGCTTCGGAAGCGCCGAGGAACAGGTAACCGCCCCGCTTCAACGTGCTGTGGATGCGCAGCAGGATGTCCTTCTTCACCTCGGCGGAGAAGTAGATCAACACGTTGCGGCAGAACACAATGTCGAACTTGCCGAGGCTCGCGTAGCTGTCCAGCAGGTTGAAGGAACGGAATTCCACCCGGCTCTTGATCGGCGCCTTGATCGCCCAGCGTCCCGGCCCTTTCGGGTCGAAATAACGCTGCAGACGCTCAGGCGACAGACCGCGGCCGATGGCCAGGCTGTCGTACTCGCCGGTCTTGCAGTTGTTCAGCATGGTGCCGGACAGGTCGGTGGCAACGATCTGCACGCCCATCCTCAACTGGCCCATGTTGACCCGCTCGAACTCGTCGATGGACATCGACAGCGAATAGGGTTCCTGGCCCGACGAGCACGCCGCCGACCAGATGCGCAGGCGCTGGCCGGGACTGGCCTTGATCGCTTCGGGCAGTACCTTGTTCTTCAGGACTTCAAACGGGTAGGTGTCTCGAAACCACAGGGTTTCGTTGGTGGTCATGGCATCCACCACCTGCTCGCGCAAACCGCTGCGCGGTTGCGTCTGCATGCGCTGAACCAGCTCACCCAAAGACTTGATGCCTTGCTGTTCCATCAGTTTGTTGAGACGGCTGGAGACCAGGTACTGCTTGTTTTCACCGAGCAAAATGCCACAGGCTTTTTCCAGGAATACCCGGAACTGTTCGAAATCCAAATTACCCGTAGACAATGATGCCGCCTCTTAAATCGTGTTGACTGCCAGGGGCGCAGGCCCCTGGCTGATATCTGCTGCCTTGATCCGGTCGACTACCCGGGATGCCAGGTCATCGGGACGGAATTTGGCCAGGAAGTCATCGGCACCGACCTTCTTGACCATCGCCTGATTGAATACCCCCGACAACGAAGTATGCAGGATGATATGAAGCTTTTGCATGCGCGGGTCGTTGCGGATTTCCGCCGTCAGGGTGTACCCGTCCATCTCCGGCATCTCGATGTCGGAGATCATCATCAGGAACTCTTCTTCCGGCTTCTTGCCCTCGTCGACCAGTTTGCGCAGATAGTCCAGCGCTTGCCGACCGTCGTTCAACGCCACCACTTCGACGCCGACCGTTTGCAGGCAACGCGTGACCTGCTTGCGCGCCACCGACGAGTCATCGACCGTCAGCACGCGCAATGAAAGCGCCTTGTGCCGGGTTTCGACATCCACCACACCCACGGAAATCGCTTCCGGCGTCGGCGCCACTTCTGCCAGCACTTTCTCGACGTCGATGATTTCGACCAACTGATTGTCGACCCGCGTCACCGCCGTCAGGTAGTGATCGCGCCCGGTGCCCTTGGGCGGCGGATGGATCTCCTCCCAGTTCATGTTGACGATGCGTTCCACCGAGCGAACCAGGAAACCCTGGGTCTTGGTGTTGTACTCCGTGATGATCACGAAGGGATTGTGCTTGTCCTTCAACGCACCGGAGCCGGTCGCCATCGCCAGATCAAGGATCGGAATGGTCGCCCCCCGGATGTTCGCCACGCCGCACACGACAGGACTGGACTTGGGCATCAGCGTCAGTTTGGGGCATTGCAGCACCTCCCGAACCTTGAACACGTTGATCCCGTACAGCTGCTGGCCGTCGAGACGGAACAACAACAGCTCAAGGCGATTCTGCCCCACCAGTTGCGTGCGCTGGTTTACCGAATCCATTACACCCGCCATGCCCAGACTCCTACACCAACGCCAAGTGTTGTTGCGACGCGCCTTCATCACTAAACGGCACGGCGCTTGCTTTTTTAATCGTTATGAACACAGAACCGACATTTTTCCGACGCCTGACCACACTCTGCCGCAAATTGCCTGGCGTGCTGGCGGCCGTTTGCCTGTTCAACGCTGGCAGTCCTGCCCTTGCTGACGCGGTCACCTTGCCTGACATGCTTATCGGCGTCACCCAGGGCTTTCTTGAATTCACCGTAGAAGACTATCTGGCGACCAGCCAAACGGAAGGTCGCTACGAGATCCAGGTCAACCCGCTCGATCCGCGCATGCACATGCCCATGTGCGACAAGGAATTGACAGCAACCCTTGAAAGTCCCAAGCCGCTGGGACGGGTCACGGTCAAGGTCCGCTGCGAGGGTGCCTCCCCCTGGACCGTGTTCGTGCCCGCTCAAGTCCGCCTGTTTCGCGAAGTCGTGACCAGCGCCCGGCCACTGCGCCGCGCCAACATTGTCGAACCTTTGG
Source organism: Pseudomonas sp. PDM26 (assembly GCF_019219185.1). NCBI lineage: Bacteria > Pseudomonadati > Pseudomonadota > Gammaproteobacteria > Pseudomonadales > Pseudomonadaceae > Pseudomonas > Pseudomonas sp. PDM26. Next base: position 534,196 of record NZ_JAHUWC010000001.1, on the reverse strand, counting down.
ATGTGGTCCTGCGCGAACGCGATATCAGCCTCATCAGCCAGGGCTACCTGACCTCTCCAGACCAGGCGATCGGGCAGCGACTGACCCGACCAATGGTCGCCGACCAGGTGATGACCCTGGTGCATATCGAACAGGCCGAGGTCATCCGCAAGGGTGATCAGGTGGTGATTACCGCCCGCAGCGGTACGCTCAGCGTGCGCATGCCGGGCGAAGCCCTGTCAAACGGCAGCCTGAGCGAACAGATTCGGGTGAAAAACCTCAATTCCCAGCGAGTCATCAAGGCGCAGGTCATGGCGCCGGGGCAGGTGGAAGTGTCCATGTAAGGCTCCCTGCTCATCGGAATGTGGCGCTTGCCCCGGCTGTTCCCTAGACTGTGCTCCATGCAGGGCAAGCGCTGGCGCGCGCGAGGTTCATTGATAAATGGGCCTAAAGTTTTCCAGGGAATGGCCGAAAACATGGCAAGCGTCCAAATTCCCAGAGGTTTTTTATCATGGTCATCGATTTCAGCCGTTTGAACAGCTCCTCGTCCCTTACGGGCAGTACACGTACCAGCGCCAGCAAGGAAAACGCCGAAACCGGCAAGTCCGCGCCGCTGGAGTCCGCGGCCGAACAGGCCGGTACCGTCAGAAGCGGGGAATCGGTACATCTCAGCGATGAGGCTCAACAGTTGCAAAAAGTCACTGACAAGCTGCGCGATCAACCCGCCGTCGACAACGCCCGCGTGGCCGAGTTGAAAGCAGCGATTGCCGATGGCAGCTATAAAGTCGACAGCAACCGTGTAGCCAGCAAACTGCTCAACTTCGAAGCCCAGCGCTAGGCCATCGCCAGCGCCAGGCTTTTGGACGCTTAAAACCCAAGGCCAGCCATGCACGACACTCATTTACTGCAACTGATCACCGACGACTTTGCTCCAGCGCAACACCTGCTGGATTTACTGCAGACCGAATCCCTCGCATTGCATGGCCGCGACATGCCATTGCTCGAGAACATCCTGGCGCAGAAACAGGCATTGGTCGTCTTGCTCGAACAGCATGGCCGCAAGCGCAGTGAAATTCTCGCCAGCCTCAACCTGCCGACCAACCGAGGCGGTCTTGAGCAACTGGCCAGCCAGTCGAGCATTGGCGAGCAGTTGCTGGCGCAAAGTGACGTGCTGACCGATCTCCTGGCCCAATGCCAGGCCATCAACACCAACAACGGCCAGTCGATCCTCACCCAGCAGGCCGCTACAGCCACCCAGCTGAAAATCCTCAACGGCGGTGAAACCCCGGCGCTTTACGATGCCAGCGGAACATTCTCCAAACTTGCCAAGCCGCGCCCGCTCAGTCAGGCATGAGCCGGTCAATGCCCCCCGCTCTATCAAGACGCGCAACATACTGGCAAACTGCTATCCTGCCGTAGTCAAATTTTGTCTGGAGATTGATTAACCGTGTCCAATGCCTTATCCGTGGATGATGCTCCGCAGCCACCCAAGGTGCTCTCCACGCCCTTGGAAATCTCCAGCAACCTGCGCCAGCTGCTCGAAAGCCATGACCCGCTGATCATCACGTTCCACGAGCGCAGCCAGCGCTTCCAGAGCTACCTGGTGGACCTGGACCGTGACAGCAATATGATTGCCCTGGACGAAATGATTCCCCGTGATGGCGAGCGCTACCTGCTGGCGGGCGAGCCGTTCAGGGTCGAAGGCTTCCACGAAGGCGTACGCATTGCCTGGGAAAGCAACGGCCGATTGAACATCGACGAATCCGCTGGCAGCCGCTGCTATCGCGGCGCCCTGCCCGATGAAGTGGTGTACCACCAGCGCCGTAATGCGTTCCGTGCGGCACTGAAGCTGGCACAACTGGTCAACGTCAACCTCGACGGCGAAAAGCTCAAGGCCTCCACCAGCGGCAAACTGCTGGATATTTCCGCTACCGGCTGCAAACTGCGTTTCGACGGTGACATCACCGGCAGCCTGCAACTGGGTCAGGTCTACGACCGCTTCAGCGCCGACCTGCCATTCGGCAAGATGACCGCACCGGTCGAGTTGCGTTATCTGCACTTCGAAGAAAAGATCTCCACCACCTTCGCCGGCGTTCGCTTCCATAACATGAGCGGGCTGGTGCAGCGTCAGGTCGAACGCTTCGTCTACCAGTTGCAACGCGAAGCGCGTCGCTTCGACAAAGACGATCTCTGATAGAGCGTCAACAAAAAACGGGCAGCCCCTTGCGGTGACTGCCCGTTTTTTTGTGCCATGGATTTAAGGCCTGGCCTCGCTGAAATTGGGGTCCCGTCCTGTATCAGGGTCTTCCGGTGGTTGATCGGTTTCAGTTTCGCTGACAGGTTCAGATTCAGGCTCTGTCCCGGTACTCACCGGATTTTGCATCTGCTCCTGCACCACCTGCTCATCGACCCGCGGGTCGAGGCAGGCCACCAGTGGCGAACTCGTCATATTGTCCGGCATGGCCACGTGATGCAGCGGTGCGTCGTCGACCTGATGCAGGTTGGTCACTGCTTTCGGGCGAATCCGCCATACCAGCACCAACGCAAAGAAACTGAAGAAGGCATAGAGCATCTGGCTGCCGAACAGCTTCATCAGCACGCCTGCCACCAGCGGCCCGATACTCGCGCCAACGCCGTAGGTCACCAGCAACATTGCGGTCAGGGACACCCGGCGATCGCCTTCGACGTGGTCATTGGAAAACGCCACCGCCAACGGATACAGGCAGAACTGCACCAGCGAACAGACAAAACCGGCGATAAACAGAACCTCCAGCGGCACCTGCGGCATGATCGCCAGCGGCAGTGCAGCCAGGGCCAGGCTGAAGGCGAAACTGCGGATCAACACGGCCCGATCGTAGCGGTCGGACAACCAGCCCAACGGCCACTGCACCAGCAACCCGGCAAAAATACAGCTACCCATGAACAGACCGACCAGCTCCGTGGACAAACCTTGCTGCGAGGCATACAGCGGCGCCAGACCGTAGAACGAACCGACGATCAGCCCTGCCCCCAGCACCGTACTCAATGACTGCGGCACACGCTTGATAAAGAACCGTGGTTCCATCGGTGCCGGGTGCAGCGGTGCCGGGTGGATCCGCCGGGTCAGGGCCACAGGCACCAGGCACAGGGCGAAACACAGGGCGACCAGCATCAGCAACTCCAGACCCAACGCCGGGTGCATGACCAGAATCAGTTGCCCCATCACCAGGCCCAGGTAGGAGGCGATCATGTAACCGCTGAACACCAACCCGCGTTGTTTGGCTTCGGCCTGCTCGTTCAGCCAGCTCTCGATCACCATGTACTGGCACATCATGCCGAGGCCGACGATCACCCGCAGGAACAGCCAGGCCGGCAGCCAGTCGATCAGGCCATGGCCCAACACCGCCGCGCCGACGATTCCGGCACAGGCCGAGTAGGCCCGGATATGCCCGACCCGGGCAATCAACCGGTGACCGATCTTGCCCCCCAGCACCAGGCCGAAGTAGTTGGCGGCCATCAACGCACCGACCCACAGGCTGTCGACATGGTCGGCCGCCAGGCGCAGGCCCAGGTAAGTACTCAACAGGCCCGAGCCGATCAACATCATCAGCGAGGCGAAATACAGTGCTCGAAAGGATTTCCAGATTTGGCGCATCGGCGTTCCGAGCGGCTCCTTGCAGTGAGAATCGGCTGTCGCTAAACGATAGCCGGATGTCGACGGATCGTCAGGCCTGGGCTGCTAAAACACGCCGTTCCCAGGGAGTAATTTCATTATGGAAACTGCTCAGCTCCAGAGTCTTCGAAGCGATGTAGCCTTCGATGAATTCCACGCCGAACAGTTCCTTGGCCAACTGGCTACGTTTCAGACGCTCCAGTGCCGCATGCAAGGTACAGGGCAACGAAAGATTGTCCGGCACTTCGAACTCACCCTGGATCGGCGCGCTCGGCTCTAACGCGTTCTCGATGCCATGCAACCCCGCCGCCAGGCTTGCGGCAATCGCCAGATACGGATTGGCATCAGCGCCCGGCAAGCGGTTCTCGACCCGACGGGCCACCGGCAAACTGGCCGGTATGCGCAAGCCGGCGGCCCGGTTGTCATAGGACCAGCAGGCATTATTCGGTGAGGCATAAGGATGGCACAAGCGCTGATAGGAGTTCACGTTCGGCGCAAACAACGCAGTGAAGTCGGCCATGCACACTTGCTGTCCGGCAATGAAGTGACGGAAGGTTGTCGTCTCCTGCCCCGCCTTGTCACTGAACACGTTTTTCCCCGAATCGATCTCGACGACACTCTGGTGAATATGCATCGAACTGCCCGGCGTATGCGCCAGCGGCTTGGCCATGCACACCACGCTCAGGCCATGCTTGAGGGCAACCTCTTTGAGCAAGTGCTTGAACAGCAACGTCTGGTCGGCCAGCAGCAATGGATCGCCATGCAGCAGATTGATCTCGAACTGGCTGACGCCCATTTCGTGCATGAACGTATCGCGGGGCAGCCCCAACGCAGCCATGCATTCGTAGACTTCATTGAAGAAGGGTCGCAGCCCATTGTTGGAGCTGACGCTGAACGCCGACTGACCATCCTCGCGACGACCATCCAGCCCCAGCGGTGGCTGGAACGACTGAGTCGGGTCGGTGTTAGGCGCAAAAACGAAGAACTCAAGTTCGGTCGCCACCACAGGCGCCAGGCCGCGGGCCGCGTAACGGGCAATCACGGCCTTGAGCTGACCACGGGTCGACAGGCTGGAGCTGGTGGTAGTGCCCAGTTCATTCGCGTCGCAAATAGCGAAGCCCCGCGGTGGGTGGCTCCAGGGCAAGCGGTGGATTTGTGCCGGGTCCGGGATCAGCGCCAGGTCGCCATCATCGCTGCCGTAAAAACGCGCCGGCGGGTATCCGCCCATGATGCATTGCAACAGCACGCCCCGCGCCATCTGCAAACGTCGACCGTCGAGAAACCCCTCGCAGGTCATCACTTTGCCCCGTGGAACGCCATTCAAATCCGGCGTGACACACTCAACTTCATCAATGCCCGTCAATCGCTGCGCGAGTGAGCTCAGGCCAACGGTGGTCATGACGCAATCCTTGTTATTGTACGGGCCGCGAACGGCGACCGTACAAAATAGGCTCCGCGTGTTCGGAATTTCAAGCAGCCCTCATCAATAAAGACGCAAAACCTCGTAGGAGCTGCCGGAGGCTGCGATCTTTTGATCCTGGAAATTAAAAGATCGTCCGAGCGCGGACCGAGCCTTCGGCAGCTCCTACGACAAACAGTCAGGGCAGGTAAAGACGGAACACCCCACCGCCCAACGGACCACCATTGCCGATTTCGGTGCGTCCGCCGACGCCGTTGCGCTGATGCAACGCGGCAATTCGTCCGGCGAAGTACAGGCCCAGCCCGGTGCTGCCGGTACTTTGATTGATGCCCTGCACGTAATCGGCCTGGTGCTCGATCATCTGCGCCGGATACCCCTGGCCATCGTCATTGATGGTCAACACCAGTTGCCCGGCTTCGTCGCTGACGCTGATCAAAACGGCATGCCGTGCAAAGCGGATGGCATTGTTGATGCAGTTGGCCAATACCGACGCGATCAACTCACGATCGAAGAAACCCAGCGGGCTCAGCGGGTCCACTTCATAGGTGGCCATGATGCCGCGGCTGGCGAACACTTCCTGATGGCAAGCCAGTTGCGCTTCGATGAAGTCGTCCAGTTCATGGTACGCCGGCTGCAACGGCATCTGGTTGACGCCCAGTTTGTACAGCCCCAACAACTGCACCAGCATGCCGTTGAGGTGGGCAAACTCGAAGTCGATCACGCCCTGCTCCGGCGTCCGTTGCGCCGCCTGCGGCAATCGCACCAGCCACTGGCTGTGGGCCTGCATCAGCATGGCCAGCGAGTTCTTCATATCGTGCACGGTAGAGGCGATCACCGTGGAGAAATCCAGTACCTGTCGGTTGTCGTTCATTGGCCAAACGCCTTGCTTTTCAGCTTCTGGTAACGCGGATAACGCGCGTCGGAGTCGGGCATCAGGCCGACCATTTTCAGGCAGGTCCGGCATTCTTCCAGCTCCGCTGAAGGAACGCCGGTATCGGTGCCGTGCAACAACGACTGTGCCAGGTTCAGGGCGATACTGATGTTCTTCGGCTGCATCGCCAGGGCTTTGCGGAACACCGCTCGCGCCTCCACCAGATTGCCAGTCTTGTACACACGCACGCCCTGACGGTTGAGTTCAGCGGCGGCGGTGCCGGAGTTGAGGATGCTCGGGTCGTCGGTCTGCTTGGCGATGTCCTTCATGACCACAGGATCGTCGCCGTAGATTTCCACGCAGTTTTTCAGCATCGCGGTGCCGGCCTCGGTCTGCCCGAGCATTTTCAGCTGTTTGGCCACCAGCAACGCCGCTTCGGCGCTCATGAATTGCTCCATGCCATCCAGGCGCAACAAGGCTTGCTCGGTGAGCTTGTCTGCCGTCTCGGCATCGTTGAGCAACAGACTGGTGGCCTTCATCAGGCGTGCGCGGATTTGCAGGCCCGGATCGGAAGGGTTTTCCTTGGCCACGGCGCTTAATGTGGTATTGATTTCCAGGCGGGTCCGCGTGTCCAGGCCTCTTTCGCTGCCCTTGCTGATCAAGGCGTGGGCCAGGCCGAGGTTGCTCTCGGCATCCTTGAACCGCGACTGCGCACCCTGGCTCACAGCCTGGCGATAGGCCTTGGCCGCCGTGTCGAAATCCTCGTTGGTCATCGCCAGCTTGCCCAGCAACGCCTGGCGGCGAACCGCCAGCGGCGACAGGCGAATCGCTTCCTCCAGAACACGCTGTGCACCCTTGGTATCGCCTTCGGCGATCAGCACGTCCGCCATGCCGTCATACAGCGACGGCATCATCGGGAAGACTTTCAGGGCTTTTTCGTAAATGCCTTTGGCCTGCGCGACCTGACCGCGTTTGAACAGCAACTTGCCCAAACCGGCAAACGCCCATGGCAATGGGCGGTCGGCGATGATGCCGTCGTACAGGCGCTCCAGCGCTTCGTTCTGATTGAGGTCGCGCAGGGCGTCCGCGCGATAGCGCAGGCACAGTGGCGAATAGCGGATGTCTTGCTTGCACAGGGCGATGCAGGCATTGAGCACCTCCATCGGCTTGCCCCGGTCGAGGGCCTGCAGGATCGGCTTGAGCAGGGTCTTGCGCTGCTCCAGGCGCTCCAGGCGCTGGGCCAGGCTGGAACGGTTGAACGGCTTGGTCAGGTAGGCATCGGGCTCGTGCTCCAGCGCACTGAGTACCATGGCCTGGCTGGTTTCGGCGGTGACCATGACGAACACCGCTTCATGGCTGATCAGCTTTTCTTCCATCAGGTCTTCGAGCACCTGCTGGCCGTTCTTCTTGCCGTCGCCCAGATGAAAGTCCTGCAGGATGAAGTCGTATTGCTTCTGCGAGCACATTTTCAGCGCCTGCTCGCCGGTATCGGCAGTGTCCACTTCCTTGACGCCCAGCTCGCGCAGCATCGACCTGACCGAACTGCGGAAGTCCGAGAAATCATCGACGATCAGAAAACGCTTTTGGTGATACGACAGCATCGAAGATTTCCAGGCAATTTAAGAAGAACCCAAAGGCAAATACACGGACGGACTCAACTTCGCAGCCCTTGTTTTGGCGCGCAGATGATAACGGGTGGCACTAGGCTATCAAGCACCTCTTCATAGCGATGAGGCTCCCGAACCAGCCGCAAAGGCAAAATGGCCCCTGACTGTCCGGGTTATCGGCCAGCAGTGGCGTTCCCTTGAGAATCTTCCCCTGCGGCAGACTCTAAATATTTGAAGGCTCTACTGAAAAACAGGATTATTCTGGTTTATCGATTTGCACTTTTCTCCTTCAGGACTCAAGCGCAAGACCCCCACCGCCAAAGGACGACCCCATGAGCACACCCTCCAATACCGTTCCAGAGCGAAAGGCCCTGAGCCCAAGCACGCTGGACTTTCCGGTGGTGGGGATCGGCGCGTCGGCGGGCGGGCTGCAAGCGATCAAGCGGTTCTTCGAAAACATGCCGCAGGACAACGGCATGGCGTTCGTGATCATTCTTCACCTGTCTCCCGACCACCAAAGCTTCGCCGACAGGATCATCCAGGAATCGACCAGGATGACGGTCTTGCAGGTCGGCAGCACGGTGCCTATCGAAAAGAACCGGGTCTACGTCATTTCGCCGGCGCAACAGCTGAACATGAATGACGGCCTGCTTGAGGTCAGCCCTGTCGACCCGCGTCTGGGACGTCACTCGTCGATCGATCTGTTTTTCCGCGACCTGGCCGATGTACACCGTGAGCGCGCGTTCTGCCTGGTGCTGTCGGGCACCGGCTCGGATGGCGCGGTCGGCCTGTCCCGCATCAAGGAACAGGGTGGCATTACCATGGCCCAGGTGCAGGAAGACGCCGAGTTCGACGGTATGCCACAGGCTGCCATCGATACGCACATGGTCGACTTCGTGTTACCGGTAGTTGAAATGCCGCAAAAGCTGCTGGAGTTGTGGAGCAACGCCCGGGAAATCAAACTGCCCACGGTCAGTGATCAGGGGATGCAGAGCATCGCCCCGGCGTCCGAGCGCGATACCGCGGCGGCCGAGCAAGTGCTGCACGACATTCTGATCCTGCTGCGCACCGGCACCGGCCATGACTTCAAACACTACAAGCGCGCCACCGTGCTGCGGCGTATCGAACGCCGGATGCAAGTCACGGCGCAACCGGACCTCGTCGCCTATTACAAATTCCTGCAAAACAATCCCGAGGAAACCAAGGCGCTGCTGGGCGACATGCTGATCGGCGTGACCAACTTCTTCCGTGACCGCGAAGCCTTCGAAGCCCTCGAACGGGATGTGGTGCCGCAATTGGTCAGCGCCGCCACGGCATCGGCGCAGTCGGAGAAAAAAGAAGAAATACGCGTCTGGTCCGCTGGCAGTTCCACCGGCGAAGAAGCCTACAGCCTGGCGATGCTGCTGCACGATCAGATGCAACTGGACTCCAGCAACGCCTCGTTGCAAGTGTTTGCCACCGACATCGACGAACGCGCGATCAGCTACGGGCGCACCGGCTTGTATCCGCAAGCGATCGTCACCGACGTGCCGCCGTCACGGTTGCGCCATTATTTCATCAAGGAAAACGACCATTACCGAGTGCGCAAGGAGCTGCGCGAAAAGGTCTTGTTCGCCAAGCACAGCCTGTTGTCCGACCCGCCGTTTTCGCAGATTGACCTGATCGTTTGCCGCAATCTGCTGATCTACCTGGATCGCGAAGTGCAGCGTGAAATCCTCCAGATGTTCCACTTCGCCCTGCGTCCCGGCGGCTTCCTGTTCCTCGGCACGTCCGAAAGCGCCGATGCCTGCCACGAGCTGTTTGCTCCTGTCGACAAACGCAACCGGATCTTCCGTGCCAAAACCGGCACGGCCTCCAGCCGGCGCACGCCCACCATGCCCCGTGGCGGCTACGTACGTACCAATATGCCCCGGCAGGCTCCGGAAACCAGCGAGCAACGCAAACTGTCGGTGGCCGACCTGCACCACCGCGCCCTCGAACAGTCGGCGCCACCGAGCGTGCTCGTCGACACCAACGCCGACATCCTGCACATGAGCGAGAGTGCCGGGCGTTTCCTGCGGCATGTGGGCGGCGAACTGTCGCGCAACCTGCTGAACCTGATTCTTCCGGAGTTGCGCCTGGAAATCCGCACCACCCTGTTCCAGGTCCAGCAGAGCGGTGCCTCGGTCAAGTCCCGCGAGGTGCCGATCAAACGCGATGAACGACGCTACCTGATCGATCTGGTCGCCCACCCCTACAAGGATGAAACCTCGGACGGCGAGTACATTCTGGTGATTTTCGAGGAGGTCGAGATCGACCCCGCGCAAGCGTCCTTGAGCACCCAGCTGCAAACCGAAAGCCAGGTACTGTCCAACCTCGAGCGCGAGTTGCAACGGACCAAGCTGCACCTGCAAGACACCATCGAGCAATCGGAAATCTCCAGCGAAGAGCTGAAGGCCTCCAATGAAGAAATGCAGGCGATCAACGAAGAGCTGCGCTCGGCCACCGAAGAGCTCGAGACCAGCAAGGAAGAACTGCAGTCGATCAACGAAGAGCTGCTGACGGTCAACTTCGAACTGAAAACCAAAGTCGAAGAGACCGACAAGATCAACGACTACCTGAGCAACCTGATCGCCTCCACCGACATCGCCACGGTTTTTGTCGACCGCAGCATGCGCATCAAGTGGTTCACCCCCCGTGCCACCGACATCTTCAGCATGCTGCCGGTCGATACCGGACGCTCGCTGCTCGACATCACCCATCGCCTGCACTACGAAGACCTGGCGGCCGATGCGGCCCAGGTCTTCGAATCGCTGAACATGATAGAGCGCGAAGTCAGCAGCACCGACAACCGCTGGTACATCGCCCGCCTGCTGCCCTATCGCTCCAGCGAAGACCACATCGACGGTACAGTGCTGACCTTCATCGACATCACCAAGCGTCGCGCGGCCGAGGAAGAATTGCGCCTGGGCGAAGAACGCATGCGCCTGGTCGCCGAAAGCACCCGCGACTACGCCATCATCACCCTCGATGAGCACGGTGTGATCACCAGCTGGAACAAGGGTGCCGAATTGATCTTTGGCTACAGCAAGTACGAGGCCGAAGGGACTCGCTACGATTTCATCTTCTGCGCCGAGGATCGTGCCAATGGCATTCCGGAAAATGAACTGCAAACGGCCCGCAACCATGGCCGCTTCGAAGATGAACGCTGGCACCTGCGCAAGGACGGCAGCCGTTTCTTTTGCAGCGGCGAAGTCACCCTGCTCAACGGTGACAAACTTCAGGGCTACGTGAAAATCGCCCGGGACCTGACCGGCCACAAGCGCCAGCATGAAGAGCAGAGCCAGCAACTGGCCGAGACGCGCAACACCAGCTATCTCAAGGACGAGTTCTTTGCGGTCATGTCCCACGAACTCAAGCACCCGCTGAACCTGATCCAGCTCAACGCCGAACTGTTGCGTCGCTTGCCCGTGACGAAAAACCTGTCTCCAGCCGCCAAAGCCGTCAATACCATCTGCGAAGCCGTCACCAGCCAGGCGCGGATCATCGATGACCTGCTGGATGTCGCCCGGGTCCGCACCGGCAAACTCAAGCTGCAATCGGTTGCTGTGGACCTGAACAACGTCCTGCGCGACATCTACACCGTGGTCCTCAATGACGGGCACGACATCACGGTCGAACTGCAAGTACCCGCCGAGGCACTGATGATCCAGGCCGACCCGACGCGTCTGGAACAGATCATCTGGAACCTGGTGAACAACGCACTGAAATTCACCCCGGCCAAGGGCCGCGTGCAACTGATCGCGAGCCAGGCGGGCAACATGGCCAGGCTGGATGTCAAAGACAACGGCATCGGTATCGCGACAGAGCACCTCGAACATGTATTCGACCTGTTCGGCCAGGCGGAAAAACAGCACACCTCACACCAACGCGAGGGGCTGGGGATCGGCCTGTCGCTGGTCCGCCAATTGACCGAGGCACAACGAGGCACTGTGCATGTGAGTTCCGGCGGCGTCGGTGCCGGTTGCACGTTTACCGTCTACTTGCCATTGGCCGAGACCAACGGCCAAGCCCTTCCCGCCGCGCCGATCGAAGACGCTTCCGGCAGACTCAGCGGCTTGACCATCCTGCTGGTCGATGACTCCGCCGAGGTGCTGGAAACCTTGAAGATGCTGCTGGAGATGGAGGACGCCCAGGTGATCGCCTTCGACCGTCCGGCGGCGGCGCTGGACGCGGCAAAAAATACCCGGTTCGACCTGATCATTTCAGACCTGGGCATGCCGGTCATGAACGGCCATGAGCTGATCAGCGCCCTGCGCCAGTTGCCGCAAGCCAGGAATGTGCCCGCCATTGCGCTGACCGGCTACGGTGCGCAAAGCGATATTCAGAAATCACGGCAATCGGGGTTCAACCAGCACGTTGGCAAACCAGTGTCCTACGATGAGCTGATCGACACTATCGAGGCTCTGCGGCACTCATCGACCTGAGGCAACTCAAGTAAGCGCGCTGTACGCAGGCCCGTCGATCGATGGCCTGCCGCAGCCGCTCCTTTTGCTCGGCCCACACCCTCGGATCGACCTTGGTCGAGCGCATCAGTGTCAGTACGGAGGCTTTCGCAGCCTGATACTCAATCCAGGCATCGTCGGACTTGAGCTTCAAACGCTCACGCTCGGTCATTTCCATGCAACGCAGTGCCAGTACCGACTCGTCGGTGATCACCGGCCCCAGGCTTAGTTGCACCCGGTGCGGTGCGACGAAGGCCTGGGTCTCGAGCACAATCTCCCTTGCCCGCGCCACGCCCCATCTCAACGCCAGTGCCCGAGGCTCACCGCTGTGCCGATCATGGGACTCTTCGCTGATCGCCCAGCCATTGCGGCCATAAACCCCGATAAACACCTGAGCGAACCCCAGCAGGCTGATCCGCGCGCGCACCTCGACCTGCACGCCGTCGCCGAGCACTTCTTCATGGGTCTGAAAGGGTAAGCGGGTATTGGTCCAGAGCCAGTATCCGGTGCCTCTGTGTCGCATCGATTGCTCTCCACAGATGGAATTAGAAGTAAGGCACAGCCGTCATCGGGTTTCCATGCAGGTCGTCGGCTGATTTCGCCAAGCCCAGGCTTGTGGGTGACTCGGCCAGGCCGACACCGACAACAAATTGACTCAGTCGACATTGGCGCCCCTAACTGCACGCCATTCGTCGATTAATTGACGATTTTGATCAGGTTCAGACTTTGGTTGCAGGCCAACTGTGGCGAGTCTAATACCTTGATTTTCGAGGGTTACCCCCCTCCTTGAGAAGATCGCTCAGGCCTGCCCGTACCGGGCATGCATCGAGGACTGACGGACGGGCAGTCTGGCAGCGCTCCGGGCTGACCTAGACTCCGTTGAGAGGCGCGCGGGAGTCCATCATCATGTGCAATCCATTAATAATTGTTCTTGTAAATTTTCTCTCTCGGGCTTTGCCTGCCGTTTGGAAACGTTCGCCCTGCCTGCCGATGCCGGTAATGGAAATGGCCCCAGGGCTGCTGGTTGCCAAAGCCTGGACGGGCACCATCACGGCCTGCCGGCGTTCAAATCTGCCCTTCAATCGCGGCGCCCCAGCAAGCAAGTTGCTGACCCGGGAAGGCCAGGGGGTGGAGGTCATCGTTGGTTTTCAAGGAGGTCAGGAAGATGTTCGCTGACCAGGAAAAGCCAATAGGCGTGATGTTGATCGATTGCCGCCCCCTCGTACTTAAGGGCCTTCATGAGTTGATTGATGCCAGAAAGCCCAGGATGGAAGTGACAGGCCAGGCCACCACCTATACCCATGCGCTGGATCTTGCCGATCAGCTGCGGCCCAATGTCATTTTTTTCAGTTTCTTTCCGGATGCGCTGAATCCTCTGGAGGTCATCGCGGGACTCACCCATAGCACCGACATGAAAGTGCTGCTGCTCAAGGGCCTGTACGAAGCCGTCCCCGCCGCCCAGGCGATAGAGGCTGGTGCTCGCGGCATCGTGCTGGCGGAAGACCCGACAGAATCGATTATCCAGGCCATCCTCAAGGTCCACCATAGCGACATCGCAATGGATAGAGCCTGGGCTGGCGGCCTTCGCGGCTATGCCGCGACCGGGCATATACCCTTCAAATGCAATCGAGAGCAGGCGAAACAGGCGCGGTTGACCCTGCGCGAGAGAGAACTGATTCGCGCCATCGTGGGCGAACCGTCCGCCAAATATGTGAGCATCGCCGGGCGCCTGGGGATCAGTGAGCACACCGTGCACAACCACCTCAGCAACATCTATCAAAAGCTTGATCTCATCAACCGCATCGACTTGCTGATGTATGCGCTCAAACACGGGCTCACCAACAACGAAGCACCGCCCGCCACCTGGGTGGAACTGGAATGAAATTCAAGTCAATACAAGACGGTCTGCCCCTCACTTTCAGGGGGTAGGCCGTCACCGTTTCGCCATCCTTGTCGGCGACCTGGAACAGGGTGCCCCCGCAATGCCGATGTCGTTCTCGATACATCCTGCCGCGTTAACCTGTATCTCCCCCGCCGCGTTTCTTAAGCCTTGTGTTGCTCGATAGTTCACTGCGGATGCGATCTTGTATTGGAACTGCAGAAAAAATGCGAGGGTGGCTTCCTGGGCCACCCCCGCATCCGTTCACGCGCGCAAAGCCTCAAGCACTGCCAAAAAAGATGTCGGTATTCTGAACATCGACCCCGACCAAGGTGATGGTCGTTGTTTGTCCACCCGTCTCGGCAACCGTCACGACGCTGTCCGCGCCGGTGTTGTTGATCGATTGGACAACGGCGTTCGGGTCGCCGTTGAGCACCAGCCTGTCATGCACGCCCGAGCCCACATCGAAGCCGCTGACCTGGTAGCGGTTCTGATTGACTGACAAATCGATGTTGAAGGCATCTCGCTCACCGCCAGTGCCAACCAGCGTGAAGTCGAAGAGTGCGTTGCCCGGATCGTTGGCGAACAGGTTGGCGTCAAAACTACTCGTTGCCGAGTCGCCATCCTTGTCCGTCAGCGTCGCGCTGAACGCCAGCTGGACATCGCTGGCCAGGCTCTCGCTCTGCTGAAGGAACTGGATCACCGGGATCTTGATCTCGCCTCGGCCCATCGTCAGCTGAACCGCGTCGATCAGCTCCGTGCTCTCCTTCTGGATGAGGAAGGACACCTGTCCGCCAGCCTCCGGCGTCAGGGTGTTCACCTCGATGCGGTTCGAAAACGTGCCATCCGCGTAGTAGATCCGATAGTACAGGTCCTCGGTCGCCGTGTTGTAACCCGCCACGGAGTTGTCGATAAAGACCTTCATGCCCGTCAGCAGGCTCTCTGGATTGATGACGAAACTTTCATCGGCGGCGCTGATTGCCGCCAGGTTATCTCCCTGGAAAAGGTTGTTGGAGACGCCGATGCCGGACGTGCTGACGTTCATGGCCGCCGGGTCTATGTACGACGGCAGGGGGTTGGTCTGTAGCGTGGCTTCGGTGGGGTCGGGTGCGCCGAGCCCGATGCCGGTCAGGATGTCCGCAGTCGACGCCAGCGCCTTCGCGGAAAAGAACACAATCTCCTCGGATGCCGAAGGAATAGCCGGGTTATTCGTCTGAGGAATCAACAACGTGCGCACTGGATCCGGGCCGCCGGCATCGAGCGAGCCGTCGGCACTGCTGAGCACGATCGTCGAACTGAAGCCTTGCACCAGATCCAGTGCATAGCGGCCATCGGCATAGGCGGTCAGCGTGTAGTCGACGGTGGTGTTCGCCGTTGCAACGTTGTTGTCGAAATCACCGGTCAAGGTTCCTGCGAACTGGTACGCGCCATTGACATCCGGTGATGGCGACAGCTCGTGGAGTGTGCCGGTCCCGGTCGTGGTCGTGTTGTCTGGCCTGATGAGGGTGAACTGGTCATTGACCAACGAGATATCCAGACCGGCCGCACCCAGCCCATCGGCTCCCGTCGCCATGTTCCAGAACCCGGATTGCGCAAGGACGCTACCGGTCCCGATCAGGTTGCCGAAACTGAGTGCCGGCCCGTCGTCCTTGAACACCAGGTTCTGCCCGATGTTCAGCGTCGCCTGGGCGCTGTCGCCGTCCCCGTCGGTCTTGATCGCCGTCAGTGTCACCAGGTTGTCCGAGGTCAGACTCGTCGAATCATCGGGATTGGTTGTGTTGGAATGCACCACGGCGCGGCTCTGGTCCAGCGTGACGCTGCCATTGGCAGCGACGCTGACCGCGAACACCAGCAGGTTGGTGAGGGCCGTGCGACCTTCGACCACGGCGCCATTGAGCGACAGGTTCACCGCCTGGCCCGAGGCCGTGTCGATCAGCCCGGAGGCTCCCGCCACCACGCCCAGCGCATAGGTCAGCGTCCCCGCCCCATCGGCGCCAAACGCCGAGTTGAAGTTGGCGGCAAAGCTCTGGCTGGCGTCGGTCGTCAGTACCGTCTCATCCACGGTCAACGTCGGCTCCACGCCGGTGCTGCTGATGCTCGGCCCGTCGTCCTTGAACAGCAGGTTCTGCCCGATGTTCAGCGTAGCCTGGGCGCTGTCGCCCTCCTTGTCGGTGATGGTCGCGGTCAGCGTCACCAGGTTGTCCGAGGTCAACGTCGTCGAGTCATCGGGATTGGTGGCGTTGGCATGCACCACGGCGCGGCTCTGGTCGAGCGTGACGCTGCCATTGGCGGCCACGCTGACCGTGAACACCAGCAGGTTGTCCGTGGCCGTGCGGCCTTCGACCACCGTGCCGTTGAGCGACAGATTCACCGCCTGGCCCGAGGCCGTGTCGATCAGCCCGGAGGCCCCCGCCACTACGCCCAGCGCATAGGTCAGCGTGCCCGCACCATCAGCACCAAACTCTGAATTGAAATTGGCGGCGAAGCTCTGGGTGTCATTGGTCGCCAGTGCCGTTTCGTCCACGGTTAGCGTCGGCTCCGTGCCGGTGGTGGTGATGCTCGGTCCGTCGTCCTTGAACACCAGGTTCTGCCCGATGTTCAGGGTCGCCATGACGCTGTCGCCGTCCCCGTCGGTCTTGGTCGCGGTCAACGTCACCAGGTTGTCCGAGGTCAGGCTCGTCGAATCATCCGGATTGGTGGCGTCGGGATGCACCACCGCGCGGACCTGATCCAGCGTGACGCTGCCATTGGTGGCGACACTGACCGTGAACACCAGCAGGTTATCCGTGGCCGTACGGCCTTCCACCACCGTGCCGTTGAGCGACAGGTTCACCGCGTCGCCCGTGGCCGTGTCGATCAGCCCGGAGGCCCCCGCCACTACGCCCAGCGCATAGGTCAGCGTGCCCGCACCATCGGCACCAAACTCTGAATTGAAATTGGCGGCGAAGCTCTGGGTATCGTTGGTCGCCAGTGCCGTTTCGTCCACCGTCAGCGTCGGTTCCGTGCCGGTGGTGGTGATGCTCGGCCCGTCGTCCTTGAACACCAGATTCTGCCCGATGTTCAGGGTCGCCATGGCGCTGTCGCCGTCCCCGTCGGTCTTGGTCGCCGTCAACGTCACCAGGTCGTCCGAGGTCAAACTCGTCGAATCATCCGGATTGGTGGCGTTGGCATGCACCACCGCCCGGCTCTGGTCGAGCGTGACGCTGCCATTGGCAGCGACGCTGACCGTGAACACCAGCAGGTTGCCCGTGGCCGTGCGGCCTTCCACCACAGTGCCGTTGAGCGACAGGTTCACCGCGTCGCCTGTGGCCGTGTCGATCAGCCCGGAAGCTCCGGCCACCACACCCAGTGCATAGGTCAACGTGCCCGCATCATCAGCACCAAACGCCGAGTTGAAGTTTGCGGCAAAGCTCTGGGTATCGTTGGTGTTCAGTAGCGTTTCGTCCACGGTCAGCGTCGGCTCCACTCCGGTGGCGCTGATGCTCGGCCCGTCGTCCTTGAACACCAGGTTCTGCCCGATGTTCAGGGTCGCGTGGGCGCTGTCGCCGTCCCCATCGGTCTTGGTCGCCGTCAGTGTCACCAGGTCGTCCGAGGTCAGAGTCGTCGAATCATCGGGATTGGTTGCGTCGGGATGCACCACGGCGCGAATCTGGTCGAGCGTGACGCTGCCATCGGCAGCGACGCTGACCGTGAACACCAGCAGGTTGTCTGTGGCCGTACGCCCTTCCACCACCGTGCCATTGAGCGACAGGTTCACTACATCGCCCGTGGCCGTGTCGATCAGCCCGGAAGCTCCGGCCACCACGTTCAGCGCATAGGTCAGGGTACCGGCCCCATCAGCACCAAACTCTGAATTGAAGTTGACGGCATAGCTCTGGGTCGCGTCGGTCGCCAGTACCGTTTCGTCCACGGTCAGCGTCGGCTCCACGCCGGTGGCGCTGATGCTTGGCCCATCGTCCTTGAACACCAGGTTCTGCCCGATATTCAGTGTCGCCTGGGCGCTGTCGCCGTCCTTGTCGGTAACGGTCCCGGTCAGCATCACCAGGTTGTCCAAGGTCAAACTCGTCGAATCATCCGGATTGGTGGCATTGGCATGCACCACCGCGCGGACCTGATCCAGCGTGACGCTGCCATTGGCGGCTACGCTGACCGTGAACACCAGCAAGTTGGTGAGGGCCGTATGACCCTCCACCACCGCGCCATTGAGCGACAGGTTCACCACCTCGCCGGTGGCCGTGTCGGTCAGCCCGGAGGCTCCTGCCACCACGCCCAGCGCATAGGTCAGGGTACCGGCCCCATCGGCACCAAACGCCGAGTTGAAGTTGGCGGCAAAGCTCTGGCTGGCGTCGGTCGTCAGTACCGTCTCGTCCACCGTCAGCGTCGGTTCCGTGCCGGTGGTGGTGATGCTTGGCCCATCGTCCTTGAACACCAGATTCTGCCCGATGTTCAGCGTCGCCCGGGCGCTGTCGCCATCCCTGTCGGTCTTGGTTGCCGTCAGTGTCACCAGATTGTCCGAGGTCAGACTCGTCGAATCATCGGGATTGGTTGTGTTGGAATGCACCACGGCGCGGATCTGGTCGAGCGTAACACTGCCATTGGCAGCCACGCTGACCGTGAACACCAGCTGGTTGGTGAGGGCCGTATGGCCTTCCACCACGGCGCCATTGAGCGACAGGTTCACCGCCTCGCCCGTGGCCGTGTCGATCAGCCCGCAGGCTCCGGCCACCACGCTCAGTGCATAGGTCAGGGTGCCCGCCCCATCGGCACCAAACGCCGAGTTGAAGTTGGCGGCAAAGCTCTGGGTGGCGTTGGTCGCCAGTACCGTTTCGTCCACCGTCAGCGTCGGCTCCGTGCCGGTGGTGCTGATGCTTGGCCCGTCGTCGTCGAAGATGATCTTGGAGCCGATTTCGGTTTTTGTAATAGAGGCCTGGGCCAGTGTGAAACCACCAATATCAAAATCAGCGTGCTCATTGCCCTTGGCAGTGACGGCCGCCCCGTTCTCGACGAGCACGCGGTTATGATCCGCCGTAGTGGTGTATTCAATCTGGTAGCCGGCTTTAACGCCGGTGATTGTTGCAACCCCTGCTGCAAAGCTGATGGTGATGGCCGGATCATTCACCGAGCCGTTTGAATTCTCGATCACCTGCCCGATACTGTTGAAGACGCGAACATTGGTGATGGACACCGACGCGTCATTGCCATACCCATTGATGAAATTCACGCCAGATTCAGCTGTGGTGCTGAATGCACTGACTCTTACCACGGCACTCTTGCCGCTTTGCAACTGCACGACGTCGAAACTGGCCATCTTCGCATTGAAGACGCCGGTAAAGTCGATGTTGGATTCAACATTTGCTTCGTTTTGACTGAGGTTGGGAATGGTCACATCCTGCCTGGCACCCGTGACGAACGAAAAGCGGATGCCTTCCTGTTCCGTAATCATCTGGTTGTTGGTGCCTAAGGTGGTCGGGTTAGCCGCCTGGCTGGTAATGATCGTGTCGCCAGTGTTTATATTGGCGCCGCTTGACTGGTCAGCGGGGTCCTTGCCGGTGGCGATGATGGTGGGATCCGTGATCCGCAATACACCACCGTCATTGACAACGGTCGGGGTCGCCGTAGTAAACATCAGGAAGAGGTTCGAACCGGAGGGCACACCGGCCAGACTGAACTCCATGTCCTGGCTGGCTCCGATGAAAACCTTATTCAGCAGATTGAGCGAATCATCGGCGTTCGTAGCATCTGTATGCCGCAGCGGTTGATACTCCACGGTCCAGATCTTGCCGCCCGTGACCGGCGATCCGGTTTCTTCTATATAGGCTGCGAACACGATCGCGCCGCTTGCGCTCCCGGCTCGGCCCAGAACGATGTTGTTGTTCGTATCCGTATAGAGAAGGATGCTGACGCCGTCGAGGGTAAACAGCCCGCTGACCACGCCACTGAGCGGTGCGCCATTGCTGTCGACGAAGCTGACATCGGTAATGCTTGCTCCGGGTGCAGAAGTGATGGTGAACGCATTGCTACCCGTATTGCCCACGGCACCGGTATAGCCGCTCAAGGCCGCACCCGTTGCAGTGCCTGCCCCAAGTCCGGACAAACGGGTAGCGAAGGTCGTGGGCAGGGACGCCACCAGAATGTCATTGTCGTCAGCGTCGCCAACAGGGCCTGGAGTGGCCGTGCCGTTCTGCAACCCGGCCGTTTCGTCCAGGGTCACGTCCTCGCCGGTCGCCACGACGCTCAAAACACTGTCCGTAAAGGACGCTGTCGCCACGGCGTCGTCACCGGTGCCGAGCACACCGTCGGCACCCGCAGAGGTCGCGGTGAGCAGAAACGTCGCGCCTGCCGAGTCGTCGGGATTCACGTACCACGAGGTAGTGACGCTGCCGTTGACCTGGCCGTCGAGATCGCCGGCACCGCCGTCGGTCACGGACCAGGGCTCGTGCCCCTCGCCGGTGTTGGTATCGAGCACATCGTCGGGCGTACCCCACACACCATCCGCGCCGGCACCGACGGCATGATCCACTTCGAGCGTCACGGTGCTGCCGGCGGCAAAGCCGCTGGCCGTGATGATGGCAGTGCTGCCCGGTGCGTAGTCTTCAAGGTTGGTGGTGACGGTCGGAATGTAGGTGAAAGTCCAGTCGTGGCTGACGGGTGAAGGATGGTCACCGGCGTTATTGGCCAGGTCATTCGTTAGCGATGAGGTTTTCTTGCGCATAGTCATGACTTTCTCCTGAGCGGGTCCAGTCATCGGGGGTCGACCTTGGACCATTTTCTGATCTATTGGTCACAACTATGAACAAGCGCCGCAGGTTGCACATCGGCCGATACTCCCAGGCGGGGTGGGAGTTTCAGACTACTTGGGAGGGGAGAAGGAAAGTCGCGAAGGTAGAGTCGATGGCTTCGATAAATCCCGGGCACCTGAATTTGTCGAAATTTATCTACTGGTCGTGAAAATGAAGCGTTGAAACAGGCGGGGGGGGACCTGCGAAATTTGGTGTCCCAGGGCAGGTTCGAACTGCCAACCTTCCCCTTAGGAGGGGGATGCTCTATCCAATTGAGCTACTGGGACACAAGTCGGCTGCGAAGAAACGCGGCGCGATGGACGGCGTGCATGTTAACGGCCGGGCCGGCTTTTGTCATGTCGTCCGTTGGGCTTTTTAAGTGTAGGCAGACGCCTCGGACGGGCGCGGACTTGTTTACCGTGCAAATTGCATTACTGCAAAAAGCCATCATTGCAAAATGCAAGATCCAGCTTTCGAAAAAATATCCTAATTCGTTGTTTTTAAAGAATTTAATTGTCGATAGACTCTGGCATGCGAGCTGCTTCAGCTGTTCTCACAGAACAACGGAGGTCGCCTCATGAACAGCGCCCTTTTACTTTCGAGTGCAATCGCTCTGACGATTTTGCCGGGTTTTCATTTTACCCACGAGAGCGGTGCTACGCAGGTTGCCCAGCGAATGCCACATTACCTTCAACTGCAGAAAGCGCCGCAGTTGGCCGTGATGAGCGACCAGCACGGCTTTGTCAGTCAGGAGGTCAGCCAAGAAACCATTCTGGTGCCAGCTCCGTCTGCCGAGCGCCTGGTATTTTGAATGACCCTCACCAAGGAGCACAGCATGTCCAAACCAGCCGCGAGTTTCTTCATCCTCGCCTTGTTGAGCGGCATTTTTCATCTGTCATTGACCCAGGACATGGTCGTTACCCTTCCCCTGATTGCCTGTGGTGTATTCAGCACTCTGTTCGTGCTCGCACTGATTGCCGGACGCAAGATCAAGTTTGATCCGGTCCTGCGTTAATCCAGGTATGGCTGATCCGTCGCAAAGGCCTGCCATCCATCCTGAATCCCCCCCCTCCAGACGACTCTCCCTAGTAAATCGGCCATTTGCCACTATTCTGTAAAGGCAAGGAGCAGTGATCGAGTCCGCTTTTGCGGCCTGTCAGAAATCTTTCGTCGGGTGCAGACGCGCTAAACGATACGACCCGGTCGAACTTTTCAAACTAATTCGCATTTCTGATAATTGGTGCTGGCAGAACGCCTTTATACAGTTCAATATTTGTCACAGAATTGACGCCAAGGATCTGGCTTGTTTGGGGCATGATGCGCGCCTCTATCAATTCAGGTTGAACATTTGGTCAGAGCGCTTGTCCTACCAGACATCCTGCGGCCAATCCCGAAAACCGCTCCCCTGAACTAACCGGTTAAATATATGCGCCCATTGAAACAGGCAATTTATTCCAGCCGTACGGCTGACAAGTTCGTCGTACGTCTGCCAGACGGAATGCGTGAACGCATTGCCGAAGTGGCTCGCAATCATCACCGCAGCATGAACTCCGAAATCATTGCGCGCCTTGAGCAAAGTCTTATTCAGGAAGGTGCACTGGGAGAAGAGCTGAGCATGCGCCTGGACAGCCCGGAGCTTTCCTTGCACGAACGCGAGCTGCTGCAGCGCTTCCGCCAACTCTCCCACCGACAGCAGAACGCCCTGGTTTCACTGATCGCCCATGACGCTGAAATGGCCGCCGACGCGTCCTGATTCAGCCAGAAAGCTCAAGCCAGCCTGATCGCTGGCTTTTTTTTGCCTGAAATCCGGGCACAAAAAACCCGCCTGACAGCGGGTTTCAGTGAAACGGACTTTAGAGCAGGAAGATTGTCGCCAGCCCCAGGAAGATGAAAAAGCCTCCGCTGTCGGTCACGGCAGTAATCATCACACTGGCCCCCATCGCAGGATCACGCCCCATCTTCGCCAGGGTCATCGGGATCAAGACCCCCATCAATGCCGCCAGCAACAGGTTGAGCGTCATCGCGGCAGTCATCACCACGCCCAATGACCAACTGCCATAGAGCATGTAGGCAACCAGGCCAATCACCCCGCCCCAGATCACGCCGTTGATCAACGCGACGGCCAATTCCTTGCGCATCAGACGCGAGGTATTGCCGGTGCTCACCTGGTCCAGCGCCATGGCCCGAACAATCATGGTGATGGTCTGGTTACCCGAGTTACCACCGATCCCCGCCACGATCGGCATCAAAGCCGCAAGCGCCACGAGCTTCTCGATCGAACCTTCAAACAAACCGATGACCCGAGAAGCCACGAACGCGGTAATCAGGTTGATCGCCAGCCAGGCCCAACGGTTACGCAGGGACTTCCAGACCGACGCAAAAATATCTTCTTCTTCACGCAGACCCGCCATGTTGAGAACTTCGCTTTCGCTCTCTTCACGGATCAGGTCAACCATTTCATCGATGGTCAGACGGCCGATCAGCTTGCCGTTCTTGTCGACCACAGGCGCGGAGATCAAGTCATATCGCTCGAACGCCTGGGCGGCATCGTAGGCGTCTTCGTCCGGGTGAAAACTCACCGGATCGCTGGCCATCACCTCGGAAACCTGTTTGTCCGGATCGTTGACCAACAGACGCTTGATCGGCAACACGCCCTTGAGGACACCGTCGTAATCGACCACGAACAGCTTGTCGGTATGGCCCGGCAACTCCTTGAGACGGCGCAGATAACGCAAGACCACTTCAAGGCTGACATCCTCGCGGATGGTCACCATCTCGAAGTCCATCAGCGCACCGACCTGCTCCTCGTCATAGGACAGTGCCGAACGCACGCGCTCGCGTTGTTGCTGGTCGAGGGTCTCCATGAGCTCATGGACGACGTCTCGCGGCAGCTCGGAGGCCAGGTCAGCGAGTTCGTCGGCATCCATGTCCTTGGCGGCTGCCAGGAGCTCGTGATCGTCCATGTCGGCGATCAGGGTTTCACGAACCGAATCGGATACTTCAAGAAGGATGTCGCCGTCGCGATCGGCCTTGACCAGTTGCCAGAGCGTCAGACGATCGTCCAGCGGCAAGGCTTCAAGGATGTAGGCGACGTCGGCGGAGTGCAGGTCATCGAGCTTGCGTTGCAACTCGACAAGGTTCTGCCGGTGGACCAGGTTCTCGACCCGGTCATGATGCGGGCCTTCCTGGCGGTGAGTCAGGTCTTCTATCACTCGCTGGCGCTGCAGCAACTCAACCACCTGAGCCAGGCGATCCTGCAAGCTTTCCTGCGTTTTCTTTACTTCAACTTCGGACATAGGCGAACTCCACTCCCAGCAGCGGGGCACGCCGGAAGGATCAATCAGTCAATTCATGATTGGTGAAACGGGGTACTGAGTAACTACTGGGTAAGTCCATGGAGGTATTCCACAAGCCCCGGCGGGGCTGACGGGCGCAATGATACACCGCCTGACGGTTTTAAACGTTAAAAAATCTCGGCTGAAACAAGCGCTTGCACAACAAACCTGAGCATCTCCTGATCCATGAAAGTGCGACGACGTATTCTGAAAAGAAAACACACCACCCCTCGAAAATTGTAGCCGCTACCCTTGAAGAGGAACGTCATGGAGGACGCCTGATGCCATCAGTTGCACAATTCTTATTACTGCTCGGCCTGTTCGGCCCCCTGCCCCTGGCACTCGCCACCACCGTTCAGCGCTGCGAGGCGGCCAATGGACGCATTACCTTCACCACACTGAGTTGTGCCGCGGGAGAAAGCGTTTCACTTCAGGACGTCCGCGCCCTTACACCCGGCAGCGCGATGGCACTCATGCCGCCAGCCGAACCCCGTGAAACACCAGGAATGAAAATCCAAAGGAAAGAGCCGACCGTGGTCGGTCAGGCGCAGGACAAGTGTGGAAACCTGATCAGTGCCAGGGAGCGTCGCGAAGCGATCATCAATCGGCGAGTGGTCGCCGGCATGAGCCAGCAAGACGTCGAAAGCGCCCTCGGCAAGCCGGACAAGATCAGTATTCGCAATTCAGCCACGAACTACCGTTACGACACCCTGCGAGGTCGCAGTGCACAGGTGGAGTTCGACGAGAGGGGATGCACGAAAGGAAAAGCCAAATCCCGGACGGCAAAAAGCCCGCATTAAATGCGGGCTTTCTGTTGTATGGTGCACTCGACAGGATTCGAACCTGTGACCGCTCGGTTCGTAGCCGAGTACTCTATCCAGCTGAGCTACGAGTGCAATTTGTGTTTTTAGACCAGACCACAACTGGCTGAAGCCAAGTTACTTGCATTACTGCAACTAACTCTTAAATGGTGCACTCGACAGGATTCGAACCTGTGACCGCTCGGTTCGTAGCCGAGTACTCTATCCAGCTGAGCTACGAGTGCATTTGTTGCCGCGCATTATAGGCCGTCTAATCTCTATGTCAAGCACTTTTTCTAGTAATTTCAACAACTTACCGAAGAAGCCAGATTACAACGTACTACGCAAATAATGGCGGAGAACGGGGGATTCGAACCCCCGACACCCTTTTGAGGTGTACTCCCTTAGCAGGGGAGCGCCTTCGGCCACTCGGCCAGCTCTCCGCAACACGGGGCGTATATTAACCAGCTTCTTCCCCGTTTGCAAACATAAAAAACGATAAAAATTAATGGCTTGGTTCTTCGTCCTTCTCTTTCTTGATACGCAGGTAAATTTCCTCCCGGTGAACCGCCACCTCTTTGGGGGCATTAACACCGATGCGCACTTGATTTCCTTTGACGCCTAGCACGGTCACGGTGATTTCGCCATCACCGATAATCAGGCTTTCTGCGCACCGACGAGTCAGAATCAGCATACCTTTCTCCTCACGCATTACATTTCAGGGACAACAGTCTGCAAAAAAAAGGCACTCGACCCACAACCGGAGCGGTCGCAGCCCTACATGCCTGAGTATTGACTAGCGCGAGCAAAAGAACAGCCTCGGGAGTCACGCCATTCAAAAAAACAAAAGGCGCGGTCAGACCGCGCCTTTTGGCAAACGCATCACTCGCCCTGGCGGGCCGGTGCGTCCAGTTCGAAAGCCGTGTGCAGAGCGCGCACAGCCAGTTCCAGGTACTTCTCTTCGATCACTACGGAGACTTTGATTTCCGACGTCGAGATCATCTGGATGTTGATGCTTTCCTTGGCCAGGGATTCGAACATGCGGCTGGCCACGCCTGCGTGAGAACGCATGCCAACGCCGACGATCGACACCTTGGCGATCTTGGTGTCGCCCACGACTTCACGGGCACCCAGCTCGCTAGCGGTCTTTTCCAGCACGGCCTGCGCCGCCTGGTAGTCGTTGCGGTGCACGGTGAAGGTGAAGTCGGTGGTGTTATCGTGCGCGACGTTCTGCACGATCATGTCGACTTCGATGTTCGCGGCACTGATCGGGCCGAGAATCTTGAAGGCAACGCCCGGGATGTCTGGCACGCCACGGATGGTCAGCTTGGCTTCATCGCGGTTGAAAGCGATACCGGAAATGATCGGCTGTTCCATGGTTTCCTCTTCATCAATAGTAATGAGGGTGCCCGGACCCTCCTTGAAGCTGTGCAGTACGCGCAGCGGAACGTTGTACTTGCCGGCGAACTCGACCGCGCGGATCTGCAACACCTTGGATCCGAGGCTGGCCATTTCCAGCATCTCTTCGAAGGTGATCTTGTCCAGGCGCTGAGCCACGGACACCACACGCGGGTCGGTGGTGTAGACGCCGTCGACGTCGGTGTAGATCTGGCATTCGTCAGCCTTCAGGGCTGCCGCCAGCGCCACGCCGGTGGTGTCGGAACCGCCACGACCGAGGGTGGTGATGTTGCCGTGCTCGTCGACTCCCTGGAAACCGGCGACCACCACCACACGACCTGCCTTCAGGTCACCGCGAATCTTCTGGTCATCAATCTGCAAGATACGCGCTTTATTGTGCGCGCTGTCCGTCAGAATCCGCACCTGGTTGCCGGTGTACGACACCGCCGGCACGCCGCGCTTGATCAGCGCCATGGCCAACAGGGCAATCGTCACCTGCTCACCGGTGGAAACGATCACGTCCAGCTCGCGCGGAACCGGTTGGCCGTCGCCACTGATTTGCTTGGCCAGATCGATCAGACGGTTGGTTTCGCCGCTCATTGCAGACAGCACAACCACCAGGTCATCGCCGGCATCGCGGAATTTCTTAACCTTGTCGGCGACCTGTTCGATTCTCTCGACGGTGCCGACCGAGGTGCCTCCAAATTTCTGTACGATCAAAGCCATTTCAAAGCCGCCTCTGCCCATGAAGGGCGCCCAAATAATCACTCAAACAGCGTTGTGGCCCGCCACTAGACTGCGGGCCGCAAGTACTGCCTTATAGACCCTGCTCTACAAACGGAACGGTCAGGGCCAGTGCCGCATCCAGTGCGCCAGCGTCGGTACCGCCGCCTTGCGCCATGTCTGGACGACCACCGCCCTTCCCGCCCACTGCCGCAGCGGCTTGCTTCATCAAATCACCGGCTTTGAGTTGGCCAGTCAGGTCTTTGGTTACGCCTGCAACCAGAACGACCTTTTCCTCATGGACACTGCCGAGCAGGATCACTGCGCGGCCGAGTTTGTTTTTCAGTTGATCGACCAGCGCCAGCAGCGCCTTGCCATCCTGACCGTCCAGACGCACGGCCAGCACCTTCACGTCCTTGACGTCCAGCGCCTGGGCCGACAGATCGTCGCCCGCAGCACTGGCAGCCTTGGCTTGCAACTGCTCGAGTTGCTTCTCCAGCAGACGGTTGCGCTCCAGCACAGCCGACAGCTTGTCGATCAGGTTGTCGCGGCTGCCCTTGACCAGGCTGGCCGCTTCCTTGAGTTGTTCTTCCGCCGCATTCAAGTAGGCCAGCGCTTGGGCACCGGTAACGGCTTCAATACGACGCACACCCGATGCCACACCGCCTTCGCTGATGATTTTCAGCAGGCCGATGTCGCCGGTGCGGTTGGCGTGGATGCCGCCGCACAGCTCGACGGAGAAATCGCCCATGCTCAGCACGCGCACGTTGTCGCCGTACTTCTCGCCGAACAGCGCCATGGCGCCTTTCTGCTTGGCGGTTTCGATATCGGTTTCTTCGGTTTCAACTTCGGAGTTCTTGCGAATCTCGGCGTTGACGATGTCTTCCAGCGCTTTCAGTTGTTCAGGCTTGATGGCTTCGAAGTGACTGAAGTCAAAACGCAGACGCTGACTGTCGACCAACGAACCTTTCTGTTGAACGTGATCGCCCAGCACCTGGCGCAATGCAGCGTGCAGCAAGTGAGTCGCGGAGTGGTTCAACGACGTGGCGTGACGCACCTCGGCGTCAACGTGGGTCTCGACCGGCGCACCGACGATCAGGCTACCCGAATCCAGGATACCGTGGTGCAGGAATGCACCGCCGGTCTTGGTGGTGTCACGCACGTCGAAACGCGCGCTGCCCGCCTGCAGGTAACCGCAATCACCGACCTGGCCACCGGACTCGGCGTAGAACGGCGTCTTGTCGAGAACGATCACGCCCTCATCGCCTTCGCTCAATACGTCGACCGACTGGCCATCTTTATATAGCGCAACGATTTTGGCGGAACCGCTGTGAGCGATGTAACCGGTGAACTCGGTGGCCACGTCAACCTTGACCAGGCTGTTGTAGTCCATGCCGAAGGAACTGGCGGAACGGGCACGGACGCGCTGGGCCTCCATTTCACGTTCGAAACCTTCTTCGTCGATGGTCAGGCTGCGCTCGCGAGCGATGTCGCCGGTCAGGTCCATCGGGAAACCGTAGGTGTCGTAGAGTTTGAACACTACGTCGCCGGGCACCACGTCGCCTTTGAGTTCAGCCAGATCCTGCTCGAGGATCTTCAGGCCCTGCTCCAGAGTCTTGGCGAATTGCTCTTCTTCGGCCTTCAGCACGCGCTCGATGTGCGCCTGCTGGGATTTCAGTTCCGGGAAAGCTTCGCCCATCTCGGCGACCAGGGCCGCGACGATCTGGTAAAAGAAGCTGCCCTTGGCGCCCAGTTTGTTACCGTGACGACAGGCGCGACGGATGATCCGGCGCAGCACGTAACCGCGGCCTTCGTTGGACGGCAGCACGCCGTCGGCGATCAGGAAACCGCAGGAACGGATGTGGTCAGCCACCACTTTCAGCGAAGCCTGGGCGTCGTTGGTGCAGCCGATGGCCTTGGCCGATGCAGTCAGCAGGCTCTGGAACAGGTCGATTTCATAGTTCGAGTGTACGTGCTGCAGCACGGCACTGATCCGCTCCAGGCCCATGCCGGTGTCGACCGACGGCGCTGGCAGCGGGTGCAACACGCCATCGGCGGTGCGGTTGAACTGCATGAACACGTTGTTCCAGATTTCGATGTAGCGGTCACCGTCTTCTTCCGGCGAACCCGGTGGGCCGCCCCAGATGTCGGCGCCGTGATCGTAGAAAATCTCGGTGCAAGGACCGCACGGGCCGGTATCGCCCATGGTCCAGAAGTTGTCGGAGGCGTACGGCGCGCCCTTGTTGTCGCCGATGCGCACCATGCGTTCGGCCGGAACCCCGATGTCCTTGGTCCAGATGTCGTACGCCTCGTCATCGCTGGCGTAGACGGTGACCCAGAGCTTTTCCTTCGGCAGGTTCAGCCACTTGTCGGACGTCAGGAAGTTCCAGGCGTAGGTGATGGCATCACGCTTGAAATAATCGCCGAAGCTGAAGTTACCCAGCATTTCGAAGAAGGTGTGGTGACGGGCGGTATAACCGACGTTTTCCAGGTCGTTGTGCTTGCCGCCGGCGCGCACGCATTTCTGGCTGCTGACCGCGCGGGTGTACGCGCGCTTTTCCTGGCCCAGGAAGCAGTCCTTGAACTGGTTCATCCCCGCGTTAGTGAACAGCAGGGTTGGGTCGTTGCCCGGAATCAAAGAGCTGGAGGCTACACGGGTGTGGCCTTGTTCTTCGAAGAAGCGAAGGAAGGCTTCACGGATTTCTGCGCTTTTCATTAGGTTCTTCCACGGAGGCTGCGGCCAAAGGCCTGTTCGAAACGTCAACAGACGAAGCGACGGCAAAGGGCCGCATTATATCGGCGTTAGTGACCAGGTACAGTGTGTTTGTACGTTGCAAACACTCATTTAGACGGTTAACGCCGTCACTTGCTAGAAAAGTCGACGAATGTCGCGACGACTTGCTCGATTTGCCCACGACTGACGTCCATGTGCGTGACCATGCGCAGACGGGCGGCGGCACTGAGCTTGATCCCGCGATCGGCGGCAAACACCTTGATCGCCTCGGCCTTGTCGCCCATCTGCACATAAACCATATTGGTCTGCACCGGTTCGACTTCGAAACCCGCCGCCCGCAGGCCTTCGGCCAGGTATTGCGCATTGGCGTGGTCATCGGCCAGGCGCTGAACGTTGTGATCCAGCGCGTACAGGCCTGCCGCCGCCAAAATCCCGGCCTGACGCATGCCGCCACCGACCATTTTGCGCAGGCGCCGCGCCTTGCCGATCAGCTCGGCCGAGCCGCACAGCACCGAACCCACCGGGGCGCCCAGCCCTTTGGACAGGCAGACCGAGACGGAATCGAAATATTGAGTGATTTCCCGGGCATCCACACCCAGCTTCACTGCCGCGTTGTACAAGCGTGCGCCGTCCAGGTGCAGTTGCAACCCGTGTTCGCGGGTAAAACTGCGCGCCTGCGCCAGGTATTCCAGCGGCAGGACTTTGCCCTGCATGGTGTTTTCCAGCGCCAGCAATCGAGTGCGGGCGAAGTGGAAGTCATCCGGCTTGATCGCCGCCGCGACCTGCGTCAGGTCCAGCGAACCATCGGCCTGCACTTCCAGCGGTTGCGGCTGGATCGAACCGAGCACCGCCGCACCACCACCCTCGTATTTATAAGTGTGGGCCTGCTGGCCGACGATGTACTCGTCACCGCGTTCGCAGTGGGCCATCAAACCCAGCAGATTGCTCATGGTCCCGGTGGGCACAAACAGCGCCGCGGCAAAACCCAGCCGTTTTGCCAATTCAGCTTCCAGACGATTGACCGTCGGATCTTCGCCATACACGTCATCGCCGGTGGCGGCTTTGGCCATCGCGTCGAGCATGCCGGCGCAAGGTTGGGTGACGGTGTCGCTGCGAAGATCGATAACGCTCATGAATCCGGCCTCGGTAAGCAGGGGAAATCCCTTTCAGGAAAGAATTACTGCGGGCATGGCGCCGAATAATCAACCCTTGCGGAGGAAAAGGCCGATTAAACCAACGGAAAAGTCGATGACAATCATCCAAAAGGGGTCATGCGCATACCGCAAATATGTGATAAAAACGCTACGCCGCCAAACATTCCGGCGGCAAAAACGTTCTCAGGGCGGGGTGCAACTCCCCACCGGCGGTAATTGCGCGCAATGCGCATAGCCCGCGAGCGCTTGGTGACAGCACCGCTTCGGCGGTACCTGGCAGCAAGGTCAGCAGACCCGGTGTGATCCCGGGGCCGACGGTCATAGTCCGGATGAAGAGAGAACGGGATTGACTGCAAAGGGCCGTCCGCCGGCATTCGTGCGAGCGTGCGTACCCTCAGATCCCCTTCGATTCATAACGCCCTGTTTTTCACACAAACAGGAGTCAGAACATGCAACCCACCGCAATCGACAGCAAAAGCAAACACCATCACGGCGAGCGCGTTGCGTTCATCCAGGCCTGCTGGCACAAGGATATTGTCGACCAGAGCCGCAAAGGCTTCGTCGCCGAAATGATTGCCCAGGGTTATCAGGAATCCGACATCGATTTCTTCGAAGTCGGCGGTGCCTTTGAAATGCCCCTGCACGCCAAGCTGCTGGCCAAGACCGGTCGTTATGCCGGCATCGTCGCGGCAGCCCTGGTGGTGGACGGCGGGATCTACCGTCACGAGTTCGTCGCCCAGTCAGTGGTCAGCGGCCTGATGCAGGTTCAGCTGGAAACCGAAGTGCCGGTGTTCTCGGTGTCCTTGACCCCGCACCACTTCCATGCAGGCGAAGAGCACCAGAAGTTCTTCTTCGAGCATTTCGTGCATAAAGGCCAGGAAGCGGCGAAGACCTGTGCGGATACGCTGATGAAGATCCGTTCGCTGCGTCGCAGCGAGCCGCGTGCGGTAGCGGTCTAACACCAATCCGAAACCTGTAGGAGCTGACGAGTGCAACGAGGCTGCGATCTTTTGATCTTGTTCTTTTCAGATCAAAAGATCGTCCGATCGCGGCCCGAGCCTTCGGCAGCTCCTACAGGAACTGTGTCAGGCCAGGTTTTCGTCGGTGGTCGGCACGACCAGGATGCCGGCACGCAAACCGTTCTTCACCCTGGGGTTCGGGAAGATGATCCGGGCGCCCTCCTCCTCGATGATCCAGCGGGTGTTGGCGATGTCTTCCGCCAGCAGATAACCCACTTCCAGCTCCGAAAAGTTCTCGATATCCGCCGGCAGGTTCAGGCGGAAGCTGTCGCTGTGCTTGATGATTTCCCGCGCCACGCTGTACAGCTGCAAACCGTCCAGTGCTTTGTCAGTCAATTCCGGCTCGGTACCTTCGATGATCTGCTTGAGGCGCGCCTCCAGCAGCGAGACATTGACCCCGGCGTTCTGCCCGAATGGCCGCGCCTTGCCGAGCTCCAGGGTGAAAGCCTCGGCACCGAGCTTGTCGTAGGTGTAGGCGCTGAACACGATGGACGGTTTGTTCTGCAGCAACACCGCTTCCATGCCGGCGGCGCGCAGGCGCGCCAGTTCCTGGCGCGAATGCTGGCGGTCTTCTTTCCACGGGTACAAGGCGAACTGCTCGATTTTCGAGCCACGAATGGCCGTGTGCAGGTCGTAATGCAGGCGCTGACGATCAGGCAGGCTGAAGAAACTCGCCGCCAACCGCTCCAGCTCACAAGCACGCAAGGCTTCGGAGCCACTGCTTTGTTCATGACGGCCATTGAACAGCCGATTGACGTCCTGCTCGACGAAACGCTCGCCCTTGCGAATTGCCTCGGGGTTGCCGAACAGGAACAGAATACGTGCGCGCGGCTTCAAGTCGCCGCGGGCAATGTCGTGCAACAGGCGATCGAGCAACTCGATCGGCGCTGTTTCATTGCCGTGGATCCCCGCCGACAGCAGCAGGTCCAGGCCATTGTCACGCGCCTCAGGTGGCCGGACTTCCAGCGCACCCTCGCTCAACCAGCGCATGCGCACGCCTTCGACAGTCAGTTGAGTCTTCTCCGCCGGTTCGCGGCCGGCGAGGGTCAGTTCAAGCAGTTTGCCGAGGGCGAGCATAGAGCGGTTTCCTTAGTGATCGTGGTTGCAATCCGGGCCGTGAACATGCTCCTCGTCGGTGAGGTCGGCAGGTTCCATCTCCAGTTGCAGACTTACCAGATTAGTCGCCAACGGGCGCAGCAGCAGGTTGGCGTATTCGGCATCGCCTTCTTCGACGTCCACACCGATCAGCAACTGGCCGCGGCCGTCCTGCTGGATCCACAGCTCTTTGCCTTGCCACATGACCGCGACGCGGGTGCAGGAAGTCTCCAGTTGCGTGCCATCGGTGTCTTCAAGGATCAGCTGCAGGGTATCGCTCATGTCTTTACGCTCTCGTTTGAGATGAAGCAGCGCGCTGCCGTAGAAGGCGGCGCGCCGTCGATCAATTGATCTGGAATGGATAAACCGCGCCCAGTTTAAGGATTTGCGTCAGTTCATCCAGTGCCGTCCGGCACTCAAGCAGCAATTGCGGATCCGCCAGATCGTTTTCGGTCATGCGGTCGCGGTAGTGCTTCTCGACCCATTCGGTCAGTGTGCCGTACAACGGCGCCGTCATGATAACCCCTTGATTGACCGCCGCCAGCTCGGTTTCGTTGAGTGCGACGCGCAACCGCAGGCAAGCCGGGCCGCCGCCGTTCTGCATGCTCTGCTTGAGATCGAAGACTTTCACTTCGCGGATCAGGCCGCCGGAGCTGGTCAAACCCTGCAAGTATTGCCAGACACGCTCGTTGCCACGGCACTCTTCCGGCACGATCAATAGCATGGAGCCGTCAGGACGCGACAGCAGTTGGCTATTGAACAGGTAGGAACGAACCGCGTCTTCCACGCTGACCGCGGAACGCGGAACACAGACAGACTGAAATTTCCCACCGACTTTGGCGAGTTTGCTCTGCAGCTCCGCCAGCATCTGCTCGGTCTCGAGGAACGCGTCCTCGTGATAGAACAGCACTTCGCCGTTGCCGACCGCAATCACGTCGTTGTGGAACACACCCTGATCGATCACCGACGGGTTCTGCTGGGCATAGACCACGCCGTCATCGCTCAAGCCGTGCAAACGGGCAACGGCCTGGGACGCTTCGAGGGTCTGGCGCG
The DNA here is from genome assembly GCF_019219185.1 of Pseudomonas sp. PDM26. NCBI lineage: Bacteria > Pseudomonadati > Pseudomonadota > Gammaproteobacteria > Pseudomonadales > Pseudomonadaceae > Pseudomonas > Pseudomonas sp. PDM26. The sequence goes on along the minus strand of NZ_JAHUWC010000001.1, from coordinate 500,214 downwards.
CCGGGTACTTCTGCGGTGCCGGGTAGCGGGTGTCGAACGCGCTGCGGCCGAACACGAAGAACTCGACACCGGCTTCGCCGTATTCACGGCAGAAACGCGTGTGGTTGGCCGCGCCTTCGTCACCGAATTGCGCCACGGCCGGCAAGGCAGCGTGGTGGGCGAAGTGTTTCTGGTCAGCGAACATCGCCCCCAGCACGCGGCTGGTGGTCGGGTGTTCGATGCTGCGGTGGTATTTGCAGTTAAGGTTGGCGGCGGTGAAATGCACGCGACCGTCAGCGGTGTCGGCGCTCGGGCTGACGGTGGCGGCGTTGGCCACCCACATGCTCGACGCCGAGCAACTGGCCACCAGCAGCGGCATCGCTTCTTTGGCGGCGCGCTCGATCACTTGAGCGTCGGTGCCGCCAAAGCCCAGGCGACGCAGAGCAGCCACATCCGGGCGCTCTTGCGGTGCCAGTACGCCTTGCTGGAAACCCATTTCCATCAGCGCTTTCATCTTTGCCAGGCCCTGCAGCGCCGCTTCCTTAGGGTTGGAAGACTGCTGGCTGTTGCTCTGGGACGCGACGTTGCCGTAGGACAGGCCGCCGTAGTTATGGGTCGGCCCCACTAGACCGTCAAAATTGACTTCATAGGATTTCATCGGCGAGGCTCCACGAGAATCTGTTGTTATAGGCTTCAGTAACTAGATTTGAGACCGAGGCGCGGCCATCGCGAGCAGGCTCGCTCCTACAGGGTTTGTGTCGTACACCAAATGTGTATCCACCACCGAACCTGTGGGAGCCAGCCTGCTGGCGATGGGCATCACGCCATCTTCACGCCAGGCGTCAGGGCGGCAGGCATCACCAGGCTCGGCGTTTCCAGCGAGGCCACCGGGTACGCGCAGTAATCCGCCGCGTAATAGGCACTGGCGCGGTGGTTACCCGAGGCGCCGACGCCGCCGAATGGCGCGCTGCTCGCGGCGCCGGTCAGTTGCTTGTTCCAGTTGACGATACCGGCACGGCTTTCCAGCCAGAATTGCTGATAACGCGCCTCGGAGTCCGACAACAGACCGGCAGCAAGACCGTAGGCGGTGTCGTTGGCTTCAGCGATCGCCGCTGCAAAATCAGCGTAGCGAATCACTTGCAGCAACGGGCCGAACAGCTCTTCGTCAGGACGATCGGCGACAGCGGTCACATCCAGAATGCCCGGGGTCAGCAAGGCCGATTGAGCCTGAGGCTGCGTCATTTCCAGCAGCGCCACGGCGCCGTTGGCCAGCAGATGCTCTTGCGCATCCATCAACGCTTTCGCAGCGCCAAGGGAAACCACCGAGCCCATGAACGGCGCCGGCTGCTGATCGAAGGCACCGACTTCAATAGTCGAGCTGACCGCCACCAGGCGCGCCAGCAGCGAGTCGCCCCAGGCACCTTGTGGCACCAACAAGCGCCGGGCGCAGGTGCAGCGCTGGCCGGCGGAGATGAATGCCGACTGAATAATGGTGTACACCGCGGCATCGAGGTCCGCGACCTGATCGACCACCAGCGGGTTGTTACCGCCCATTTCCAGCGCCAGGATCTTGTCCGGACGACCGGCGAATTGCTGGTGCAGGTGATTGCCGGTGCGGCTGGAGCCGGTGAAGAACAGGCCGTCGATGCCCGGGTTCGCCGCCAGGGCAATACCGGTTTCGCGAGCGCCTTGCAGCAAATTCAATACGCCGGCCGGCAGACCGGCCTCGATCCAGCACTTGACCGTCAGCTCGGCGACTTTCGGTGTCAGCTCGCTAGGTTTGAACAGCACGCTGTTACCCGCCAGCAGTGCCGGCACAATGTGGCCGTTCGGCAGGTGACCCGGGAAGTTGTAAGGACCGAACACTGCCACCACACCGTGGGGCTTGTGGCGCAATACAGCAGTGGCGTCGCCCAGCGGGCCGCTCTTCTCGCCGGTACGTTCGCGGTAGCTCTGCACCGAGATGGCAATCTTGTTGACCATGCTGGTGACTTCGGTCGCCGCTTCCCACAGGGGTTTGCCGGTTTCTTCACCGATGGTATGAGCCAGTTCGTCCGCGTGAGTCTTCAGGGCAGCAGCAAAGGCTTCCAGCACCGAAATACGTTCGTCCAGGGTACGCCGCGCCCAGCCCGGGAACGCCTGACGCGCCGCTTGCACAGCCGACTCGACCTGAGCGGCGGTGGCACCGGTGCCGGACCACAGCACCTGCTGGGTCACCGGGTTCAGCGACTCGAAGGCTTCGCCCCCACCTGCCAGCCATTCACCTGCGATGTAAAGCGACTTCATTATTTCGACTCCCGAGCTGCGGACAACGCCACGGCGCGCACTTGATCGCCCGCGTTGAGTTGAAGACGTTTGGCGGTCTTCGAATCGACCACCAGGGTGCCGGCGGCCAGACGTGCCGGAGCGGCAGTGATGCGGCAGTCTTCGCGCTTGCGGTTGTGAATGATGAATGGCGTGGCGTCGTCGCCCGGCGTGCCAATGGCCAGCACCAGTGCCTGGCTGTCACGCACGGCGCGGATCTTGCCGGTTTCGCATTCGATGGCAGGACCTGCGTCAAAAATGTCGACGTAGCCCTGGTAGCTGAAACCTTCGCTCTTGAGCATGGCCAGCGCCGGCTCGGTGTCCGGGTGCACCTGACCGATGACGTTGCGCGCTTCCGGCGACAGGAAGCAGGTGTACAAAGGGAATTTCGGCATCAGTTCGGCGATGAACGCCTTGTTGCCCACGCCGGTCAGGTAGTCGGCCTGGCTGAACTCCATCTTGAAGAAGTGCCGGCCCAGGCTTTCCCAGAACGGCGAACGCCCGGCTTCGTCGGAAACACCGCGCATTTCGGCGATGATCTTGTTGCCGAACAGTTGCGGGAACTCGGCGATGAACAGCATCCGCGCCTTGGACAGCATGCGACCGTTGAGGCCACTGCGGTAATCGGCGTGCAGGAACAGCGAGCACAGCTCGGAGTTGCCGGTCAGGTCGTTGGCCAGGAACAGCGTCGGGATTTCACGATAGATGTTCAGCTCTTGCGAAGCGCTGACCGTCAGACCGACCCGGAAGTTGTACCAGGGTTCACGCAGGCCGACGGCGCCGGCAATGGCGGAAATACCCACCACGCGACCGTCGTCATCTTCGAGCACGAACAGATAGTCCGCATCGCCCCGCCCGGCTTCGCCGCGAAAGGTCTTCTCGGCCCAGCCGACCCGATGGGCCAGCCGCTCTTCGTTGGCCGGCAAGGTGGTCAGGCCGGTGCCGGTGCTGCGGGCCAGGTCGATCAGAGCGGGTAAATCGCTGCTGCGTACGGGACGAACGATCATGCTATCTCCTCAAACGGGCCGCTTGCGCCACCCGTGAAACTTCGCTGCTTTCTAGGCATCAATTGCGACGTTAAACCGCCACCAGGCGCACGCTGGCACCCTCGCCGACGCCCAGGGCTTCGGCCGCTTCCAGGTCCAGGGTCACCGGTTTACCCGGCGCGTAGTCAAGCTCGAGCATGACCGCGCGGTAGTCCTGCAACTGGGCATTGGCAACCAGATACTGGCGACCGACGCCTTTGACCGGCTCGCCGATCTTCACCGGCACCACACGGCTCTGGGCGATCGAACGGATCCCCGAGACACGGGCATGCAGCGTCGGGCCGCCGTCGAAAATGTCGATGTAGTGATCGGTCTCGAAGCCTTCGCGCATCAGGATGTCGAAGGTGATCTGCGCCCGCGGGTGCACCTGGCCCATGGCTTCTTGCGCGGAGTCCGGCAGCAGGGGCACGTAGATCGGGTAATGCGGCATCAGTTCGGCGAGGAACGTCCGGCTCTTCAGGCCGCACAGACGCTCGGCTTCAGCGTAGTTGAGGTCGAAAAAGTTGCGACCGATGGCGTCCCAGAATGGCGAGTCGCCATTTTCATCGCTGTAACCGACGATCTCGGTCACCACCGAATCGGCAAAACGCTCCGGGTGGCTGGCGACGAACAGCAGACGGCCACGGGAATTGAGCTCAGCCCAAGGCGAACCCACCAGCTCGCGCTGCACGTAGAAGCTGGTCAGCAAACTGTTGCCGGTCAGGTCGTGGCACTGCGAGAGCACGTGGATCTTGTTGTGAATCTTCAGCTCGCGGGAAGCGTGCACGAAGGTTTCGTTGCGGAAGCTGTAGAACGGCTCGGAATAACCGGCGGAAGCAACGATTGCCGAACAGCCGACCAGCTTGCCGGTAGTAGAGTCTTCGAGGACGAAGAAATAACTTTCCTCACCGTTGAAGCTCACTTCAGCGGCGAACGAGGCTTCGCTTGCCGCGATCTTGTCGCTCAGGCGCTCAACGTCATCCGGCAAGGAAGTGACACCAATCGGACTGTCCGCAGCCAGACGCTGTACCTCGCCCAGATCAGCCATTTGCGCGGGGCGCATCACCAGCATGGTGTCACTCCTTTTTCTAAAACTTTCGGAAAAAATAAGCCGGCCCCTTGTAGGAGCGAGCTTGCTCGCGAAGGTGGTTCAGCCACATTGATATCGACTGACACACCATCGCGAGCAAGCTCGCTCCTACAGTAATGCGGGCCCGGAACAAAAATTGGGTTCGACACCTGAAAGGTCAGGCGTCGAAGGGTCTATCAGGCTTGCGTCAGTTTTGCTGCGGCACGCTCGAAGCGGTCCAGGCCGGCATCGATATCGGCGTCTTCCACCACCAGGCTCGGGGCGAAACGCACCACGTCCGGGCCGGCTTGCAGAACCATCAAGCCTTCTTGCTCAGCGGCGTTGAAGATGTCCTTGGCCTTGCCTTTCCAGGCATCGCTCAGCACACAGCCGATCAACAGGCCCATGCCGCGGACCTTGGTGAACAGCCCGTATTTCTCGCCAATCTGCTCAAGGCGCGCCTTGAACTTGTCGTGCTTGGCGTTGACGCCGGCCAGCACTTCAGGGGTGTTGATCACGTCGATCACGGCTTCCGCGACCGCGCACGCCAGCGGGTTGCCGCCATAAGTGGTGCCGTGGGTGCCGACGACCAGGTGTTTGGCCAGGTCTTCGGTGGTCAGCATCGCCGCGATCGGGAAACCACCGCCCAGGCTCTTGGCGCTGGTCAGGATGTCCGGGATCACGCCGTAATGCTGGTAGGCGAACAGATGGCCGGTACGGCCCATGCCGGTTTGCACTTCGTCGAAAATCAGCAGCGCGTTGTGCGCGGTGCAGAGCTCGCGAGCACCTTGCAGGTATTCCAGTTCAGCCGGGATCACACCGCTTTCGCCCTGGATCGGCTCCAGCACCACGGCGCAAGTCTTGTCGGAAATGGCAGCTTTCAACGCAGCCAGATCGTTGAACGGCACGTGGGTGATGCCGGTGATTTTCGGACCGAAGCCATCGGAGTACTTCGACTGGCCACCGACGTTCACGGTGAACAGGGTACGGCCGTGGAAGCTGTTGAGCGCGGCGATGATTTCGTACTTCTCGCTGCCGAAACGGTCGAAGCCGACGCGACGGGCCAGCTTGAAAGCGGCCTCGTTGGCTTCGGCGCCGGAGTTGCAGAAGAAGGCACGGTCGGCAAACGTGGCGTCGACCAGCTTATGGGCCAGGCGCAGGGCCGGCTCATTGGTGAACACGTTGGACACGTGCCACAGCTTGTTCGCCTGCTCGGTCAAGGCACCGACCAGCGCCGGATGCGCGTGGCCCAATACGTTAACGGCAATCCCGCCGGCGAAGTCGATCAGCTCGCGGCCGGACTGGTCCCAGACGCGGGAACCGGCGCCACGCACAGGAATGAATGCGGCAGGCGCATAGTTGGGAACCATTACCTGATCGAAATCGGCGCGTTGTACCGCAGCGTGCTCAACGGACATCGGAGTCTCCTGAAGAGAAAACACTCGCCTGAAACTGGCGAGCTTGGTGAGGATTGTAAGGACAGTTTTCAGCCCGGCCTTGCCGCCAAGCGACAACTTCTTATAGCGCAAACCCCGGATTTTCCCGGGTTTACGGCAATGCGACATATAGGGTCGCAAAGGCGCAGTTTAAACTGCCCGGGGGGTTAGAGGCAGGGTTGTCAGGATTTGATTTCGAGTACTCGCTCACCCCCTAAACATGTACCGCATCCTGATCGTCACTTGCTGATTTCCTTGGCACTCTCTAAACGCTCAAGGACAAGCACAATGCAAACGCCTGAAGGACAACAACCAACAGTCACGACCAGCACGACGCATTCAGAACACCCCGCCCCCCACTACCAATACCTCAAGAACGCAGCTCCCGAATGGCTTGGCAAGGCATCGCCCGCCAGGCGCCAGGCGTTGAAGGGCACTCAGCCATGGCTCCTTGACCGACTCAAGGCAGCGTCGAGCGGGCAGCAGGCACAACTGAAGGCCCTCAACGCCGCACACTGGACCGCGCAAAATGATGTCGATCAGAAGCTGGAAGGCCTGCAAGACGCGAGCAAATTTGCCGAGCCCTTGCTCAGAAACGCCCTGAAATCCCGGTTCGGACTGGAGCTGGACGTCAGAAAAACCTTCTTGCGCCTGTACATACCCGCGACGATCCCCTGGTTCCCGATCAAGTCCGGAGCCGCACGCGCCTGGACGGTTTCGCTGCTGGACGCGGCCTTGCACAACTTCGAAGACAAGGAAACGGAAGACGGCGCCTACGAACCTGACTCGACCTTCATTACCGAACCCTCCCCGTCCGGGCAATTCGATACCCTGCCATCCATCAAACGCACTATCACCATCCCGGCGTTTACCAAGCTGTGCCGGGAGCTGGATATTGGCGGCCGGTACAAAACCTACCTCGAAGAGCCCCTGGGCGTGTCCAACCCGGACGTCGCGGCCGCACTCAGATCCAAGGTCGACGAGAGCCAGAAAGCCGCGCTCAAAGCCGCGCTGCAATTTGCACGGATGAACGGAGATATTCAGGAGGACTATTTTCGCCTGATTCAGGGCCTGCTCGATGGCCTGCAGGGCATGAGACTGGGTGGTGAAGCCTTGCGGTGTCACGACTTGACGATGATGTCCGCCAAACTGACCGGCATCGTTCTGTTTGCCCCGAACCTGGAACTCCCTCGCGTACCCGTACGGGTCGTGGCCTACACCCCCGATGACCCCGAGCACCCGATCAAGGAATACCGATCGACCGGCGAACTCATGCAAAAAATGACTCGGCAATTGCGCGACGCCGAGTATCAGAATTTTTTCAGCCGGTTCATTTCCCACGAAGACCGAGGATATTTCTTTGGCAACCTCGCTAATCGCCTCACGAGCGTGACGTGGCATCAACACGAAAAGGGTGACCCGCTGCCTTCATGGCGCGAAACGCCGATTGATCGACCCAATCTGCAATTCGCAGTGACGCCGATCAACCGCGACCTGTGGACCCATCTTTATCAGGAAAAACTGAACAAGATCCTCAACGATGCACGGGTCATCGCTGTCTCAACCGCAGCAGTCGACCAGAAAGCTCGCTGGGAACTGTGGGACTCCTTCGTAAACATCGCGTCAACGATTCTTGAGATTGCCGCGTTCGTCGCCTTGCCATTCGTGCCTTTTCTGGGGGAAATGATGCTGGCCTACATGGCCTGGCAACTGCTCGATGAAACGTTCGAAGGCATCGTCGATTGGGCGCAAGACCTGACCAGCGAAGCGTTCGAGCACCTCATGGGCGTGGTCGAAGCGCTGGTCCAGCTAGGTGCCTTTGCGGTAGGTGGCACCATCGTCGCCGGTGAGTTTCGTCGAGTGCTCCCCAGTGAAACTGTGAAATTCATTGATCAGTTCAAACCCGTTCAGACCTCCAACGGTAAAACCCTGTACTGGAAACCCGACCTGCGACCCTATGAGCGGAAAATCACGCTACCAAAAGGCTCGAAGCCTGACCACCAGGGCATATATCGGCACCAAGGCAAGAGCATTGTACCGATCGAGGGTAAACACTACGCAGTGCAGAAAGCCCCCGACACAGACGCCTATTACCTTCAACATCCCGATAGGCCCGATGCTTATGAATCCCCGCTGAATCACAATGGCTCAGGTGCCTGGAAAACCGAACTTGATCGCCCCCTGCACTGGGACAAAACCAGGTTAGTGCGCCGTCTCGGGCACAGGGTGGACGCATTCAGTGATCTTGAACTCGATCAGATACTGAGCGTCAGCGACGCTCATGAAAACGTTCTACGCAAAATGCATGTCCAAAACGAGTCTGCACCGCCGCTGCTGACGGACACCCTTGAACGATTCCGAATCGAAAAGGATATTCAGAGCCTTATCGATCAGCTAAAGAGCGACGACCCCGAGGAGTATCGCAAAGCCGATCCTCAATCCCAGCTACAACTGCTGACGAGCTACGGTTTGTGGCCAAAAACCAAGGCGCTGCGCTTTCTGAACGCCGAAGGGAAGACTGTCTGGGAGCTCTCCGAAAAAGCGCATCTGCCCGTCGTACAGATGCACGAGGCACAATTGAACAATGGCGACCTTCTTAAAACCGTACTGGAAACCCTTGATCAGGATGAGATCAAGACGATATTCGGTGAAGGCTTCGGCGATCCAGCGATCAATATCGACACTCGTGCCAACAACCTGAGAAAGAAGCTCGCACAAACCGTCGAAAATAATCGCGCCTCGCTTTTCGAGTCACGCTACAGAGGGGTGGAGCATACCCAGGATCCTCACACCCAAAAGCTCATGGCGGCCGAGAAAGGGTTGCCCGCCAGCGTCGCCCGGCAATTGCTCAGTCAAGCCAGCGGCAATGAGCTTCGAGAGATCGATAATGGGCTTGTGCCAACGCGCCTGAAGGAGCTCGCACACCAGGCTAGCCAAGAGGTACGAGTCACACGGGCGTATGAAGGGCTTTATCTGGACTCCTCAGACGCAATGGACACCGACAGACTGGCTCTGCATTCACTCGAAAAATTGCCCGGCTGGTCAACGGATGTACGAATGGAGGTTCATGACCGCGCCTTTGGCGGTCCGTTGCTCGACAGCATCGGTAATCCTCAGGCTCCAATCCGCAGAGTGCTGACCCTGAACACCGATGGCCAGTACCAACCCTATGACGACGAGGGCCAGCTCTTATACGCTGCAACCGATCTCTATACCGCCGTTCTGCAAGCCTTGCCGGACACCCAACGAGACATGCTGGATATTCATATCGGCCACAAAGGCAAACTGAAACAGGCGATCCGCGATAAGCCCCTGGAACGAAACGAGCTTCGAGTGACCCTCTCACTGCAGCCTGTCCGGGAACCGGTCGTCCAGACCCTGCGCCTGTTGGGCAGCAACGGTTATCCTCGCACTACAGGTGAAGCGCCACGCACACTGCAAGACAGAGCACGAGAGGTCTATCCGGGGCATTCACCTGACGAGATCCAGGCCCTGGTTCAAAGACTGCAGAGCCATCCCGAAGGCCCGCGCGCGGAACTTTCCCGCCTGCGCAACGAATACTTTCAGTTGGTGAATGACCTTCATGTCTGGGCCAATAACCCCCCACGCGCTCACCCTGAAACCCATGCGATTCTCAGCCCGCAGGAAATGACCGCAGAGACACAAAACCGAAGATTGTTCCGGGAGGAAATACTGCGCTGCTGGCGTAAGGAGACCGACTTATTTGATTCACTACAAGGAGCAGAATACGGCTACACGCTTAAGTTTTCCGAACCGATTCTCGGTGAGTTCCCCGTCCTGACCGCTGACTTCAGCCATATCTCCATGCTGTCTCTCAATGGCAGCAGCGCGGCGCGCGCTATCAACCCTTTCCTCGAGCGCTTCCCGGGATTACGTCGTCTGGAAATGCGCCATTTCGTCCTCAGAAGCGTGCCCCAGGCGATCGGCACAATGCCGGCACTTGATGAGCTGATATTGAGTGATTGCGGCATCACCCTCACCCCCGACAGCCAGGCAACATTTTCATCGCTGCACAGGCTTTCAATACTGGATCTGTACAACAATCCACTAGGGCTGGCACCCAATATGGAAGCGATGCCCGAGCTGACCTATATCGACCTTTCCAATACCGGAATTTCCAGCGTTCCGGCTGGCCTGACGAATCACCCGCGACTTAGGACAGCCATCTTCAACGACAATCAGATAAGCGAACTGCCCGCCTCTGTCTTTGATCTTGCGGCCAACATCGGCGAAGGGTTCGATTTCGGAAACAACCCACTGTCCTCGACCACCCGAGAACGGATAAAAACTTACTATGGTCAAACCGGACAGGATCTTGGGGTATTTGCCGAACAGGCTGATGTCGATCAGGCAAGAGCCCTGTATCCAAGCCTGGATAATGAAGAAGCGAGTGATTTTATCTATCGCCTGCCCGGAACATTGCATGAGGGCCGGATCGAACTGACGCGCAAGGAGGCCGAACTCACCGCCTTGATCAGCGACCTCACCCTGTGGGCGACCGACGTTCCCGACGTCCACCCCACCACTGGCGCCCTGCTCAATGCCAATGAGTTGTTCGCCGAACACGCCAAAAGAGAGGAGTTCATGCAAAACCTGGAACGGTGCTGGCGCCAGATACCGACACAAAGTGTCGCAGTGAGCGAGTATGGGTTTGCGTCACATCTGGCAATCATGGGAGACCTGCCTGTACTGACGGCCGACTTCAGCCATGTGCCCGAACTGCACCTGACGAGCGCAGGGAACATCGCCCCGAGAGCCAGCCAGTTTCTGGAATATTTTCCAAACCTGGAAAGCCTTAGCATGCGTGGCTATCAGCTGGACAACATCCCCGAGGCCGTATTCAGGATGGGGAGGTTGACCGCGTTAAGCCTGCCTGAGTGCCGTATCACCCTGACTCAGCAAACCCTGAATGCATTGGCAGGCATGGAGCGCCTTGACTACCTGAATCTCAGGGAGAATCCGTTAGGTCTCACGCCCGACCTTAGCAACATGACGGAGATATCCTCATTGAATCTCAGTCATACGGGCATAACCGAGATTCCAAGGGGGTTGCTCACGATGGAAAGCTGGACGGACGTCGACCTGTCCAACAACGCCATTACCGAGATGCCCGCCGAGATTATGGAGGTCGATCCCGGTATCAGTGAGAGCTTCAACTTCAGAGACAATCCATTCACAGAAGAAAGTCTGCAACGCATCACCGCTCATTTCCGCAAAACGGGTAATGATCTGGGTATTGACGAGATAGCCGACAGGCCGGCCCCGGAGATTGAACCTCCAGATACCGACCCTGAAGACTAAGCGCAAGACATAGGGTTAGAACCATGGGGAACGACAACTCCCCCATGGCTCCCCTCACCTGCCCCGTGAAACCTAACCGCGCTCTGAAGGCACCGACGACAATTCGAACGGGCTGCTGCTGCGCCGCTGGTTGCGATCTTCCCGCGGCGTGGCACCGAAGAAGTTGCGATAGGCGCTGGAGAAATGCGGTCCCGAGGAGAAGCCGCAGGACAGGCCGATCTGGATGATCGACTTGCTGGTTTGCATCAACATCTGCCGGGCCTTGTTCAGGCGCAGTTCCAGGTAGTACTGGCTCGGCACACGATTGAGGTATTGCTTGAAGATGCGCTCCAGCTGCCGACGGGACACGCACACGTGCTGGGCGATTTCGTCGGTGGTCAGCGGCTCTTCGATGTTGGCTTCCATGAGCAGCACAGCTTGTGTGAGCTTCGGATGGCTGGAGCCGAGGCGGTTCTGCAACGGAATACGCTGGCGTTCACCGCCTTCACGAATGCGCTCGACCACCAGCTCTTCGGATACCGCACCGGCCAGTTCCGCGCCATGGTCACGGGCCAGCACCGCCAGCAACAAGTCGAGCACCGACAGGCCGCCGCACGCGGTGAGGCGATCGCGATCCCAGTCGAACAGGTGACTGGTGGCGATGACTTTCGGGAAGCGCTCGGCGAAATCGTCCTGCCAGCGCCAATGCACGGCCGCGCGATAACCGTCGAGCAAGCCTAATTGTGCCAACGGATAAACACCGGCCGACAGACCGCCGATTACACAGCCTGCACGCACCAGTTGTTTAAGCGCACTGCTGAGCGCCGGCGCCAGCGCGGTCGGTGGCTCGTCAGCGAGCAGGAACAGCTTCTGGAAATTTTCGAGCTTGCCGGTCCACGCCTCACCCGGCAACTGCCATTCGCCTTCGGTCGGCGGTTCGGCCTGCAGAAATGACAGTTCGTAGACCACGTCCGGATGCACACGCTGGGCAACACGCAAGGCCTCCTCAGCCAGCGTAAGCGTCAGTGCTTTAGTGCTGGGCCAAATCAGGAAACCAATTCGATGGGCAGTCATGGGCGAGCGATCCGAAGCGAAGAACAGTGATGAAGGCATGGGCCAATGCTAGCCCGTAAACGAACGCAAATCTCAGAACCGGCACAGATCTAAATGTGGGAGCTGACCTGTCGCCCCCCCTGTAGGAGCTGTCGAGTGAAACGAGGCTGCGATCTTTTGATTTGAAAAATCAAGATCAAAAGATCGCAGCCTTCGGCAGCTCCTACAGGGGGTCCGACAAGTCAGACCCTACAAGGGATCGGGGCCAGCCTCCAGGCTGCGAAGCATGCACTATCCCTGTGCACAACGGCAGTCCTGATTATTTCAAGCTGCCGGACAGAAATTGCTGCAGACGCTCCGATTGCGGGTTCACCAGCACTTCGCGCGGGTCGCCGCTTTCTTCGACCACACCTTTGTGCAGGAACACCAACTGGTTCGACACTTCACGGGCAAAGCCCATTTCGTGGGTCACCACGACCATGGTCCGGCCTTCCTGGGCCAGGGCCTGCATGACTTTCAACACGTCGCCAACCAGCTCCGGGTCCAGAGCCGAAGTCGGTTCGTCGAACAGCATCACTTCCGGCTCCATCGCCAGCGCACGGGCAATCGCCACGCGCTGCTGCTCGCCACCGGACATGTGGCCCGGATACGCGTCTTTGCGATGGGCCACGCCTACCTTGTTCAGGTAGTGCTCGGCCTTCTCGCGTGCTTCAGCCTTGGACATGCCCAGCACATGCACCGGCGCTTCCATGATGTTTTCCAGCGCGGTCATGTGCGACCACAGGTTGAAATGCTGGAACACCATCGACAGGCGCGAACGCATGCGTTGCAGCTGTTTCGGGTCGGCCGCCTTCAGCGCGCCCTCCTTGTTCGCCACCAGCTTCAACTCTTCGTTGTTGAGCAGGATCTTGCCCGCGTGCGGCTGCTCCAGCAGGTTGATGCAGCGCAGGAAAGTACTTTTGCCGGAGCCACTGGAGCCGATGATGCTGATCACATCGCCGGCTGCCGCTTTCAGGGACACGCCCTTGAGCACTTCGTGACTGCCATAGCGTTTATGCAGGTCTTGGACTTCAAGTTTGTACATGCTGTCGGTTCTCACAAAAACAGTCAGTCAGTGGTATTCAGTGCTTGCGCGGGGCCAGGTAGCCCAGCCAGCGGCGCTCGGCCATCTTGAACAGCTTCACCAGGATAAAGGTCAGGCACAGGTAGAACACGCCGGCCGTGATATACGCCTCGAACGGCAGGTAGAACTGCGCGTTGACCGTGCGCGCGGCACCCGTGATGTCGATCAGGGTCACGATGGACGCCAGACTGGTGGTCTGCAGCATCATGATCACTTCGTTGCTGTACTGCGGCAGCGCCCGGCGCAGGGCCGACGGCAGCAGAATGCGCTTGTACATCTTGAACCGCGACATGCCCATGGCCTTGGCCGCTTCGATCTCACCGTTCGGCGTGGCGCGCAGGCTGCCGGCGATGATTTCCGCGGTGTAGGCGCTGGTGTTGATCGCGAAGGCCAGGCAGGCACAGAACGTTGCGCTGGACAGCCATGGCCAGAGGAAGCTTTCACGCACCGCTTCGAACTGCGCCAGACCGTAGTAGATCAAAAACAGCTGCACCAGCATCGGCGTGCCGCGGATCACGTAGGTGTAGAGCCAGGCCGACATGTTGACGGCCGCGTTCTTCGAGACGCGCATCAAGCCCAGCGGCAAGGCGCACAGCAGGCCGAAGAACAGCGACAGCGCGAGCAGTTTGAGGGTGGTCACCAGGCCGCCAAAGTACAGCGGCAAGGCCTCCCAAATGACGTTGTAGTCGAAGATCATAGATCAGCCGCCCTTACGCCTACCGAGTAGCGCTTCTCAAGGTGACGCAATGCCAGCAACGACACACTGGTGATCACCAGGTACATCGCGGCCACTGCGAGGAAGAAGGTGAAAGGCTCGCGGGTGGCATCGGCCGCCTGCTTGGCCTTGAACATCATGTCTTGCAGCCCTACCACCGAAATCAGCGCGGTGGCCTTGGTCAATACCAGCCAGTTGTTGGTGAAACCCGGAATCGCCAAGCGAATCATCTGCGGCACCAACACCCGGAAGAACACCTGGAAACTGCTCATGCCGTAGGCCATGCCGGCTTCGGCCTGACCTTTGGGGATCGCCATGAAGGCGCCACGGAAGGTTTCCGACAGGTACGCACCGAAGATGAAGCCCAGGGTGCCGATACCGGCGGCCAACGGGTTCAGGTCGATGTACTCGTCAAAGCCGAGCAGCGGTGCGACGCGGTTGAGCAGGTCCTGGCCGCCGTAGAAAATCAGCAGGATCAGCACCAGGTCGGGAATACCGCGGATCACCGTGGAGTACAGATCGCCCAGCCAGGCCAGCCAGCGCACCGGCGACAGGCGCAGTGCCACGCCGATCAGGCCCAGTACGATGGCCATGGCCATGGACGACAAGGCGAGCTGAAGCGTCAGCCAAGCGCCATCGAGGATGACAGCCCCGTAGCCTTTCAACATGATTCAGGTCCTCGAAAGTTGGGATGAAAAAATGGCGCAAACCTCAGAGATCCTGTTGCTTGCGCCATTTCGGACTTGTCGCAGGGACGTGTTACTTGCCGTAGATATCGAAGGCGAAGTACTTGTCCTGGATTTGCTTGTACTTGCCGTTCTCGCGAATGGCCACGATGGCTGCGTTGAGCTTGTCCAGCTCAGCCTTGTCGCCCTTGCGAACCGCAATGCCTACGCCGTCGCCGAAGTATTTGACGTCGGTGAATGCAGGGCCGACAAAGGCGAAACCTTTACCGGCGTCGGTTTTCAGGAAACCGTCATCCAGCAAGGTCGCGTCTGCCACGGTGCCATCGAGGCGGCCGGCGGCCACGTCGAGGTAAATTTCGTTCTGCGAACCGTAAGGCTTGATCTCGGCACCCAGCGGGGCCAGGACTTCGCGGGCGAAACGCTCGTGGATCGAACCACGCTGCACGCCGATGTTCTTGCCCTTGAGCTCGGTCAGGCCTTCGCTGACCTGAGTGCCAGCCTTCATGACCAGGCGAGCCGGGGTGTTGTAGTACTTGTTGGTGAAGTCCACGGACTTCTTGCGATCTTCAGTGATCGACATGGACGACAGGATCGCGTCGATCTTGCGCACTTTCAGAGCCGGGATCAGGCCGTCGAACTCTTGCTCGACCCACACGCACTTGGCCTTCATCTCTTCACACAGTGCATTGCCGATGTCGTAGTCGAAACCAACGATGCTGCCGTCCGGCGCTTTCGACGCGAACGGAGGGTAAGCCGCTTCGATACCGATTTTCAGAGGTTTTTCATCGGCGAAGGTTGGCAGGGACAGCACGGACGACAGTGCCAGGGCGCCAAGCAGCACGAGTTTCTTCATCTTGGGACTCCATCGGTAAAGGGCAAAAACGGCAGAGTGAGCAACAGCCCAATATGCGAGTGAGTGGAACCAGAAAGCAGTGCTGCGTCCTGGGAAGCCGGTGTTTAAATTCAACACGAGCAACGACGAGCGAGTGATCGGCATTCTAACGACAGGCCCGAGGCCGATATTTCTTCAATGCGACAACTAATTACAGAAGCACTGAGAAAGCCGTTTTAGCGCGTTGACAGCCCTGCAAAATCATGCAAGAGCAAAAGACATTGAACCGATCTTTGTTGCAAATTGCGGGCCTATTATTGGCAAACCCTTCTAATCCGGCAAGCGCAGTGTAATGGCTTATTTTTTGAGGGGCATTTCAGGCCCGGATTTGAGCCCCGGCGTTTCCCAATGCCCCGCATTGGCGCGATGCGGTTACACATTGAGTAACCTGAAAGAATGCAGGTAACAGTAGGAAACCGCCTACAGAGGAAGCCGATAATTATTGGTTGAAGATCAACATCAAAAGATCGCAGCCTTCGGCAGCTCCTACATGAATCGCGTTCCTCTGTAGGAGCTGCCGAAGGCTGCGATCTTTTGATCTTCAAAAACAAAAACCCCGCCAGGCTCAACACCTGACGGGGCTTTTAGTGACTCAGAACCGCCGCTTACGCGACATTCATCGTCTTGTGCGTATCAATCAAATGCTGCACCACACTCGGATCAGCCAGGGTGGAGATATCCCCCAACCCATCATATTCAGCCGTGGCAATCTTGCGCAAAATCCGCCGCATGATCTTGCCCGAACGCGTCTTCGGCAGCCCCGGCGCCCACTGGATGACATCCGGCGAAGCAATCGGGCCGATCTCCTTGCGCACCCAGTTTTTCAGTTCCAGGCGCAGCTGCTCGTTCGGCTCTTCACCGTTTTTCAGGGTGACATACACATAGATGCCCTGCCCCTTGATGTCGTGCGGCACACCGACCACGGCTGCCTCGGCGACTTTCGGGTGCGCGACCATCGCGCTTTCGATCTCGGCGGTGCCCATGCGGTGGCCGGACACGTTGAGCACGTCGTCCACGCGACCAGTGATCCAGTAGTAACCGTCGGCATCGCGACGGGCGCCGTCACCGGTGAAGTACATGCCACGGAAGGTCTTGAAGTAGGTGTCGACGAAGCGATCATGGTCGCCAAACAGCGTCCGCGCCTGGCCTGGCCACGAATCGAGAATCACCAGGTTACCCTCGGCCTCGCCTTCGATGATGTTGCCCAGGTTGTCCACCAGGGCCGGCACCACGCCGAAGAACGGACGCGCCGCCGAGCCTGGCTTGAGCGCGTGAGCACCCGGCAGCGGGCTCATCATGTTGCCGCCGGTTTCGGTCTGCCACCAGGTGTCGACGATCGGGCAACGGGACTTGCCGACATTCTTGTAGTACCAGTCCCAGGCTTCCGGGTTGATTGGCTCGCCCACCGAACCCAACAGGCGCAGGCTGCTGCCATCGGCGCCCTCAACGGCGGCGGTGCCCGAAGCCATCATGGCGCGGATCGCGGTCGGCGCGGTGTAGAGGATGTTGACCTTGTGCTTGTCGACGATCTTCGACACCCGGGTGATGTCCGGATAGTTCGGCACGCCTTCGAACAGCAACGTGGTCGCGCCGTTGGCCAGCGGGCCGTAGACGATGTAACTGTGGCCGGTGACCCAGCCGACGTCGGCGGTGCACCAGTAGACCTCACCCGGGCGGTAGTCGAACACGCGCTCGTGGGTCATGGCCGCGTACAACAGGTAGCCGCCGGTGGTGTGCTGCACGCCCTTCGGCTTGCCGGTGGAGCCGGAGGTATAAAGGATGAACAGCGCTTCTTCGGCGCCCATCTCTTTTGGCGCACACACGGTGCCGGCCACTTTCATCAGGTCCTCGAACCAGATGTCGCGATGCGGGTTCCACTTGATCTCGCCACCGGTGCGCTGGCACACGATGACTTTCTGGATGCTGCTGGTTTCCGGGTTGGTCAGCGCGTCGTCGACGTTGGCCTTGAGCGGGATCTTCTTGCCGGCACGAATACCTTCGTCGGCGGTGATCACCACTTTGGATTGGCAGTCGATGATGCGACCGGCCAGGGCTTCCGGCGAGAAGCCGCCGAACACCACCGAGTGAATCGCGCCGATCCGGGTACAGGCCAGCATGGCGACCACGGCTTCGGGGATCATCGGCATATAGATGGTCACCACGTCACCGCGGTGCACGTCCTGGCCACGCAGGGCGTTGGCGAACTTGCACACTTGCTCGTGCAGTTCGCGGTAAGTGATGTGGCGGCTTTCGGCAGGGTCATCGCCCTCCCAGATGATCGCGACCTGATCGCCGCGCTCGGCCAGATGACGGTCGAGGCAGTTATAGGACACGTTCAAGGTGCCGTCGGCGAACCACTTGATGTCGACATGGTGATCGTCGAAAGAAGTCTGCTTCACCGTGGTGAAAGGCTTGATCCAGTCGAGGCGCTTGGCTTGCTCGCGCCAGAAGCCGTCCGGGTTGACGACCGACTGCTGGTACATGGCCTTGTAGGTCGCCTCGTCGGTCAGCGTGTTGGCCAGGACCTCGGGACGAACGGGATACAGGGAAGCCGCACTCATCTTTCTTACCTCGGTGGAATAGTTGTTTTTGTATGACCACGTTTTAGCCGGGCCGGGCCTATAGAACCATTCGACGATGGTAGTAACAAGCCCCTACAAAATGCGCTGAAATAGCCATCCACCCTGTCACACCGGGGATAAATCGTCGTACCCCAAACGGGTAGGAGCTGCCGAAGGCTGCGATCTTTTGATCTTGATCTTAAAAATCAGAATCGAAAGCGAGATCAAAAGATCGCAGCCTTCGGCAGCTCCTACGCCTGCACATCACCTGAATGTCGGGGATTGTTACAAAATCTGTCAAAAGTGTTTATCAAATCCACGGCTATATGGACGAAGCGCCCACGCCTAAAATCAGCCACGCCAACAAGGCAACCTGATTAACCAAGTTACAGCCCCCACGAAGGCAGTTAATCAAACACCCTGGTACTGAAGTTCCACACGCAATCCCAAAAGGATTGCGTGCCCCCTCTCGGCCTTTAAAAGGTAAATATCAAATGAAAGCTTTATTGGTTCTGGCCCTCAGCAGCGTGTGCGTAACCGCCATGGCCGGCGAGGTCCCGGCTGATGTCGCCCAGCAACAACCGCCCATCGAGGAATACACTTACTCGATGAATCTGGACATCGCCAAAGTGATCTCCATGAGCGAAGCACCGAATGTTTGTGAAGTTGTGCCGATGAAAATGGAATACGAAGACTCCAACGGTCAACGGCATATCCTGCGTTACAGCGCGATGGGCAACGGTTGCTCTAACGGCTGACCCCCTGCTTCACCCCTCCCCCAATAAGGTTCGACCCACCCGCCACGATCAGGCAGATGAAGCGCCGAGCCTTAATGATCGAATAATTCGATTATTTTAAGAATTTATTTGCGCTTTTTAATCGAAATAGCCGGCGTAGAATCAACTGCAACCCAAGACAAACAACGCCTGCGAAACTGGAGCAACGACCATGAAAACCCAACTGATCCTCGCCCTGACCCTCTCCGTCCTGGCTGCCAACTCCTTCGCTGCCGATGGTTACGACCGCACCGGCTCGGCTGCTTACACCACTGAAGCCGCTGTCGCTGCCGACGGTTACGACCACACCGGTTCAGCGTCCTTCGCCGCCGATGGCGCAGACCACATTGGCGCCGGCAAACTGGCATCCGACGGCGCTGACCACACTGGTGCCGCCCGCCTCGCCGCCGATGGTGCCGACCACATCGGTGCCGCTCGCCTGAGCTGATCCGCCAGGGAGACTTCACAGCCCGACTTCGGTCGGGCTTAGTTGTGTCTGGAGCCTGAGAAAACCCCACCGAAACACAAGATGTAGTGAAAAATGCCTTTTTTGGTTATTTCTTGAGCAAAAATATTCCAGGGCAAAAAATCAGGAAAAAAAATCTTCCCCTGCCAACCTCGTTCAAAGCCCTGTAAACCCTCGCTCCGACCGAAATACGGCCCCCGTCGACCGATCCGTGAGCCATTTCCCCGCCCCACAGCACGTAAAACTTCCCTATAATGCGGCCTTAAACGGGACTGCAATATTCCCTTACAGGGACGAAAAGCCAGTCTGAAGCCCCGCACAAGCGATCAACGCTTGCTGCGCCCATCAGTGGCTCTCGGAACCCCGTACAAAATTCTGTTTGATGCCTGCGCATAGCTGCTGCAAAAAACGATTCCTTTAGATCCAACGCGGCCAGTAAGGCCGTGTGAAAAACCAACTATCCATTTTCACACGGGCACACTGGCCCTCACGCAGGAGACGACACGTCATGCTGAGCTGGGACGAATTCGACAAAGAAGACACGGAAGTAGCAGTCAAGAGCGCCAACGCTGGCCACGCCACCGAAGCCAACATGGACCGTCTCGACAGCGCCGGCGGTGCCGCCGCCCTGGAAGCCCGCGCCGTGACCGCCTCTGACTCCGCCGCCGTTGCCCGCGCCAAAGCCGCCCTGGATTCCCTCGACGTCGCCGAAGGCCTCGCCGAACTCGAAGGCGCCTCCGCCCGTGTCGCCGTTGACGAAAAGCGCATGATCAACTGCCGCGCCGACCTCAACCAGCTCGTACCTTTCAAGTACGACTGGGCCTGGCAGAAGTACCTGGACGGCTGCGCAAACCACTGGATGCCGCAAGAAGTCAACATGACCGCCGACATCGCCCTCTGGAAAGACCCGGAAGGCCTGACCGACGACGAGCGCCGCATCGTAATGCGCAACCTCGGCTTCTTCTCCACCGCCGACTCCCTGGTTGCCAACAACCTGGTCCTGGCCGTGTACCGCCTGATCACCAACCCGGAATGCCGCCAGTACATCCTGCGCCAGGCCTTCGAAGAGGCGATCCACACCCACGCCTACCAGTACTGCATCGAATCGCTGGCCATGGATGAAGGCGAAATCTTCAACATGTACCACGAGATCCCGTCGGTCGCGAAAAAAGCCACCTGGGGCCTGAAATACACCCGTTCGATCTCCGATCCGAAGTTCGAAACCGGCACCGTCGAAACCGACAAAGAACTGCTGCGCAACCTGATCGCCTACTACTGCGTCCTGGAAGGCATCTTCTTCTACTGCGGCTTCACCCAGATCCTCTCCATGGGCCGCCGCAACAAAATGACCGGCGTCGCCGAGCAGTTCCAATACATCCTGCGCGACGAATCCATGCACCTGAACTTCGGCATCGACGTGATCAACCAGATCAAAATCGAAAACCCACACCTGTGGGATGCTGAGATGAAGGAAGAAGCTTCGCAGATGATCCTGCAAGGCACTCAGCTGGAGATTGAATACGCGCGGGATACCATGCCTCGTGGGGTGTTGGGCATGAATGCGGCGATGATGGAGGACTACCTCAAGTTCATTGCTAACCGTCGTCTGTCGCAGATTGGGTTGAAGGAAGAGTATCCGGGGACTACGAATCCGTTCCCTTGGATGAGCGAGATTATGGACTTGAAGAAAGAGAAGAATTTCTTTGAGACGCGGGTTATTGAGTATCAGACTGGTGGGGCTTTGAGCTGGGATTGATTGCTGCTTAAAACGAATCGGCCGGAACTTAGTAAAACCGGCGTATACAATTGAAAGGCCCTGACAAACTCAGGGCTTTTTTACATCGCTGCATTACGCCATTTTAAAAGAACTTGAAACCTGTCAACAACTCGACCAATAAACCGAAAAATTTACTACCCCCCTTTATCAATTAAGACAGCCCTAAACCGGCACGGCAACAACTCGCTTTAACGAATCACTAACCGCACCAAGAAAAACAATGGCAGCGTCATATATGTCATTTAGCTCCCGAAAAGTAACCGTAGAGCCTGTATTATGAGCAACATCGTGCCTATTAGAAACCGCGTTGTTATATAGCGTAACTACTCTATCATCGACGCGGCTGTTAAAATATTCTTTAACAGCATTTCCAAACAACCCCAAAAAACCTGAGACCTCGCTCTTCCCAACACTTCGAAGGCATTTTTTACCTGTTGAAACTGCAAAATTTCTTAGGCCTTCATCCGTAGCAGCCGACATAGATATTCTCTCCTCAATTAAAGAATTGATAGACTGCTGCACATCAGCACAAAGAATAACAAGAATATACTGAGTTAGGTATGACTCAACCTGAGTATTCCACGCATTTGAATCCTGCAAATGCTCTCTACACTCATCTATCGCCGAACGAGTTCTCAGCAACATAGTCATTACTCTTTTATAAGATCAATGGCTTTTTGAAAGCGTACATGGACGACTTTCTCGTCACTGGTACTAACCGATACCGAAGATAAAAAGGTTTCATCATTAATTAACGCAGCAAATCTCTCAGCCAAGTCCTCTGGCTCCTTCTCTAAATTGGCAATAGCCCCATAAATAGAATCCAATACCGCATAATTTACAGGCCCTCTAATGTGGAATGGTTTAGCCCCAAGATTTTCATCTATTATTTTAACCGCCCATTCAAAATCTATGCGAACCTGTTCCAAGAACTCAGAAAGCTCCTCCTTAGGCTTTTTGTTAACCTTCGCCATAAACTTATTCAAATAAGTTTTCATCGGCTTTTCATATATACCCCATGTATATTGCAATGCAACAACACGAAGAACCAACTCTACATCCCGCAATCTTTTATCAATTTTTGGGCGCCCAAGAATACGCCTCCAATGCTCATTCTCGTTCAGTTCTTCAAGCAAATTAGCAAATGCCCCTTGAAAAACAGAACGGCGTATTTCCATCGGGTTTAAATTCATCCCTCCGGTATTTAGTCGCTCAAAAATATGGTAAACACTAGAATCATCATCAGGATCGAGTTGCTGAACGATAGTGGCTCGTAGTACCGTGTCATCTAACATCAGCCGATCAGACTCATCCAACTCATCATAAGTTTTGCCTTCCCACTTCGGCATAACCCCAACAAGCCTAAATATTTTTTCTTCGAATCGATTTTGAAAGAACCTAACTGAAGACAGTATCCTTTGCTGCCCATCAATAATCGATAGCTTATTAGAACCTTTATTTTTGTATAAGAACACTCCAGGGACAGGAAGACCAAGTAAAAAAGACTCAATAAGCTTGCTAGCCCTTTTTTGATCCCATACATACTTCCTCTGAAAATCAGGAATAGTCAGCTGCTCCGCATTCGACTTATCCAAATAGCCTCTCAGTGTCAAATCTGCTGGATATGCAGTAATTTGATACACTTTGGTTTCAATATCTTCATCAAAATCTTCTGTAGCTTCTACATCCCAAATATCCATAACCCCTCCTAAATAGCTAGTTAGTTCTAATTCGCCGTCAAAATACGGACAGGCCTACTAGGCCACTCTACAAAATTTTTATCACTGAGAATAATTGAGTGCAACTCAAAAATTCGCTCTAACGAATGCTTCAACCCACACTCCCAAACAATCAAAACCCGCCAACCTAGACGTTTAAGCTCCTCTATATTCTTTGTATCGCGAGCCACATTAACTTCAAATTTCTTGACCCAAAAATCCACTCTAGTAGCAGGCTGGCTCGTATAAAAACAGCCATCATGACGATGCCAAAAACACCCATGCACGAAAACAGCCAACTTATATTTGGAGAGAACCAAATCTGGCGAACCAGGCAGATTTTTTTTATGAAGAGCATAGCGATATCCACAACCATGTAGATACCTGCGCACGATCATTTCCGGGCGAGTACCTGTACTTTTTATCTTAGACATCATGTGCGATCGAGTTTTCGCATCTACAATATCCAACACGCAGCCCTCAAGATTCTGAAATATTAATCCTCTCACTTACGCCATATAACTGATCAATATTTTTCCATAACACTCGGAATTGATTTCTCTTCTTCGGCACCCACCGGCCACCGGAGTACTTCATATTAATTCCCGGATCATGGTATACAACATTAGAATAAAGAGCTCTCAAAAGTTCTTTTAACCCTGCACCCTCACACAGAACCAACTCGGCACCAAAGTGATAATAATTAACATCTAGCTCTAACTTTACATAAGAAACGTATGCTGCTTTTGAATGCTTCCTCGACCAATGTGTTAATATTTTATTGAACGTCCATCCTGCTGCCAAATTCCCATTGCAGTCTCTTAGTATTAACCCTCCATCAGGGTCAGTGACCTCCTCCAAAATAGGGTCATAGCCTTCCATTTGAAGAGTCAGGCCACTCTTAAAGTTCGGGACACTTACCAAATGCCTGCCAGTAAAATCCTTCCTAAGATGTCGCTCAACTCCATACAAGCTAATAAACAGAGAAAGATTTTCTTTATATGAACCCAAATCAGGCTCCGGCGTCATCAGAGTTACAGGTCCTCGGCCATGCGACTTTAACTCCCACCCGTTAAAATCCGGCTCTGCATTGCCATTGGGGATTATTCCAAATAAGCTCTCAAACGTGTACCCGGCGCCATTAATAGCATTATAACCTATCAACTCACCGGTTTTACTTAGCCTACATGACCTTACAGGCCCGCCTCGGTATATTTCAGTTATACGTTCAATTAACTGAATACGGTAATCCTTTTGAGGATGCTTCAACTCATAAAATACGCCCGCAACCTTCGTAACGCTATCATCAGCTACTCTTGCTTTGGCGTCCTTTGTTAGCTCCCCTTCCCACTCCCCAAGAAACCCCAGGATAGTTCCATCTTCACAGATCCCAAAAACCAAACAACGATGAAGTTTTTCACGCAACAATCTTTCACTTTTAGTTGGTGGCTGCATCAAATTTCTTGGAGCAAATTCTGACCCACGCAAAAAACCCGACATCCGCACTTCCGGATATCGAGGATAAAATATAATTTGCGCACCATCAGCAGGAGAAGGGCATGAATCATTTTTGATATCGATCCAACTTAGCTTGATTTTGGCTTTAAACATCAAACCATCCTCGCTTGTTGACTGACCGACCAAATCTCCGTGAGGAATCAGACGTAAAACATCAAACTCACTTCCTACATAAACCTGCTGCTTAGAATTGTCGTTATTCGATAAAAGCTTAAAAACAATCCGCTCTGCTCCATGACGACGCATCACTCTTGATACCGCGTCTAAAGGCGACTCGTTTTCTCTTGACACTGACCTCTCCTTGGGATAAAGCCACCACCATGATGTCAAATCAACATCGGCAATGGCTAAATATCACCAAGGTTCATTCAGTTAGCAAGTGCAATTTCGAGCTGAGGCTGCTCCGTATCAGAATTTTTTTTCTTGGCCGTCAAGATACGATCTCTCATTAATCGAGCGACTGCCTCGAAAACAGGCACTGCAACTGAATTTCCGAATTGCCGATAGGCTTGAGTATCAGATACAGGGATCACAAAATTGCTCTCTCCTGGCTTGTCAAATCCCATCAATCGTGAGCACTCATGCGGTGTCAGTCTGCGAGGCCTATTAAGCTGATTCAATTCACTGTGAAAATCCAGATGTTCTATAAAACCTTGGTCAACCAGTATCTCGGAACCGTCCTTGTGGTATCTAGCAGATAGCGTGCGTGCTACGTCATTTGGACGAGTCAAACCAAATCCAAAACCGTTACCTTTCTCTCGGTGCTTTGCAGCATACCGATAGAGGTAATCCCACAACTTCGGCGTCAAGGTGTATTTACTGTCCACTTCTTTATCAAGTAAATCACCGAAGCTCGGTCGCTGCTTGGGTATCAATTTACTGATGTCACGCAGCGTGAAACCTTGGTGAACATTCAGATCACGGCGGAAACCTACCAGCACTATTCTCTCACGATGCTGCGGCACAAAGTGCTTGGCATCGATGACCTTCGGGTCAGAGCCCTTCGGCGCATTTACATCTGCAACCTCATAATCCAATTCATCCAGCGCTTCGCAAATGATCCGGAACGTATTCCCTTTATCGTGGCTTTTCAGGTTCTTCACGTTTTCAAGCAGGAATGCGGCTGGCCGTTTCGCGGCGATAATCCGTGCAACGTCGAAAAACAGGGTGCCTTGGGTCTCACATTCGAAACCGTGTTTGCGCCCCAAGGAGTTTTTCTTGGATACGCCTGCCAAGGAAAATGGCTGGCACGGAAAACCTGCCAACAGGACATCGTGATCAGGAATTTCGCGTCTTATGTTCTCGTAGGCATCTGCGTCACTCACTTCGGGCTTGTCTGAAAGCGTGACCGAGCGGATATCCAGATTGAAGCGGTGACGAGCCGGATCGCAGAAGTGATTCGCCTTGTAGGTTTTAACGGCGTACTTGTTCCATTCGGATGTGAACAGGCACTCTCCTCCGATGGCTTCAAAACCTTTTCTGATCCCACCGATACCGGCGAAAAGATCGATGAAGGTGAAGGACGGTTTGTGGTTCAAACGCTTGGGCAACAGAGCTTCCAGGCGGGTGAATTCAATGTGGGAAAGCTTTGGGGAAGCCTTGCCTTTAACCCAACGATTGATGGTTTCACGGCACCACTGAGAAGGGCTGACATCGTTGAGAATTTCAGCGAGCTGCCCTTGATCGTAGATCTCCAGCAACTTGTGAAGCAGTGCAAGATCAGTCACTGGATGGGTATCCGGTTCGTGGGTGTCCGAAGTCGTTTCGCTCAAGGATTCAAAAGATGGTGTTTCAAAAAGATTCATGAGCCCGAAATTCCTCTGGGTCAAAGCTGTGACGAATGGTCACCATTCTAGCCCAGTAAACCTCAAAGTAAATGACGTTTCTTGGGATCCGTGACATCAGGCTTAGCAACACGGATTCGGGCCAAGGTAGAAATTAACGGCGACCAATTACTGGATATAAATACAGCATAATTTACTCTATGCCGTTGTCCAGATTTCGTTTTGTTTCTTGGAGGAAAGGCAAAGTCGCTGGTTGACGGTTAACCCTGATCAACCTACCCTCGACTTCGAGCCTAAGAAACTCTACAAACCAGAGCGGTCCTCCGCACCCGACAGTCATGCGGCTTTTTTTCGTCTGCGGTTTCTCTACGCCTGCGAGAAAATCCCCGTTATGTCGGGAGTGGGCGAATACAAGACCCGAAAGGGGAATATGTCCGGCCCGTCTCTGGTGGGTTTCTTAGCTCCCGACACCCTTAACGAATGCCCTAAGAAAGCAGCCAGAGGTAAAGGAAATGCCTGACCATCGGACCTTCACGATGAAGGTGAATCGCCGTACCCACAGACCCGACCACGCGCTTCCGCTCCAGGAGGCCCGCCATGTCTGAATCACTCGCCCCTACCGTTTTCACCCGTCACAACGTCCACCTGCATGCCCTTCTTTTGGAGAACCAGGCGTGGTTCTGCGCGCATGATCTCGGGCGGCTGATGGGCAAACACCTTGATGAGCGCGTGACGCGCAAGCTCGATGCGGACCAGAGGCAAATGATGCTTGTTGACCTATATGGCGCAGCTAAAGAGCGTTTGATGGTCAGCGAGTCAGGTGTGTATGCATTGTTGATTTATCACTACTGCCCTGAGAATCGATTGTTGCGAGAGTGGCTGACTCATCAAGTTGTGCCTGCGCTACGTGATGCGCGGCCGTTGCGAATGGTGGAGCGACCAACGCTGAGTGTGCTGGACTGGCCTCAAATGTCGCTCGGTATGCTGCACTGGCAGAATGAACCCTGGATTCGATTGCGAGATATGCCGTGTGTTCTGGCGGATGATCCATTCAATCGGCGTGAATCGTGGTGGCGGAAGGCTTCACGAGTGATACGTGGGTACTGATTGTTCACCCCCTCAAAAAACTGGCCGTCCGAGTTTCAGACAGTCAGTTTTTTGAAGAGAGCAGCCGTCAATCCGTACAATTTGGTTTATCTGATGCTCCCAAGTTGCAGTATTTGGGGCCGCTTCGCAGCCCAACGGGGGCAAGCCCCCTCGCCACAAGGTTGGTGGCTGGGTTGGTTGCTGCGTTGGTCTTGCGAATCGCGAGCAGGCTCGCTCCCACAGGGGATCTGCGTCGGTTTGGGAAACATCAATTCAGCAAGCACCTCATAGACGGTTCTCAAATCCATCGATTAGCTCATCGAGAGTCTTGTCGAAATCCGCAGACATTCGGATTGCCCCCTTCAACCGCCCAGGCGTTCGGGCCCGAGGCGCATCGACATGGGGCAGCAGATCCAGGTAAGACTTACCGTTTTTGGTAATCACCACGTTGTCACCATTCCATGCACGCTCGGCAAGTTGGGAAAGCTGTGATTTGGCTTCGCGCATGTTTACTTTTACCCGCTCAGTCATTTGGCACCTCCATGGAGTTAGCCAAACTAGCCGAAGCCGTAGCTTTTCGATAGGCCAGTCCCCTCACCTCCCCAACCCACTAATCCGCCAAGGACACACCGCCGCCCGCACCCCACTCGGCCCAACTATCTCCGGCGTCTGCCCCAACGACCTGGCGCTCAGCACACTCCCCACCCGCTCAATCAACTGATCAAACCCCAACGTCGCGTCCTCCTGGTGCAATTTGCGCAGTTGTTCGACCAGTGCGTAGGTGAAGGCGCCGTAATGGTTGGAGCCTGCCACATATTCGCTGGCCTTTTCGTTCTCCCGCGCGGCGTAGAGCATCAGCGGCATGTACGGCCCATGGTGGCCGTAGAGTTTGCCTTGGCGCAGCAGTTGGGCTTTTTTCTCGGGGCGCAGGCCGGTGGCGGCGCCTTGGGTGGTGCGGGTGCGGGTGAGGCCGCGGGTTGTGTGGTCTTGTTCGCTGAAGTCGCGGCGGTCGCTGTCGACGGCGTAGACGCGGCGGTCCCAGTCGCCGGCGTAGGGGTCCCAGCGCAGCATGCGGTGGCGGATGTCGCTGGGTGGGGTGATGCCGCGCACGCGGCCGTTGCCGCGGGTCATGCCGCCGGCGTAGCAGCAGTCGAACATGACGGTGAGTTTGGCGCCGTGGCCGTCCGGGTCGAATGGCAGGTGGCTGTAGAACTGGCGGAACAGTTTGTCGGTGAAGTGGGTACTTTCGTCGTCCCAGTCGAAGTCGTGGAGCACCAGGGTTTCGTCCATGCAATCGGCTTCGCCGCTGCTGCTGTAGACCGGCAGTTGGGTGCCGTGGCCGGAGTAGAACAGCACACGCTCGTCACCGGCGCGGGCGCCTTCCACCAGCCATTCGAGGCGCTCGACGAAGTTGGCCCGGGTCGCTCGGGCGTCGTGCAGCAAACGGATGTCGCCGGCGTCGTAACCGCTTTCCTGGAGCATGCGGCTGATCAGGTAGGTGTCGTTGATGCAGCCGTCGAGGCGTGCGCCCGGGTCGGGGTAATCGTTGATGCCGACCACCAGGGCGCGGCGTTTGCGTTGGCCGCTGCGGGACAGGAACGCCGGCACTTCCAGTGCCCGTGCGGCCACTACATCGCGGGCCAATTGCGGCCACAGGCCGGTCTGGCTGGTGGCTGACGACAGGTAGGCCTGGGCGGCGTGATTGAGGTCGAGCAGGTCATCGCGCAATGGCAGGCTGAACTCGGTTTGCAAGTCGACCCGTGCCGAATCCGGCGAGGTGATTGGCCGGGTCAACAAGCCATCATCGGGGTTATAGAGGTGGAACCAGCGGCGGATGCCTCGGCCGTTTTCACTCAGGCGCAGGACTCGCCCGCCCCACACTTCGCGCATCACCAGCGGCAGTGCGATCGGTGAGCCGAAGCTGACGAACACTCGGCCATCGATGCGCTTGAGCGCCGCCCCCTTTTTCGCCACCGACCGGCGCAGGGCATCGTAGCCGATCAGGCTGCCCAGGCCTTGGGCGAAGATGATCTGCGGATCGAATGCCTCGATCTTCGCCAGCAGATATTGAGTCAACTCCGTGCGCAACTCGGCGTCTTCGATCCATTGCACGATGGCGCCCACTGTGGTGCGCAACATCTGGTTGACCGGCAGGCCCCAACTGCCGAAATTCTCGTCGGCCTTGCCCTTGGCGTCGGCCCTCAGCATCGCCAGGCCTCGGGTGATCTGGGCGAAGTCCGGTCCCTCCTTGAGCTGGTCATCGAAGCACAGAAAGTCGATGTCCTGGTCATCGATGGGGCGACCGTTCTGTGCCAGTTGAGTGCGGATCAAGGTGCGCCATTGGTCCTGCCAGTTCCCATCGATGCCGCCCTGCCCCTGGCTGGCTGGCGTGAACCCCACACCGGGCAGGCACAGGACGCGCAGCCGCGTTGGTGCGAGCTCCGCTCCCGGTTCTGCCAAGGCTTTGCTGGCAGGCAGCGCAATGGGGCGAACGGCTTGCCCTTGGGCGGTGACCATCAAATCCTGCAGGCGCCGCAGTTTCGCTTCCAGGCTGGCCGCACTGGGCGCGGCCGGCGTGAGTGCGGCCTGACCGGGATCGGCCAAGGCGCGGCTGCGGTTGCCGAGAAAACCGTTGACCCATTGCGCGCTGCTCTTCCAGATCTGCTCCGGGTCGAGGCCGTCGAGGTAACCGGTGGCGCTGTCCACCACCTGTCGGCTCTGGGTCGCCAGTTCGGACTCGATCAAGGGCAACCCGGCGCGACTTGGCACCACGGTGGCCGCCAACTTTGGCGCAGCCGTTACGCCCGGTGCAGCGCGCCAGATGGGCGCATTGCCGAAGTGCTGCGCGGCGACTACCCGTGGGCCGAGGGCACTACGCGGCAACTTGAAGTGATCGCAAAGAAAGGCCAGCAGGCTGGTGTGATCGTAGTGCTGCGCCTGGACATCGCCCGTCCAGGGGATCAAGCCCGGCTTGAGCCACGGCGAAGCCAGGATCGCCGGAACGCGAACACCGAGACGGGTGAAGGGATTTTTCCAGGGGACATCGACCGTTGAACCGGTCGCCACGCAAGTCGGCGGCACCACGTGGTCATGGAAACCGCCATGTTCGTCGTACAGCAGCACGAACAGGGTTTTGTTCCAGACAGCGGTGTTGGCCGACAAGGCGTTGAACACCTCACCGACAAACTGATCGCCGAAGCGCAGGTCTTCAGGTGGATGGTGCGACACGTTGGGCCCGAGCTTGCCGTTGAGCAGGCCATAGCTCGGCTCGATCCAGGACAGTTCAGGGAGCCTGTTACCGGCGACGTCCGACTTGAAGTCATCGATGCTCAGGTGCTGCAAACCACCCTTGACCAGCGCCGCCAGCGGTACGGCGCCGTCGGAATAGATGCGTGCGTCGTGGCCGTTGTTGCGCAGCAGCGAAAAAATACTCTCGCCGCCAAACTGCGCGATCAGGCTTTTGATGCCGGCCAGCACCGTGCCGGTGGAGGGCATCAGCAGATGGCCATTGCAACTGCCGAGCATGGCAAAAAAACGGTTCGGCCAGGTTGGGCCTGGCACTGAGGAAAACCAGCGGTCGCACACGGTGAAATTGCGCGCCAGCCCGTGAATGGCCGGCAGCGTATCGTCGGCCGGGGTGGCGCCGAACGGGATGTAGTTCATCGCCCGTTGGGCCATGGATTGCGACCAGGTTTTGTACACCCTCAGGTCGGTGCGGGCCTTGTCGTAGGCATCCTGGGCAAAACCGGCGAGCGTAGGGTTGGCCGGGCTGGTCTTGAAGGAGACGCCCAGTTGTTTCTCTACGTTGACGAACTCGTGGCCAAGGTCGAAACCCTCGCTGTTGCTCGGCGGCAGCGCCGGAGGTAAAGGGGGTGGCGGCGCCCACAGGCTGTAGTTCTCCGGGAACTCCGATGCCTGGGTGATCACCGTCGATTTGCCATTGGCCAGCTTCAGCGCATTGGTGCTGGGCGCATTCCGGTCGATACCGTTACACGCGGGGTTGATGCGGGTGTAATCCCCCAGCAGATGATCGAATGACCGGTTTTCCATCATCAGCACGACAACGTGCTCAATCCCGGCGGGCCAGTTGTTCGGCATGGTTCGCTCCTTGATATGAAGTCTCTATTTCGATCTCGCGGGTTTCACGCCAATCCTTTCCCTTCATCTTCCCGCTCCCTGTAATCCACCTGATAGTTCGCCATATAGCTGTCCACGGCCGTCCCGAGCGTAGGAAAAAACGCCGTCTCCCCCAATCTTGCAAACAACCCGAACCGCTTCAGCTTGTCCTTGACCGGGTCTTTCATCTCCGCAATGCACAACTCAATACCCGCCGCATGCAACGTGTCATCAAGCTCGGCGAGCATGTCGGCGGAGGTCACGTCGACGCTGGTGACGGGGCCTGCGGCGACCACCAGCCTGAGCACGGGTGTGGGTGATGCCGCGACGGCGTCCAGAACTCGGTCGCTGAACAGTTCGGCGTTGGCGAAGAACAAGGGCGCATCCCAGCGAAACAGGACCAGGCCAGGTATCAGCCGCGCATCGGGGTAGCGTTTGATGTCGTGGTAGCCTTTGACTCCGTCGGCGCTGCCCAACACCGCGGAGTACGGGCGCCAGCCATCCCAGAGGAATTCAATGACGGCAATCACGATGGCCAGACCGATGCCCTCGATCGCGCCGAACGCGGCCACGCCGACCGTACAGACAATCGATAGCCCGCATTCCCAGCGCTGGATGCGATAGATCCGGCGCAGGTCGGTGATCTCGATCAAGCCAATGGCCGAGGCGATCACCACCGCCGCCAGTGCGCTGGACGGTAAGTGCTGCAACAGGTCCGGCGCCACCAGCAGCAGCAAGGCAACCGTCAGTGCGCCGACGACGCCGGTCATCTGGGTTTTGGCACCGGCAGCCTCGGCCACGGGGGTACGCGACGAACTGCTGCTGATCGGGAAACCCTGAAAAAATCCGGCCGCCAGGTTGGCGATACCGAGGCCCACCATTTCCTGGTTCGGGTTGACGTAGGTTCGGGTCCGCGCCGCGTAGACACGAGACAGCACGCTGGTGTCGGCGAACGAGACGAGTGCGACGGCGCACCCGCCGATCAACACCGGGACGATGTCGGCGCTGGTGATCCAGGGGATGGCGAACCCGGGCAGGCCTTGGGGGAGCGAACCGAGGACCTTCACGCCGGCGCGTGTCGCAAGGTCGAGTACTCCCACCGCGACTGTCGCGCCAACCACCGCGATCAGGATGCCCGGCAACCGCGGCCACCTTTTGAGCAGCAGGATCACCGCCAGGGTGAGCCCGCCCACCAAGAAGGTGGTCCAGTTGACCTTTCCCTCCATCACCGCTGAAGTGATGGACCATAAGTCTCTCAATGGACCGTTGGACTCAATCGAAAAACCGAACAGCTTGGGCAACTGGCTGATCAATACGGTCAGTGCGATGCCGTTCATGTAGCCGTAGCGAATCGGTTTGGACAGCAGCTCGGTGATAAAACCCAGGCGCGCCATACCGGCCAGGATACACACCGCTCCCGAGACGATCGCCATCATTCCCGCCAGAGCGACGGCACGCTGCGGGTCGCCGCCGGAGAGTGGAAGGATGACGGCAAGGATGACGGTCACCAGGGAGGAATCCGGCCCCATCACCAGAATGCGGCTGGGGCCGAACAAGGCATAAAACAGCAGCGGAACGATGGTCGCGTAGAGGCCATAGATGCCGGGCACGCCCGAGGCCACTGCATAGGCGATACCGACGGGCACCAGCATCGTGGTCAGCACCAGGCCGGCCACGATGTCGTAACGCAACCATGCCGATTGGTACTCGCGCAGCATGCCCAGCCCCGGCAGCCAGCGGCGCCAACCGCTCTGTTCATCCCGGCGGGCTATCCGGCCCGGCTCCGAAACGGGCGGCGAAGCATCTGAATGGCTCATTAACCGCCCTCGTTGATGTAACGCTGTTCATTTAAAAATTCTGTCTGTAGGAGCGAGCTTGCTCCGGGCGGCGTTCCGACGATGGACTCAAGAGCGCCGCGTTTAATCAGTAAACACGCAGCATCGTTAACGACCATCGCGAGCAAGCTCGCTCCTACAGTCAGCATTCCCTCGTTGATGGACTGTGCAGACTCGGCGATATCGAAGTGATCTCAGTGTAGCTATTGCTTCGAATGCGCCATCACTGGAAGCTGGTCACCTAAAGGACCTGGAAGCCGACATGAAATTCGACCTCGCCTACTGCCTCAGCCTCAACGACAAGTTGTCGATCTACGACGTTCGGGACCTGAATTTCGACGAGACGATGGAGTTCGACTCCGCCAGGGAACACTTCCAGTGCCCCAACGATGCCTGTCGCCTGGCGTTCGATACGGCCAATGAGCTGGGCACGTTCAACGCGAAGAATGTGAATTACGTGCGCACGCCGCACTTCAAGAACTTGCCAAGTACGCGGCATGTCGAAGGTTGCCCTTATGTCAGCTTGAAGACGCCGGCGTCGGGTGCGGATGAGGTGGAAACGGATGACAGTCGCGAGGAACATTTCCCGTCGGAATTGTTACTGACTCAGCGAGAGTATGTGCGTAAGCCGTCCATCCCGGTGGTGATTGCGGATGGGGCTCGAGATGAGCCGATGGCACCTAAGGTGACCAGCAACGTCGAGCAGCCAAGCAAGGAATCGGCCCCGGACAAGACCAGCGTTTTCGCCCATCCGGTGGAGTGTTTCGTGTCGAACTTCGACGACAAGGATTTGCTCAAGCGCGTGCCGCTGAAGATTGGCGAGCACACCGCGCCTTACGCGTCGTTTTTCAAGAAGATCGAATACCTGCAGGACAACAAGGGGCTGATTTACTGGGGCAAGGTCAAGGAGATCAAGGACTACACCCAGAGCTTTCGCATCGACTTCGAGAAGAAGGTCTGGTTCGAGAAGAAGCCGTACTCGGTCAATGTCTACCTGAGCAAGAAACTGATCGACAGCTACCGCAAGCGCAAGGCGTTCCTGGAGGAGATCAAGCACGCCATCGAGAGCGGGCGGGAGTTGTACTGCTTCTTTTATGGGGTGACGCCTGAGCTGAAACAGGTGCCGAGCAAGAAAAACCCCGAGCAGACGTTCGGGGTGTTCAGCGCCAACATCGAGAATCTGGATCACTTTATCGTGCGGGAAGCGCCGGGGTTGGCGGGCAAATAAGCACAGCGCCGTTCGTCTGCCTGAAAAGAAAAATCAAAAAATGCGTTTGATCCGGGCTCAAAACAACTGTACAAAAACACAGTATATTTTGACCAACACTCTCGAGCCCGGAGAACACCATGGCCTCTCAAGCGATGAAAATCACCCTGGAACGTATCGCCCTCTTCCAATTCACCCCGGCCCACTGCGCCCAGGCCCGAGCGATGCTGGGCTGGAGTGTGCAAGAGCTGTCGCGGGAGTCCAGCGTCTCGGTGGAGGCCATTCAACGTTTCGAGGCGCGACAGGAGGTGCGGGATGTCACGCGCCTGGCGTTGGCCTATCGGCTTGAAGCCGAAGGGTTGGTGTTCTTCCCGGGGTTTGCGCCGGGTCGGGGGATGAATGTGAAGGGGTCGACGCCGAATCCGGTTGGGCGGGCAGATTTTGCGATGGTGGAGTGAGGGTCAACAGATGAATGAAATCGACGATGGCGATAGCTGCGTTTATCAGGCACTGGGCACTCCCGATGCTGGTGATATGCGAGCCAAATCTGAATGCGTTATGAAGATTAGCCTTCTGCTGGAAAGCGGCCGGCTGAGTAAGACGGATGCTGCGCAGAAGCTCGGATTATCTGTCGAAGAACTAAACGAAATACTTCGAGGGAAGTTTCGCGACCTGAGCGTGGCAAAGATCTCGGGGTTCCTTGAGCAGTTAAAGAACGAGCGTGGCTAACTGATTCAGTTGAGCTCCCAAGCCGGTCTGAAGACCGGCCGGGATCACAACTTCACGCGTTCTGCACCACCCGCTCACTCTCCCCTTCCACCGCCAGCCACCACGCCCCACCACGCTGCGGATGCATCAAGTTGAACGCCTCGCCCATCTGCGGTGTGGTGATCGACACGTTGCGTTCCCAGGCCAGGGCCAGGATGCGGTCGAAGGGTTCGTACCAGGCGTGCATCGACAGGTCGAACGTGCCGTTGTGGATGGGCAGTAGCCAGCGGCCCTTGAGGTCGAGGTGGGCTTGCAGGGTTTGTTCGGGTTGCATGTGCACGTGCGGCCAGTCGACGTTGTAGGCACCGGTTTCCATCAGGGTCAGGTCGAATGGGCCGTACTGTTCGCCGATACGTTTGAAGCCGTCGAAGTAGCCGCTGTCACCGCTGAAGAAGATACGTGTGTCGCCATCGATCATCACCCACGAGGCCCAGAGGGTGCTGTTGCTGTCGAACAGGCCACGGCCGGAAAAGTGCTGCGATGGGGTGGCGATGAACTGGATGCCATCGACTTCCGTGCCTTGCCACCAATCCAGTTGGCGGACTTTGCTGGCGTCGATGCCCCATTTGATCAGGGTGTCGCCTACGCCCAGCGGGGTAAGGAAGTGCTTGGTCTTGTCCGCGAGTTTGAGCACGGCCGCATGATCCAGGTGGTCGTAGTGGTCGTGGGACAGGATCACCGCTTCGATCGGTGGCAATTCTTCCAGGCTGATCGGTGGCTGGTGAAAACGCTTGGGGCCGGCCCATTGCACGGGCGAGGCGCGCTCGGCGAAGACCGGGTCGGTGATCCAGAACTTGTCGCGCAACTTGAGCAGCACCGTGGAGTGGCCCAGGCGATAGACGCTGTGGTTGGGTGCTGCGATCAGCGCGGCTTGAGTCAGGGCTTGCACCGGGACGGGCGCGCTTGGGCGGGTGTTTTGCGGTTTGTGGAACAGCGCGTTCCACAGGATGCCCATGGTTTTGCCAAAGCTTAAACGTTGCACCGGCGTGAAGTTTTGATACTGCCCTTGAGCCTGTCGGGACGCTTCAGGTGTGGAGGCGTTGTCCGCCGGGAAGGTTGAATTGGCCATGACTGAATGACTCCAGAAAAACCGCGCATGACGCGATTTCCGCTTTGGGACGATAAATGGCCAAGGCACGCACGCATCAGCCGGACTTTCTATTTTTGCTGGGCAGGGTTAACAAAACATTACACTGCACAGTGTAGTTTCTAGGTTGCATCAAAGTCGATGACAAGTAAACTGCTGAGTGTAATTCCTCCCTTCTTCCTGCCGAAGCGTACTTATGACAGCTCCACAGCGCCTCACTGACCGAAAACGCCAGGCGATCATTCAAGCCGCGATCAACGAATTCCGTGACAACGGTTTCGAGATCACCAGCATGGACAAGATTGCTGCCACTGCCGGCGTGTCGAAGCGCACGGTGTACAACCACTTCCCCAGCAAGGAAGAATTGTTCGCCGAGATCCTCAATCAGCTATGGATCCGGGTGACGGCGGAACAGGAAACGGCCTACCGTTCCGATCTGCCGCTGCGCGATCAACTCCGCGTGTTGCTGATGGCCAAGCTGCAAATGTTGGGCGATGACAATTTTCTCGACCTGGCGCGGGTGGCAATCGCGGCGACGATTCACTCCCCGGAGCGAGCACAGGACATGGTGGCCCGAATGGGTGAACGCGAAGAGGGGCTGACGGTGTGGATTCGGGCGGCTCAAGCGGATGGCCGATTGAAGGTCGTGGCTCCCGAATTCGCCGCTCAACAGGTCCATGGCCTGCTCAAGTCCTTTGCATTCTGGCCACAGATTTCCATGGGGCAACCCGGCTTGTCAGCCGAAGAACAGCACCGGGTGGCCGAGTCCGCGCTGGATATGTTTCTGGCCTGCTATCAGGTGCAATAAATGACAATGTCGACGGCGCCGTCGAACCTTAGATGGCTCTGAGTTGAACGGCGCATGTGTTTCAGAATGAAACCGGCGCTGAGGCTATAGTGAGCCTCAGTCCCAGCGCCATACAGAGAGCATCATGACCACCAACCACGAAACCGCCGCCCACGTCGATCACCTGCGTTTCCATCGTCCTCATGCCCACCTCGCGCCGACCTTTGGCAATGACAAGTTTGCCCTGCGCGCCGAAGCCTTTGCGCGGTTCTTCGGTACACCGACTTTTCTCGGCGCACAAACGCTGATCGTGGTCATCTGGGTGTGCCTTAACCTGTCCGGGTTCACCCACTTCGATGCGTACCCGTTCATCCTGCTCAACCTGGCATTCAGCCTGCAATCGGCCTATGCCGCGCCATTGATTCTGTTGGCCCAGACGCGTCAGGCCGCGCGGGACAAAGCCAAATCCGATGCCGATGCGCAGCACCGCGAAGCACTGGCGACCGCCAACAGTGAGCGACAGGCAGAGGCCGCGAAAAACTCCGCGCAACTGCTGGAGCTGCTTGAGCAGAACACTCGCCTCACGGAGATGACCAAGGCTCTCACCGAGCGCATCGATAGCCTGACCACGGAAATGCATCAGCACCTGGTGCGCAAGGATGAGCCAAGAACCTGAACGGTTTCACGGCAGTTTCAGCGCCCGCCCCAACTCATCGAACAAGGTGACCACCGAGCGCAAGGCGCGGCAGTCGGGACGGGTCAGCAGCCACAGTGCGGTGTCGTATCCGTGCAACGGTTCGCTCAGCGGCTGTAATCCATCGCCGATCAAAAAGTCCGGCAGTGCCGCTATACCCAGCCCCACCCTGACCAGTTCGGTCACCGACAGCATGCTGTTGCAGCGATAGCCCGGCGTTACGCCCGGCAAGGCTTGGCGACGCCAGATAACGGTCGGGTGATCGGGCAGGAAGTCATCCGGGGCGATCCAGGTCAATGCGGCCAGGTCGGTGGTGTTGACCGATCGCAGGTATCGCTCGCTGGCGCACACCCGGTAGGCAATGTCCGCCAGCCGCCGTCCTACCAGATGCTCCGGAGGCGTGCGGGTCAGGCGCAGGGCGATATCGGCATCCCGACGGCTGAGGTTGGCAAAATCATTGGACGTGCTGAGTTCGAGGGTCAGCGCCGGATAGTTCGGCATGAACTGCGCCAGCGCCGGCAACAGCAAACCTTGCAGGACCGAATCGGTACAGGTCAGGCGCACGATGCCGCTGATCACTTCACCGCCCTGCTCCACACCGATGCGCGCCGCCTCCAGCGCCTGCTCGGCGCGCTCGGCCTGTTCAGCCAGCGACTGCGCCAGGGTGGTGGGCAGGTAACCGGCGCGGCTTTTTTCGAACAGTTGCTGACCCAGTGCAGCCTCCAGCCGGCGCACCGCTCGAAACACCGTCGAGACATCCACCTTCAGCAGTTGCGCAGCCCGGGCCAGAGAGCCGCCGCGTACCAGCGCGAGAATCAGGCTCAGGTCCGGGTAATCCAGTCGATAGTGCGTCGCTGCATTGATCACTTGGGAAAACGCCAATATTGAGTGCGTGAACGCCAATCTATAGTGGGCACCAGCAATCAACAAGTGCAGAGGCCCCGCATGGAAAACCGCTCGATTCGCATCGCCCTGATCGGCGACTACGACCCACACGTTACCGCCCACCAGGCCATTCCCGTGGCCCTCGAAAAGGTCGCCGAACGCACGGGCCTTAACCTGCAATGGCAATGGCTGGCCACCGATGAAATCCACGCCGAGACACCGCTGCACACATTCGACGGTTTCTGGTGTGTGCCGGCCACCCCTTACCGGAGCATGGACGGTGCGTTGCTCGCGATTCGCTTTGCCCGCGAACAACGGCGACCTTTCCTCGGCACCTGCGGTGGTTTTCAACATGCGGTGCTGGAATATGCGCGCAACGTACTGGGCTGGTCGGATGCCGAACACGGCGAGACAAATCCCGATGCCGCGCGAGCACTGCTGACGCCGCTGTCGTGCGCGCTGATGGAAGCGGTTGATACCATTCATTTACATGAGGGCTCGTTGATTGCCCAGGCGTACGAAAACGCCGAGATTCGTGAAGGCTATCGCTGTCGTTATGGTGTGAATCCGCAGTTCGAAGGGGAGCTGCTCAAGCACGAACTTCACGCCGTCGGCCACGATTCGGAACACGGACTGCGCGCGGTCGAACTCAGCGGTCATCCGTTTTTTGTCGCGACCCTGTTCCAGCCCGAGCGGGCGGCGCTCAAGGGTGTCTTGCCACCGTTGGTTGGCGCTTTTGTCGCAGCCTGTGCGGGGCGCTCGTCATGATCGCCGATACGCCAGCTGGGTCTTACTACGCGGTGATCTTCACCTCACTGCGCACCGGGGGTGACCAAGGTTA
Source organism: Pseudomonas sp. PDM26 (assembly GCF_019219185.1). Classification (NCBI taxonomy): domain Bacteria; kingdom Pseudomonadati; phylum Pseudomonadota; class Gammaproteobacteria; order Pseudomonadales; family Pseudomonadaceae; genus Pseudomonas; species Pseudomonas sp. PDM26. The sequence goes on along the minus strand of NZ_JAHUWC010000001.1, from coordinate 460,725 downwards.
CGCCGACGCGGCTGCACGGATGCTGGAACTGGTCCGTGAACAGCCAGGGTTTCTTGGTGTGGAGTCGGCGCGGGGTGAGGATGGGCTTGGGATTACGGTGTCGTACTGGGCCAGTGAAGCGGCGATTCTGGCGTGGAAGCATCATCCGGAGCACAGTGCGATTCGCGAGCGTGGGCGCTCGACCTGGTATGCGCGGTGTCATACGCGGGTATGCCGGGTTGAGCGGGCCTACGGGTTCAGTCTGTAAATGATGCGGTGTTCTTGAGGCCGTCTTCGCGGGCAAGCCCGCTCCTACAGTGTTTTGTGTCGGGTACATGACTTGCGTACACCCACACACCCTGTGGGAGGGGGCTTGCCCGCGAAGAGGCCAGAACAGTCAGTACAAAAACTCAACCCCGAACCAGACTGCGAACCCCCGAAATCTCCGGCACGTCCCGCCGGTTCATGTACACCCGCAACGGCTCGGTGATGTTGATCCGGTCATCGATGTTCTGGTCCAGCAGCAACTGAATCAATTCGCGCTTGAGCGTCATGGTTTGCCCGGGACCAGTGGCCCAGACGAACTCACTGGTCGGGATAATGCCGTCATCCGCCACGTCCATGCCGAACGAGTCTTCGCTGAAACGCACGATGTAGTGGCCGGTCTTGCGGTTGAGGCCGACGAAGCCTTTGAGTTGGTCGGCAGCCTGGCAGATGAGCTGGGAAGTGATGCGCATGGTAAACCCCGCAATGGTGATCGTTGGTTGGCACGCAGGGCCTGCGTTTCCCTCTGCCGGGGAAATTGCAGGGCCCCAGCGTACTGCAACCGGGCGCACAAAAGCGCTGACGAACATCAGCTTTGGAGAGGTTTTTGTCGGTCTCGCGATAGCGCCTGCAATGATCAGTTGTTAAAAGGGACGCACCCTCATCGCGAAAGGATCTCGACCATGCCCGCAACCTTTACCAAAAGCGCCCTGTTACTGAGCCTGCTGCTTAGCCTCGGCCACGCACAGGCCGCCAGCGAACCGGGTCCCAAGGCACTGGCGACCCGCTTGGGCATTCCGCATCCAGCGGTGATCGCCCACCGTGGTGCGTCGTTCGATGCGCCGGAATCCACCGCCGCTGCCTACAAGACGGCCCGCGACCTGGGCGCCGACTACCTGGAACTGGATCTGCAACGCAGCAAGGATGGCGTGCTGTTTGCCCTGCACGACAACAATCTGCAACGCACCACCGACGTTGCCAGCAAATTCCCCGAGCGCAAGGACAGCCCCGCCAATGCGTTCACCATGGCCGAACTGAAAACCCTGGATGCGGGCAGTTGGTTCAATGCCGCGTACCCGGATCGCGCACGTCCCGCCTTCGCGGGCCTGAAGATTCTGACCCTCGATGAAATCATCGACATCGCCGAGGGCAACTCCCTGCACAAGCCCGGCCTGTACATCGAGACCAAGGAGCCCAAGCAGTTTCCCGGCATCGAACACGACCTCAAGGAAAAACTTCAGGACCGTGGCTGGCTGAGCCCGACCGGTTCGAAACTGGCGAAAAGCGAACTGGGGGTCGGCCAGGGCAAAGGCAAGGTGGTCCTGCAGACCTTCGAGAAGAGCAGCCTCGAACTGCTGCAAAAGGAAATGCCGAAGGTGCCGAAGATCCTGCTGTTGTGGGTCGGTGAAGGCAGTATCGAGCCCAAGTCCAAGGTGACATTTGCCGAGTCCGGCGCCAAGGACAAGGCCACGTACTACGCCGCACAGGAACCGAAGGACAAAGCCGAATTCCAGCGTTGGGTCGACTACGCCAAGGCCCAGGGCGCCATCGGCACCGGCCCGTCCGCCGCACTGACCCAGGGTGGCGACCAGAGTTATTCCGACTTGGTGCAACCGTGGATGAACCAGTACACCCACGATCAGGGCCTGCTGGTGCACGTGTACACCATCGACGATGTGGTGGATTACCAGAAAGTCATGGAAGCCGGGGTTGACGGTATTTTCACCAACCGCGCCAGCGAGTTGTTGAAGTTCTATAAACGCCCGGCGGCGAGCGTCGATCAAGTGTTGAAGAACAACGGCTATTGACGCGCTATTACACAAAACTTGTAGGAGCGAGCTTGCTCGCGAAAGGGCCATCAGCTTCGACATCAACGTTGACTGACACTCCGCCTCGCGGGCAAGCCACGCTCCCACAGGGATTGATGCAGGACATGCAGAGGGTTTTAAGGGTGGATTAAGTTACACACACTAACCTGATCTCACTTGAACGGATCACCCAAGGAAAGAAGCCCATGAAGACCCTGACTGCTTTGTTGACCGCTGCAACCCTGACCTTTGCCGCGGGCCTGGCCCAGGCCGATGTACGGGTCGATGAGATCCCGCAACTGGTCAAGGACGGCAAGATCAAGTCGCTGGAAGATCTGAACAAGATCGCGCTGGATCTGCACCCGGGCGCAACGATCACCAAAACCGAACTGGACAACTACTTCAACGGTTACGAGTACGAAGTCGAACTGCGCGATACCAAGAACGTCGAGTGGGATGTGGACATCGATGCCTCCAACGGCAAGGTCCTGAAGAACAAACAGGACACCTGATCCCGAAACGCACAAAAGCCGCACGATTGAGAAGTCGTGCGGCTTTTGTGCATTCTGGATTCAAGCGCTCAGGCGCGCCGTCACCTCGTTCAACTGCCCCGACAAACCGTGCAGGTTGTTGCTGGCCGCTTCAGTGCGCTGCACGTTGTCCAGGTTGGTGCTGGCGATGCTGGTGATCTCGGTGAGGTTGCGCGAGATGTCTTCGGCCACTGAGGTCTGCTCTTCGGCGGCAGTGGCGATCTGGCGGTTCATGTCGCGGATGGCTTCCACGGCCAGGGTGATGCGTTCGAGCATGGCGCCGGCCTCAGTCACTTGCTGCACGCTTTGTTCGCTGCGCGACTGACCGCTTTCAATCGCCTGGGCCGCTTCGATTGCACCGGTCTGCACGGTCTGGATGATCTGGTTGATCTCGATGATCGACGCCGCCGTGCGCTGGGCCAGGCTGCGCACTTCATCGGCCACCACCGCGAATCCGCGTCCGGCCTCACCGGCGCGGGCCGCTTCGATGGCCGCGTTGAGCGCCAGCAGGTTGGTCTGTTCGGCGATGCCGCGAATCACCTCCAGAACCTTGCCGATGCGCCCGCTGTCGGTTTCCAGTTGGCGGATGACCGTAGCGGTGTTGGCGATTTCGCCGCGCATCTGAGTGATGGTATGGATGGTGCCTTGCATGACTTTTTCGCCCTGCTGGGCGGACTGGTCGGCATCGTCGGCGGCCCGCGCCGCTTCGGCGGCATGACGGGCCACTTCCTGTGCGGTAGCGGACATTTCGTTCATCGCCGTGGCCACCTGATCGGTGCGGTTGAACTGTTCGTTGGTACCGCCGGCCATCACGGTGGCGATCGAGTTCAACTCACCGCTGGCGCTATCCAGGTCCGACGCACTGCGCTGCAAACGGCTGAAAGTTTCGGCGAGGAAATCGCGCAGGGTGTTGGCGGCCATCGCCAGTTTGCCCAACTCGTCCTGACGGTTGCTGGCCACGCGCTCGGCAATACGCCCCCGGCTGAGCTGCGCCACGTATTCGATCAGTTTGCGGATCGGCTCGACCAGATTACGGTTGACCAGCCACAGGCTCAGCAGGCCGATCAGCAAACTCGAAACCAGCATTACCATGATCCCCAGCATCACCGTGCGATCGGCAGCGGCGCTGATCAGCGTCGATTGTTCGGCGCCCTGCTTGCGCAACTCGCTGACCAGTTCACCCATCTGATCGCTGGCCGCGCGGTCCACGCCCTTGACTGCCGCGTCGCCCACCGTCGGGTCACCACCGGCGGCCACGAACGCGTCCCGGCCCTTCTGATAGCCCGCGCCCAACTGGCGATGTTCGTCACGCAAGCGCTCGATGCGGCTCTTGAGTTGCGGCTCGATGCCCTTCTGCGCGGCCAGCTCGCCGAGGATGTTTTGCACATCGCGCTGACGGTCTTCGAATTGCCCCCAGTACTTGCTCAGGTCCGCCGGTTGCTTGCCGCGCAACAGGACGTTTTTCCACTCCTGCACCTGCACCTTGAATTGCAGGTTGGCTTCATCGATCAATTGCGAGGTATGCAGCGGGCCCTCGATCAGATTGGCGTAGCTCTGCACACCGCTGGACAGCAAGTGAAAGCACGCCAGGGCGATCAACAGCATCGCCAGCAGGCTGCCGCTCAGCAGGGCGAGAATTTGTGCTCTCAGGGACTTTTGCAAAAGCATTGGAGGGTACTCATGACTGGAATGAGGCACGCCCCGTTAAGGCGTGAAAGGTGTCCGGACTTCCCTGTCTGCGATCACGGCCGAGGCCTACGGCGCGCAATTCAACCCAAGCGTGATCGGCAAGCCAGAGCGGTTCTTGAGAAAATCCCGACCGCCGGTAGTGGAAACGTTTGCGTTATTTTTCCGTCACAAGAACGTCATCCTGCCTTGCGATGATGCCGCTCAAGTGAACCTGCGAAACCTGCGACAGGCGTCTCCCCTTGCGAGCCCTCATGAACCACAGCATCGATCACAGTCATCGCGACACGGATCTGTTCGGCCTGCTTTACGGTTTCAGCTTTCGCCCCGGTGAGGCTGGTCGGGAAATCAATTCCGCCGAGGCCTTGCAGTACCTGCAACAACCGCAAAGCGACGAGCAATTTCTCTGGCTGCACCTGAACCTGGCCCACGCCGCGTGCGAACGCTGGATGAAAAGCCATCTGGAGTTGCCCGAGGAATTTTTCGAAGCGTTGCACGAAGGCTCGCGCTCGACGCGCATCGAACATGTCGATTCGGCGTTGCTGGCGGTGGTCAACGACGTGGTGTTCAACCTCAGCAACATGGTCTCGTCGGACGTCTCGACGCTGTGGGTGTGCGCCCGCAGCCGGCTGATCATCAGCGCCCGCCTGCAACCGCTGCACTCGGTGGACAAACTGCGCTCGTCGGTGAAGGCCCGGGAGTGCTTTCGCTCCCCTCTGGAGTTGCTGGTGCATTTGCTGCGCGACCAGGGTGAAGTGCTGACCCAGATCGTGCGCAGGACCAGCCAGAGCGTGGATCAGATCGAAGATGAGTTGCTCTCTTCGCGGCTGTCGACCAACCGCGCTGAACTGGGCGCCAATCGCCGGGTGCTGGTGCGTTTGCAACGGCTGCTGGCGCTGGAGCCAGGCTCCTTGCTGCGCCTGCTCAACCGGCCACCGCAATGGCTGCAAAAGGAAGACGTGAAGGAGCTGCGCAAATCCACCGAGGAGTTTGCGCTGATCATCAACGACCTCACGGCACTGGGTGAGCGGATCAAGCTGTTGCAGGAAGAGATCGCCGCCAACATCAACGAACAGACCAACCGCACGCTGTTCACCCTGACGGTGGTAACGGTGCTGGCGCTGCCGATCAACATCATCGCCGGCTTCTTCGGCATGAACGTCGGCGGCATTCCGCTGGCCGGTGATCCGCAGGGTTTCTGGATCCTCGTGGCGCTGGTCGCGACCTTTACCGTGATCGCCGGGCGCTGGGCATTTCGCAAGCAGCAGGATTATTGACCCCCGTCCTAACCTGACACACTGAACAACTGTGGCGAGGGAGCTTGCTCCCGCTCGGGTGCGAAGCAGCCGTAAATCTGATGACTGCGGTGATTGGTTTTGGGGTCGCTTCGCAACCCAGCGGGAGCAAGCTCCCTCGCCACAGGGTTTTGCATGGCATCAGGCAATGTGTGGAAACTCAGATCCGCGGCCTGCAATAACCCCAAACCCTGACCCAGAGCAGTCTCCCTGTAACAATTAGCAACGATTATCACTGATACACCTCCCTCCTCAGGAATGTCCGTGATGGCTACGCCCTCCTTCACCGCCGCCCCGGCACCCGCCAGTAGCGCCATACCGCAATTCGACAAAAAACCCGGCCTGATCACCATCGTGGTGTTTTTTGCCGTGCTGGCCATCGGCTTGTTGTTTACCGCCTATAGCCTGATGCACGACATGAACGAACTCGGCACGGTGGTGACCACCTGGACACCGTTCCTGCTGCTCGGCGTGGCGCTGCTGATTGCCCTGGGCTTTGAGTTCGTCAACGGCTTCCATGACACCGCCAACGCGGTGGCCACGGTGATTTACACCCACTCGCTGCCGCCGAACGTGGCGGTGGTCTGGTCCGGATTTTTCAATTTCCTCGGGGTGCTGCTGTCCAGCGGCGCGGTGGCGTTCGGCATCATCGCCCTGCTGCCGGTCGAGCTGATCCTGCAAGTCGGTTCGTCGGCCGGCTTCGCGATGATCTTCGCCCTGCTGATCGCCGCCATCTTGTGGAACCTCGGCACCTGGTGGCTGGGCCTGCCGGCGTCGTCATCGCACACCCTGATCGGTTCGATCATCGGGGTCGGCGTGGCCAACGCCCTGATGCACGGCCGCGACGGCACCAGCGGCGTGGACTGGGCCCAGGCCACCAAGATCGGTTACGCACTGCTGCTCTCGCCACTGGTCGGCTTCGGCTGCGCCGCGCTGCTGTTGCTGGCGCTGCGCGCGTTCGTCAAGAATCGTGCGCTGTACAAAGAGCCAAAGGGCGAGACCCCGCCGCCATGGTGGATTCGCGGCCTGTTGATCGTGACCTGCACGGGTGTGTCGTTTGCCCACGGTTCCAACGACGGTCAGAAAGGCATGGGCCTGATCATGCTGATTCTGGTGGGTACGCTGCCAATGGCATATGCACTGAACCGCACCATGCCGGCCGATCAAGCCTTGCAGTTCGCTGCGGTCGCCGAAGTGACCCAGCAAGCGCTGGTCAAGGCGGCACCGCAACCGGCCCCCGCCGACCCACGCGCGGTGCTGTCCGAATACATGCGCAGCAAGGAAGCGAGCCCGCAACTGGTGCCGGCGCTGGCTGCGCTGACCGGCAGCATCGGTGCCCAGGTCAAGGGTTATGGCTCGCTCTCGAAAGTCCCGGCCGAGGCCGTGGGCAACGTGCGTAACGACATGTATTTGAGCAGCGAAACCATTCGCCTGATGGACAAGAACAAAGTCGGCAATTTCGACACCGACACCAGCGGCAAGCTGCAACTGTTCAAGCAACAGATCGACAACTCCACGCGCTTCATTCCGTTGTGGGTGAAAATCGCCGTGGCCATCGCCCTGGGCCTGGGGACCATGGTCGGCTGGAAGCGCATCGTGGTGACCGTCGGCCAGAAAATCGGCAAGACCCACCTGACCTACGCCCAAGGCGCCTCGGCAGAAACTGTGGCGATGCTGACCATCGGCGCCGCCGACATGTTCGGCGTGCCGGTGTCGACCACTCACGTGCTGTCATCGGGGGTGGCCGGGACCATGGTCGCCAACGGCGGCGGCCTGCAGATGAAGACCATCCGCAACTTGCTGATGGCCTGGGTGCTGACCTTGCCGGCGGCGATCCTGCTGTCGGGTAGCCTGTACTGGTTGTTCACCCAACTGTTCTGAATGTGGGGGCAAGCCCGCTCCCACAGGTAAAAAGCCCTGAGTCGCAGCCAAACATCCCGGCGGGTTTTCCCGTCGGGTTTTTTTCGTCCAGCGGCACGGCATTTGCTCGCATGCTCAAAGGCTTGCGCTTTATTGACGCACCACAGCTCCGACAGCCCTCCAGTTTGTCAGCGTGGTGCCGACTCATAAGAGACTCGATGTATTCAGGAGAGGAACCGTGAATCTGTACATCAATCAGCTGCAGCAGAAAGCTGACTTCAAAGAAGCCATTTATGCGGGCGATATTTTCCTGAACACGCAGTTGCGCGCGGCCAAAGACCTTTGTGCTTTCGCGCAGGAAAGCATCACCGCCGCCTTCGATGGCGAGACCAATCACCAGGCGCTGCACACGCTGATGCCGGTGGAAGAGTTCGTGGTGCTGGTGACTCGCCTCAAGGGCCAGTTCACCAACAGCCTGCGGGCCAAGGAACTGATCCGCAGCTTCACCGAAGAAATCGGTGCCGCTCCCGAAGAGTTCATTTTCGACGTGCCGCGCATCCGTGTCGTGCCCAACTACGACTACCTGCACGCCGGCGTCAGCTACGCCTACAAGCCCCATCGCGATACCTGGTACGGCGGTGTCGACTGCCAGATCAATACCTGGATGCCGGTCTACACGATCCAGCCTGACCAGACCATGATGATCAACCCGGCCTACTTCGACGCCCCGGTGAAAAACACCTCGGCGCAGTGGAGCCTGTCCGACTGGATCGACGTGCAACGCCAGCGCGCCAAGGACAACGTCAAGGAAGAGGCGCGCCAACACCCGGTGCCCACCGTAGCGATCAACAGCGCCTCTGAACTGCGCATCGCCGGCAACACCGCCGAGATGCTGGTGTTCTCGGGTTCGCACCTGCACGGCACCGTGCCCAATTACACGCAACACACCCGCTTCAGCGTGGACTTTCGCCTGATGCACCTCGACGACCTCAAGCATCGGCGCGGTGCGATTAACGTCGACAGCGCCTGCCCGGATGTCGGCGCCGGCTTCAAAGACTACTTCCACGTCCACGACTTTTCGAATTTCCGAGGAATCCCGCAATGACCAAGCGTCGCATCACGCCCGCCGAGGCCCAGTACAACGAAACCCGTACCAATGTCCTGAAACGGGTCGATGCCGAATATGTGGCCGACGCGCCGTTCGTCTTCGCCAACCGCATCGGCGTGACGGCTGCATTGTCGCGCATGGAGCTGTTCAAGAAAGTCGCCGAAGTACCCGGCGCGATCATTGAGTGCGGCGTGTACAAGGGCAACTCGCTGATGCTCTACATGCACTTGTCGATGATTCTCGAGCCGTACGCGATCAACCGCTCGATCGTGGGCTTCGACACCTTCGAAGGCTTCCAGAGCATCGACAAGAAAGAAGACCCGGCCGACGTCAACGAGACCATGTTCGCCGACACCGACCAATCGTTGATCCAGGACATGATCGACGCCAACGACCTGTTGCGCCCGGTCAACCGGATTCCGCGCTGCGAGCTGGTCAAGGGCGATATCGTCCAGACCGTGCCGGAATGGGTCAAGACCCGCCCGGACCTGGTCGTGGCCATGCTGATCCTCGACACCGACCTGTACGAGTCGACCAAAGTCGCGCTGCAAACCTTTCTGCCGTACATGCCCAAAGGCGCGATCGTGGTGCTCGACGAAGTCGCCTACCGCAACTTCCCGGGCGAAACCAAGGCCCTGCGTGAAGTGCTCGACCTGAACAAGATCGAACTCAAGCGCCTGCCGTTCGATTCGTGCGTGGGTTACTTCCACGTCTGATCCGAAGACCTGGAAACTGGTACAAAACCTGTAGGAGCGAGCTTGCTCGCGATAGCGGTCTGACATTCAGCATTGATATTGACTGTCACGCCGCCATCGCGAGCAAGCTCGCTCCTACAAGGGCCGGCGTCAGACCCACCCCCTCGCCACAAAACACGACTCAGCAAACCTCACGGGTCACCAGCATCCGCTCGCGAACCACGTCATACATCCAGTGGTAGACGTAGGTGTACGGCAGGAAGAACAGCAACACACCGATATCCAGCACGAACGCTTGCCACAGGCTGACATTCAGCCACCAGGCGATCAATGGCACGCCGAGGGCGACCAGACCGCCTTCGAACAACAGCGCATGCACCACGCGGACCCAGGCATTGTGTGCGATGGCCAGGCGCTTGAGCACCCGATCGAACATACCGTTGAAGACCACGTTCCAGGCCAGGGCCAGTGCAGCCATGGCGATGGTCACAGCGCCCATGTCCAGCATTGGTTTGTTCATGATCCAGGCCAGCAACGGGGTACAGATCAGGATGGCCAGCAGTTCGAAACCGATGGCTTGAAAAATACGTTCAGTAATGGACTTGTTGGCGCTCATGGCCGAACTCCCTTGGGTGACTGTGGTTGCCATGATCTGTCATCACACCGATACTTCATAACCAATAACCATCGATCAAGGCGATAGTTCATGGCCTCTCACGAAGTGTTGCTGGCGTTTGTCGAAGCGGCGACCCAAGGCTCGTTTTCCGCCGCGGCACGCAAGCTGGGCCGCAGTCAGTCGACCATCAGCGCCGCAGTGGCCAGCCTGGAAATCGACCTGAATCTGACGCTGTTCGACCGCAGCAGCCGCAAGCCCGGACTAACCCCGGCCGGGCACGTCATGCTGCAACGGGCCGAAGACATCCTGGCCGCCACCAGTCGCCTGGAAATGACCGCCAGCCAACTGTCCCAAGGGGTGGAAGCGAAGCTGACGGTGGCGCTGTCCGATACCTATCAGTCGGACCGCTTCGAAGCCGCCCTCAGCGCCTTCGAGCAGCGCTACCCGGACCTGGAGCTCGAATGCCTGATCGCCGAATGCGATGACCTGGTGTCCCTGGTGCAAAGCGGCCGGGCGCAGATTGCCTTCGCAGAAATGCAGGACAGCTACCCGCCGGACCTGGTCAGCTCGACGGTGGACGAGCGCACAGAGATCGCCTTGTTCGTGTCCCCGGCACACCCGTTGGCAACGCTGGACCAAGTCGACCGGGACGTACTGCAGCAACACCGCGAGCTGCGCCTGGCCACCATCATCAATCCCTATGAAAGCCGGGCAAAAGGCCGCGTCTGGTCGGCACCGAGTTATCTGATGCTGCTGGAAATGGCCCAGGGCGGATTCGGCTGGGCACCGTTGCCCCGCTGGCTGGTCGAGCGCTTCGGACCTGGTACGTTGCAGGAACTGGTGGTGCGCGGGTGGCCGAAAACGGTGTCGGTGGATGCGTTGTGGTCGCGGCTCAATCCGCCGGGGCCGGCGGGGAGCTGGTTGCTGGGCAAGATGCTGGAATAGCGGCGCGGCCATTCGCGGGCAAGCCCGCTTCTACAGGTCATTGTGTCGGTCACAAAATTTGTGTGTGCCACCTATCACTGTAGGAGCGGGCTTGCCCGCGAAGAGGCCAGTGAGATCACATTATTCCAACGCCCTGAGCCGCTCTTCGATAAACCGCCGCTCCGGCTCTTGCCGGGTCAACGCCAGCGCCCGTTCCCACGCCGCCCGCGCCTCTTGCACCCGGCCCAGTTGCCGACAGAATTCCGCCCGCGCCGAATGCGCCAGGTGGTAGTCGAGCAGCTCTCCCCGCTCCAGAATGGCGTCAACCAGCGTCAGCCCCGCCAGCGGTCCATCCCGTTTCGAAATCGCCGCCGCTCGATTCAACTCGATCACCGGCGACGGCACCGCCCGCAGCAGCACGTCATACAGGCCGACAATCTGTGGCCAATCGGTTTCCCCCGCCGTCGGGGCTTCGGCGTGCACCGCCGCGATGGCCGCTTGCAGGCAATAGGGTCCGAATCGTCCCATGGTCAGCGCCCGTTCGATCAGTGTGCAGCCTTCGCGGATCAAACCGGCGTCCCACAGCGAACGGTCCTGCGCGTCCAGCACAATCAGCTCGCCGCTCGCCGAGGTCCTGGCCGGGCGTCGCGACTCGTGCAACAGCATCAGCGCCAGCAAGCCCATGACTTCCGGCTCCGGCAGCAGCTCCACCAGCAACCGGCCAAGACGAATCGCTTCGCGGGTCAAATCCTCGCGGATCAGTTCGGCTCCGATGGACGCCGAATAACCCTCGTTGAACACCAGATAAATCACCCGCAATACGCTGTCCAGACGCTCAGGCAACTCAGCCAGCGTCGGCACTTGATAAGGGATTTTCGCATCACGGATCTTCGCCTTGGCGCGCACGATGCGCTGGGCGATGGTGGCCGGGGCCGAGAGAAAGGCCCGGGCAATTTCTTCGGTGGTCAGGTCGCAGACTTCCCGTAGCGTCAGCGGCACTTGCGCGTCCGCCGCCAGGGCCGGGTGGCAGCAGGTGAAGATCAGCCGCAGGCGATCGTCTTCCACGTCTTCATCACTCCAGTCGGCCTCTTCCAGCGCCTCCAGTTGCGCGACCAGCAAGGGCTGCGACGCGGCAAAACGCGCGCGCCGACGCAAGGCATCGATGACCTTGAAACGCCCGGTGGACACCAGCCAGGCCCGCGGATTGTCCGGCACGCCGTCACGCTGCCAGCGTTCGACCGCGACGAAAAACGCCTCGTGCAAGGCCTCTTCGGCGAGGTCGAAGTCCCCCAGCAAGCGAATCAGGGTCGCGAGAATCCGCCGCGAGTCTTCGCGATAGACCCGCTCGACCTGCGCCTGAACCGGCAGCCCTGGCATCTAAGGATTCAACTGCCGAACGGGGCGCACTTCGACACTGCCAACCCGGGCCGCCGGAATGTTGCCCGCGACCTGAATGGCTTCGTTGAGGTCCCTAGCGTCGATCAGGTAGAAGCCGGCCAATTGCTCCTTGGTTTCGGCGAACGGGCCGTCGGTGATCGACATCTTGCCGTTGCGCATGCGTACCGTGGTGGCGGTCTGCACCGATTCCAGCGCCTCGGCGGCGACCATCCGGCCACTGCCCTGGATCGACTCGGCATAGGCCATGCACTCTTCGTCCTTCGGGCTTTCCGGTAGCGAATGCAGCAGGTGCTCGTCGCTGTAGACCAGGCATAAATACTTCATCACGCTCTCCTTATCGAACGATCAACTATGGTCGCTGATTGGCATTCTGGCTCGGCTTCCCGACGATCAGGGTTTGAGATCGAACAGCGTCGCGCCGCTGGTCATGTCGAACGGCGCCGACCAATGCTCGTGGACGATCTGCCACAGCCCGGCTTCTTGCCGATAGCAGGCGGTGACGCGCATCCAGCAGGACTGGGTTTCGCCCTTGTCGTTGGTGCCACCGCAATGGGCAAGCCAGTGAGCGAAGGCGATTTCCTGGGACGGTTCGATGGTGACTTCATGGAACTCGAAGATGTGCGGGCCAGGGCACATTTTCATGCATTCCTGCCAATGTGCGCGGTATGCCTCCTTGCCCTTGAATTGCAGGGCCTTGACCGCGTCGAAGGAGACGATGTCGTCGGCATACAGGGTCATGACCTTATCCACGTCCTTGGCCATGACGGCCTGGCGATAGCTCTCGATCAGGTTATGGATTTGGGTGTGTGAGTTCATGATGATTCTCCGTGGATTTTATTGTGAAGACACCCTTAGTCGTCTGACGATCCGGCGAATCGACAGGTGAAATAAAAATAATTCAAACGGCCGGAATCGCTAGAATCCGAGACTCTATTCATGTTGGACAAGGACACACCCGTGACAGCCCGACTCGTACCTTATGAAAGCCTGAATACGCAGCAGCGCCAACAGGTCGAGGCCATCGAAGTGCATCCGCAGCAAATCAGGTTTTCCGGTGATATCCACGGTGCCTTGCACACCTTGTTGTCCAAGCCCGGCCCGGGAGTCAAAGGATTTGCCCTGCTGGCCGAAGATATTCCCGTGGCCTTCCTGCTGCTCAAGCGCCCACCGGTATTGCCGGCCTGGGCCGATGAGCACAGCGCCACCCTGCATGCCCTGCAAGTCGATCAACGCGCCCAGGGCAAAGGCTACGGCAAGGCCTGCCTGCAAGCGCTGCCCGAAGCGGCGCGCCTGGCCTGGCCGGAAATCCGGGGGCTGGAGCTGTCGGTGGATGCCGACAACGAGGCTGCCATCGCCCTGTACGCCAGGTTTGGCTTTGTCGACAGCGGCGAGGCGTACAAGGGGCGGATCGGTTATGAGCGGCGGATGGGATTGGTGTTTTGAGCAACGGAGCCACAAACACCACAAAACAACTGTAGGAGCGAGCCTGCTCGCGATAGCGGACCGTCAGTCGACATCTCTGTTGAATGTTGTACCGCAATCGCGAGCAGGCTCGCTCCTACAGGGGAACTACGTCGGATCAGAGTTCGAGCACCATCTCATGCCACGCCATGCCGCCATGGTCCGAGGCCGACGGCTTGACGTAGGCAAAACCGAACGCGGCATACAACGGAATGTGCCGCTCCTTGCACATCAGGTTGATGCTGGCCTTGCCCATCGCGCGCATGCGCTCGATGAACTCGCCCATCAGGCGCTTGGCCAAGCCCTGCCCCTGATAATCCGGGTGCACCACCACCGACATGATCACCACGTGCGGCCCGGCCGGGTCGTGGCCGATCAGTTCCTTGAACGCCTCGTCCGACATTTCCACCTGGAACGCCGCACCGGAGTTGATGAAACCGGCGACTATCCCGTCCACTTCAGCAACGATAAAACCCTCGGGCCAGGTGGCGATGCGGGTGGCGATCTTCTCGCGGGTCGCGGCTTCGTCACCTTCATAGGCAAGGGTTTCGATGGCAAAGCAGCGATCCAGGTCAGCAGGCGTGACGTGGCGGATGACGGTGTTCATGGCAGCTCGGAGTCGGCGTAGGAAAGGCTGGGGATGATAAATCAGCCGCCGTGGGACATCGAGAGACGAATCGGCGGATCCGCCTCTCGATACACGTGTCACGCCTTGATCGGCAGCCAGATTTCCAGCTTGCCGGTGTGCAGGTTCGGGTTGAAGTCTTCGCTGTAGCGTTCGAATTCCGGGGCGTCCAGCGCCTGGTGTCCGGACTGTGGCAGCCAGGTGTCAAAGATGTAGCGAAAGGTCTGTGGCAAGGTATCCAGCGACCCCTTGTGCTCGAACACCGCGTAATACTGGGGCAGCACTTCAACCCAGCGATAGGTTTCCGGCAAATCGTCGAGTTTGCTGATCTCGACCCCTGCGATGTAATCGAAGCCGCCCTTGCCGTCGAAATTGCAGCAGACGCCGTAAGTTACTTCGCCTTTTTGGCCTGGAATTTGGCCCAGATGCGGATTGAATTTCTCCCAGAGCTCGGGAATGCCATGAACGGTTTGTTGGGTAAATGTTCCACCAAGCCCTGCAATCAGCAGGAAGTGCCCGTGTTCGAAGCGCGGTTGCGTCAGTTCGACGCGTGCTAACTCATCCATGACTCGACTCCTGACACATAAAATGGGTTCGGCTGGGAGTATAGAAGCCAAACCCGATTCGCCCAATTACAGCGCGTGCAACTGCTCGACAGCAGCGGCACCGACGAACTCGTTGTAACCCGATAGGATCACGTAGACCGCGAAATAACAGAAGATCGCCGCCGATGCCATGTAGGAATACCGCAGCAGCTTGTCCCCCAACAACTTGCCGCCATGGCTAGCGGCGAAGCACAAGCCTGCCGACCAGAGCAGCCCGGCACAGAGGAAACCGCCGAGAAACAGTGCCGAACTGAGCGGGCCTCCGCCACCGGAGCGGGCGATCAGGGTGCCGCCAACTGCCGCGAACCAGAGAATCGCGCTGGGCGAGGACATGGCCAGGAAAATCCCGCGAAAGAACTCCTTGCGGTGGGAGTTGTTCCCGACCTCCGCCGTCTCGGCCAGCAGCGCCTCGTGGTGAATCGCCGAATAGATCATCTTCGCCGCGAAGTACACCAGCAGCGCCGAGCCACCGATCCACAACACCCAGCGCACGGTTTCGTATTGCAGCAACACGGTCATGCCGGCCAGCGCCAGTACAGCGTAGATCAGGTCGCCGACGCAGGTCCCCAGGCCCAGGGCAAAGCCCTGGAAATAGCCACGCTGCATGGCCAGGGTGATCATCGCGATGTTGGCCACGCCGATATCCAGGCACAGCGAGAGGCTCAGCAAGAAGCCGCTGGTAAATTCCATCGAACCCTATCCTTTGGAAAAATTTGTTTACATAGAGGCTGGACAGTCTGCCACAGCTGCCCGTACATTCCGCCACAGGCCACCGCAGTGGCCAGCGTCGCTCGGACGGTTCCGGGCGCTTACGTTATCCGAGGCAACAATGGCCGAACAAGGTTCGCCGCGCCGCTTTGCGCGCATAGATCGACTCCCCCCTTACGTTTTCAACATCACCGCCGAGCTGAAGATGGCCGCCCGTCGTCGTGGCGAAGACATCATCGACTTGAGCATGGGCAACCCCGACGGCGCCACGCCGCCGCACATCGTCGAAAAACTCGTGACGGTGGCCCAACGCGAAGACACCCACGGTTACTCCACCTCCAAGGGCATTCCGCGCCTGCGCCGGGCGATTTCCAACTGGTACAAGGACCGCTACGAGGTCGACATCGACCCGGAAAGCGAAGCCATCGTCACCATTGGTTCCAAGGAAGGCCTGGCGCACCTGATGCTGGCGACCCTGGATCAGGGCGACACCGTACTGGTGCCGAACCCGAGCTACCCGATTCACATCTACGGCGCGGTGATTGCCGGCGCCCAGGTGCGCTCGGTGCCGCTGGTGCCGGGGGTGGATTTCTTCGCTGAACTGGAACGGGCGATTCGCGGCTCGATTCCGAAGCCGAAGATGATGATCCTCGGTTTCCCGTCCAACCCCACCGCGCAGTGCGTGGAACTGGACTTCTTCGAGCGCGTCATTGCCCTCGCCAAGCAGTACGACGTGCTGGTGGTGCACGACCTGGCTTACGCCGACATCGTCTACGACGGCTGGAAAGCCCCGTCGATCATGCAGGTGCCGGGGGCCAAGGACATTGCGGTGGAGTTTTTCACCCTGTCCAAGAGCTACAACATGGCCGGCTGGCGTATTGGCTTCATGGTCGGCAACCCGGAACTGGTCAACGCCCTGGCGCGGATCAAGAGCTACCACGACTACGGCACCTTCACCCCGCTGCAAGTGGCGGCGATTGCCGCGCTGGAAGGCGATCAGCAATGCGTGCGCGACATCGCCGAGCAATACCGGCAACGGCGCAACGTGCTGGTCAAGGGCCTGCATGAGCTGGGCTGGATGGTGGAAAACCCGAAAGCGTCGATGTACGTCTGGGCGAAGATTCCCGAGGCTTACGCGCACCTGGGTTCACTGGAGTTTGCCAAGAAACTGCTGTCCGAGGCCAAGGTGTGTGTCTCACCGGGCGTCGGGTTTGGCGAGTACGGCGATGATCACGTGCGCTTTGCCCTGATCGAAAACCAGGACCGGATTCGCCAGGCCGTACGCGGGATTCGCGGGATGTTCCGGGCGGATGGCTTGGTGACTAAGTAACACGATTACCTGTAGGAGCTACCGAGTGAAACGAGGCTGCGATCTTTTGATCTTGGTTTTAAAAGCAAAATCAAAAGATCGCAGCCTTCGGCAGCTCCTACATCGGTTATTCACCCACAAAAAAACCGCATCGCTGCGGTTTTTTTGTGTCTGCCGAATCGCTTAAACGAACAGCGACAGCAACAGGATAAAGCCCAGGCCCACCACCGACAGGATGGTTTCCATCGCGGTCCAGGTCTTGAAGGTCTCCGCCACGGTCATGTTGAAGTACTGCTTGACCAGCCAGAAACCGGCGTCGTTAACGTGGGACAGGATCAGGGAACCTGCACCGGTGGCCAGCACCAGCAGTTCGCGGTTCACGCCCGGAATCATCCCCACCACCGGCACCACAATGCCGGCACCGGTAATGGTCGCCACGGTCGCCGAACCGGTCGCGATACGAATCACCGCTGCCACCAGCCAGGCCAGCAGGATCGGCGAGATCTGTGCAGCCACCGCCATGTGACCGATCACATCACCTACACCGCTGGTTACCAGCATCTGCTTGAAGCCACCACCGGCACCGATGATCAGGATGATCGCGGCGGTCGGCGCAAGGCTCGCATCCAGCCATTTGAGCATCTGTTGCGAACCGATGCCCTGCTTGTAGCCGAAGGTGTACAGCGACAGCAGCAATGCCAGCAGGAGCGCCGAGATCGGGTGACCGATCAGGTCCATGAAAGTGCGGAAGAAGTTGCCGTCCGGCAGCACCACATCGGCAAAGGTCTTGAGCAGCATCAGGAACACGGGCGACAGCACAGTGATCAGGGTAATGCCGAAGCTAGGCAGATCGCCTGCATTCTCATCGCGCACCAGTTGATCCACCAGTTCCTGATTCGGATGACCAGGAATGTGCTTGGCAATGAAGGTACCGAAGATCGGGCCAGCGATGATGGCGGTTGGCAACGCAACGATCAGACCATAAAGAATGGTCTTGCCGATGTCGGCACCGAATACGCCGATGGCCAGCAACGGACCCGGGTGCGGTGGCACCAGGCCGTGCACGGCGGACAGACCGGCCAGCAACGGGATACCGATCTTGATGATCGACACGCCGGTACGCCGGGCAACGATGAACACCAGCGGAATCAGCAACACAAAGCCGATTTCGAAGAACAGCGGAATACCGACCAGGAACGCAGCGAACATCATCGCCCACTGCACCTTGTCCTTGCCGAAGGCGCGGATCAACGTCTGCGCAATCTGATCCGCACCGCCTGATTCGGCCATCATTTTGCCGAGCATGGTGCCCAGCGCCAGGATGATGCCGACGAAACCAAGCACGCCACCGAAGCCGTCCTGGAACGCCTTGATGATGGTGCCGATCGGCATGCCGGAGGTCAGCCCGAGGAAGGCTGCGGCGATGATCAGGGCGATGAAGGGGTGAAATTTGAACTTGGTGATCAGGACGATAAGCCCGATCACCGTGACCACTGCATCGAGCAGCAGGAACGTCTCGTGGGACATGCCAAACATTGGGGGTGTCTCCTGGTTGTTGTTGTTATTAAAGCGGGTTGATCAGAAGTCGTGAGGACAGCGCTGTCTTTGCAAACACAGTCATACCGCCTGTTTCAGGCCGTGCGCCTGCCACCAGGCATGAGCCTGCGCCGCCAGTTGCTCGACGCTATGGCTCGAAGCATCCAGCGCCAGGGTCAACGGCTCGCCGACGGGCGATTCGAGGGTGGCGAACTGGCTGTCGATCAGGGTCGACGGCATGAAGTGGCCTGGCCGATGGGAGACGCGGTCGGCGGCCACTTCGGGGGTCAGTTCAAGGAACACGAAGCCCAGGCCCGGCAAGGCACTGCGCAGACGTTCGCGATAGATGTGTTTGAGCGCCGAACAGGTCAGCACCGGGCGCTGGCCCTTGGCGTCGACACGGCGCAGTTCATCGCACAGGCTGTCGAGCCAGCCGGCGCGGTCTTCATCGTTCAGGGGGATCCCCGCGCTCATCTTTTCGATATTGGCGGCAGGGTGGAAAGAGTCGCCTTCAATGGCCGTGGCGCCGCTCAAATGGCACAGGGCCTCGCTGACGCACGTCTTGCCGCAACCGGCAACGCCCATGATGACCAGGGCGGTGATGGGATGATTCATGTAACACCTCAGCGCGCAGACAGCGCTACCTTTGCCAGTTATGACACCAGACCAAAAGCAGAAGTTGCCGACGCCTTTCTTGTCATTTTATGGGTTGCAGCAGTTAGGTCCCGACGCCAAAAAGCAAGGATCAGGCGAACCCTCGCTCACGCATTTGCAGCTGCATCGAGACAGCGCTACCTTAGTGCCTTGAATTTTGTTTGGCAAGCCGTCGATGAACACAACCAAGAACGATAAAAATACCCGCACCACTGGCCGCCCTACCCTGAACGAAGTTGCCCGACTGGCCGGCGTCAGCCCGATCACCGCCTCCCGCGCCTTGCGGGGCGTCAGCACCGTGGCCACTGAACTGGTGGAAAAGGTGCAAAAAGCAGCGCTGGAACTCAACTATGTGGTCAACCCTGCCGCCCGCGCCCTGGCCTCGGCCCAGAGCCAATCGGTGGTGGTGTTGGTGCCGTCGCTGTCGAACCTTTTGTTCATCGACACCCTGGAAGCCATTCATCGGGTTTTACGCCCCAAGGGCTTCGAAGTGCTGATCGGCAACTTCCATTATTCGCGCGATGAAGAAGAAAACCTGCTGCGCAATTACATGGCCTATCAGCCGCGCGGCCTGCTGCTGACCGGTTTCGACCGCACCGAAAGTTCGCGGCGGATGATCGAAGCCAGCAACATTCCCTGCGTGTACATGATGGAACTGGACAGCGCAGCCGGGCTCAATTGCGTTGGCTTTTCGCAACTGGCCGCCGGTGAAACCGCCGCCGAGCATTTGCTGTCTCGCGGTCGCAAACGCCTGGCCTACATCGGCGCGCAACTCGACCAACGCACCTTGCTGCGTGGCGAAGGTTTCCGCAAAGCCCTGCAAAAGGCCGGCCTGTATGACCCGGACCTGGAAGTGCTGACGCCCCGCTCCTCCTCCGTCGGCCTCGGCGGCGAGTTGTTCTTGCAGATGATCACCAGCCACCCGGATGTCGACGCGATCTTCTTCGGCAACGACGACCTGGCCCAGGGCGCCTTGCTCGAAGCCATGCGACACGGAATCAAGATCCCCGAGCAAGTGGCGATCCTCGGCTTCAACGACTTGCCCATGTCCGAACACATGGTCCCGCGCCTGAGCAGCATCAACACCCCCCGCGAAGCCATCGGCCGCCGCGCGGCGGAGCAAATGCTGACGCTGATGGCCGGCAACACCGTGGCCAAACCGGTGCAGGACATGGGGTTTGAATTGAAGGTTCGGGAGAGTACTTAAAGACACGTTCGGCGACACGGTTCAAAGAGTTTGCCGTGTCTGTCGTGTCAGGATCAGTTCCCATAAGAACGGGTCACAGTTTTGGCTTCAGGATCACGGCAACCACCCCAGAAAGACAAACCATCCGTAATTGATCGGAACCAATACAACATACGTAATAAATGCAAGCGCAAGACTCAATCGTAACGCTGCCATGAAAGGGATTCTTCCCATTTCAATAGCGAGAACAATCGGAGAGGCTTGGTAAGGCAGGAGCGGTGTTGAAAACCCGATGACCTGAATCATCAGAACACTAAGTAACGGCAGTCCGGATGCGGTGGCTAACGACTGTGCCAAGGGAGTAAATAAAGCTGGTACTCCGTTCGCTGTAACCACAAAGTTGAGCAGCGTGGAAAGACCTACGATTGAGGTGTAGCTGCCGAACGGTGAAGCCGGATCCAACGGTGCGAGGGTCAGTACTTCATTGCCAATTAATGTTCCAAGTCCGCTTTGTCCTACAAGTGCGGCGAGTCCGAGGATTGCTGCGACATAGACTGCCGTCCGATGGTTTACCTCTTGACCAAACTCTTCACTGGATACAAAGCCGATTCGTGGAAGGAGGCATACGCAAGCTGCCACGAGACCGACCCATGCAGGGGAAATGCCGTGTAAGGAGTCAGTAAGCCAGAGTCCCAGAGTCATCAAAAGAAGGATACCCAACCTCTTTTCCTTAGGACTCAAAGGGCGAGCAGGTTCCACCTCTATGCTTTTTCCCGCTTTATCTGGAAACAACCAGACGATACATGCACATAGTGCAAGCCCCTTGAGAATGCCAAGTACGGGTGCATGCAATATCAGATAAGGCAGATAGGATAACTGCAACCCATACGTGGTATCGATGGCTCCCGCCATGACAAGATTTGGAACGTTCGCCGGCAGAATGGATGCCGAAAGCTGGAAGGTTCCAAAGCCGACAGCAAGTGAAAGACCAATACGCCCTGGACTTTTCTCCCTGAAACCCACTCGATCAGCAAGCGCCAGGACAATCGGCATCAGTAGCGCAATACGCCCCATATTGGAAGGCATAACAAAAGCGAGTGCGTAAGTGAGGCCGACAATTCCAAGGACCATTTGTGGATATGATCTGGAAAGATGAACCGCGAGCACCCTCGCACATCGAGAAGCCAATCCTGTCTTGCGGATAGCGATTCCAATGACATAGCCACTGATAACGAGCCAGAATGCGGCCGAGGTAAACCCAGAGAAAATCAAGGAAGCAGGAGCGACATGGAGGATCATCGCGGTCGCGAAGAACATAAGTGCAGTCAAGTACTCAGGAAGTCTACGTGTTGCCCATAGCGCGATTGTCACAGTTACTAAACCGGCCACTGTTATGAGTTGAACATCCATATCACTTTCCTATGTTCCGCGGACTCGGTTTACATTTTTAACTTTCTCAGTTCCTGAGGTCCGACTTCATAGCTTGGTTTATAACAAGTCCAAGGCAAGATACCGGCTGGTCTGAACGATTTTTTCGCGTTCCTCGAAACTCGTCAATTGTGCTGCCATGGCGCTGCTATCCCCTGAGCGTTTGATCTCAGTCAGAACGACTTGCATCGCGTGTATTGCATCGCGCTGCATATCCGAAGGAATAATGACGAGCTGATAGCCAAGAGAGGACAGCTCTTCAATGGGCATTAAGGGAGTCTTGCCACCGTAGAACATATTCATCAGTTTTGGCCCTGGGATGCGCCGGGCAATCGTGCGAATTTGATCCAGTGTCTCCGGGGCTTCTACGAAAATCATGTCTGCACCTGCCTTCACATACTGCTCGGCTCGGCTTAACGCAGACTCAAAACCTTCTGTCGCAATTGCATCGGTACGGGCAATAATCATGCAGTCCTGATCGATCAGCGTATGGCGTGCAATCCGAATTTTTAGGCACATCTCGCTTACATCTATTAATTTTTTGTTGTCCAGATGGCCGCAGCGCTTGGGAAACGATTGATCCTCAAGGTGGAAGGCGGCGACACCGGCACGCTCAAGAGTTCGAACCGTGCGCTGAACATTGGCTGATCCCCCAAATCCCGTATCGGCGTCTGCAATCACTGGCAAGCCACTTGCTTCAACAATTTTCTCGATCCGTTCTAATACTTCACTGAAGCTCAGTAGACCGATGTCCGGGTATCCAGCAGCACGCGCAATCGCACCACCGCTGGCATAGACCGCGTCGAAACCCGCCATGGCAACCAGTCGAGCGGATATACCGTCATAAGCGCCTGGTGCTATCACAGGAGAACCTGAGGATAGTTTTTCACGCAGATGTCGAGTTGGTTTCATATGAAGTTCTCCTAATTCTCGGACCGTAAACGTTCTGACCGAACCACTGGCGGTATCTTTGGCTCTGAAGAAGCATGGCGGCAGACAAATAAAATGTCTAATATTTAGAAAATACAGAATTAGTATCTTTGGAGTCCTAATTGGAACTCAGGCATCTACGTTATTTCGTCGTCACGGCCCAAGCGGAGAACTTCACACGAGCCGCCGAACAGCTTGGGATCGCCCAACCCCCGCTTGGACAGCAAATACGTGATTTGGAGGATGAAATTGGTACGCCGCTTTTTCACCGGGTAGGACGCGGCGTCATACTCAGTGATGCTGGCAGGGTATTTCTGGTCTCGGCACAAGATATTCTTGCGCGTGCCGAGGACGCCCAAAAAAATGCGCGGCGCGCTGCACGAGGAGAGATCGGCTCGTTGAACCTGGGGTTCACCGAATCCGCTTCGTTCAATGATACCGTCACCGGTTTGATCAGCCGTTACCAGCGACAACACCCCAAGGTGGAGGTAAACCTTGAGGAGAACGATAGTGAATCTCTTATTTCCAGGCTCGGCCGTGGAGAAATTGACGCTGCGTTTGTCAGGCCTCCGTTTGCTATGGGTGGCGACATTGACTTCATCACCTTATCCGAAGAACCACTTATTGTTGTCCTGCCTGACGGCCACCCATTAACGTCACGCAAGCGTCTGTCGCTTGCTGATTTACGGCAGGAGAATTTCATCCTGTATTCACGCAAATCCGGTTATGGACTGAGTGCGGATATCGTGGCCGCTTGCCGGCAATCCGGGTTCAATCCGACCATCCGTCAGCAGGCACCCCAACTATCTTCCGCTGTAAACCTGGTATCTGCCGGGATGGGTATTGCGGTAGTGCCCGCATCGATGCAGCGAATTCAACGCGCTGACCTGCACTACAGAGCACTTCGGCTTGATTGGCCAAAGGCGATACTTGGATTGGCCACGCGAAAATCGAATCAGTCAACCGTAGTCAAAGACCTGATCAGTTCGACGAGAATCGAAACTCTGTAGTTGATCCTCCGGATACAGACCATATTATTCCCGGGCTGCAACTGCCTGCCCAAGACCCGCAACGCGAAAAAAATATGGGGTTTAAGTTGAAGGTTCTCCAGAGCACCTGAATCAACACTGTCCATTGTGGCGAGGGAGCTTGCTCCCGCTGGGCTGCGAAGCAGCCCCAAAACCTGCGTTCCCGGTGGATCTGGTACACCGAATGTCATGGTTTACGACGGCTACGCCGCCGAACGGGAGCAAGCTCCCTCGCCACAGGTTCCGTGTTTAGTCCTGCGGATCGAGGTTATCCAGCACCCGATTCACCGCCAGTTCGGCCAGCATGATGATCTGTGCAATCGCCAGCGCCGTATTGCGCTGGCTACCTTCCAGGAATGCCGCAAAGTCATTGGTCATGACGCTCGCCGAGGCCAACGATTCGCAGGCGTGCGCCAACAGGGTTTCGTTATTGATGCCGGGTGAGATGGAGAACATTGGGCTGGGATTGCGTGGGAGGTTCGGCGTGGGTTTGAACATGGTGATGCTCCTAGAGTGATGGAGCTGCCACGATTCGCTGCTAGACGAAAATAAGGTGGCAGCCATGCGCGGGCTAGCAGACCAGGACTCTAGAACCCGGTAGACCCGAAGATCTTCCCACGCACAGCCGCCATAACGTGAACTGGCAGACATAAAAACACCTGCTCACGAATGGTGGACGTCATGCGTCTAAAGTATCCAGGCTGCTAGACCCGATCGCTGAACTTGCAGCGACACGGAACGATAGAGTCCGGATACCAGGCGCACAAGTCGGCGGATTCTGGCGTAGTTGTAGGCAAGGGTGCAAGAAACCGTAACCTGCGGAACTCCTCTGAAGCCACTTGCCTTCAGACCATTCCTACACGGCATTCCGGGACAGTTTATCCGCATTTCGAAACATCTTTTACCCTCCGCGCCCCGAGAGCCGAGTGCAGAATCCGCAAACTTTTTTTCTCGCGGATATTGCTATGCGCAATGCGATTTCCCTGACCGGCGTGCTGACCTTCTTGCTCGGCCAGACGATTCAGGCACAAGCCTCGGAGCCGAATGACTGGACGCAGTTTCTGAGCGACCCTCGTTTCATGCCGGCAATCAAAAACTGTCTCGCCGCTCACCCGAAAGCCGAGGGGCCGGCCGTTGTCATGAACGTTTGGCATGCGAACCTGGAAGACGCCGGGGTCATGACAACCGACCTGAGTGGACGCAGAAACAACTGTTTCGCCCGCAAGGACACGGGTGTTGTAAGCCAGTCCCAGACGGCGTTCGATTTTCCGGGACCGCTGTTTGTATCAGTGGATCAAGCCAAGGTTGCGCCCAAGGGCGAGTGCATCGAATCAACCCCGGTGTACATCGACCGACGGCTTCAGGGCTGGATACTCAGGCAACCGATCCTCCATCCGCACATTCCCAGTGCCTGTTCGGCCCCCATCTGGACCGACCTGATACCGAGAAACCAAGTTGGGCCAAGCTCCTGACACCCATTTGCGGCGGCGCATCGCCCATGCCGCGGGATTTCAACTAACCTTTATTGTGTTCCACATCCCCTGATCTCAATTGAGACCAACACAGCCCCCTGTTAGATTCCCGAAGCGTCAATTCGCTAACGGAGTAGCCCAATGGAACATGCACTGAAAATTCTCGGCAAAGCCTCGTCCATCAACGTCAGAAAAGTCCTGTGGACCTGCGAAGAACTGGGCATACCCTACGAACGCGAGGACTGGGGCAGTGGCTTCGCGTCCACCCACAGCCCCGAGTTCCTGCGCTTCAATCCCAACGCTCAGGTGCCGGTGATCATCGATGAAGCCGGCGCGTTGTGGGAATCCAATACCATCTGCCGCTATCTGGCCGGCAAACACCAACACCACCACGAGCTGCTACCTGGCGAACCGGCGGCACGCGCCCGGGTGGAACAGTGGATGGATTGGCAAGCCATCGAGCTCAATCCGTCCTGGACCTATGCGTTCATGGCACTGGTACGCAAGGACCCGGAGTTCCAGGACGCCCATCGCCTCGACGTCGGCATCCGCGGCTGGAACCAGAAGATGGGCATCCTCGAGCATCAACTCGCGACCACCAAGGCCTATGTCGCCGGGCCAAGCTTTACTCTGGCCGACGTTGTCATCGGTTTGTCGGTCAATCGCTGGCTGATGACGCCGATCGACCGTCCGGACTACCCCGCCGTCGATGAGTATTTCAAACGCCTGGCGCAACACCCCGGTTTCCTGAAGCATTGCTGCAACGGCTTGCCTTGAATGGCCGCAGGTTGCCGCCTGGTTCGCCACACAGCGAAGCCACTGGTCGGTCAGCATTGAGGACCAAATCGGTTCAGTTGCTTGCCAGGGGTTTCCGTCCATCGAGCATGTCCAGTAGCGCCTGCACCGCCGCCGACGGTGGTTTGTTCGCAGCAACCACCAAGGCAAACTCGCGCTCGATCCGCGGCAGCACCGGCACCACGCGCAAACCCTGCCGATTACCCGGCAGCGTCATCTCCGGCACCAGGCTCACGCCGATGTTTTCCCGCACCAGGGTGAACGCACTGCTCCATTCACGGACCTCGACGCGCACATCCTGCAGTTGCAGCCCCACATCGGCAGCCAGGCTTCGCGCATTGGTCGAACAACCGCCCGTGGCCAGTACAAAAGGTTGCTTCGACAATTCGTCGAGGGAGACGCCCTCTTCATGAGTTCGCCGCGCCAGTGGATGGCCCCCGGGCAACACCGCCATCCAGGCATCGCGTCCCAATGGACTGGCCTTGCGCTCGGCAGACGGATTGAGCACCACGCCGACATCCACCAGTCCCGCGCCGAGCAGGGTTTCCACTTCGTCATCGCTGACTTCCAGGGCGACCACCTCGATGCCGGGGAAAAGCCGGTTGAACCGACGCAGCAACGGCGGCAGAAAGGTCGCCAATACCATGGGAAAACTGGCCAGGCGAATCGTCCCGCGTTCAACACCTTTTGCCGCCTCGACGGTGCTGCGGATGGCCTGCAGTGCACCGAGCATGGTCCGCGCCTGCTCGATGACCGGCAGGCCGATGGCCGTCGGCAAGGTTTGGCGGTTTTCCCGGGTGAACAATTGAACGCCCAGGGTTTCCTCGATCAATGCCAGGGCCTGGCTGGCCCCTGACTGGGTCATGCCGACCCGTTCGGCGGCGCGGGTGATATTGCCGGTGTCTGCCACGGCCACCACCATTCGCCAGTGCATCAGGTTCATCATGGCAGTAGCTTTCCTTATGGCAGTTTTCTGAAAGATTAATTTTACCGAGGGCGCCGCGCACTATGACACTGGCGTAAATCCACAACCAGAGCCCGCCCCATGAAGCTGTATTACGCCCCCCAAGCCTGCTCGCTGGCGCCGCATATCGTGCTGCGTGAACTGGAACTGCCCTTCGAATTGATCCGCGTCGATAACGCCACCAAGAAAACCGCTGCTGGCGATGACTTCCTGACCATCAACCCCAAGGGCTACGTGGCCGCCTTGCAACTGGATAACGGCGAAGTGCTGACCGAAGGCCCGGCGATCCTGCAGTACCTGGCTGATCTGCATCCAGACGCGAAACTGGCCGCAGCCCTGGGGACATTTGAGCGGGTGCGATTGCAGGAATGCCTGAACTTCATCTCGACGGAGATTCATGGCGGGCTCGGTTGGCTGTTCAACGCTCGATTTCCCGAAGAGGTGAAAGCGCTGATCAAGGAGAAACTGTTCAAGCGTTTGGCTGTGTTGAACCAGACGTTGGAGCGGCAGGATTACTTGATGGCGGGTGGGCTCAGCATTGCTGATGTGTATTTGTTTACGGTGCTGCGTTGGGCTCGGTTGTTCGACATTGAATTGAATGAGTGGCCGGCGTTGGCAAGGTTTCAAGCCAGGGTGGATCTGCGGCCGGCGGTGAAAGCGGCATTGGCCGCCGAATTGGCGTAAGGCTTCAGATCGCATCGCGAGCAAGCTCGCTCCCACAGGATTTTGGGGTTCCCAAATACTGCGTCTGCAGCAGCTCCAATGTGGGTGCGAGCCTGCTCCGGGCGGCGTTCCGACGACTATTTCTTCCTGATGGGCGCTATCAAAGTAATGGGGCATGGCGTTGCTCAGATCGGGGACCAGTCCCCTTCTGTGCATTGGCCTTGGGAAATCTTGCAGATTATTTTCAGGTGGATCGCTCCCATGTTGCATGGGAGCGACCAATCAACGCGGGATCAGTGACCGAACACGCCGACCTTCTTGGCCTTCTTGTCCGCGCGCTTTTCAATGGCGGTTTTCACCGGTTTCTTTTTCGCCGCTTTCTTTGAATCCATACCTTTGGACATGATGCGTACTCCACTCATGGGGATGCGAGATCAGGTATACACCTATCCCGGCGCGTGCGTTCTTTTATAATAGCCCGCTTTACACACCGACAGCCCTGGACCATGCCCGATACCCAATTCACCCTGCTCGACGAGCCGTTATGGCCATTGATGAACAAGTTCTATCGCGCTCACCAATCGTCGATGAAAGCGGTGCGCGACGCACAGTTGTGGGTGGCCCGGCGTGAGCAGATTGTTGCCGTGCTGTGTTTGCGTCCGGTGTCTGGTGGGCATTGGCTGACCGGGTTGCTGGTCGATCCGGCCTGTCGCGAACAAGGGCTTGCCGCCGGGTTGATTGCGGCCGCGGTGAAGGATTGCGAACAGCCGGTGTGGTTGTTCTGTCATCCGGATTTGCGGGGGTTTTATGAGCGACGCGGGTTTACTTTCGATCCGCCGATGCCTTACGCGATGGTTGAACGGTTGAGCCGTTATGCGCGTAGCAAGCCGATGATTGCGATGGGGTTGGAACCCTAAACCTGTAGGAGCGAGCCTGCTCGCGATGGCGGTGTGTCAGTCACCATCAATGCTGACTGTTAGACCGCTTTCGCGAGCTCGCTCCTACAGGGGTTTGCGGTGTTTTTAGTCGTCCGCGTTGGGGTCCAGATCCGGGAACATCACCTCGGTGAAGCCAAACTTGCTGAAGTCGGTAATGCGCGACGGGTACAGGCGGCCGATCAGGTGATCACACTCATGCTGCACCACCCGTGCGTGAAACCCTGAGGCAATGCGTACGATGGGCTCGCCCTTGGGGTCGACGCCTTCGTAGCGAATCTGCTGGTAACGCTGCACCGCGCCGCGCAGCCCGGGTACCGACAAACAGCCTTCGAAGCCCTCTTCCAGAATCGGGCTCAGCGGCGTGATCAACGGGTTGATCAGGATCGTCTGCGGCACGGCCTCGGCATCCGGATAACGCTCGCTGTGCTCGAAGCCGAAAATCACCAGTTGCAGGTCGACGCCGATCTGCGGAGCAGCGAGGCCAACGCCCCCCACACTTTCCATGGTCTGGAACATGTCATCGATCAGTTGCCACAGCTCGGGGCTGTCGAACATTTCGGCCGGCACTGGCGGGGCAATGCGCAGCAGGCGCTCATCGCCCATTTTCAGAATTTCACGAATCATGATCAGGTTTCATCGATGGTCGGTTTGTGTGAGTGATCGCGGCCCAGTCCCGACACGTGGTGCTTTTCCTCATGGACGGGACCATGCTCGCCAGCCACTTTTTCGCCAGGGTCCTTGCCCTCTCGCGACATGTGCTCGATCACCGCGTTCATCTCCGCGCCCAGCAGCAGCACCGCAGCGGAAATGTAGAAGTACAGCAACAGCACGATGATCGCACCGATACTGCCATACATGGCGTTGTAGTTGGCGAACTCCTTGACGTACAAGCCGAAGCCCAGGGAAGCGATGATCCACACCACCACTGCCAGCACCGAGCCTGGGGTGATGAAGCGGAATTCCTGTTTGACGTCGGGCATGACGTAGTAGATCAACGCCACCGCGACCATCATCAGAATCACGATGACCGGCCAGCGCGCGATGGTCCAGAGCGTGACAATGAAGTTCTCAAGGCCGACTTGCGCAGCGATCCACTCCATCACCTGCGGTCCGAGCACCATCAACGCTGCGGCGATCAGCAGCATGCCGGCGATGCCAACGGTGTAGATGATCGACAACGGAAAGCGTTTCCATAGCGGGCGCCCTTCAACCACGTCGTAGGCAGCGTTCATCGCGCTCATCATCAGCCGCACACCGGCGGACGCGGTATACAGCGCAATCACGATACCCACCGAGAGCAAGCCACCCTTGGACTGCTGAAGCTGGTCGATCACCGGGTTGACCTGTTCCAGCGCCTGGGGCGGCAGCACCAGTTCCGATTGCAGGCGCAGCCAGGAGAAGAAATCCGGTAGGTGCAGAAAGCCGATCAGGGCAATCAGGAACAGGATGAACGGAAACAGCGAAAACAGCATTTGATAGGCCAGCGCCGAGGCATACGTCGACATCTCGTCGGCGATGAACTCGGTGACCGTGCGCATCATCACACGGTGCAGGGGCAAGCCTCTCATGTCCGGGAAAATCATTCGCGTCTCCATTCGCCGCATACGGATTTGGGTGGAAGTCGTGGCGACTCAGGGGCCGTTTTCTTTCATCAAGGTAGCCCAGTTGGCGACTTTGAAACAATTTCAATGCGCAAGTTCAGGCTGACACAAAAACGGCCATCTGAAGATGGCCGCGTCTTCTTTTCATTAAAGGCATTTCAACGCAGGAAAGTCGTTACACAAGGTTGACCGGGGGCTTTTGCAGGGAGTTTCATTTAATTTCACCACGACATTTCATCGTTCAGTGCAGGTTGCGCTTTATGTTTGCTGGCCAACCCCTGAGAATGCGCAACACATTCAGGCCTTGGCGCTGAAGATCCAATCCCGTAGGAACGTTATGAAACTCGATAAAAAGCAGGCCATTGCCCGCAGAAACCAGGAACTCGGCGGTGCTGTGCTTGGCGTCAACAACTGCCACTTCGCCGAACTGAACCGTAACCGCAACATCTGGTGGTTCGACCTCCCGGTGACGCGCCTTGCAATCGGTCAGTACGAGTGGATTCACCTGCTGATGCACACACCGGACACCGACGAGCTGCTGCACCTGAAAGTGCCGACCGTGTTCCTGCGCGAAAAGCTCGAAGGCCTGGTGGTGCGCAATGAAGGCAAGCGCAAGGCTGCATTGAGCCTGGAACTGAGCGCCGACAAGGACTCCTTTCTGCAGGACATGCGCCCGGCGGGCACCAACGTCAACTTCGCGCCGTTTCGCCAGTAACCCTCAGAAACACAGCCCCCTTGTGGCGAGGGAGCTTGCTCCCGCTGGGCTGCGAAGCGGCCCTCAATTTCATCAGGTGCACCTCGCCATCAGGTTTTGCGACTGCTGCGCAGCCGAACGGGAGCAAGCTCCCTCGCCACAAAAGCACTCTGACCACAAAGTCTGCACCAACAAAAAGCCCCGCATCTGCGGGGCTTTTTGTTTTACGCGGTAGCTTTCTTCGCGTTGATCTTCTTCAGCTCTTCATCGCGCAGTTCACGACGCAGGATCTTGCCGACGTTGGTGGTCGGCAGTGCATCGCGGAACTCCACGGAGCGCGGGACCTTGTAGCCGGTGACGTTGGCGCGCATGTGCTCCATTACCTGTTCCTTGGTCAGGATCACACCCGGCTTGGCGACGATGAAAATCTTGATCGCCTCGCCCGACTTCTCGTCCGGCACACCGATGGCCGCGCATTGCAACACACCCGGCAGGGTAGCCAGCACATCTTCGAGCTCGTTCGGGTACACGTTGAAACCGGACACCAGGATCATGTCTTTCTTGCGATCGACAATGCGCATGTAGCCATCGGGCTGGATCAGCGCGATGTCACCGGTCTTCAACCAGCCTTCGCTGTCGAGGATTTCATCGGTGGCTTCCTGGCGCTGCCAGTAGCCTTTCATGACCTGAGGGCCTTTCACGCACAGCTCGCCGATTTCGCCCATCGGTTGTTCGACACCGGCATCGTTGATCACTTTGCACAGGGTCGACGGCACCGGAATGCCGATGGTGCCGATCTGGATGTTCTGGATCGGGTTGACCGTGGCCACCGGGCTGGTTTCGGTCATGCCGTAGCCTTCGCAGATGGCGCAACCGGTCACCGCTTTCCAGCGTTCGGCCGCAGCCAATTGCAGGGCCATGCCGCCCGACAAGGTGACTTTCAGCGCGGAGAAGTCCAGTTTGCGGAAGCCTTCGTTGTTGCACAGGGCTACGAATAGAGTGTTAAGGCCGACGAAGCCGCTGAACTTCCACTTCGACAGTTCCTTGACCATCGCCGGCAGGTCACGCGGGTTGCTGATCAGAATGTTGTGGTTGCCGATCAGCATCATCGCCATGCAATGAAAGGTGAACGCATAGATGTGGTACAGCGGCAGCGGCGTGATCAGGATCTCGCAACCTTCATTGAGGTTGGAACCCATCAGCGCCTTGCACTGCAGCATGTTCGCCACCAGGTTGCGGTGGGTCAGCATCGCGCCCTTGGCCACGCCGGTGGTGCCGCCGGTGTATTGCAGCACCGCGACATCACCGCTGGCCGGATTGGCTTCCGCCACTGGCTGGCCCAGGCCCTTGCTCAGCACGTCGTTGAACTTGACGGCTTTTGGCAAGTGATAGGCCGGCACCATCTTCTTCACGTACTTGATGACGCTGTTGATCAGCAGACGCTTGAGCGGCGGCAGCAGGTCGGCGACTTCAGTGACGATTACGTGCTTGACGCCGGTTTTCGGTACCACGATTTCCGCCAGGTGCGCCATGTTGGCCAGGCAGACCAGGGCCTTGGCACCGGAGTCGTTGAATTGGTGTTCCATTTCCCGCGCGGTGTACAGCGGGTTGGTGTTGACCACGATCAGCCCGGCGCGGATTGCACCGAAGACGGCTACCGGGTACTGCAACACGTTGGGCAGTTGCACGGCGATTCGATCGCCGGGCTGCAAGTCGGTATGCTGTTGCAGGTAAGCGGCAAACGCACCGGACAATTCGTACAGTTCACCGTAGGTGAGTGTCCTGCCCAGGTTGCTGAATGCCGGCTTGTTGGCGAAGCGTTGGCAGGATTGCTTCAACACTGCCTGAATATTCGGATACTCGTCTGGATTGATGTCTGTAGCAATCCCAGCTGGGTACTTATCCTTCCAAAAGTCTTCGATCATGGAAGCCCACTCCTCAGCAACGCGAATTCAGCACCGCATTTGATGCGATTATTATTGGTGTTTGGTCATTGGTGAATCTGGCTGATAGAAGGCCGAGAAGTCACAAAGCGCGCCGAGAGTAGCAGCTTTGCCGAGGGTCGACTAGAGCCAAAAGAGGCCTCTACGGTCACAATTGTGACTCAAGACTTGAAGGCAGTCATTTTAGAGCAAAAAACCTATACATAGCAAAAAGCCCCGAAAAACGGGGCTTTCGCGCTAAAACTGTAGGAGCGAGCTCGCTCGCGATGGACGTCAACGATAACGCGCCCTGTTTGAATGATCGCGTTGTCCGGACGTTTTTCGCGAGCGAGCTCGCTCCTACAGGGATCGGCCATTCACCGATCAGGCGATATCACGCAACTCCCGCCGCAGGATCTTGCCCACCGGCGTCATCGGTAGCGACTCACGCAGCACGATGTGCTTCGGCACTTTGTACGCGGTGAAGTTTTCCTTGCAGTAAGCCTTCAACTCTTCAAGGCTGATCCCTGCTTCACGGGCCACCACAAACAGCTTCACCGCCTCCCCCGACCGCTCGTCGGGCACACCGATGGCCGCGCAGTTGGCGACTTTCGGGTGTGCCATCACCACGTCTTCGATCTCATTCGGGTACACGTTGAAACCCGAAACAATGATCATGTCCTTCTTGCGGTCAACGATACGCACGAAACCGTCCGGGTCGATCACCGCGATATCACCGGACTTGAACCAGCCCTCGGCATCCAGCACTTCGGCCGTGGCATCAGGTTTTTGCCAGTAGCCCTTCATGATCTGCGGGCCTTTGATGCACAACTCGCCGCGTTCTCCCAAAGGTTGCTCGACGCCGTCATCACTGATGACTTTCAGCGCGGTGCCCGGCACCGGCAGGCCGACCGTGCCGATCCGCGATTGGCTGCCGTAGGGGTTGGTACAGGCCACCGGCGAAGTTTCGGTCAGGCCGTAACCTTCGGTGATGCGGCAACCGGTCAATTGTTCCCAACGCTCGGCAGTGGCCTTGACCAGCGCAGTGCCACCGGAGTTGGTGAGCTTGAGGCTGGAGAAGTCCAGGGTCTTGAAGTCCGGGTGATCCATCAGCGCGACGAACAGCGTGTTGAGCCCCAGCAGCGCCGAGAACCGCCAGTTCTTCAACTCCTTGATAAAGCCGCCGATGTCCCGCGGGTTGGTGATCAGCACGTTGTGGTTGCCCGTCACCATCATGCACATGCAGTTCGCCGTGAAAGCATAGATGTGGTACAGCGGCAGCGGCGCGATCATCACCTCCTGGCCTTCGCGCAGCAGCGGCTGGCCGTCGCTGGCCGACTGGCTGAGGCAGGCCCGTGCCTGTTGCATGTTCGCCACCAGGTTGCCGTGGGTCAGCATCGCGCCCTTGGCCAGGCCGGTGGTGCCGCCGGTGTATTGCAGCACGGCGATGTCGTCAAGGCCGACCTTCAGCGGCTTGATACCCAGGCCACGGCCCATGCGCAGCGCACTCTTGAAGGAAACGGCCTGGGGCAAGGAATAGTCCGGGACCATCTTCTTGACCTTGCTCACCACGGTGTTGACCAGCCACCCCCTGGCGGTGGGCATCAGGTCGCCCATCTTCGCCTCGATCAGGTACTGGATATCGGTGTCGGGGAGCACTTCCTGGACTTTCAGGCCGAACATGTTCAGGTACACCAGCGCCCGGGCGCCGGAATCCTTGAACTGGTGACGCATTTCCCGCGCGGTGTACAACGGGTTGGTGTTGACCACGATCAACCCGGCGCGCAAGGCACCGAACACGGCGATCGGGTAATGCAGGACGTTGGGCATCTGCACCGCGATGCGGTCACCCGGCACCAGATCGGTGTGGGCTTGCAGGTAGCCGGCGAAGGCAGCGCTCTGACGCTCCAGTTCGGCGTAGGTCAGGGTCACGCCCATGTTGCTGAACGCCGGGCGGTCAGCAAACTTCTTGCAGGAACGCTCGAACACCTCGATCACCGACTTGTAGGTTCCCAGATCGATATCCATGGGCACGCCGGCCGGGCGTTTGTCATTCCAGAAATCAGGTTGCATTGTTCTTGTCCTCTTTACCTGAATCTATCCCGGGCCACTTTTCTGTCATTTTTCAAAAAAAATGCAAAAAGCGGAGCTTCACGGACACTAGCAGTTATGACGTAGCTGGCAAATATGCCCACAGCCGTCATTGACCGTATGAATCTTCTTGCCGTGGCGTAGGCTGATCAGACGCCCAGCCAAGGATGCGCTATAAACTGCAACGAGCTGTTTGCGACCAGGCAGCCTCATGCAAAGGAACCGCCATGATCCATGACACTTTCTGGCTGACCACGAGCGACCACAGCCGCCTTTTCGTCAACCAGTGGCTTCCCGACGGCAGCCTCAAGGCAATGATTCTGCTGGCCCACGGCATGGCCGAGCACAGCGGTCGCTATGGCCCCCTGGCGGAAAAACTCTGTGAACAGGGCTATGGCGTGTGCGCGCCGGACCTGCGTGGACATGGCAAAACTGCCGAAAACGGGACGCTCGGGCATTTCGCCGATGACGATGGCTGGTGCAAGGTCGTGAGCGACCTGGCCTGCCTCAACCAGCACATCGGCCAGCAGTACCCTGGCGTGCCGATCGTGCTGTTGGGTCACAGCATGGGCAGCTACATCGCCCAAGGCTATCTGCTGCACCACAGTGCCAGCCTGCACGGGGCAATCCTCAGCGGCTCGAACTTCCAGCCCGTGGCGCTTTATCGCGCGGCCCGGCAAATCGCCCGTTTCGAACGCCTGCGCCAAGGCCGCAAAGGACGCAGCGCATTGATCGAATGGCTGTCGTTCGGCTCGTTCAACAATAAATTCAAACCGGCACGCACGCCGTTCGACTGGCTCAGCCGTGATCCGGCGCAGGTCGATCTGTACGTCAACGACCCGCTCTGTGGTTTTCGCTGCACCAATCAACTGTGGATCGATTTGCTCGGCGGCTTGCAGCAAATCAGCAAAGCGTCCAATCTCGCCCAGATCGACCCGGGCCTGCCGTTGCTGGTGATTGGCGGTGAATGTGATCCGGTGAGCGAAGGCAAACGTCTCAAGGATCTGGCCGACGCGCTGCGGGCGGCCGGCAGCCAGCACCTGCAACTGACTGTTTACCCGCAGGCGCGGCACGAACTGTTCAATGAGAGCAACCGCGATGAAATCATCGCCGATGTGCTGAACTGGATCGCACAGGCCTTGAGCACTCCTCGGCCGCACCGATCCGAATAGTTTTTTGTGGATTTTTTAATTCGTCACAGGAATTGATACAGATGACCCAGGTTACCAACACCCCTTACGAGGCCCTCGAAGTCGGCCAGACCGCCAGTTACAGCAAGACCGTCGAAGAGCGCGACATTCAGTTGTTCGCCGCGATGTCCGGCGATCACAACCCGGTGCACCTGGATGCCGACTACGCCGCCAGCACCATGTTCAAGGAACGCATCGCCCACGGCATGTTCAGCGGCGCGTTGATCAGCGCAGCGGTCGCCTGCGAACTGCCTGGACCGGGGACCATCTACCTCGGCCAGCAAATGAGCTTTCAGAAACCGGTGAAGATCGGCGACACCCTGACCGTGCGCCTGGAAATCCTGGAAAAACTGCCGAAGTTTCGCGTGCGCATTGCCACCCGCGTGTTCAACCAGCGCGATGAACTGGTGGTGGACGGCGAGGCGGAAATCCTCGCGCCACGCAAGCAACAAAGCGTGACCTTGACCACGCTGCCGGCGATCAGCATCGGCTAACCCTCTGTGGCGAGGGGCAAACACCCTCGCCACAGTGCCTGTATTTTCCAGGCTGACTGAATCAAGACGATCGATCGATGAATCCTGAAAAGCTCGAACTGCTGATCACCCGCGAAATGCCCTTCGGCAAGTACAAGGGTCGAATCATTGCCGACCTGCCCGGCCCTTACCTGAACTGGTTCGCCCGGGAAGGTTTCCCCCATGGCGAGTTGGGCGGCCTGCTGGCCCTGATGCAGGAAATCGACCACAACGGTTTGTCGGACTTGCTCGAACCGCTGCGCGCCAAACACGGCAAACCGGCCCCGCGCCACTGAATTCCCTACCGAGTGCCCCATGCCCGACAACACCCGCCGCGCCCGTGATGAAGCCTTCTGGCAAACCTTTGCCGATCGCTACGATGTCGAACCCGGCCCGCTCAACCTGGAGAACGGTTACTTCGGGCGCATGTCGCGCACGGTGGTCGAGGAATACCAGCGCAACATCGAGCTGATCAACCGCAGCAATTCGGTGTACGTGCGCCAGCGCTTCGAACAGGGCGACAGCCTGAAAATCCGCGCGCAACTGGCAAGTTTGATTGGCGTAGCCGCCGACAGCATTGCCCTGACCCGTAACGCCTCTGAAGGTTTGCAGTCGCTGATCCGCAACTACAACCGGCTCCAGCCCGGCGATCAGGTACTGGTTTGCGATCTGGAATACGACACGGTCAAAGGCTCCATGCGTTGGCTGGCACGCAATCGTGGTGTCGAAGTGATCGAGATCGAACACGCGCATCCGGCAACCTTCGACAGCCTGCTCAATACCTACCGCGAAACCTTCGCACGACACCCGCGGCTGAAGCTGATGGCCCTGACCCACGTCACCCATCGCACGGGCCTGGTGATGCCGGTGCAGGCGATTGCAGCCGCGGCAAAGGAACACGGCATCGACGTCATCCTCGACGGCGCCCATGCCCTCGGTCAGTTCGAATTCAACCTGGCCGAGTTCGGTATCGCCTTCGCCGGCTACAACCTGCACAAGTGGATCGGCGCACCGCTGACGCTCGGCTTTATCTACATCGACCCCGAACGCCTGGCCGATATCGACCCGGACATGGGCGAAATGCATTTTCCGCCCACTGACATTCGCGCCCGTACCTCGTACAGCACCCCCAACATCCCGGCGCTGCTGACCCTGCCGCTGGTGCTCGAGGAGCATCACGCCATGGGCGGCGCGGCGGCCAAGGGTTCTCGGCTCAACTACCTGCGCAACCTGTGGGTCCGCCCCGTGCGCGAACTACCGGGCATCGAAGTCCTGACCCCGGACGACCCACGACTGTACTGCGGCATCACGTCCATGCGTTTCATCGCACAGACCGATCAGCAGGCGATGGTCGAGCGGCTGCTCAAGGACTACAACCTGTTCACCGTGGTACGCACTGGCGCGGCGTGCGGCCCATGCATCCGCATCACTCCGGGGCTGACCACCACCGCCGAGCACATGACGCGGCTGACCACGGCGCTGACGCAATTGTGCTGACCTGTAGGAGCGAGCCTGCTCCGGGCGGCGTTCCGACGATGGTCGTGAACGATAACTCGGGAATCCGATAGCCAGCGGTGCCTGGAAGTTTTTCGCGAGCGAGCTCGCTCCTACAGGTATTAATTGCCTCAACTTTTCGCGGGCAAAAAAAACGGTGCGCCGACCAAGCGCACCGTAAAGCCGTAGAACACACAACGAGGTGTAAGGTGAAGCGATCAGTCCAGCAGCGCCAAAGCCTCGGCGGTGCATTCCTGAATGCGGGCCCAGTCGCCGTTCTTGATCCACTCCGGATCGAGCATCCAGCTACCGCCCACGCACATGACGTTTTTCAACGCCATGTAGCTCTTGATATTGGCCGGGCCCACGCCGCCGGTCGGGCAGAATTTCACTTCGCCGAACGGGCCGCCCAAAGCCTTGATAGCCGCGACGCCGCCACTGACTTCGGCCGGGAACAGCTTGAAGCGGCGATACCCCAGGCCGTAGCCTTCCATGATGCCCGAGGCATTGCTGATGCCCGGCAACAGTGGAATCGGGCTGGCGACGCTGGCTTCCAGCAGGTCGCGGGTGATGCCCGGTGTGACGATGAATTGCGAGCCGGCCGCTTCCGCCGCCGCCAGCATGTGGCGATCGAGCACGGTGCCGGCACCGGTCACCAGCTCCGGACGCTGCTCGCGCAGGATCTGGATGGCCTTGAGGCCGAATTGCGAACGCAGGGTCACTTCCAGGGCCGTCAGGCCACCGGCCGCCAGGGCGTCGGCCAACGGCAGAACGTCTTGCTCGCGGGCGATGGTGATCACCGGCAGAATCCGCGCTTTCACGCAGATGCTGTCGATCAGGGCAACTTTGTCCGCCATGGAAACGGTCGGGGATGGGTTTGTCATAGCGGCTGTTCCTTGGCTCATGGGCACCAGTAAATCTCTAACGTGGGTTGCAGAAATGCGCGCACCGGCATTTCGGTGACATCGTCACCGGCCAGCGCGAAACTCAGGGTGGTCAGCTTGGACGAACCGGAAATCGACAGGATTTTATGTTTGGCCGAGGCCAGTAGCGCCCGGCTCATGGTCAGGCGCTGACGCGGCACGGTCGGCGCCAGCATCGGCCAGCAACGACGAGTGCTGTCGACTTTCAAGGCCTCGTCAAGGTTCGGGCTGTTGGGGAACAGCGATGCGGTGTGGCCGTCATCGCCCATGCCGAGGATCAGCACGTCGATCACCGGCATCTCGGACAACAAACGGTCGGCCTGCTCGGCCGCCTGTTCAAGGTTGGCACTGGCGCTGTACAGGCTCAGGAATTGCGCCTTGGACGCCGGGCCTTGCAGCAGGTAACGCTTGATCAGACCGGCGTTGCTGTCTGCATGCTCCACCGGCACCCAGCGCTCATCGGCCAGGCTGATCACCACGTTCGACCAGTCGAGCGTCTGTTTGGCCAGGTGCTGGAAAAACGCCACCGGGCTGCGGCCACCGGAAACCACCAGGGTCGCAGTGCCCTGGTCTTCGATCGCGTCGCTCAGTTTTTTCGCCACGTTCAGCGCCAGGCTTTCAGCCAGCAGCACCGGGCTCTTGAACGCATGGGCGCTGACGCCCTGCGGCAGTTTCAAATCAGATATCGCCATACCACGACCTCCCGTCCCGCGTGATCAGAGCAATGGAGCTCATCGGCCCCCAGGACCCGGCCGCATACGGCTTGGGCGCATCACCGGATTTTTTCCACCCGGCGATCAACTGGTCACACCAATTCCACGCGGCTTCGATTTCATCTTTACGGACAAACAGGTTCTGATTGCCGCGCATCACTTCCAGCAACAACCGCTCGTAGGCATCGGGAATCCGTGCGCTGCTCCAGGTGTCGGAAAAATTCAGCTGCAACGGACCGCTGCGCAGCTGCATGCCTTTGTCCAGGCCTTGATCTTTGGTCATCACGCGCAAGGAAATGCCTTCGTCCGGCTGCAGGCGGATAATCAGCTTGTTGCTGATTTGCAGGCGCTGCTCGGGAGCGAAGATGTAGTGCGACGGTTCCTTGAAGTGGATGACGATCTGCGACAGCTTCTGCGGCATGCGCTTGCCGGTACGCAGGTAAAACGGCACGCCGGCCCAGCGCCAGTTGCGGATGTCGGCGCGCAGGGCAACAAAGGTTTCGGTATTGCTCTGGGTGTTGGAGTTAGGTTCTTCCAGGTACCCCGGCACCGCTTTGCCTTCGCTGTAGCCGGCGATGTACTGGCCGCGCACCACCTGGGTGGTCAGGCCTTCCGGGCTGATCGGCGCCAGGGCCTTGAGCACTTTGACCTTCTCGTCACGGATGCTGTCGGCGGACAGGTCGGCCGGCGGGTCCATGGCGATCAGGCAGAGCAGTTGCAGCAGGTGGTTCTGGATCATGTCGCGCAGCTGGCCGGCCTTGTCGAAGTAACCCCAGCGGCCCTCGATGCCGACCTGCTCGGCCACGGTGATTTCCACATGGGAAATGTAATTCTGGTTCCACTGGGTTTCGAACAGGCTGTTGGCGAAACGCAGGGCGATCAGGTTCTGGACGGTTTCCTTGCCCAGATAGTGGTCGATGCGGTAGGTGCGGTTCTCCGGGAAGAACTGCGCCACGGCGTCGTTGACCTTGCGCGAGGATTCCAGGTCCGAACCGATGGGCTTTTCCAGCACCACGCGGGTGTTTTCTGCCAGACCGACCTTGGCCAGGTTCTCGCAAATCGCGCCATACACCGCGGCCGGGGTCGCAAAGTAGGCGATGACTCGCTGTGCGGTGCCGGCGACTTCGGCCAGGGTCACATAATCCTCGGCGTTGAGGAAGTCGACGTGCAGGTAGCTCAGGCGCGCCAGAAAACGCTCGACCACGGCTTCATCCAGCTCTTTGGCACCGACATAGCGGCGCAGCTCGGAGGTGATGAACGCCAGGTGTTCCTGCTCGCTGCCAGCCTCACGGGCCAGCGCGATGATGCGCGTGTCCTCGTGCAAGAGGCCTGCACCGTCGAGTTGATAAAGGGCAGGAAACAGCTTGCGTAAGGCCAGGTCGCCAAGGGCGCCGAACAAGGCAAAGGTGCACGGTTCAACCGTAATCGAGAGCATGATGTTTGTTCTTTTATCAAGTTAAGCTACAAATACCTTTTTTTAAGGCATCACTCAAGGGAAAATGTAGTAATAACCACAACATTTTCGCAAAATACAGATTGCGAGTGGTGGTCGGTCGGAGCCATCAGTAGGATAGGCCACCGTGACGGGCCTCACCAAAGGCCCTTTTTGCATTAGCCGCGCGCTTATCGGTGCCGGTGAATCAAGGATACTTATATGGACCGCGTGCGAAATTTACTGGAGCAAATCCAGAATCGCCTTGAAGAGCTGAACAAGGCCGAACGCAAAGTCGCCGAGGTGATCCTGCTCAACCCGCAGCAGGCCACCCGCTTCAGCATCGCCGCCCTCGCCCAGGCCGCCTCGGTCAGCGAACCGACGGTCAACCGTTTCTGCCGTTCGTTCGGCGTCAGCGGCTACCCCGAGCTCAAGCTGCAACTGGCCCAGAGCCTGGCCAGTGGTGCCGCATACGTCAGCCGTGCAGTGGAAGCCGACGACAATCCGGAGGCCTACACCCAGAAGATCTTCGGCAGCGCCATTGCCTCGCTGGACAGCGCCTGCCAGGCACTGGATCCGAACCTGATCAGCCGCGCCGTCGACCTGTTGATCCAGGCGAGGCAGATCCACTTCTTCGGCCTCGGCGCCTCGGCCCCGGTGGCACTGGATGCGCAGCACAAGTTCTTCCGTTTCAACCTGGCCGTCACGGCCCATGCGGATGTGCTGATGCAGCGCATGATTGCCTCGGTGGCCCACACCGGCGAATTGTTCGTGATCATTTCCTACACCGGTCGCACCCGTGAACTGGTGGAAGTGGCACGCATCGCCCGGGAAAACGGCGCCTCGGTGCTTGGCCTGACCGCCGAGAACTCGCCGCTGGCCAAGGCCAGCACCCTGAGCCTGAACATCCCGCTACCGGAAGACACCGACATCTACATGCCGATGACGTCGCGGATCATCCAGCTGACCGTGCTGGACGTGCTCGCCACAGGCATGACCTTGCGCCGGGGCGTGGATTTCCAGCCGCATCTGCGTAAGATCAAGGAGAGCTTGAATGCGAGCCGGTATCCGGTGGGGGATGAGTTTAATTAGGACGCTTCGCGTAAAAGATCGCAGCCTCGTTCCACTCGACAGCTCCTACAGGTATACGCACTTGTGTAGGAGCTGCCGAAGGCTCGGGCCGCGTTCGGACGATCTTTTGATCTTCTTTACACCCCCACCCGCGCCTGCAAACTCAAATGCGCCCGCTCCCCAGGCGCAAGACACAGGCTGTCGGTACCGCCACTCGCCGCTTCGACACAGACAAATTCGGATATCTCGTTCCAGGTCACGCCGAGCAATGGCCGCGAGCCGGGATGCCACACTACCGTGTCGGCCTTATCCCCCGTATCGATACACAAAGCCCGCTGCCAGGCGTGGTCATTGAGCTGCAATTCACCGTCATGCTGGAACACTCGCTGACAACCGCCATCCACGCGCAACTCGCCTTCCTGCTGACAGGCCTGCCGGCTCAACTGGTCGTAACCCTGCGCACCTTCGAGCCCAGACAGCGCTATCTCACTCACATCGCCAATACGCCAGTAGGCGTGCAAAGCCTGGCTCAACTGGCACGGCATGTCGTCCTGATGCTCGGTGCTCAGGCGCAGTTCCATGCGTTCCCCCAGGTGCGCGTGCAGGTCCACCTGCCAGTCGCACAACTTCAGCTGCCAGTGCAATCGCACGCCATCGTCGTCACTGTTGCTGTCGAGCAGCTTCCAGTCGAGCAACCGCGCCCAGCCATGGGACGGCCATGCGTTTTCGCTGGGATGCCGGCCATACCATGGCCAACACACCGGCACACCGCCGCGAATGGCGCCGACCTGCGGCCACTTCGCCGCGCACCACAACCAGGGTTTCTGGCCCTTGGGCTGGAAGTGCAGCAACTGCGCACCCTGCCGACTGAACACCGCCTGACACAACGGATGATCGATCACCAGCACATCGCGCACCTGATAGCGCTCCCACGCGAACACCGGACGCTCGCGCAGGGATTTGAAGAAGCGTTGTAGCGGATGCTCAAGCATGTGCCACGGTCCTGAAAAACATGGGTGTACTCATCTCTCCAAACAGCCTGTGCTTATTTTTGTGGCGAGGGAGCTTGCTCCCGTTGGACT
Organism: Pseudomonas sp. PDM26; assembly: GCF_019219185.1. NCBI lineage: Bacteria > Pseudomonadati > Pseudomonadota > Gammaproteobacteria > Pseudomonadales > Pseudomonadaceae > Pseudomonas > Pseudomonas sp. PDM26. Next base: position 417,535 of record NZ_JAHUWC010000001.1, on the reverse strand, counting down.
GCGCAGCAGTCCCTTTTTTGGGGGGCGCTTCGCACCCCGGCGGGAGCAAGCTCCCTCGCCACAAAGCATCCCCTCAAGCCCACCTTGTTGCTGCAAAAAAAAGCGGACAGCCATGGCTGTCCGCAAATATGCGCACATGGAGAGAAGCTTATCGCAGACGCGTCAGAACACCGACTGAATTTTCAGGCCGGCCACCAGCGCGTTGTCGACTTCATCCACACCACCGGGGTGTGTGACGTATTGCAGGTTGGGACGCACGGTCAGCCAGTTGGTCACGTGGAAGCCGTAGTTGATCTCGTAGTTGTATTCGGTTTCACGAATTGGCGAGAACAGCGGATTTTCGTATTCCGAAACACCATTGGCCGCGTTGGTCAGCTCGGCGTTTTTCTTCACGTCATCGTTGACATGGATACGGGCGAAACCGATGCCCACGTCATCCTTCGGACGCGCGTCGAACGGGCCCTTGTACACGAACATCAACGACTGGTAGTTGTCGACGACGTTAGTGTCCTTGTCGTGGAAGGTGGCGTTGGCCGCGATGTTCAGACCGCGAGAAGCGTCACCGTTGTGACTGGTGAGTTGCTGCTGCGCGACGAACCAGTAGCCGTGCTTGCTATCGTGGACGCGAAAAGGCTTGCCGGTGGTCGCTGCGTCCTGGCCGTTGTCGTCCTTGAGAACGTCATCGGCAGGGGCAGTGCTTTTGTAGTAACCGACACGGTATTCACCCGGCAGGCTGTTGACCTTCGGCGACCAGACCAGTTCGACCGGCAGCACGGTGCCCGCAGTACCGCTGCCGCTGAGCTTGAAGCCGTTGCCGTGTTCCAGTTGCGACGGGTTCTGGTTGTACGCGCCAATCTGAGCGTAGAGCTCGTCATTGATGTTGTACTTCACGCGGATCGCCGCCTGGCTGACCGGCCAGTTGAACCAGACGTTGGTGGCCCAGTTACCCACTTGGGATCCGCAGAACGCCAGGTTCTGGAATTCGCACGGGAAGGTGTTGAAGTCTTCACCTTCACCGAAGTAACCGGCTTTGACGTCCAGTTTGTTGTCGAAGAACTGATGCTGAATCCACAACTGGGTCAGACGGACCATATGGCCACGACCGAAGACTTCCTGCGAGGAACTCAAGGTGCCAGCACGCGGATCGCCGATACGGTCGTTGGAGATGTTCTCACCGTTACGGTTGGTGAGCTGGATCTTGGCCTGGGTGTTATCCCAGCCGAACAGTTTTTTCAGGTCCAGCGCCGCGCCCAGGCCGAACTGATCGGCGTAGCGCGCGGTCTTGTCATCGTTGAAACCGCCATGCAGGTTGCCGCCGACTTCACCGACGTAATCCATCTTGATGTCGATGCCTTGCTCGATCAGCTTGGTACGCTCGCCACCCCAATCGCCCGTCATCCACTTGGAGTCGGAGCTGAATGCTTCATCGGCCATCGCATTGCCGGCCAGAACCAGTGCTGCCGCTGCTGAAACCTGGCAGATCAACCGGGCCTTGTTCTTCATCTTCATCCCTACTTCCTCGTTTTATTGTTATTAACTTTTCTTTTTTTTAACGCGGTTACATCCGATGCAATGCGCGACAGACCGCCCATTGCGAATCCCCCTCTGTAGGAGCGAGCTTGCTCGCGATGGACGTTAACGATGACGTGCACCGTCTGGGTGAACGCGGTGCATTTGAGTCCATCGTCGGAACGCCGCCCGGAGCAAGCTCGCTCCTACAGTTTTGTTCTTCAGCGGCCTTTGAATCGGGCCACGTTGTCAGCGTGCGCCTCGGCTTGCGGCACGCCGGCCACCCCCAGCCGCTCTCCACTCTTGGCGTCGAACAACAGCACTTTCGCCGGATCGAATTGCAACGTCAGGGTCTCGCCCACCGCCGGCGCCACGTCCGGTGCCAGGCGGCAGCAGACCTTGGTGTCGTTAAGGTTGACGAAGACCAGAGTGTCGGGACCGGTCGGTTCGGTGACCTGGACTTCGGCACGAATGGTCGGCAAACCGTTCGCTTCGCCGTTGGCCAGGATGATCTGCTCAGGGCGCATGCCGAGGATCACTTCGCGGTCTTCGAGACCTGCGTCCTGCATGCCCAAAGGCAACTCGCAACGGGCCTGGCCGCTGTCGAGCAGCGCGACCAGACGACCGTCCTTGCGCTGCAAGCGCAGCGGGATGAAGTTCATTGGCGGCGAACCGATGAAGCTCGCCACGAACAGGTTGGCCGGGTTGTTGTAGATGTCCTTCGGCGTACCGAACTGCTGGATGATCCCGTCCTTCATCACCGCCACTTTGTCGCCCAGGGTCATGGCTTCGATCTGGTCGTGGGTCACGTAGACCGTGGTGGTTTTCAGGCGCTGGTGCATCAGTTTCATTTCGGTGCGCATCTCGACCCGCAGCTTGGCGTCGAGGTTGGACAGCGGCTCGTCGAACAGATAAATCTTCGGCCGCCGCGCCAGTGCACGGCCCATCGCCACACGCTGTTGCTGGCCACCGGAGAGTTGGCCGGGTTTGCGGCTGAGCAGGTGTTCGATCTGCAACAGCTTGGAAACCCGAGCGACTTCTTCGTCGATTTCGGCGGTGGGCATCTTGCGGATCTTAAGGCCGAAGGCGATGTTGTCGCGCACGCTCATGGTCGGGTACAGCGCGTAGGACTGGAACACCATGGCGATGTCGCGATCCTTGGGGCTCATGCCGCTGATGTCGGCGTCGTCCACCAGGATTGCGCCGCCGCTGATGGTTTCCAGCCCGGCGATGCAGTTCATCAGCGTGGATTTGCCGCAGCCCGACGGGCCGACCAGGATCAGGAATTCCCCGTCATCGATTTTCAGTTCGATGTTTTTCAGGGTGTCCGGCAAACCGGCGCCGTAGGTCTTGTTGACGTTGCGTAATTCGAGAGTTGCCATGTTCTACCCCTTGACCGCGCCGGACGTCAGCCCACGCAGGAAATACTTGCCAGCGAATATGTAGACCAGCAGTGTCGGCAGCCCGGCGATCATCGCGGCGGCCATATCAACGTTGTATTCCTTGGCCCCGGTGCTGGTGTTGACCAGGTTGTTCAGGGCCACGGTAATTGGCTGGGCATCGCCACTGGCGAAGACCACGCCGAACAGGAAGTCATTCCAGATCTGGGTGAACTGCCAGATCAGGCAGACCATCACGATCGGGATCGACATCGGCAGCAGGATTTTCAGGAAGATCGTGAAGAAGCCCGCGCCATCGAGCCGCGCCGCTTTGACCAGCGCATCCGGAATGCTCACGTAGTAGTTACGGAAGAACAGCGTGGTGAACGCCAGGCCGTAGACCACGTGCACCAGCACCAGGCCAGTGGTGGTGTTCGCCAGCCCGAACTTGCCGAGGGTGAACGAGGCTGGCAACAGCACGGTCTGGAACGGCAGGAAGCAACCGAACAGCAGCAGGCCGAAGAACAGTTGCGAACCACGGAAGCGCCACATCGACAGCACGTAGCCGTTCATGGCCCCGATGAAGGTCGAGATCAGCACCGCCGGCACGGTGATCTTCACCGAGTTCCAGAAGTAGCCGCCGACCACGTCCCAGGCCTTGATCCAGCCGATGCCGTCGATCACGGTCGGCCAGCTCAACAGGTTGCCGGTACGGATGTCTTCCGGGGATTTGAAACTGGTCAGCAGCATCACCACCAACGGGATCAGGTAGATCGCAGCGGCCAGCAACAAGGTTGCGTAGATCGCGATACGGCTGAAGCTGAGCGATGGTTTGCCGAGTTGATTAGTCATGGCGTTTGCCTCGCAGCTCGGAGTACAGGTACGGCACGAGGATGGTCAGCACGGCGCCGAGCATCAGCATGGCGCTGGCCGAACCGATGCCCATCTGGCCACGGCTGAACGTGAAGGAATACATGAACATCGCCGGCAGGTCGGAGGAGTAACCCGGACCGCCCGCGGTCATCGCCGCGACCAGGTCGAAGCTCTTGATCGCGATGTGCGCCAGGATCATGAAGGCACTGAAGAACACCGGGCGCAGGCTCGGCAGGACGATTTTCAGGTAGATGGTCGGCAGGCTCGCACCATCGACCTGGGCAGCACGGATGATCGACTGATCGACACCGCGCAGGCCGGCCAGGAACATCGCCATGACAAACCCGGAGGCTTGCCACACGGCGGCGATCACGAGGCAGTAAACGACGCGGTCCTGATCCACCAGCCAGTCGAGGCGAAAGCCTTCCCAGCCCCAGTCACGCAGCATCTTGTCCAGGCCCAGGCCCGGGTTGAGCAGCCATTTCCACGCGGTACCAGTGACGATCATCGACAGCGCCATCGGGTACAGGTAGACGGTGCGGATGAAGCCTTCCTTGCGAATGCGCTGGTCCAGCAGCACAGCGAGGAACACACCCAGCACCAGGCTGATGCCGATGAACATGCCGCCGAACAGCGCGAGGTTCTTGCTCGCGACCCACCAGCGGTCGTTGTCCATCAGGCGCATGTATTGCTGCAGGCCGACCCACTTGTAGCTCGGCATGAAGCTGGAGTTGGTAAAGGACAGAATGAACGTCCAGATGATGTAACCGTAGAAACCTACCAACACGATCAGCATGCTCGGCGCGAGTACCAACTTGGGTAACCAGCGTTGCAGCGCATCGAACGGTGAGGCTTTGCTGAAAACCGCCACAGAGCTCATCGGGATAATCCAGGTTTAGATGTAAGGATCGGAGTGCGATCCCTTGTGTAGGGGCGAGCTTGCTCGCGATGGTGTGTCAGCTGCACAGATGTCTACTGACACTCCATCGCGAGCAAGCTCGCTCCTACACAAGGGGGGAACTCACTCAGGTAAATGCCAAGGGATTACTGGGCCGCTTTGACAGCCGAGGCCAGTTGGGCGCTGGCCTTGGCCGGGTCTGCGTCCTTGTCGTTCATGAAGTTGGTAACCACGTCGAAGATCGCGCCTTGCACGGCCAGGGTGGTGGCCATGTTGTGCGCCATGCTCGGTTGCAGGCCGCCGGTCTTGTCGTCGGCGATGAAGTCCTTCGCCGACTTCTGCGCGCACTCGTCGAAGCCGAGCTTGTCCATTTCGTTCAGCATGTCGTTACGCACCGGGATCGAACCCTTGTTCATGCTGAAGACTTTCTGGAAGTCGGTGCCCAGCGCCACTTTGGCCAGGTCTTGCTGGGCAGCGATGTCGCCCTTGCGATCAGCTTTGAGCTTGAACACCGCCAGGGAGTCGATGTTGTAGGTGAAGGCTTTTTCGGTGCCCGGGAACGCTACGCACAGGTAGTCCTTGCCGGCGACTTTCTTCGCCGCAGTCCACTCGCTTTTCGCCCAGTCGCCCATCATCTGCATGCCGGCCTTGCCGTTGATGACGTCGGCAGCGGCGATGTTCCAGTCACGACCGGCGCGGTTCGGGTCCATGTAGCCGGTGATCTTTTTCAGCTCGGCGAACGACTGGGTCATCTGCGGGCCGGACAGGGTTTTCTGGTCCAGGTCGACCAGGGCTTTCTTGTAACCGTCGGCGCCCATGACCGAGAGCACCACGTCTTCGAACACGGTGCTGTCCTGCCAAGGCTGACCGCCGTGGGCGAGCGCGATGAAGCCCGCAGCTTTGAGCTTGTCGCCGGCGGCATAGAATTCTTCGAGGGTCGTCGGGGCTTTTTCGATCCCGGCTTTCTTGAACACTTGCGGGTTGATCCACAGCCAGTTGACGCGGTGGATGTTCACCGGCACGGCGACGTAGTCACCTTCGTACTTCACGGTGTCGGAGACTTTCTTCGACAGCAGGCCATCCCAGTTTTCCGACTTGGAGACTTCTTTCAGCGCGTCGGTGCTGAGCAGGCCAGTGCTGCCCCACTCCTGGATGTCCGGACCTTTGATCTGGGCAACGCCTGGCGGGTTGCCGGCTACGGCGCGACTTTTGAGTACGGTCATGGCCGTGGAACCACCGCCACCGGCGACTGCGCCGTCCTTCCAGGTGAAGCCGTCTTTTTCGACTTGAGCCTTCAGGACATCGACCGCTGCTTTTTCACCACCGGAGGTCCACCAGTGAACGACTTCAACGGAACCTTTGGATTCGGCGGCAAGCACACTGAGGGGGAGCGCAGACAGGGAAGCGAGAGAAATGACAGTAGCGAGGCGAGAAATCGCATTCATCCAGGAGCACCTTTCTTGTTGTTATGCATGCAAGTCTATTGCTTGCGCTGCATAGGAGTTTAAACAGGGGATATCCCTTCGCAGGTAACGAAGGGATGCGCAAATGTCACCGCATGGTTACATAGAACCGCTCTGGGACAACTGCGCCAGCGCCGTGGCCATGCTCGGTGCCAGCGCCAGGCGCGGAATCAGCACGGCTTGCCAGGCGTGGTAAAGGTCAGGTTTGCCGGGCCAGATATCGGCACTCGGGCGGTTTTGCGGGTCGAGTTCGTGATGCCAGCTGCCACTTTCGCGGTCGATGAAATGACTGTCACAGAACTCCCAGAAAAGGCGGTACCAGTGTTCGTATTGCTCTTCACCGGTGCGTTTGAGCAAGGCACTGGCGGCGGCGCTGGCTTCGCAATGGGTCCAGTGCAGGCGATGGCGGACCACCGCTTTGTTGTCCCAGTCCAGGGTGTAGACAATCCCCGGCGCGCCATCGATGTTCCAGCCATGGAGACAATTGTTCTCGAAGAGTTTTTGCGCATCGGTGACCAGCCAGCCCGGCGTGAGCATTCCCGCTCTCACCCGCGAAGCTTCGAGGTGCAGTAACAGTCGCGCCCACTCGAAACCGTGGCCCGGTGTGGTGCCGTAGGGGCGGAAGCCGTCGGCCGGATTGTCGCGGTTGTAGTCCCGCAGCGGCTGCCAGTCGCGGTCGAAATGCTCGATCACCAGGTAATCGTTGGCGGCGGCATGACTATGGATCACTCGCTCGACAATCCGTTGGGCACGGCTCAGCCAGCGGTTGTCATCGGTGACGTCAGCCAGGGCGAGGAAGGCTTCGGTGGCGTGCATGTTGCTGTTGGCGCCTCGGTACGCCTCCTCCTCGCTCCACTCACGGTTGAAGGACTCGCGCAGCGTGCCCTCCTCCTCACTCCAGAAGTAGGTGTCGATGATGTCGATCGCATCATCGAGCAAGGCTTGTGCACCGGGACGTTGCGCGACCACCGCAGAACTTGCCGCCAGCGCCACGAAAGCATGCAGGTAGGCATTCTTGCCGGTGTTGCCATCGCGATGTTCGGCGGCCGCGAACCAGCCGCCATGCAGCGCATCACGCAATGGCCCGCGCAACGCCGCAACGCCGTGATCCACCAGTTCGGCGAAACCCGGCAAGCCCTGAATATGGGCCATGGCGAAGCTGTGGGTCATGCGCGCGGTGTTCATGGTCTGGGCTTGCGCATCAGCCGGGAGGCGACCTTTTTCATCGAGGTTGCCGAAGCCTTCAGGCAGCTTCGAAGCCTTGGCGAAGGCCAGCAGGCGCAAGCCTTCGGCAGCGAGCCATTGCTGATGGGCAGGTGCGTTCAGCCAACTGCTGAAGGCGGGTTGGAAGGTGTCCATGGCGTACCTTTTTTGTTGTTATGACTGTGGGGCAGCATAAACAACGAACGAAGGCGGGCTTGTAACGAAGGGGGTGGGTTATGTCACCAAGCTGTGACATTCATAGGGTGAGTGATGTTTGTGGCGAGGGGGCTTGCCCCCGTTGGACTGCGCAGCAGTCCCTCTTTTGGGGGCGCTTCGCACCCCAGCGGGGGCAAGCCCCCTCGCCACAGGATGGTGTCAATCCATCGAGCGGGGTAACTGCAGGGTCACCCGCAACCCGCCCTCACGCAGATTCTGCAGACTCACCTCACCGCCATGGCTATGGGCAATGTTGCGGGCAATCCCCAACCCTAATCCATAGCCCTGTTGCTGCCCGGCCAGGCGAAAGTGCGGTTCGAACACCTGCTCCAGCCGCTGCTCCGGCACGCCCGGCCCTTCATCATCGACGTGCAGGACGAACGCGCTTTCGTCGTCATCGATGTACAGGTGCGCGTTCTGCCCGTACTTCAACGCATTGTCGATCAGGTTGCCGATGCAGCGCTTGAGCGCCAGCGGTTTCCCCGGATAGGCCGCCAGCGCCCGCCCCTGCTGGGTCACGCGGCCGTTACCGTTCGGCGCGAGATAGGGCTCCACCAGGCAGTCGAGCACATGATTGAGGTCCACCGGCTCGATGTTCTCGTGGATATCGGTGTCTTTCACGCATTGCAGCGCGCCCTTGACCAACAATTCGAGCTCGTCCAGGTCGCGCCCGAACTTGGCTTGCAGCGTTTCGTCTTCGAGCAATTCGACCCTCAGGCGCAAACGGGTGATCGGCGTGCGCAAGTCGTGGGAAATGGCGCTGAACAACTGGCTACGCTCGGTCAGGTAACGACTGATGCGCTCGCGCATGGTGTTGAAGGCGCGCCCGACCTCGACCACTTCGCTGCCCCCGCCTTCGGCCACCGGTTCCACGTCGGCCCCCAACGACAGGTCCCGCGCCGCCCGCGCCAGGCGCTTGAGCGGACGACTCTGCCAGTGCACCAGCAGGCCGATGAACAACAGCAAAAAGCTGCTGGTCAGGACGATGAACCACACCTGCTGCGCCGGCAGGCCCTGTTCTTCAAGACTGGTGTAGGGCTCGGGCAACAGCGAGGCGATGTACAGCCATTCGCCCGGCGCCATCTGGATCTGCGTGACCAGCACCGGCGGGTTCACCGGCTCCAGAGTCAACGCGTAGTGCGCCCAGGAGCGTGGCAACTCATCGAGCTTCAGGCCGCCATTGAAGATGCGCAGGTCTTGCGGACTGACGAAGGTCACCGAGATGACCGTGTCCTGGCCGAGAGACTGGCGCAGTACTTCATCCACCGCTTTGAGCACCGCCTCTTTGCGCGGGGTGATGGGCAGCACTTCCATGCCCAGAGGTTTGTCGTTGAGCGTCACCACGAACCGGGTGCCACCCATGCTGCGCAACTGGTCGAGCACCAGCGGCCGGTACGCCACTGGCAACGAACGGAAATAACTGACACTGGCCGTCATCGAATGGGCCAGGCTGCGGGCGCTGGTGACCAGGCCCTCGAGCTGCGTGGCACGCAGTTGCGATACCCAGATCACGCTCGACAACGCTTGGGCGAACAACACCGCCAGCAGGGTCAACAGCAACATCCGCCCGAGCAGCGAACGCGGCATCGGCACCTTGGCGGCGAGCTTGCGCAATAGCTTAGTGGCCATTGCTGGCAACCACATTGGCTGCCAATTGGTAGCCACTGCCGCGCACGGTGCGAATCAGCCGTGGCGGTTTTTCGGTGTCGCGCAGGCGCTGGCGCAACCGGCTGACTGCCATGTCGACGATGCGATCGAGGGGCATCAAATCGCGGCCACGGGTGGCGTTGCCGATGGTATCGCGGTCGAGGATTTCCTGCGGGTGATCGAGGAACAGCTTCAGCAGCGCGAAGTCGGCGCCCGAGAGAATCACCTCTTCGCCATCGATGTGAAACAGTCGATGGCTGACCATGTCCAGCCGCCAGTCATCGAAGGCCAGCACCTCACCGCCACTACGCTCCTGACCGAACTGCGCGCGGCGCAGCAATGCCTTGATCCGCGCCTGCAACTCCCGTGGGCTGAACGGCTTGCCGAGGTAATCGTCAGCGCCCAGTTCCAGGCCGATGACGCGGTCGGCTTCGTCGGAACTGGCGGTGAGCATGATGATCGGCACCTGTGCCTGGCGTGGATGCTGGCGAACCCAGCGACACAGGCTGAAGCCGTCTTCGTCGGGCAGCATCACATCAAGGATCACCAGATCGGCCGGCGCGTCGTTCAGCGCCTGGCGAAAACCGGCGCCATCGGCGGTGGCCCGCACCTGGAAACCGGCGCGGGTCAGGTAGGTGTCCAGCAACTCGCGTATCTCTTGATCGTCATCGACCAACAAAATCGACTTGTTGACTGAGCTCACGGGCGGCGTCCTTGTTGTTTGAATTGGGCGGATTATGCCTTAAGCACCGATTTTACAAACACTGCAAAACAACTGTAGGAGCGAGCCTGCTCGCGATGGACGTGAAGGCGCCGCGTGCATTCAGAAAGCACGCGTTATCGTTGACGTCCATCGCGAGCAAGCTCGCTCCTACAGGTGATCGGGTTTCAAGTCGGGGTGGATTGTTCGAGCGCTACACCGGCACCGACAAGGCCCGAATACGGCGCCGTCACCAGCCACACCGGAATCCCCTTGAAGTAATTGCTCATGCAACCCTTGTCGGCGAAGCACCGGGCGAAACCGCTTTCAAGGAAGAAGTCGGCAAACCGCGGAATCACCCCACCCACGATGTACACGCCACCACGCCCGCCGGTGGTCAGCACGTTGTTGCCGGCCACGCGCCCGAGCCAGCAGCAGAACTGCTCGAGCACTTCCACTGCAATCGGGTCGCCCGCCAGCCCGGCAGCGGTGATGGCTTCCGGCGTGTCGAGCACCGGCGTATGCCCGTCCACCGCGCAGATCGCCCGGTAGACACGGGGCAAGCCACCGCCACTCAAGGCTGTTTCGGCGCTGACATGGCCGATTTCGTTGAAGATGTGCTGCCAGAGTTGGGTTTCCCGTGGACTGCTCAGCGGCAAATCGACGTGACCGCCTTCGCCGGGCAACGCGGCAAAACGCCCTTCGCCAAGATCGAGCAAGGTGCCGACACCCAGGCCGGTGCCCGGACCAATCACCACCGCCGGGCGCAACGGCTCCGGCGTGCCTTCGCAGACCACGCGGAATTCGCCGGGCTGCAAACGGGTCATGCCCAGGGCCATGGCCGAGAAGTCGTTGACCAGCAACAGCTGCTCGACCTGCAAGGTCTGGCAGAAACCCTTGCGACTCAGGCGCCAGTGATTGTTGGTGAACTTGAATTCATCGCCGCTGACGGGACCGGCCACCGACAGGCACACCGAGCCGATCGCCCCCGGCGCCAGCCCCAGGCCACTCAGGTAGAGGCTGATGGCCTCTTCGGGGCTGGGGAAATCTGCTGTCGCCAGCACCTGGACCGATTCCAGTTGCTGGTTTTTCCACAACGCGAAACGTGCGTTGGTCCCACCGATGTCACCGACCAAAGCCAGTTTCAATTAAGCGTCTCCAGGGCAGAAGTGAAGGCGCTGGCGCCCTGCTCCGCCGAGCTGAAGGCCATGCGCATGAAACCAAACAGCTCGCGACCGGTGCCGATGTTGTTGCCCAACAGGCCTTTGGCCGGCGTGCGCGCTGCGAATTCTTCGGCGTCCACCTTAAGCTCCAGGGTGCCTTTGACGCCATCGACGCGGATGATATCGCCCTCTTGCACCCGCGCCAAAGCGCCGCCGACATAGGCTTCGGGGCTGACGTGAATGGCCGCCGGAATTTTCCCCGACGCGCCGGACATGCGCCCATCCGTTACCAGCGCCACCTTGAAGCCACGGTCCTGCAACACACCGAGGTACGGCGTCATCTTGTGCAGTTCCGGCATGCCGTTGGAGCGCGGGCCCTGGAAGCGCATCACCGCGACAAAATCCTTCTCCAGCAAACCGGCCTTGAAGGCATCGGCCAGGTCCTGCTGATCCTGGAACACCATGGCTGGCGCTTCGACGATCTGGTTTTCCACGGCCACGGCGGAGACTTTCATTACACCGCGACCGAGGTTGCCTTCCATCACCCGCAGGCCACCCTCTGCCGAGAACGCACGGGCGACCGGACGCAGGATGCTTTCATCGAGGCTGTCGGTCACGCCTTCACGCCACACCAGCTGGCCATTGTCGAGGAACGGCTCCTGGGTGTAGCGGCTCAGGCCGTGGCCCATCACGGTGTTGACGTTTTCGTGGAGCAACCCGGCTTCCAGCAGTTCGCGGATCAGGAACGACATGCCGCCCGCCGCCTGGAAGTGGTTGATGTCGGCTTTGCCGTTCGGGTAGACGTGGCTCAGGGTCGGCACGACTTCGGAGAGGTCGGCCATGTCCTGCCAGGTCAATTGAATGCCCGCCGCCATGGCGATGGCCGGCATGTGCAAGGTGTGGTTGGTCGAGCCACCGGTGGCGTGCAGCGCGACAATCGAGTTGACCAGCGAACGCTCGTCGACGATTTCGCCGATCGGCATGAAATCGCCGTTCTGCTTGGTCAGGCGCGTGACCTGGTGCGCGGCTTCGCGGGTCAAGGCATCGCGCAACGGTGTGTTCGGGTTGACGAAGGACGCGCCCGGCAGGTGCAGACCCATGACTTCCATCAGCAACTGGTTGGTGTTGGCGGTGCCGTAGAAGGTGCAGGTGCCAGGGCTGTGGTAGGACTTCATTTCCGATTCCAGCAGCTCTTCGCGGGTCGCCTTGCCTTCGGCGTACTTCTGGCGCACGTCGGCTTTCTGCTTGTTGGAAATGCCCGAGACCATCGGCCCACCCGGCACGAAGATCATCGGCAGATGGCCGAAGCGCAGCGCGCCCATCATCAGGCCCGGCACGATCTTGTCGCAGATGCCGAGCAGCAGTGCGCCATCGAACATGTTGTGGGACAGCGCCACGGCCGTGGACAACGCGATCACTTCGCGGCTCGGCAGGCTCAGTTCCATGCCCGGCTCGCCCTGGGTCACGCCATCGCACATCGCCGGGGTGCCACCGGCGAACTGGCCGACGGAGCCGATCTCGCGCAGGGCCTTTTTGATCAACTCGGGAAAGACTTCGTACGGCTGGTGCGCCGAGAGCATGTCGTTATATGACGAAACTATCGCGATGTTGGCGGAGTTCATCATCCGCAGGCTGTGCTTGTCGTCGCTGCCGCAACCGGCCACGCCGTGGGCGAAGTTGGCGCATTGCAGCTTGCCGCGCATCGGACCGTCGCTGGCCGCACCGCGGATCAATGCAAGGTAGGCCTCACGCGTGGCGCGGCTGCGGGCGATAAGCCGTTCAGTGACCTCAAGGACGCGGGGATGCATGTGTAGAACTCCAGGCTAACGGATGTGGCGACCTGATTGTCTATGCTGATCAAAGGCCGGTGTCGATGGGATGACAAACGGTTTGTTTGACCATTCGGACCAGTTGATTCAGGTCACTCGTTGTAGATCGAACAAAATATTGCCATCAAAAAGGCTTGTTTTCTATTTTTTTACGAATAATCTTGTAATTCCAACAACAAAACGACGGTAGCGCCGCAATATGACTCTTCGAATCGCAATCAATGGTTTTGGCCGCATCGGCCGTAATGTCCTTCGCGCACTCTATACCCAAGGCTACCGTCAGGATCTGCAGATCGTCGCCATCAACGACCTGGGCGACAGCGCGATCAACGCTCATCTGCTCAAGTACGACACCGTTCACGGCACATTCGATGCCGATGTCCAGCACGATCAGGAGAGCCTGACGGTCAACGGCGACCGCATTTCGGTCAGCGCCATCCGCAACCCGGCCGAGCTGCCTTGGGCCGCGGAAAAAATTGATGTCGTGTTCGAATGCACCGGCCTGTTCACCGACCGGGCCAAAGCCGCCGCGCATATTACGGCCGGCGCGCGCAAAGTGATCATCTCGGCCCCGGCCAAAGGCGCCGACGCTACCGTGGTTTACGGGGTGAACCACGACATTCTGCGCCAATCGCACCAGATTATTTCCAACGCGTCGTGCACCACCAACTGCCTGGCCCCGGTGGCCCAGGTGCTGCACCGCGAACTGGGCATCGAAAGCGGTCTGATGACCACCATTCATGCCTATACCAACGACCAGCACTTGACCGACGTCTATCATGTCGACCCGTACCGCGCCCGTTCGGCCACCCAGAACATGATCCCGAGCAAGACCGGTGCTGCCGAAGCGGTGGGCCTGGTGCTGCCGGAGTTGGCGGGCAAATTGACCGGCATGTCAGTGCGCGTACCGGTGATCAATGTGTCGCTGGTGGACCTGACCGTGCAGCTCAAGCGCGAAGCGTCGGCCGATGAGGTCAATGCGCTGCTCAAAGAAGCCAGCCAGCACTCGAAGATCCTTGGCTACAACACCCTGCCGCTGGTCTCCAGCGACTTCAACCACAACCCGCTGTCGTCGATCTTCGACGCCAACCACACCAAGGCCAGCGGCAAGCTGCTCAAGGTATTGGCGTGGTATGACAACGAGTGGGGCTTCTCCAACCGCATGCTCGATAACTGCCTGGCGCTGTGCAACGCCGAGTAAGCAAAGCTTACGACTGTAGGAGCTGCCGAAGGCTGCGATCTTTTGATTTTGCTTTTTAAGAACAAGATCAAAAGATCGCAGCCTTCGGCAGCTCCTACAGATACGTGCAATGCGCAGCATCGTGTTCATGCCCTGGAGCCCCCCATGATCGGCATCAGCTTTACACAAAAAACCCTGGCGGCGCGCAAGCGTATCGCCCTGGTTGCCCATGACCACTGCAAGGTGTTCTTGCTGGACTGGGCCGAACGGCAAAAAGACAGACTGGCCCAACATGATCTGGTCGCCACTGGCACCACGGGTTTGTTGTTGCAACAACGCCTCGACCTGCCGGTGCAAAGCATGATCAGCGGGCCACTGGGTGGTGACCAACAACTCGGTGCGCAAATCGCCGAGCAGCGGGTGGACATGCTGGTATTTTTCTGGGACCCGTTCGAACCCCAGCCCCACGACCCGGATATCAAGGCATTGCTGCGCGTCGCAGCAGTGTGGAACATCCCGGTGGCGTGCAACGAATGCAGCGCCGACTACCTGCTCAGCAGCCCGTTGATGGATCAGGCGCATACCCATCGGATTCCCGATTACGCGACCTATTTGCAGGGTCGCGCGTAAATGTGCTGCGGCGCGCAGTTCGTCGCGCCTGAGTGCCTGGCTGGGCAATCTGTGGATCTGGTCACGACCGGAATCACTGCCGCAAGTCACCTGAAGTATCTTCAAGCCGCCCTGTAACAGCCGACAACGGCACATTTGAAAGTACCTACTTCCTGTTCGGATTTCTCCTACGTGTTTATCAGGTCATCCATTTTAGGAACTGGCCGCTAAGCATTTTGAAACCCCCACAACGAGGAACTGAAATGAATATAGGTGCAGAGTGGTATCAAATTCCGTATCCCAACGCGGCGGTGGCGAAAGCGGAAGTAGACAAACTCGATAAACCAGAAGGGCTGGTCATTGATGAAAACAGGGTGAAGTCGACCATCGACAAACTCCTGACACCTTTACAGAAAAACATGACCAACGATGACCTGGATGAGGTGGAAAAATTTTTGGACGTCATTTCTCCAAATGGCAATTACATGGGCCTGCGAACGGAGGTAAAGGGCTTTAGAGCTGTAATCCTTTGGGGTAACGAACTCCGCGCAGGAGATATGCTCCGTGAAATGGAAGGGATTTACTCCGATTTTAAAAAAGATCTGCAGAGCAAATGGTCTGGCCTGGCCAATAAGCCAATGGGCTTCACCGTGACCGAAGACGGTCAACTGAAAGTCACTTCACCGCCCAACACCCTGACTGCCAGGGATGAGGAAATATTAAATGCCTTGTTGAACGAGGCAAAAGGCTTGCAATCCCTGACCCTCAAGCACGCCAAGACCGTGATCGAACTGGTCAAGCGGGATAAACCACAGTTCAAGGGCAAGGTGAAACTGGACCTGAGCAACTTCCACAAGATGATTGACTATGGATTATTGCTGAACAAAGGTGCGCTGGACCTGAGAAGTACAGACTCCTGGCTGGATCAATTGCATAAAAACGCCGAAAAGTATCCGTTTGAAAAAAGGCAGGGGCTGCACATCGAAGCCTGATCGTTTGAAAAAGCCCGGCAACGCGAGCGTGCATAACTGCTTTGCCGGGTGCGTGGCAGACCTAGTTATGCAACATCTGTTGATAGCAGATCTGAGCGAATGAAACGTTCGGCACGTTGTAACCTCCCACCCCCGAATCCTCTTTGTCTTGAACCTGAATCGACCAATGCCCCAGATTGTATTCAACCTCCCACTGATAGCGATACTTGCCACTGCTGGTCCAGAAAGGATCAGACTTCAACTGGCCGTAACACCTGCCTAGCTCAAGGGCTTGCGCAGCGCTGCCAGTGCTATCCGTTATAAGGGCAAACTTCTCGTCATCCGCCCCTTTGTTCAATATCAAAGTAGCGGTAGCGCCTTCGAGCGGCTGCCCTGTCGAATCCCTCAACCGCACCGACCAGTTCAAGACTCTGTAGGCCTGCGTAGTCGCCCAGTAGTGCCGCAGATCACCGGTATCGCCCTGGACGCGACTGTCGGCGTAGTAAGGTGCTGAGCCAAACTCGAGCTTGTAGATATCACCCGCCACGAACGGGGCAGACAGCTTCTTCGAGATACGAACCTGAACTTCCTCATTCGGCTGTAAGCCAGACACCGTAAAGGGTACCCCCCAAGGGATTACAGCCCATGTGCCATTTCGATTGTATTCCAGCGTCAATGGCCCGCCTTTCGTCTCATTCGCATGGATCCACACATCCTGCCCCCCGTACCGCCATGAAGCTGTACTGCTTCACATCCGTTTCGTCAGCCAGACTTTCCTTAAGGGTGTTCAGCTTGTCCGGCAGTACCGTGGCCGCCGCGGGTATTTGAGAGGCGATACCCGAAATAGCTGCCGAGTTCAGAAAAGACATGGCAGGCGCCGCACCTGCCGCCAATAACATCCCCCAAAACAACAACACCGAGCGCCACCCGGTCCCTCTAAAGCAAGTAATCCACATAGGGTCTTCTCATTATTTATTGTCAGATGCCAGAAGCCAAAACCTCCGGAAGCGTTCCACCGAGGTGGCATCTGCATTTAATCGGCCTGCCCTTAATGAGAAGCGGTACATATGTATTTCGTGAATTTCATTTAAAACGCAAAAAGCACCCTGGACGTCGATGCCAGATTGATCACCGCCCATCCGTGATTTTCCCTCGTTTTAACCGCATTTTCGGCACTTTTTTTCTGCGCAAACGTTCAACCACTACCGTTCGTCGACTTAACCCTGATGCAACCTCAGCGCCACGCCGATGTCAGTGGCGGTGATTGCCGGCCTCTTCGCGAGCAAGCCCGCTCCCACAATGGGATGTCATCGGGACTCGAGTTTTTGGACTAAGATCGGGCTCTCGCTCCGGAGGGCCCTTCGATGACTGACCTGCTCACGTCCATTCAAGCCGCACTCGGTTTGCCTCACACCCCGATTCCATTCACGTCCAGCGGCGCCCTGCCCTCAGCGTTCGCCGTCACTGATCTGGCCTGCGCCAGCATGGCCGCCGCCGGCCAGGCCGTCAGCGAACTGCTGCACCAACAAACCGGACGCCTACCCGATCTTGAAGTTGATCGACGCCTGGCATCCTTCTGGTTCGCGACCTCGATTCGCCCGATCGGCTGGAGCGTTCCGCCACTGTGGGATGCGGTGGCCGGTGACTACGCCACCCGCGATGGCTGGATTCGCCTGCACACCAACGCGCCCCACCACCGCGCCGCCGCCGAAAGCGTGCTCGGTGCCTGTACCGACCGTGCAGCGATGGCTTGCCAAGTGGCGCAATGGGCGAAAAGCGAGCTGGAGCAGGCGGTGGTCGATGCCGGTGGTTGTGCCGCCGAAATGCGTACCTGGGAACAATGGCAGACCCATCCTCAAGGCCAGGCGGTAAATGTCGAACCCTTGATTCATTTCACCAACCACCCTGGCCAGAGCGACAAACCGTGGGCGGGCTCAGTGACCCGGCCACTGTCGGGCATCAAGGTGCTGGATTTAACCCGGGTGCTGGCAGGCCCCATCGCCAGCCGCTTTCTGGCCGGCCTCGGCGCCGATGTCTTGCGCATCGATCCGCCGACCTGGAACGAGCCGGGGGTGGTGCCGGAAGTCACGTTGGGAAAACGTTGCGCGCGCCTTGACCTGAATGACAGCTCCGACCGCGGCGTATTCGAATGCCTGCTCAAGGACGCCGACATTCTGCTCCACGGCTATCGTGCCGATGCACTGGAACGACTTGGCTTCGGCATGAATGAGCGCCGGCAACTGAACCCAGGCCTGATCGATGTTTGCCTCAACGCCTATGGCTGGAGCGGCCCCTGGCAAAACTGCCGGGGCTTCGACAGCCTGGTGCAGATGAGCAGTGGCATTGCCGAAGCGGGCATGCGCTGGAAACAGGCGGACAAGCCGACACCGTTGCCGGTGCAGGCCCTCGATCACGCCACCGGGTACTTGATGGCGGCCAGTGCGATCAGGTTGTTGGCAGGACATTTGAGCAGCGGGATGGGGGGATCGGCCCGGTTGTCGTTGGCGCGTACGGCGAAGTTGTTGTTCGAGCAAGGAGCCGGCCCGGATGAGCCGTTGCGCGCCGAAGATCCACACGATCAGGGGATACAGGTTGAGCAAACGCCCTGGGGGCCGGCGCATCGGTTGCACGCGCCGCTGAAGATCACGGGAACGCCTCTGCAATGGACCTTGCCTGCTACTGAATTGGGTTCCCATCGCGCGCAGTGGTGGTGACGGTAAGATAGCCTTCGCTGACAAGCCAGCTCCTACAGTGGATCGTATTCGTCCATGCACCGCGAATACCTGTAGGAGCTGGCTTGCCAGCGAAGGCGCCAGACCATTCAGTACAGAATCCGGATCAAGCTCAGTCCGCCCGGCTCAAAGAAGTCCACAGAACCTGCGCCGCATACCCTCGATAGGGTCGCCACCCCTCAGCCCGCAACAACAGCTGCCGCGCCGTCACCGGCCCACCCTCCAGCGCCGCCAATGCATTGATCAACCCCACGTCGCCATTGGGAAACCCATCCATCTCCCGCAACTGTCGCAACGCAATGTATTGCGCCGTCCAGTCACCAATCCCGTGCAAAGCCAATAACTGCGCTACGCCTCCCTCCCGACCGGGCTCGAACAACAGCGGATCATCGAGTAATGCCTGGGCCACCCCCGACAGTGTCCGGCCTCGGCTTTTCGGCATGCCCAACGCAGCCAGATCTGCGCCAGCCAAAACGCTGACCTCGGGGAACACATGGGTCAACCCCGGCAACCGTGAATGCAATGGCGTGCCGTACTGCGCTACCAGTTTGCCCGCAAGTTTGATCGCCGCCGCCACTGTAATCTGCTGCCCCAGCACCGCGCGGATCGCCAACTCCAGGCCATCCCATGCCCCCGGCACACGCAACCCGGGGCGCTCGGCAATCAGCCGCGCCAGCAGCGGATCAACTGCCAGGTGCCGGTGAATCGTGGACAGGTCGGCGTCCAGATCAAACATCCGCCGCACGCTTGCGACGATCGCAGGGACAGCGCCCGGATCAGGAAAATCCAGGGTCAACTCAAGGGCATCCGAGGTGCCAGGCTGGATCGAGAACATACCGCAAGCACCGTTCAAACCGATGCTGCGCGAATACACACCGTCGACCACCGTTTCCAACCCGACAATCGCCCGCGCTGACAAAAACCCGAGCAGCGCCGGCCAGTCATAGGGTGGCTGGTACGCCAGCAACAGCTTCACAGACCCACCACCAACGCGATCAATGCGCTCAGGCGAAGCTTGTTCGGTGATTGCGACATCGCTGCATCTCCATTTTTTTTTGGGGGGGGGCGGCAACTGCCGCGAAGTCGTCACATAACGGGCGTCAACTAAACTGATGAAGAGTAATAACGTTTGTTGGATAACGCCAACAAGCTACTTTTTTACTTGCACAAAATGGCTATTTTTACACCGATATAATCATTTGTTTTATACGCATTTTTAATACATCAATTCAGTACAAAAAATGCATGAATAAAATTTGCAGATTTTGAAAAACCAACTAGCGTCATAATTCGAAACAAATGCTAAAAAGTTCTTAAAAGCCTGCAAAGGCCTCTAGAACAGGCGTTACAGGCAGCCGCCTTGCAAATGATGGCACTCCGCCAACAACCCGGGAACGCTTTCATTTAGTGATCTAAGTCAGCTGATTGGATAGCCAACAGAATTAGTCTGTTGCCTCTCTTCTCCTGCATTGGAGTCATGCAATGTCTGAAGCTCCCGGAAAACTGAAACTCGGCGCGCTGGTTGCGTTAGTCGTGGGTTCGATGATTGGTGGCGGGATTTTTTCCTTGCCACAAAACATGGCCGCCAGTGCCGATGTCGGCGCCATTCTGATCGGTTGGGCGATCACCGCCGTCGGCATGCTCACCCTGGCGTTCGTGTTCCAGACTCTGGCCAACCGCAAACCCGATCTTGATGGCGGGGTTTACGCCTACGCCAAGGCCGGTTTCGGCGACTACATGGGCTTCTCGTCCGCCTGGGGGTACTGGATCAGTGCCTGGCTGGGCAACGTCGGTTACTTCGTCTTGCTGTTCAGCACGCTCGGCTACTTCTTTCCGCTATTTGGGGAGGGGAATACCCCTGCTGCCGTGATCGGCGCCTCGGTACTGCTCTGGGCCGTACATTTCCTCGTACTGCGAGGAATAAAGGAAGCAGCGTTCATCAACCTGGTGACCACCGTCGCCAAGATTGTGCCGCTGCTGCTGTTCATGTTGATTGCGTTGTTCGCCTTCAAACTGGACATCTTCACCGCCGACATCTGGGGCCTGAAGAACCCGGACCTGGGCAGCGTGATGGACCAGGTGCGCAAAATGATGCTGGTCACCGTGTGGGTGTTCATCGGCATCGAAGGCGCGAGCATCTTTTCGGCCCGGGCGGAAAAACGCAGCGACGTGGGTAAGGCCACCGTGATCGGCTTTGTCACCGTGCTGCTGTTTTTAGTGCTGGTCAACGTGCTGTCGCTGGGGATCATGACCCAGCCGGAACTGGCCAAACTGCAGAACCCCTCAATGGCCGCCGTGCTGGAACACGTGGTCGGTCACTGGGGTGCGGTGCTGATCAGCGTCGGTTTGATCATCTCGTTGCTGGGGGCGTTGCTGTCATGGGTGCTGCTGTGCGCGGAGATCATGTTCGCCGCCGCCAGGGACCACACCATGCCGGCGTTTTTGCGCAAGGAAAACGCCAACCATGTACCGGTCAATGCCCTGTGGCTGACCAACGCCATGGTGCAGGTTTTCCTGATCATCACGCTGTTCTCCGCCAGCACTTACCTGTCGCTGATCTACCTCGCCACCTCGATGATCCTGGTGCCGTACCTGTGGTCGGCGGCCTACGCGTTGCTGTTGGCGGTGCGTGGCGAAAGCTACGAAGGCGCAGCGGGCGAACGGCAGAAGGATCTGATCATCGGCGCCGTGGCCCTGATCTACGCGATCTGGCTGCTGTACGCCGGCGGCATGAAGTACCTGCTGCTGTCCGCCCTGCTCTACGCCCCCGGCGTGATCCTTTTCGCCAAGGCCAAGCTGGAAATCGACAAACCGGTTTTCACCAACGTCGAGAAGCTGATTTTCGCTGCGGTGGTCGTGGGCGCCGTGGTGGCGGCCTACGGTCTCTACGACGGCTTCCTGACCCTTTAACTCCCTTGTTTTGTCATCTGGAGGATCACTGTAATGACCACGGAAAAAGTTAAGTACGGCGTCCATTCCGAAGCCGGCAAACTGCGCAAAGTCATGGTTTGCTCCCCAGGCCTGGCCCATCAGCGGCTGACCCCGAACAACTGCGATGAACTGCTGTTCGATGACGTGTTGTGGGTGGCCCAGGCCAAACGCGACCACTTCGACTTCGTCACCAAGATGCGCGAACGCAACATTGATGTACTGGAAATGCACAACCTGCTGACGGACATCGTCGCCATCCCCGAAGCCCTGGACTGGATCCTGGAACGCAAGGTCACCGCCAACTCGGTGGGCCTGGGCCTGATCAACGAAACCGCCTCGTGGCTGCGCAGCCTGCAGCCGCGCAAGATCGCCGAGTTCCTGATCGGTGGTGTCTCGGGCGACGATCTGCCGACCAGTTTCGGTGGCAAGGCCATCGAGATGTTCCGCGACTTCCTCGGCAACTCCAGCTTCATCCTGCCGCCGCTGCCCAACACCCAGTTCACCCGCGATACCACCTGCTGGATCTACGGTGGCGTCACCCTCAACCCGATGTACTGGCCAGCTCGCCGTCAGGAAACCCTGCTGACCACCGCCATCTACAAATTCCACCCCGAGTTCACCAACGCCGACTTCCAGATCTGGTACGGCGACCCGGACAAAGAGCATGGCAACTCCACTCTTGAGGGCGGTGATGTGATGCCGATCGGCAACGGCGTGGTGTTGATCGGCATGGGTGAACGTTCGTCGCGGCAGGCCATTGCGCAACTGGCGGTGAACCTGTTCAAAAACAAGGCCGTCGAGAAAGTCATCGTCGCCGGCCTGCCGAAATCCCGCGCGGCGATGCACCTGGACACCGTGTTCAGCTTCTGCGATCGCGACCTCGTCACGATCTTCCCGGAAGTGGTGAACCAGATTGTCGCCTTCACCCTGCGTCCCGATGAAAGCAAGGCGGGTGGCATCGATATCCGCCGCGAAGAAACCAACTTCCTCGACACCGTGGCCCAGGCCCTCAATCTCAAGGCCCTGCGCGTGGTGGAAACCGGCGGCAACAGCTTCGCCGCCGAACGCGAGCAATGGGACGACGGCAACAACGTGGTGGCCGTGGAGCCAGGCGTGGTCATCGGCTACGACCGCAATACCTACACCAACACCCTGCTGCGCAAGGCCGGCGTGGAAGTCATCACCATCAGCGCCGGCGAACTCGGTCGCGGCCGGGGCGGCGGCCATTGCATGACCTGCCCGATCATCCGCGATCCGATTGACTACTAACCTGTTCACCTTAGGAGATCCAAAATGGCGTTCAATATCCATAACCGCAATCTGCTGAGCCTGGAACACCACACCCCTCGCGAATTGCGCTACCTGCTCGACCTGTCCCGCGACCTCAAGCGTGCCAAGTACACCGGCACCGAACAGCAGCATCTCAAGGGCAACAACATCGCGCTGATCTTCGAAAAGACCTCGACCCGCACCCGCTGTGCGTTCGAAGTTGCAGCCTATGACCAGGGCGCCAACGTCACCTACATCGACCCGAACTCCTCGCAGATCGGCCACAAGGAAAGCATGAAGGACACCGCCCGCGTGCTTGGGCGCATGTACGATGCCATCGAGTACCGTGGCTTCAAGCAGGAAATCGTCGAGGAACTGGCCAAGTTCGCCGGTGTGCCGGTGTTCAACGGCCTGACCGACGAATACCACCCGACGCAAATGATCGCCGACGTGCTGACCATGCGTGAGCACGCCGACAAGCCGATCCACGAAATCAGCTACGCCTACCTCGGCGATGCCCGTAACAACATGGGCAACTCGCTGCTGCTGATCGGCGCCAAGCTCGGCATGGACGTGCGCATCTGCGCGCCGAAAGCCCTGTGGCCGGCGGACGACCTGGTGGCTCGCTGCAAGCAATACGCAGAAGAAAGCGGCGCGCGCATCACCCTCACCGAAGACCCGAAAGCGGCGGTCAAGGGCGTGGACTTCATCCACACCGACGTCTGGGTGTCGATGGGCGAACCGGTCGAAGCCTGGGCCGAGCGCATCCAGCAATTGCTGCCGTATCAGGTCAACGCCGAACTGATGAAGGCCACCGGCAACCCGCGCACCAAGTTCATGCACTGCCTGCCGGCGTTCCACAACTGCGACACCAAGATCGGCAAGCAGATTGCCGAACAGTACCCGCACCTGAGCAACGGCATCGAAGTGACCGATGACGTGTTCGAGTCGCCGGCCTGCATCGCCTTCGAGCAAGCGGAAAACCGCATGCACACCATCAAGGCGATTCTGGTGTCGACGTTGGCTGATCTCTGACGGCTGATCATGTCCTCTTGATCGCTCACTGACCCGTAGGAGCTGCCGAAGGCTCGGTCCGCGCTCGGGCGATCTTTTGATCTTTGAAGATCAATAGCAAGATCAAAAGATCGCCCGAGCGCGGACCGAGCCTTCGGCAGCTCCTACTCTAGAAGGACTAGCACCATGCGTATCGTCGTTGCTCTGGGCGGTAATGCCCTGCTCCGCCGGGGCGAACCCATGACCGCTGACAACCAGCGCGCCAACATCCGGATCGCCACCGAACAGATCGCCAGGATCCATCCCGGCAACCAACTGGTCATCGCCCACGGCAATGGCCCGCAGGTCGGCCTGCTGTCTTTGCAGGCGGCGGCCTACACCTCGGTTTCGCCCTATCCGCTGGACGTGCTCGGTGCCGAGACCGAAGGCATGATCGGTTACATCATCGAACAGGAACTGGGCAACCTGCTGGACTTCGAAGTGCCCTTCGCGACCCTGCTGACCCAGGTCGAAGTCGATGCCAATGACCCGGCCTTCAAGAACCCCACCAAACCCATCGGCCCGGTCTACAGCAAGGCCGATGCGGAAAAACTCGCCGCCGAAAAAGGCTGGGCCATTGCCCCGGACGGCGACAAATACCGTCGCGTGGTCGCCAGCCCGAAACCGAAACGCATCTTCGAAATCCGTCCGATCAAATGGCTGCTGGAAAAAAGCAGCATCGTGATCTGCGCCGGTGGCGGCGGCATTCCGACCATGTACACGTCGCCCGGCAAACTCGAAGGCGTCGAAGCGGTCATCGACAAAGACCTGTGCTCGGCACTGCTGGCCGAACAGCTTGAAGCCGATCTGCTGGTGATCGCCACCGACGTCAACGCCGCGTTCATCGACTTTGGCAAACCCACGCAAAACGCCATCGCCCAGGCCCACCCCGACGAAATGGAAAAACTCGGCTTCGCCGCCGGCTCCATGGGACCGAAGGTGCAGGCAGCCTGCGAATTCGCGCGCCATACTGGAAAAGTCGCAGTGATCGGTTCGCTCGCGGACATCGAAGCAATTGTCCAGGGCACCGCCGGTACACGCATCAGTACGGCAACACCAGGCATCAGCTATCAATAAACGAAACTGCGGGGCAGGCCTGAGGCCTGTCCTGATTCAAGACATTTTGAAGGAGAGTCAACAATGGCAACGTTCGAGCCGGGTCACCTGCACATCGAGCGACACGCGCTGAACAAGGACGACGTCAGCTACAACATCTACCTCGACTATGAAGTCAGCCAGGACCCCAAGGAAGGCAAAGGGATGCAGTTCAAGATGCATGGCAGCATCCAGGGCAAGGACATGAGCGAGTCGTTCTTCCTGCCCAAGGACATGGCCTACAACTTCGCCAGCAACGTCACCAAGATTGCCGAGAAGTACGGTGTCCCGAAAACCCATAGCAACATTGGTTCGATCCACAAGCACTACGACGCGATGTTCGAAGATGTGCGGGTGCAGTTGAACATGAAATCGGGCGACCCGGTCAAACCCGAGCATCTGGAATAACGTTTGGAAGATCAAAAGATCGCAGCCTTCGGCAGCTCCTACAGGGGAATGCGTTCGGCGCAGGAGCTGCCGAAGGCTGCGATCTTTTCAAGCCATCCCACATCGACGATTTCACCTCCCCCCTCCTCCAAGGCATACTTGCCACCCTTCGCACTGCAGAACCCAAGACCGCCCCATGCGTATCCACGTCAGCTTCATCGACCGCGTCGGTATCACCCAGGAAGTCCTGGCCCTGCTCGGTGGGCGCAATCTGAACCTGGATGCGGTGGAAATGGTCCCGCCCAATGTGTATATCGACGCCCCGACCCTGAGCCCGCAAGTGCTCGAGGAGCTGCGCGATGCCCTGTTCAGCGTGCGTGGCGTGCAAGCGGTGACGGTGGTCGACATCCTGCCCGGCCAGCGCCGGCACTTGCAGCTCGACGCCTTGCTGGCCGCCATGACCGACCCGGTGCTGGCACTGGACAGCGACGGCAAGGTGCTGCTGGCCAACCCGGCCCTGATCGCCCTGTACGGCCGCGAACCGAACGGTGAAAGCGTGGGCGAGCTGTTTTCCGACCCGGCCTTGCTCGACGCCCTGCTCGAACAGGGCTTTCGCCTGCCGCTGCGGGAAATCACCGTCAACGGCCAGACCCTGTTGCTCGACGCCACTCCGATCACCGACGCCGGCGCCCTGCTGACCCTGTATCAACCGAACCGCATCGGCGAACGCCTTTCCGCGCTGCACCATGACCACGCCGAAGGTTTCGACGCACTGCTCGGCGAGTCCCCGGTGATCCGCACCCTCAAGGCACGCGCCCAGCGGGTGGCGGCCCTCGATGCACCGCTGTTGATCCAGGGCGAAACCGGCACCGGCAAGGAACTGGTGGCCCGGGCCTGCCACGCCATCAGCGCCCGGTACAGTTCACCGTTTCTGGCGCTGAACTGCGCGGCATTGCCGGAGAACCTCGCCGAAAGCGAACTGTTCGGCTACGCCCCTGGCGCGTTCACGGGCGCACAACGGGGCGGTAAGCCAGGACTGATGGAACTGGCCAACCAGGGCACGGTGTTTCTCGATGAAATCGGCGAGATGTCGCCGTATTTGCAGGCCAAATTGCTGCGTTTCCTCAACGACGGCAGTTTTCGCCGGGTCGGCGGTGACCGTGAGGTCAAGGTCAACGTACGGATCCTCAGCGCGACCCACCGCGATCTGGAAAAAATGGTCGGCGAAGGTTTGTTCCGCGAAGACCTGTTCTATCGCCTCAACGTCCTCAATGTTGAAGTGCCACCCCTGCGCGAGCGTGGCCAGGACATCCTGCTGCTGGCCCGCTACTTCATGCAGCAGGCCTGTGCGCAGATCCAGCGACCGGTCTGTCGCCTGGCGCCGGGCACTTACCCGGCGCTGCTGGGCAACCGCTGGCCGGGCAACGTGCGGCAATTGCAGAACGTGATCTTCCGTGCCGCGGCGATCTGCGAAAGCAGCCTGGTGGACATCGGCGACCTCGATATCGCCGGCACCTCTGTGGCCCGCCAGGGCGACCATGACGTCGACAGCCTGGAACAGGCCATGGACGAATTCGAGAAAACCCTGCTGGAAAAACTCTACGTCAGCTATCCCTCGACCCGGCAACTGGCGACCCGCCTGCAAACCTCCCACACCGCGATTGCCCATCGGTTGCGCAAGTACGGGATTCCGGGCAAGGCTTGAGGCCTTGAGTCCACAGATGGCGGGCTATGTACACCAACCCGTGTAGGAGCTGCCGCAGGCTGCGATCTTTTGACTTTGCTCTTATGGTGCCTGCGACAAGATCGCAGCCTGCGGCAGCTCCTACGGAACGGGTTGTCAATTCGAAAACTTCTTCACCGGTTTAAAAACGACCTCCATCTGTACTGAAAGCGCTACAGCGGAACGATATCGCTACACCCCACTCCAATCACGGCTGCACAAGGCTTTGATCCACCTCGGCTTTTATCCTGGACATATGCCGTATCGATTTCGCTACAACGTGTGAATTTCAGACTTTGTCTAAACCACCTAACTCGTTGATAAATAATAATAAAAACAACGTTGGCCGCGTTCTTGCTATGTACTCCTCATAACCCGGGCATCGCCCAGCATTCAATCGCGTCCACCAGACGAGTCTGGCCCCTTAGGAGTTTCCATGAGCGAGTTGCGTTTTACTGAAGATCACGAATGGCTGCGCACCGAAGCAGACGGCAGCGTCACGGTCGGCATCACCGCTTTCGCACAGAACGCCCTGGGCGACGTGGTTTTCGTTCAACTGCCTGAGCTGCAGTCCTACGACAAAGGCGCCGAAGCCGCCACCGTGGAATCGGTAAAGGCTGCCAGCGGCGTGTACATGCCGCTGGACGGCGAAGTGCTGGAAGTGAACCCGGCGCTGGACAGCAGCCCTGAGCTGGTCAACGAAGATCCGCTGGGCGAAGGCTGGTTCTTCCGCTTCCAGCCAAGCGACGCCTCGGCTGTCGCCCAACTGCTGGATCAGGACGCCTACGACCGCCTGATCAAAGCCCAAGCCGAAGCCTGAGGAGCGCTGACATGACTCAAATCAATTTGACCACCGCCAACGAATTCATCGCCCGTCACATCGGCCCGCGCGCCGGTGACGAGCAAGCGATGCTCAACAGCCTCGGCTTCGACTCCCTGGAAGCCCTGAGCGCCAGTGTGATTCCCGACAGCATCAAGGGCACCAGCGTCCTCGGCCTGGAAGACGGCTTGAGCGAAGCCGATGCCCTGGCCTTGATCAAGTCCATCGCGACTAAAAACCAGCTGTTCAAGACCTACATCGGCCAGGGCTACTACGGTACCCACACGCCGTCGCCGATTCTGCGCAACCTGCTGGAAAACCCGGCCTGGTACACCGCCTACACCCCGTACCAGCCAGAAATCTCCCAAGGCCGTCTCGAAGCGCTGCTGAACTTCCAGACCCTGATCAGCGACCTCACCGGCCTGCCGATCGCCAACGCCTCCTTGCTCGACGAAGCCACCGCCGCTGCCGAAGCCATGACCTTCTGCAAACGCCTGAGCAAGAACAAAGGCAGCCACGCCTTCTTCGCCTCCGTGCATTGCCACCCGCAGACCCTCGACGTGCTGCGCACCCGTGCCGAGCCTTTGGGCATCGACGTGGTGGTTGGCGACGAACGCGAGCTGACTGACGTGACGCCGTTCTTCGGCGCGCTGCTGCAATACCCGGCAAGCAACGGTGACGTGTTCGATTACCGCGAGCTGACCGAACGCTTCCACGCCGCCAACGCCCTCGTTGCCGTGGCTGCCGACCTGCTGGCCCTGACCGTGCTGACCGCGCCGGGCGAATTCGGCGCCGACGTAGCCATCGGCAGTGCACAACGCTTCGGCGTGCCGCTGGGCTTCGGTGGCCCGCACGCGGCGTACTTCTCCACCAAGGACGCGTTCAAGCGTGACATGCCGGGCCGCCTGGTCGGTGTTTCCGTAGACCGTTTCGGTAACCCGGCCCTGCGCCTGGCCATGCAGACCCGCGAGCAACACATCCGTCGCGAGAAAGCCACCAGCAACATCTGCACCGCGCAAGTACTGCTGGCCAACATCGCCAGCATGTATGCCGTGTACCACGGTCCAAAAGGCCTGATGCAGATCGCCAATCGCATCCATCACCTGACTGCAATCCTGGCCAAAGGCTTGAGCGCATTGGGCCTGAACGTCGAGCAAGCGAGCTTCTTCGACACCCTGACCGTGAAGACCGGTGCGCAAACCGCAGCCCTGCACGACAAGGCGCACGCCCAGCGCATCAACCTGCGCGTGGTCGATGGCGAGCGCCTGGGCCTGTCCCTGGACGAAACCACCACTCAGGCCGACGTTGAAACCCTGTGGAGCCTGCTGTCCGACGGCAAGGCCCTGCCGGACTTCGCCGCCCTCGCCGCCTCGGTCGTCAGCACCATCCCGGCCGCGCTGGTACGTCAGTCGCCGATCCTCAGCCACCCGGTGTTCAACCGCTATCACTCGGAAACCGAGCTGATGCGCTACCTGCGCAAACTGGCGGACAAGGACCTGGCGCTGGACCGCACCATGATCCCGCTGGGTTCGTGCACCATGAAACTCAACGCTGCCAGCGAAATGATCCCGGTGACCTGGGCCGAGTTCGGCGCCCTGCACCCGTTCGCCCCGGCCGAGCAAAGCGCCGGCTACCAGCAACTGACCGACGAGCTGGAAGCGATGCTCTGCGCCGCCACCGGTTATGACTCGGTTTCGCTGCAACCGAACGCCGGTTCCCAGGGTGAGTACGCAGGTCTCTTGGCGATCCGTGCCTACCACCAGAGCCGTGGCGAAGACCGTCGCGACATCTGCCTGATCCCGTCGTCGGCCCACGGCACCAACCCGGCCACTGCCAACATGGCCGGCATGCGCGTGGTCGTCACCGCCTGCGACGCCCGTGGCAACGTCGACATCGAAGACCTGCGCGCCAAGGCCATCGAGCACCGCGAACACCTCGCCGCGCTGATGATCACCTACCCGTCGACCCACGGCGTGTTCGAAGAAGGCATCCGCGAAATCTGTGGCATCGTTCATGACAACGGCGGCCAGGTGTACATCGACGGCGCCAATATGAACGCCATGGTCGGCCTCTGCGCGCCGGGCAAGTTCGGCGGCGACGTGTCGCACCTGAATCTGCACAAGACCTTCTGCATCCCCCACGGCGGTGGCGGCCCGGGCGTCGGCCCGATCGGTGTGAAATCACACCTGGCGCCATTCCTGCCGGGCCACGCGCAGATGGAGCGCAAGCAAGGCGCCGTTTGCGCGGCACCGTTCGGCAGCGCGAGCATCCTGCCGATCACCTGGATGTACATTCGCATGATGGGTGGCGCGGGCCTCAAGCGTGCTTCGCAGCTGGCGATCCTCAATGCCAACTACATTTCCCGTCGCCTCGAAGAGCACTACCCGGTTCTGTACACCGGCAGCAACGGCCTGGTGGCGCACGAGTGCATCCTTGATCTGCGCCCACTGAAAGACAGCAGCGGCATCAGCGTCGATGACGTCGCCAAGCGCCTGATCGACTTCGGCTTCCACGCGCCGACCATGTCGTTCCCGGTGGCCGGCACGCTGATGATCGAACCGACCGAAAGCGAATCCAAGGAAGAACTGGACCGTTTCTGCGACGCCATGATCCGCATCCGCGAAGAAATCCGCGCGGTGGAAAACGGCACCCTGGACAAGGACGACAACCCGCTGAAAAACGC
Organism: Pseudomonas sp. PDM26; assembly: GCF_019219185.1. NCBI lineage: Bacteria > Pseudomonadati > Pseudomonadota > Gammaproteobacteria > Pseudomonadales > Pseudomonadaceae > Pseudomonas > Pseudomonas sp. PDM26. Next base: position 387,202 of record NZ_JAHUWC010000001.1, on the reverse strand, counting down.
GCCACACACCGCCAAGGAGCTGGTCGGCGAGTGGTCGCACCCGTACAGCCGCGAGCAAGCGGTGTACCCGGTTGCGTCGCTGATCGAAGGCAAGTACTGGCCGCCGGTCGGTCGTGTCGACAACGTGTTTGGCGACCGCAACCTGGTCTGCGCCTGCCCGTCGATCGAAAGCTACGCTTAAACGAAAGAGGGGGGCGGGGTTGCCCGCCCCTCTCAAGAACACCGCAACCCCTTGTAGGAGCTGCCGCAGGCTGCGATCTTTTGATCTTGATCTTGAAAGGATCAAAAGATCGCAGCCTGCGGCAGCTCCTACGCACAGCATCTCCCGTGATACGCCTATAACAAGAAACCGGAGAACCACCATGTCGTTAAGCGTGTTCGACCTGTTCAAGATTGGCATCGGCCCCTCCAGCTCTCACACCGTCGGCCCGATGCGCGCCGCTGCGCGTTTCGTCGAAGGCCTGCGCCGTGAAGGGCTGCTGCCGGCCACCACCTGCGTCAAAGTCGAGCTGTACGGCTCGCTCGGCGCCACTGGCAAAGGCCACGGCAGTGACAAGGCGGTGCTGTTGGGCCTGGAAGGCGAGCACCCGGACACCGTGGATACGGAAACCGTCGCCGCGCGCCTGCAAGAAATCCGCAGCAACGGACGCTTGAACCTGCTTGGTGAACACAGCATTGCGTTCAACGAGAAAGAACACCTGGCAATGATTCGCAAGCCGTTGCCCTATCACCCCAACGGCATGATTTTTCGCGCCTTCGACGCGGCGGGCCTGCAGATCCGCAGTCGCGAGTACTACTCGGTCGGCGGCGGTTTTGTGGTCGATGAGGACGCCGCCGGCGCCGACCGCATCGTCGAAGACGCCACCCCCCTGACCTTTCCGTTCAAAAGCGCCAAGGATCTTCTCGGTCATTGCGTCAAATACGGGCTGTCGATCAGCCAGGTGATGCTGACCAACGAAAGCGCCTGGCGTCCGGAAGCGGAAACCCGCGCCGGCCTGCTGAAAATCTGGCAAGTGATGCAGGACTGCGTCGCCGCCGGATGCCGCAATGAAGGCATCCTGCCTGGCGGGCTGAAGGTCAAACGCCGAGCCGCCGCGCTGCATCGGCAATTGTGCAAGAACCCGGAATCGTCTTTGCGCGACCCACTGTCGGTGCTCGACTGGGTCAACCTCTACGCGCTGGCGGTCAACGAGGAGAACGCCAACGGCGGGCGCGTCGTGACCGCGCCCACCAACGGTGCAGCGGGGATCATTCCAGCGGTGTTGCACTACTACATGCGCTTTATCCCAGGGGCCAATGATGACGGCGTCGTGCGTTTTCTGCTCACGGCCGCAGCCATCGGCATTCTGTACAAGGAAAACGCCTCGATCTCCGGCGCCGAAGTCGGTTGCCAGGGCGAAGTCGGCGTCGCCTGCTCGATGGCCGCCGGTGCCTTGTGCGAAGTGCTTGGCGGCACCGTGCAACAAGTGGAAAACGCCGCGGAAATCGGCATGGAACACAACCTCGGGCTGACCTGCGACCCGATTGGCGGGCTGGTGCAAGTGCCTTGCATCGAACGCAACGCCATGGGCTCGGTCAAGGCCATCAATGCCGTGCGCATGGCCCTGCGCGGCGACGGGCAACACTTCGTCTCCCTCGACAAGGTCATCCGCACCATGCGCCAGACCGGCGCCGACATGAAAAGCAAATACAAGGAAACCGCCCGTGGCGGTTTGGCGGTCAACATTATCGAGTGCTGATGCGCGCTCATCTGCACCCTTCTTCAGGAGCTGAATATGTCCACCGAACAACTGTTGAAAACCCCGTTGCACGCACTGCACATCGAACTCGGCGCGCGCATGGTGCCGTTCGCCGGCTACGACATGCCCGTGCAATACCCGCTGGGCGTGATGAAAGAACACCAGCACACCCGCGACCAGGCCGGGCTGTTCGATGTCTCGCACATGGGCCAGATCCGCCTGACCGGCGCCAATGCCGCCAAGGCCCTGGAAACCTTGGTGCCGGTGGACATCATCGACCTGCCGGTGGGCATGCAGCGCTATGCCATGTTCACCAATGCGACCGGCGGCATCCTCGACGACCTGATGGTCGCCAACCTGGGTAACGACGAACTGTTCCTGGTGGTCAACGCCGCGTGCAAGGATCAAGACCTGGCACACCTGCGTCAGCACATTGGCGACCAGTGCACGATCGAGCCGCTGTTCGAAGAACGCGCCCTGCTCGCCCTGCAAGGCCCGGCCGCCGTCACCGTACTGGCACGTCTGGCACCTACAGTTGCGAAGATGACCTTCATGCAGTTCGCCCGCGTGAAGCTGCTGGGCGTGGACTGCTTTGTCAGCCGTTCGGGTTACACCGGTGAAGACGGTTTCGAAATTTCCGTACCCGCCGCCAATGCCGAAGCCCTGGCTCGCGCCCTGCTGGCCGAACCGGAAGTCGAGGCCATCGGTCTTGGCGCCCGCGACTCCCTGCGCCTGGAAGCCGGCCTGTGCCTGTACGGCCACGACATGAACGCCGACACCACCCCGATCGAAGCAAGCCTGCTGTGGGCGATCTCCAAGCCACGTCGCGCCGATGGCGCACGGGCCGGTGGCTTCCCGGGCGCCGAAACCGTATTCACTCAGCAACAGGCAGGCGTGAACCGCAAACGTGTAGGTCTGCTACCACAGGAACGTACACCCGTGCGTGAAGGCGCCGAGATCATCAACGAAGCCGGCGACATCATCGGTAGTGTCTGCAGCGGTGGTTTCGGGCCAACCCTGGGCGGTCCGCTGGCCATGGGTTATGTCGACAGCGCCTACATCGCACTGGACACACCGGTTTGGGCAATCGTTCGTGGGAAAAAGGTGCCTTTGCTTGTAAGCAAAATGCCATTTGTTCCACAACGCTACTATCGCGGCTGATTGATTGTTCCTATAAGTAACGCGGTTGCGTTAACTGCGCACTAATGTGTAACGCAACCGCCATAAAATAGTGCATTGTTTGGCTCTAAGCTTCGATTATGAACTTTGCTTATAACGATCGAAAGCAATTGAGCAACGCTAGCGTATAAGGCCCCACTAGTGGACTGACTAAATGCCATCAACCTGAGGAAATACGGGGCCTTCACAGGGCTTGTTTTTTCTCCCGTAGTTGGCGTAGAGTTTGTTCACTGTGTTTGCATGGGTCGCTTGGAATCGTGACCTGGGCAGTAGCCTACAAGTTAGCTACATCCCGTTCGACGTCTTCTTACTCTCCTGCAACCAGCCCCAGTACTCTTTCATAAGAAGGAGACTGTCATTAATTTTTGCGTCAAAGGAAATAAGAAATGTCCCAACGTCAGAGCGGTACCGTCAAGTGGTTTAACGACGAGAAAGGTTTTGGTTTTATCACTCCTGAAAGCGGTCCGGATCTGTTCGTGCATTTCCGCGCCATCCAGGGCAACGGCTTCAAGAGCCTGAAAGAAGGCCAGAAAGTGACCTTCATCGCCGTGCAGGGCCAGAAAGGCATGCAGGCTGACGAAGTACAAGCGGAAGGTTAATCTTCTGTAACGAAAAAGCCCCTGATGCTGACATCAGGGGCTTTTTTGTGCGCGTAAATCCGTAAAATGGCTTCTTTTTCGCCGAGAACCTGCCATGTCGAAACACCTGCTTACTCCCCAGGGCGACTTTCCTGCCGCCGGCCTGGGTCGTCGCCTGGCAGCCATGTTCTATGATTTCCTGCTGTGCACCGCCCTGCTGATCGTCACCAGCGGCATCTACAAGATGATCCAGATGGCGATCATCGGCGAAGAGAGGATGCGCACCCTGACCGAAGCGGGTGCGCTGGACGGCGATCCCCTGCTCTCGACGGTGCTGTTGTTCGTACTGTTCGGCTTCTTCGCCAAATTCTGGACGTGGTCTGGTCAGACGCTGGGCATGCAGGTCTGGTGCATCCGGGTACAGAATGCCGATGGCTCATCCATCAGCCTGTGGCAGGCGCTGCTGCGCTTTGTGGTGTCGTTTGCTTCGTTGCTGTGTGTTGGCCTGGGATTCTTCTGGTCGCTGTTCGACAAACAGGAACGCAGCTGGCATGACATGTACTCCAACACCCAGCTCGTACGTATTCCAAAGAAACAAAAGTAACGCCCATAAAAAAGATCGCAGCCTTCGGCAGCTCCTACAGGTGTAAACGAAACCGTGTAGGAGCTGCCGAAGGCTGCGATCTTTTGATCTTAGCTTTTGACGTTAAGCGTTACCGGCCAGCTTCATCCGCGCCGCCTGGGTGAAATCGAGCATGCGCTTGAGCGGACGAATCGCCTGTGGAATCAGCGCCGGGTCGACAAAGATCTCGTTCGTCCCTTCCTTCAACGCCTTGAGCGTGCGCTCAAGGGTGTTCATGGCCATCCACGGGCAATGCGCACAACTGCGGCACGCCGCGCCGTTACCTGCCGTCGGGGCTTCGATAAAGACCTTGTCCGGGCACAGCTGCTGCATCTTGTAGAAGATGCCGCGGTCGGTCGCCACGATCAGCGTCTTGTTCGGCAGGCTCTGTGCCGCCGCGATCAACTGACTGGTGGAACCCACGGCATCGGCCAGTTCAATCACCGATGTCGGCGACTCCGGGTGCACCAGGATCGCGGCATCCGGGTACAGCGCCTTCATGTCTTCAAGCTGCTTGGACTTGAACTCTTCGTGAACGATGCAGGCACCGTCCCACAGCAGCATGTCGGCACCGGTCTGGCGCTGGATGTAGGTACCCAGGTGCTTGTCCGGGCCCCAGATGATGGTCTCGCCGTTGTCCATCAGGCTTTCGACGATTTCCAGCGCACAGCTTGAAGTCACGACCCAATCCGCTCGGGCCTTTACCGCAGCGGAGGTGTTGGCGTACACCACCACCGTGCGCTCCGGGTGTTGATCGCAGAACGCGGAAAACTCGTCCACCGGGCAGCCCAGGTCGAGCGAACAGGTCGCTTCGAGCGTCGGCATCAGCACGCGCTTTTCCGGGTTGAGGATTTTGGCGGTCTCGCCCATGAACTTCACGCCGGCGACGACCACGGTCTTGGCTGGATGGGCATTGCCGAAGCGGGCCATCTCCAGCGAGTCGGAGACACAACCACCCGTCTCTTCGGCCAGCGCCTGAATCACAGGGTCACAATAGAAATGGGCCACCAGCACCGCGTCCTGAGCCTTGAGCTCGGCAGCGATGGCAGCACGGTAATAAGCCTCTTCATCGGCGGTCAGCGGCTTGGGCTGCTTGGCGTCGAGGTGGGCTTGAACCAGAAGGCGTTCGGAAATTTGCGTCATGTTCGCAAGACCTGCAGGCGCATTCGCGCGAAAGTCGAGTATACACCCGGCTCCGGACCCATCGGGGTACCGCCGGGAAAGTGAGTATTGATCAGGCACGGACAGCGTTGAAGCTGCGCAAGGCTACAGAATATCGGAAGGATGCAAAAGGTGATTCTGACTTGCGTCATGCGCAGCAGCCCGCAGCGAAGCGGACTTGAATCGCGGGCAAAAAAAAACCCGGAAATCCTCACTTGCGTGGGCCTTCCGGATTTTCTAAACCGCCAAAAATGGTGGGTCGTGTGGGATTCGAACCTACGACCAATTGGTTAAAAGCCAACTGCTCTACCAACTGAGCTAACGACCCGCTGTGTGGTGGCGCGTATAATACTGATTTTTAAGGACTATTCAACACCTATTTTGAAATAAATCAAAAATAAGGAGTTGGATCGCTGATTCCGGCTGCCGCAAAGCCTTCTGCGCGCAGTCGGCAGCTGTCGCACTTGCCGCACGCACGACCATTATCGTCGGCCTGATAGCAGGAAACGGTCAGCCCGTAGTTCACGCCAAGCTTCACGCCCTCCTGGACGATCTGCGCCTTGCTGAGGTTTTGCAGCGGTGCCTGAATGCGGAAACCATTGCCTTCCACGCCGGCCTTGGTCGCCAGGTTGGCCATGCGTTCGAACGACTCAATGAACTCGGGACGGCAGTCCGGGTAACCGGAGTAATCCACCGCATTGACGCCGATGAAGATGTCGCGTGCACCGAGCACTTCAGCCCAGCCCAGGGCCAGAGACAGGAACACGGTGTTACGCGCAGGCACGTAAGTCACCGGAATGCCCTCACCCAACTCTTCCGGAATGTCGATGCTGCTGTCGGTCAACGCCGAGCCGCCTATGCCGTTGAGGTTCAGACCGATCACCTTGTGCTCGACCACACCCAGGTCCTGCGCCACACGCTCGGCGGCGTACAGTTCGGCGTGAGAGCGCTGACCGTAGTCGAAGCTCATGGTGTAGCAGCTGTAGCCTTCGGCGCGCGCCATGGCCACTACGGTCGCCGAGTCCAGGCCACCGGACAGCAGGATGACTGCACGTTTTTCAGGAGTGTTCAGTTGTTCAGTCATTTCAGCGCCCCGGCTCGTCATTCCATAGATATTTATGCAGCTGCAATTGCAAACGCACTGGCAGATTGTCCGCCACCACCCAGTCCGCCAGGTCCCGGGCATTGAGATCATGGTGACTTGGCGAGAACAGGACTTCGCCGGCACGCAGGTCAAGACCGTACTGGATCAGCTTGGAAACGGACCAGTCATAGTCCTCCCGCGAGCAGATGACAAACTTCACCTGATCGTTGGGCGTGAGCAGCTCAATGTTTTCGTAGCGGTTACGGTGCGCTTCCTTCGAACCCGGGGTTTTCAGGTCGACAACACGACTGACCCGGGAATCTACTGCCGAGATATCAATAGAACCACTGGTTTCCAGTGACACTTCGTAACCAGCGTCACACAGGCGCTTGAGCAAGGGAATGGCGTTGGGTTGCGCCAGGGGCTCGCCGCCCGTGACACAGACATATCGCGGACGAAAACCGGCGACCTGCTCGAGGATATCGTCGAGGGTGCGGATGGTCCCGCCGGTGAACGCGTAGGCGCTGTCGCAGTATTGGCAACGCAACGGACATCCGGTCAGGCGCACAAAAACAGTGGGCAGCCCGGCAGTCCGAGTTTCACCCTGCAACGAGTAGAAAACTTCGGTGATTCTCAATGTGTCTTGCATAGTCGCCACGGGCGTAACAGCTAAACAGGCTGTCCGCCTCCGTCAGGCACTTCAAGGAACCCCGGCAATGCGCAGATCCCAAAAAGCGTGTTTCAGAAAAGGGTGTGAATTCTAACGAAAAAACCCGCGACAAGCGCGGGTTTCTTCAAAACGGGTCAAGCAGGCTTACATTTTCTGCAGATCGCGCTGGGCCAGTTGAGCGGCGGAAGTGCCCGGATATTGGGACACAACCTGCTGCAGAATACCTTTGACCCGGTCGGTATGACCCAGGCGGCGTTCCACATCAGCAAGCTTGTATAGCGAATCAGGCACTTTGGCGTGTTTCGGATACAACTGCGAAACCTTGGCAAATGCCTGACCTGCACCTTGCAGATCGCCTTTGGCCAGATTCACTTCGCCCAACCAGTACTGGGCATTGCCCGCGTATTGGCTATTCGGGTATTTGCGCAGGAATGCGGCGAAAGCCTGGCTGGCCTTGTCGAAATCCTTGGCCTTGATCAGGTCGAAGGCAGCATCGTAATAGAGCTTTTCCTTCGCTGGATCTGCCGGTTCGCTACCTGCGGCGGGTGCTTGAGCAGCGGCTGCGCCAGCTGCCGCACCTGCGGCTGCGCCGGGGGCATTCAAATCACCACCGGTGGAAGAATTTTGAGGAGTCGCGGCTGGTGCAACGCCGGTTCCTATGCGCCGATCAAGATCCTGGTATCGCTCCAGGTTTTCCTGCTTCATGCGCGCTACATCATTTTGCAGTTCTTCGATCACACCCTGTTGGCGCGAGATCTGTTCCTGCATTTGTTGCAGTTGGTTGAACAGCTGGCCCTGCGCCGAGACAGGAGTCGAAACCCCTCCCCCGGCAAAGGCGCCGTTCGTACCGTAACCCGCAGGCGGATAACTGCTCCCGCTATTGTTATAGCCGGAGTTGTCCTCGACCACAGGAACCGCAGCCCACACCGCAAACGGTGCGAGACTGAGAGCCAAAACAGTTACAGCACGACGGCACGTTCGCATGACGAATTACTTACGCAGTTCGACGCGACGGTTTTGAGCCCAGGACTGCTCGTCGTTGCCGGTAGCAACTGGACGCTCTTCGCCGTAGGAAACCAGTTCCAGCTGAGCTGGGGAAACGCCTTGCAGTACCAGGTAGCGCTGAACGGCTTTTGCACGACGCTCGCCCAGTGCCATGTTGTACTCACGAGTACCACGTTCGTCGGTGTTGCCTTCCAGAACAACGCGAGCGCCGTTTGCTTTCAGGTCTTTGGCGTGAACGTCCAGAGCGCGCATGGCTTCTGGCTTCAGGTCCGAGCTATCGTATTCGAAGTAGAAAGTGGTGATAGCGCGCAGGGCAGCTTCTTCGCTCAGGGAGCCGTCAACTGCACCAGTGTTTGCGCCGTAACCAGCGTTTGGATCTACCGCGCCTTCACCGGCATTGTCGCCGCCTTTGGACGAGCAACCTACAGCTACAGCCATGGCCAGTGCCAGCGCAGCAAATTTACCAAACTTCAGCATTTCCATCGTGAAACTCCTAATGAACCCCAGTGTGTTAAGTAAAACGTATAGCGCCGCGTCAGTTCAGGAAAGGGGACCAGGAAGGTTCTCTGACTTCGCCTTGTGCGGTAGGAAGCGGGAGCCTTACGCGTCCATTGATGGACACGAGCATCAAGACTCCCCGGCCCTGCTGGCGGGTGGCGTAGATTACCATGGTGCCGTTGGGCGCGACAGTAGGCGACTCGTCCAGAGTGCTATCAGTGAGGATCTTTACACTACCGCGTTGCAAATCCTGGGCCGCCACCTTGAAATTGGTGAAGCCATCCTGACGGTGAATCATGACAAGCGTCTTTTCATCAGCCGACAGTTTAGGGTTCGCGTTGTAATTACCGACGAACGTCACACGCTCGGCACCGCCGCCACCCGCGCTGGTCTTGTAGATCTGCGGCTTGCCGCCACGGTCGGAAGTGAAGTAGATGGTCGAACCATCCTTGCCCCAGAACGGTTCGGTGTTGATGCCGGGACCGTTGGTAACGCGGGTGATCTGACGCGAGCCCAGGTTCATCACATAGATGTCCGGGTTGCCATCCTTCGACAGCACGAACGCCAGGCGATTGCCGTCCGGCGACCAGGCTGGCGCACCGTTCAGGCCTTCGAAGTTGGTGATCTGCTCACGGCGACCGGTGTCGATGTTCTGCATGAAGATGCGTGGACGCTTCTGCTCGAAGGAGACATAAGCGATGCGCTTGCCGTCCGGTGCGAAACGCGGCGACAGGATCGGCTCGCGCGATTGCAGCAGGGTCACGGCGCGGGCACCGTCGTAGTCCGAACGTTGCAGGGTGTAGCGAGTGTTGTTCTCGGAGAAACGCTCGGCTGTTACGTACAGCAGGCGAGTCGAGAAGGCACCCTTGATACCCGTGAGTTTTTCGAACGACTGGTCGGAGATGTAGTGCGCCATGTCGCGTAACTGATCGACGCCGCCCGACACGCTGCCGGTCAGCACTTGCTGCTCGGTGGCCACGTTGAACAGTGCGTATTGCACCTGCAGGCGACCGCCCGCCGGCACAATGCTGCCGACCATGACGTACTGGGCACCCAGCGCCTTGAAGTCACGGAAGATGATTTCGCTGGCCTGGCTCGGCTGGCTGATCATGTTCTGCTTTGGAAGCGGCGAGTAGTAACCCGAGTTGCGCAGGTCGTTACCGATGATTTCCGCCATGTCGTCCGGCAGCACGCTACCACCCTGGAAGCCGAACGGCACAACGGCGATCGGGGTCGCCCGATCGCTGCCGCTGGTAACCAGAATGTTTTTCTCATCTGCCATCGCCATCCCTGCCATGCAGCAGATAACGACCAGCATTCCTCGTAGAAGGTTTCTCACAAGGCTAGATCCTCAGGTGTGAATGTCATCTTGAATGAACGATACGGAGCGAAATCACTCGGCTTCATTCCCTGCATTTCTGTCAAACGTCCAATATTCTTCACCGCTGCAACAGCCGAGGCGTCAAACGGACCGTCGCCACTGGACCTGGACACACTGACCGAAGTCACCGTACCGTCCGGCAACATGCCGATTTGCAACACGACCGTCATGCCTTTGCGTGCCGAAGGTGGACGAGCCCAGCCTTCCGCTGCACGCGCACGAATCAGGTCATCGAAACTGCCGGCGACTTCGTCGCCCTGCTCATCGGCCAAGGCCTGCTGGCGCTGCGGCGTGTCGGAAAGCAAATCTGCCAGGGCCTGGGCCTTTTTGTCTTCGGCGGATTTACGTGCCGCGTCCTGCGATTTCTTCTTCGCAGCATCGGCAGTCGCTTTCTTCTTCGCTTCCTCGGCGACTTTCTTCTTCGCCTCCTCAGCTTCAGCTTTCTTCTTGGCGTCTTCCGCGGCTTTCTTCTTCGCGTCTTCGGCGATCTTCTTCTTGGCTTCTTCAGCGGCCGCTTTCTTGGCCTCTTCTTCCGCAGCTTTCTTGGCTTCTTCTTCGGCTTTCTTCTTGGCTATATCAGCCAATTGTTTCTCTTCTGCCTTCTTGGCTTCCGCGGTTTTCTTCGCCGCGTCGGCTTTCTTGGCTTCATCAGCCTTTTTCGCTTCGTCCGCTTTCTTTGCCTCGTCCGCTTTCTTCGCCTCGTCAGCCTTCTTGGCTTCTTCGGCCTTTTGAGCCACCTCTTCTTTCTTTTGTTCCGCAGCCTTCACCGCTTCCTGCTCGACCTTTTTCTGTTCCATCTGCTCGACTTCGGTCTGACGCGCAGCAGATTTCTGCGCTTCACCGGCAATCTTCTGATTGGTCTGGGTGGTCGCCCGACTTTTCGATTTCAGCTGGTACAAGGTCGCCTGGACAATCGGCTTGGCCGGCGGCAGTTCCGGGGTAAAGGCAAAACTGACGAACAGCATGCCGAACACCAGCACGTGCAAGCCAATCGCCCAGACACTAGGCCAGAAGTAGCTTTCCGAGGCGGACGGCTCTCGCTGTTGCTGCATCAGGGCGCCTCGGTAATCAAGCCAACATTACCGACCCCGGCTTTCTGCAACCCGCCCATGGCCCCCATGACGGAGCCGTAATCGACACTCTTGTCGCCGCGAATGAAGACCTGGGTACGCTTGCCGCCTTCGTTGCCGACGCGAATGATCTTGGTCACCGCGTCAGTCATCTGCGGCAGGGTCATGGCCCGATCCTGCTGCTTTTCGGTGTCGACTTCGCTGCCAAGGTTCCAGTAGTAGGTCTTGTCGGATTTGATGGAAATGGTCAGGACCTGGGTGTTGTTGTCCTGCGGCAAGGCTTCGCTGGAAACCTTGGGCAGATCAACTTTCACGCCCTGATTGAGCATCGGTGCGGTCACCATGAAGATGACCAGCAGCACCAACATCACGTCGATGTAAGGCACCACGTTCATCTCGGCGACCGGCTTGCGCTTTTTGCGAGCTCGAGCGATTAAAGCCATTGGAAATTACCTGCTTATTCTTCGCTGGTGTGCACTTTGCGGTGCAGGATCGCCTGGAACTCGTCGGCGAAGGTGTAGTAACGGCCCAGCAGGGTTTCGCTGCGAGCAGCAAAACGGTTGTAAGCGATAACGGCTGGAATGGCAGCGAACAGACCGATCGCCGTGGCGATCAGTGCTTCGGCGATACCCGGGGCCACAGTGGCCAGGGTCGCTTGCTGGGCAGTCGCCAGACCACGGAAGGAGTTCATGATCCCCCAAACGGTACCGAACAGACCGATGTACGGGCTGACGGAACCAACGGTGGCCAGGAATGGCAGGCTCTGCTCGAGCTTTTCTTCTTCGCGGGAAATGGCGACGCGCATGGCACGGGCCACGCCTTCCATGACCGCTTCCGGATCAACGCCCGACTGCTGGCGCAGACGGGAGAATTCCTTGAAACCGGCACGGAAGATTTGTTCGACGCCCGAGTCAGGGTCCGGGTTGCTGCCAGCCTGACGGTACAGCTTGGACAGGTCGATACCCGACCAGAAGCGCTCTTCAAAGCTCTCCAGGGCACGTCGACCGGCGCGCAGCAGGTTGCTGCGCTGAAAGATCATGATCCACGAGGTCACCGATGCGGCTACCAGGATCAGCATTACCAGTTGCACCACGATACTGGCATTGCTGACCAGGCTCCACATGGAGGAATGGTCGACGACGTTAGCTTCCACGCTTTATCTCCTGCTTTGAGTGTGTACCCGCGCCGCTCACGTCGGCAAAGGCCGCTCGTAGAGCTTCGGGAATGGCCCGGGGTTTCAAACTTTCAGTGCGCACACAGGCCACCAGAAACTGCCCTTCGCAGAGCAGCACATTATCCGTTGCCCGCCTGACCTGCTGCTTGAAGCGCAGGCTGGCACGGTTCAATTCGATTACTTCAGCGCTTACCAGCAGTTCGTCGTCCAGTCGCGCCGGCGCGTGATAGCGCGCTTCGCTGGAATGCACGACGAACAACAGGTCCTCACCGACAAGCGTGGATTGGGCAAAACCCAGATCTCGTAGCCGCTCGGTTCGAGCCCGTTCCATAAACTTGAGGTAATTGACGTAATACACGATGCCCCCCGCATCGGTGTCCTCGTAATAAACGCGACAGCGATGTGCGAAAGGCCCAAGCCCGTTTTGCGCGCGCATACTCTAGTGCTTACTCCTCAGGTTGCCAATCCGGCATGGCAACTGTTTTTCATTGTTCTGCGGCTTTCACGTGAAAGTACGGTCCTGGGACCCTACATTGCCCGAAAAAATCAGCACACAATGTTAATTAATCGTCAGCGGCATCGAGAAACTCGTCTACCACGGGCATTTCGCCCAATCGTGACGGAATATTTAAACCGAAATGCAGGTAGGCATGCCGCGTCACCACCCGCCCCCGTGGCGTGCGCATGATGTAACCCTGCTGGATCAGGTAAGGCTCCAGCACGTCTTCAATGGTGTGACGCTCTTCGCTGATGGCGGCGGCCAGGCTGTCGACCCCGACAGGCCCACCGTCGAACTTCTCGATCATGGTCAACAACAGACGCCGGTCCTGGTGATCGAAGCCACGTTCGTCGACATCCAGCAGGTTCAGCGCCAGGTCGGCAATCGGCTTGGTGATGTGGCCCTTGGCGCGAACTTCGGCGAAGTCGCGCACCCGGCGCAGCAAACGGTTAGCGATTCGTGGAGTGCCACGGGCACGGCGGGCGATTTCGAAAGCACCTTCCGGATCCAGCGGCAAACCAAGGATGCTTGCCGAGCGACTGACAATTGTCGACAGATCGGCGGTGTTGTAGAACTCCAGGCGCTGGACAATCCCGAAACGGTCTCGCAACGGATTGGTCAGCATCCCCGCCCGCGTCGTTGCGCCGACCAGGGTGAACGGCGGCAGATCCAGCTTGATCGAACGCGCGGCCGGGCCCTCACCGATCATGATGTCGAGCTGGAAATCCTCCATGGCCGGGTACAGTACCTCTTCGACTATCGGCGACAACCGATGGATTTCGTCGATAAACAGTACATCGTGAGGCTCCAGGTTGGTCAGGAGCGCCGCCAGGTCGCCTGGACGCTCCAGCACGGGCCCTGAAGTGCTCTTGATCGACACGCCCATTTCCTGGGCGATGATGTTGGCGAGGGTGGTCTTGCCCAGGCCGGGAGGCCCGAAGATCAGCGTGTGATCCAGGGACTCGTTCCGACCGCGAGCGGCTTGAATGAACAACTCCATCTGCTCGCGAACGGTCGGCTGGCCAATGTATTCGGCCAAGCTGACCGGGCGAATCGCCCGGTCCTGGACTTCTTCGCGCTCACGCGGACTGTGCGTGGCAGCGATCAGACGATCAGCTTCAATCACTTAGATCATTCCCTTCAAGGCGCGGCGGATCATGTCTTCGCTGCTCAAACCTTTCTCTTTGATTGCAGAAACCGCCTTACTGGCTTCCTGGGGCTTGTAGCCCAGGGAAATCAGCGCGCTGACCGCGTCGTTTTCAGCAGTGTTCACCGGGGCTGGTCCATCTGGCTGGTTCGGCACCAGGGCGAACATGGCCGGTACGGTTTCCCAGGCCTTGAAGCGATCCTTGAGTTCCACCAGCAAGCGTTCGGCGGTTTTCTTGCCGACGCCCGGGACCTTGGTCAGCGCCGACGTGTCCTGGGACTGTACACAACGAACCAGTTCGTCGACCTCCAGGCTCGACATCAAGGCCAGCGCCAGTTTCGGCCCGACACCATTGAGGCGGATCAACTCGCGAAAAAAGTCGCGCTCACGCTTGCCGACAAAACCATAGAGCAACTGTGCGTCTTCGCGCACGACCAAATGGGTGTGCAAGGTCAGCGGTTCACCGACCGACGGCAAACGGTAAAGGGTCGTCATGGGCACTTCAAGTTCATAGCCCAGACCGTTTACATCCAGAATCAGGTGCGGAGGCTGCTTTTCAGCCAGGGTGCCGCGCAAACGTCCAATCACGTTACAAATCCTTGAGCGTTGGCCAGCTCTGGGCCAGCGACTGATAGAGCGAGGGAATGCCGCCGACAACCCAGGCGAAACGCCCCCACTCCATAAAAATGATTGCTGATGCTATCAGAGACGCAGGCGCCCGCCACGACTGCGTGCTGCTCCCAGACCATGGGGCAACAGGCTGGAGCGGGTATGAGCATGGCAGATGGCAATGGCCAGGGCGTCCGAAGCATCGATCTGCGGTTTGCTGGTGAGCTTGAGCAGGTGCATGACCATCATCTGCACCTGCTCCTTATTGGCCGCGCCGGTGCCGACGACCGCCTGCTTGACCTGGGTTGCGGTGTATTCGGCAATTTCCAGGCTTTCCTCGGCACCTGCCACGATCGCGGCGCCACGGGCCTGCCCCAGTTTCAGGGCGGAGTCGGCGTTACGGGCCATGAACACCTTTTCGATCCCCATGGTCACCGGATGGTACGTCTGAATGATCTCCCGCACCCCGCGATAGACAATCTGCAGTCGCTCATGCAGCTCGCCGGCACCGGTGCGGATACAACCGGAGGCGACGTACTCACAGCCACGGCCAGTATCACGAACCACACCGTAACCGGTGATGCGCGAACCGGGGTCGATACCAAGAATTAAAGTCATAACGCCTGCGGGCTTTAAATGTAGGAGCGAGCTTGCTCGCGATGGACGTCAACGATAACGCGGCTGACTTGAATGAACGCCGCTCTCAGGTTTTTCGCGAGCGAGCTCGCTCCTACAAAAGGCAAATCAACCGAGCTGTGCAGCCACCGACTCCGGGATGTCCGCGTTGGAATAGACGTTTTGCACGTCGTCCAGGTCTTCGAGCATGTCGATCAGCTTGAGGACTTTCTCGGCGCCTTCCAGATCGAGTTCGGCGCTGGTGGTCGGCAACATGACGATTTCCGCGTCGTCACCTTTGAAACCCGCCGCTTCCAGTGCGTTACGCACGGAATAGAACCCGGCAAACGAGGTGAAAACGTCGATAGAACCGTCTTCGTTGGTCACCACGTCATCAGCGTCGGCTTCCATGGCCGCTTCCATCAGTGCGTCTTCGTCAACGCCGGCCGCGAAGGAGATCTGTCCCTTGCGTTCGAACAGATAGGCCACCGAACCGTCAGTGCCGAGGTTGCCGCCGCATTTGCTGAACGCGTGACGAACAGCGGCCGCAGTGCGGTTACGGTTATCGGTCATGCACTCGACCATCACCGCGACGCCACCGGGGCCGTAGCCTTCGTAGGTCAGTTCGACCATGTCGTCGGTATCGGCGGCACCGGCACCACGAGCGACCGCCCGATCAATGATGTCGCGGCTCATGTTCGCACCAAGGGCCTTGTCCAATGCCAGGCGCAGACGCGGGTTGGAACCTGGATCACCGCCGCCCTGACGAGCCGCGACGGTCAGTTCACGAATCCACTTGGTGAAAATCTTGCCTTTTTTGGCATCCTGACGTTCTTTGCGGTGCTTGATGTTCGCCCACTTGGAATGACCTGCCATAACTCGCTCCGAATTCTCTTTGAAACATTGCCCGCTGCGCTGCATTGCGCCGGCCGACAAACAAAAATCTTGAACTGCTCTGCCGATAAAGAAAAGGCGCATCCACAGATGCGCCCTTCAGGTCAGCCTTACTCGGCCTTAGGCGTTTCGCGCAGGCGAATGTGCAGCTCGCGCAATGCCTTGGCATCCACCTGACCCGGTGCCTGAGTCATGACGTCCGCCGCGCTCTGGGTTTTCGGGAAGGCGATTACTTCACGGATAGACTGGGCGCCGGTCATCAGCATTACCAGACGGT
This sequence comes from Pseudomonas sp. PDM26, assembly GCF_019219185.1. Classification (NCBI taxonomy): domain Bacteria; kingdom Pseudomonadati; phylum Pseudomonadota; class Gammaproteobacteria; order Pseudomonadales; family Pseudomonadaceae; genus Pseudomonas; species Pseudomonas sp. PDM26. Next base: position 371,000 of record NZ_JAHUWC010000001.1, on the reverse strand, counting down.
CCAGACCGAAGGCCAGGCCACCGTGCGGCGGTGCGCCGTATTTCAGGGCGTCGAGCAGGAAGCCGAATTTCTCTTCCTGTTCCGCTTCGTTGATGCCCAGCAGGCGGAACACCGACTGCTGCATCTCTTTGCGGTGGATACGGATCGAACCACCACCCAGCTCGGTACCGTTCAACACCATGTCGTAGGCACGGGACAGAGCGCCAGCCGGGTTGGCTTCCAGCTCTTGCGGGGTGCACTTCGGTGCGGTGAACGGGTGGTGCAAGGCAGTGAAGCTGCCGTCGTCGTTTTCTTCGAACATCGGGAAGTCGACGACCCACATTGGCGCCCACTTGCAGGTCAGCAGGTCCAGGTCGTGGCCCAGCTTGATCCGCAGCGCGCCCAGGGCTTCGCTGACGATCTTCGCCTTGTCGGCGCCGAAGAACACGATATCGCCGTCGACCGCACCAACGCGATCGAGGATCACGTTGAGGTTGGCCTCAGGGATGTTTTTCACGATCGGCGATTGCAGACCTTCAACACCTGCTGCGCGCTCGTTGACCTTGATGTATGCCAAGCCCTTGGCACCGTAGATACCGACAAACTTGGTGTAATCGTCGATCTGCTTGCGCGGCATGCTTGCCCCGCCTGGAACGCGCAAGGCGGCGATGCGGCATTTCGGGTCGTTGGCCGGGCCGCTGAACACCTTGAAATCGACTTCCTTGAGCTGATCAGCCACGTCCACCAGTTCCAGCGGGTTACGCAGGTCTGGCTTGTCGGAACCGTAACGGCGCATGGCTTCTTCGAAGGTCATGTGCGGGAAATCGCCGAACTCCAGATCCAGCACTTCCTTGAACAGGTTGCGGATCATTTGCTCGGTCAGGCCCATGATCTCTTTTTCATCGAGGAAGCTGGTCTCGATGTCGATCTGGGTGAATTCCGGCTGACGGTCGGCCCGCAGGTCTTCGTCACGGAAGCACTTGGCGATCTGGTAGTAACGGTCGAAGCCGGCCACCATCAGCAGTTGCTTGAACAGCTGCGGCGATTGCGGCAGGGCGAAGAACGAACCGGCGTGAGTACGGCTCGGCACCAGGTAGTCGCGCGCGCCTTCAGGGGTGGCACGGGTCAGGATCGGCGTCTCGACGTCGAGGAAGCCGTTCTCGTCCAGGAAGCGGCGGATGCTGGTGGTCATGCGCGAACGCAGGCGCAGCTTCTCGGCCATTTCCGGGCGACGCAGGTCGAGGAAGCGATAGCGCAGGCGGGTTTCTTCGCCGACGTCGGAGAACTCATTCAACGGGAACGGCGGGGTTTCCGATTCGTTCAGCACTTCCAGCTCATAGCCGAGGACTTCGATCATGCCCGACGCCATGTTCGCGTTGGTCGCACCGGCCGGACGCAGGCGAACCTTGCCGGTGATCTTCACGACGTACTCGCTGCGCACGCGATCGGCTGCGGCGAAGGTTTCAGCGCGGTCCGGATCGAACACGACCTGGGCCAGACCATCACGATCACGGATATCGAGGAAAATCACCCCACCGTGGTCACGGCGACGATGGACCCATCCGCAAAGGGTAATTTCCTGGCCGTCCAGGCTTTCGTTCAGTTGGCCGCAATAATGGCTGCGCATCATGGTCGTGGTTTCACTTCTCGTAATTCGAAATTCGGTGGAGATCCTACAGCAGCCCCGCCTTTAATAAAGTCGCCGGGTGATGCAAGAGCACGCGTGTCGTTCAACTCAGGTTCCAGACCTTAGTCAGCTTTGTCGCCGCCGGCCAGGTTCTTCTTGGAACCGGTCTTGAAATCGGTTTCGTACCAACCCGTGCCGCTGAGGCGGAAGCCCGGCATGGACAGCAACTTCTTAAGCTCTGGCGCCTGACAGGCAGGGCAGTCGACCAGCGGTGCATCGCTGATCTTTTGAATGGCTTCCAACTGATGACCACAGGAAGCACATTGATAATCGTACATCGGCATGGAGGTTGTCTCGGCGATCAGATTGCTACCGCACACGCAGGGTTTTGCGGCAAAGGGCGGGATTATATCCATTAAATGCGGCCTGTGCAGCCGTAAGACTGCACAGACCGACACTCTGCTGTTTTCGCCGCCCAGGCTAGGCCATGACGGTGCACCCCCCTTCCTTGAGGCTGTGCACGACACAGACAACCCGTACCAACCCACTGAAGTTCCTTACCCCGCCGTGACGCAAGTGAACTTCGCGATCCACGTGAGATAACAGGCTACTGACCGAGCAACCATTGGCCCGGGCCATCTCCCCCAAAATATCCCAATAAACCTGTTCAAGCCGCAAACAGGTGGCGAAGCCATTCAATCGTACGGAGCGGGACAAGGGCTGGGCCAGCCCCATATCGAACTCGCGAACAAACGGATCGACCCTTACATCCCTGTGCGAACCGTATCGCCCCTCTTCTTGCCGTTCATAAACCATAACGCTGACACTCCTTTGCCATCCTGGTTTCGTTAAGAGCAATTGCCTGTCGACATATAAAAACGCAGGTGCAGAGGTATAGCCAGACGACTTCCTGACCTTCGACGTAGGACAAGCCAACAACTCTTGGCAGATCTTGGAGAACGTCCTACTCCGGACAATTTCCCACGCAGTGAAGTGACGCCCCCCTTCAGAAACACAGGATTGAATGGCGTAGGAAAGAGGAGCGCGAACACTAAGAAACACCCACTGAAAGATTTAGCCAATCGACTGCATCGACCGATTGAATCCCCCCCTAAAGGTGATGGGCTTCATCCAACAGGCGCCCAACCTCTCTAGCAAACCTGCCGCCGCATCACAGCCTCTGAACTTCGACCAACCCGCGGCAAATTGCCTCAAACGAGCCGCCGGACGCCCTGATTTGAGTAGCCTGCGGCTTTGCTGTTAAATAGGCAGCGTGTCGCCAGTGCCTATTTTTTCCGGGCACGGCGCATAGGCTGATACCGGGTACGTGTCCAACGCCTCTTTATTATCTTGAAGCGAACCGTGCGCCATCAGCTCTTCCTTAGTGAACTGTCTTAACGTGAGTTAATCAAAATGTTGAAAATCGTCCATCTACTGATAGGCGCAGCGGCCTTGCTGCTGTCCTTCATCCCTAGCCTGCAAAGCGAAGCCTTACCTTACCTGCAACAACCTGATGCGCTGTACCTGGCCTTTTTCGGCCTGCTCAACCTCACGCTTGCACCTGTCATCCCTTACTGGAACAAAGGTCCGCGCCACCAACTGCAAAACCTGGTCAGCGCCCTGCTCGTTCTGGGGGTAGTCCTGCAAACCCTGACGCTAATCGCACCGATGCCTGTCATCGCCGGTCAACCCGCCGTTCTGTTCAGCCTGGTCGCAACCTTCATCGCTGTTGTCCTGCACCTGGGCATCAGCTTCTACAAATCGTCACCGGCAGCTACCTCGCCAAGCTACGACATGAGCAACCGCGATACCGGCACCGTCAAATGGTTCAACACATCCAAAGGCTTCGGCTTCATTTCCCGCGACTCCGGCGAAGATATCTTCGTCCACTTCCGGGCCATTCGCGGTGAAGGTCACCGCGTCCTGGTAGAAGGCCAGCGCGTGGAGTTCTCTGTCATGAATCGTGACAAGGGCCTGCAAGCCGAAGATGTTATCGCGGCGCTGCCGCGCCGCTGATTCAAGGCTAAAAAAAACCGCGCACAGCCGAGCTGTCCGCGGTTTTTTTATGCCTGCGATTTATTCAATAGTGGGGCGGCGGCGCTTCTTCTTCGAATGACTCGAACTGGCCGACCATTTCCTCCTGCCGTTTGAGCAGCGCAGCCATTTGCAACTGCAGATGCTCGACCGCCCGCTGCTGCGCCACCAGCACATCGTTCAATGCCTGGATGGTGTCATCCTGAAACGCCAGACGGCTTTCAAGCTCGGTAACGCGTTCTTCAAGGCTCATGGTTCAGCCCTCCAGAAACGTAAAATCATCGGTCAAAATCAAGCGCAAACGTTCGCGAATCGCGGCGATCTGCTCCGAACCGTAGGGTTTTGCCGGGTGCTTACCCCAAACCGGCGCTGGCCAGGCGGCATCTTCGCGCTTGCGCACAATCACATGCATGTGCAACTGATTTACGACATTGCCCAGCGCCGCCACATTCAACTTGTCCGCATCGAACGAGTCCTTGAGCACTTGCGAAAGCACAGTTGTTTCCTGCCAAAGCTGTTGCTGATCTGCGACATCCAACTGAAATATCTCGCTGATAGCCTCGCGACGAGGTACCAGGATGAACCAGGGATAGTTCGAATCGTTGGACAGCAGCAACCGGCAGAGCGGAAAGTCCCCGATCGGTAACGTGTCTTGTTGAAGTCGTGGATCTAAAGCGAACACTGCGCGCACTCCCGCCGGTTCATCATTTTTCAGCTTAGCGCTCATCCTGACGGGACGGCGCGCCAAACGACCGGACGGCAGCATACCTGCGAACGGCGCATGCTTCACGACGAACCTTGCGCAGAGGTCACTAGCGCCTGCGAAAAGCTGACACACCGCCCCCGAATGAGACATTTTTCGCTGCTGCGCACCACTACAGAACCGATCAGCCAGCAAAAAACGCCGAAATGACTGATTAGCAACGAAGAGTTCGCGCCAGACAAGCGGTCAACAGGAGTGAATTCAGTACCAGGCTAAAAATTTTTTGCACCAAAACCGCACAGTGGGTCTACGCTGAGCGCTTCGACATCCGCCATTTACTCACTGGCGGGGTGAACCGGTAACATTTTTGTTTGCAAGGCAGTCGACCAGAAGGGTGCAACATGATGCCAGGCAAGGCGTCAAGCCCAAACTAAACGCGCTTGTCCCCCCGGTTTTATGAGGTTTTTACAGCGTCAGACAGTCATTTGGAAAAAGCTGCAACAAAATTCGAATTTGTGCACGTTTGTTGCATTCACACCCAACATCGCCTGATGTGACACCCGCTGGAAGCGGAGGCCTTCAGGCAAAATAAACAGTGGCAAGGTAGCCCGATGGAGATTCAAACGTTTCACCAGGACTCTTTTTACCGGCGCCAAGGCTCGGAAAACAGCATTAAAGTTGTCAGCCCGGTTGCGCTGGAGCTGGAAATTTGCGACATCTAGCACGCTATTTGCGACAGGGTCGTAAAGAAGGCGAAAGGTTAGATACGCAAGTATCGCCAACATTGTCGGCGTGATATAAGTTTGCGCCGACACAAAAAGAAAGAGCCGCCCAGATAATAAACCAGGTGGGACGGCAGTACTCTTCTAAAACCAAAGGAGCAAATCACGATGCGCGTGATGAAGTGGAGCATGATCGCACTGGCAGTTGCAGCAGCAGCCAGTACTCAATTGGCAGTAGCCGCACCTTTCGTAAGCGACCAGGCCGAAGCCAAAGGTTTCGTTGAAGACAGCAAGCTCGACCTGCTGGTTCGCAACTACTACTACAACCGTAACAAGAAAGACGGCGCAGTCGATGACAAAGACTGGACCCAGGGCATTCAGGGCATGTACAGCTCTGGCTACACCCAAGGTCTGATCGGTGTTGGCGTTGAAGCTTGGGGCCAACTGGCCATTAAGCTGGACGGTACCGACAAATATGCAGGCTCCGGCAACATGTCCGTGGACGGTGATGGCCAGGTCAACAACAACCAGGGCAAAGCCGGCGCTGCCGCCAAGTTCCGCATCTCCAAGACCGAGCTGAAAGTCGGCGACATGCAGCCAAGCACCTCTCCAGTGTTCGCTGTAGGCGGTTCCCGTATCCTTCACCAAACTGCCAGCGGTATCCAACTGCAGAGCAGCGAAGTTACAGACCTCGACCTCGAAGCCGGTCACTTCTACTCGGCGACCAGCCAGGACAGCAACGCCCGTGACGGCGACCTGTGGGCTACTTACGCTGGCGTGCAAGCCAACTCCATCGACTACTTCGGCGGCAAGTATGGCATTACCCCAGACCTGAGTGTTTCGCTCTACGGTGCCAAGCTCGAAGACGTCTGGAACCAGTACTACGCCAACGCGAACTACACCCTCGCACTGGGCGGCGACAACTCGATCAACTTCGACGGTAACATCTACAACACCCAGGATACCGGTAACGCTAAAGCAGGCGAAATCAGCAACACCGCCTACTCCCTGGCTGCTGCTTACTCGTTCCTGAAAGCGCACACCGTGACCCTGGGCTTCCAGAAGGTCAACGGCGATACCCCGTTCGACTACATCGGTGTGGGTAAAAACAACCGCGGTGGCGACTCGATCTTCCTCGCCAACTCCATTCAGTACTCTGACTTCAACGCCCCGGGCGAGAAGTCGGTACAAGCCCGTTACGACCTGAAAATGGCCGAGTACGGCGTACCTGGCCTGAGCTTCATGGTCCGTTACGTGAATGGTTGGAACATCGACGGCACCAACACTCCAGCGAACAGCCCCTACGCCGGTCTGTACGGTGCAGACGGCAAACACCACGAAACCAACGTGGAAGCCAAGTACGTCATTCAAACCGGCCCAGCCAAAGATCTGTCGTTCCGCATCCGTCAAGCATGGCACTCTGCCAACACTGACGAAGGCGAAGGCGATATCTCTGAGTTCCGCCTGATCACCGACTACCCACTCAACATTCTGTAATCGCAGAAAGTTAGTTCGCGGTAATCAAAAAAAGGCCCATCTTCGGATGGGCCTTTTTCGTTGTCTGCTGTACAACATTTAACCAAACAGACTCTGCAATACATGCCTGACCAAGAAGTCAGGCACTAACCGCACACCCCTTACTGCACCGCCGACTCTTGAACCACGCGAATAACCCGCTGTGGAAATGGAATATCGATGCCAGCCTCTCTCAGACGATCACGGGACAGTTCGTTGAACATGAACATCACATCCCAATAATCCGCCGTCTTCACCCAAACACGCAGGGAAACAGTGATAGAACTGTCACCCAATGTCGATATGACTGCCTGAGGCGCCGGATCAATCAATACACGCGGATCCTTGGCCAGTTCCAGCAACACTTCCCGGGCTTTCTGCAGGTCCGCTTCGTAATCCACGCCTACATCAAACACGACTTTGCGGGTCGGCTGACGATTGGTGTTGGTGATAATGCCATTCGACAGATTGCCGTTTGGCACGATGATGGTCTTGTTGTCACCGGTACGCAGTACGGTATGGAAAATCTGGATGCTGTCGACAGTACCGGCGATACCCTGAGCCTCGATCCAGTCACCAATGCGAAACGGACGGAACAGCAAAATCAGCACGCCACCTGCGAAGTTCGCCAGGCTGCCCTGCAACGCCAGACCAATGGCCAGACCCGCCGCACCAATTGCCGCAACGAACGACGTGGTTTCCACCCCGATCATCGAGGCCACGCTGACGATCAGCAAGATCTTGAGGATGATGTTCGCCAGGCTGCTGATAAAGCCCTGCAGCGCCAGGTCGGCATTACGCAATGCAATCAGGCCGCCGAGCTTTTTCGTGACCTTGTTGATCAGCCACCAGCCAATGGCCAGGGTAATGACCGCCAGCAGTACACGGCTGCCGTATTCCATGATCATCGGGATCCAGGTTTGGGATACCTTGACCAGATTGTCTACCTCGGCATTTAAGTCCATCTACTCTCTCCTGTTTTCCGGCTACCCGGCATGCGTAAAAAAGCGGCAGAAAGATCGAACCGCCACGGGTTCAATCGTTTCTGCCGTTGCTTGGGTCTGCGACGTCGCAAACGCCAAGAGGTTCCCGCTTCCAGGGTCAGTCGCGGAAGTTGTTGAACTGCAGTGGCATACCGAATTCCTTGGCCCGCAGCACCGCAATGGCTTCTTGCAGGTCATCACGCTTCTTGCCGGTAATACGAACCTGCTCGCCCTGAATGGCCGCCTGGACCTTTAGCTTGGCGTCTTTGACGTGAGCGACGATTTTCTTCGCCAGTTCCTTGTCGATACCCTCCTTGAGGACGGCTTCCTGCTTCATCAGCTTGCCCGACGCGAACGCGTCCTTGACTTCAAGGCACTGCACGTCGATTTTGCGCTTGACCAGAGCCAGCTTGAGGATCTCAATCATCGCTTCGAGCTGGAAATCCGCTTCGGCGGTCAGGTTGACGGTCAGGTCTTTTTCCTTGAACTCGAAGCTGCCTTTGCCTTTCAGGTCATAACGACGATCGAGTTCCTTGACGGCGTTCTCGACCGCGTTGGTGACTTCGTGTTTGTCCAGTTCGGATACCACGTCGAACGACGGCATGTAATCTCTCCAAATTTAAAGGCGCACTGATGGAGCACGCCTGGCTTGCGGTTAAAATCCGCGCTGATTATAACGGGTCTTTCCCATCATTCACTGTGAGCTGCCGATGCACGCCTTAAACAGAGCAAAAAGCTGATGTCTACCACCTGGCATGTTCTGGGCGCCGGCAGCCTCGGCACTTTATGGGCGACACGTCTGGCACGCGCTGGAGTGCCGGTCAGGCTGGTCCTGCGGGACACCGCGAGGCTGCAGGCCTATGAGGCGGCCGGTGGATTGACACTGGTGGAACACGGCGAGGCGCAACACTATGCCGTGCCCGCCGAGACAGGCGACAGCACCCAACCGATCAACCGCCTGCTGGTGGCGTGCAAGGCCTACGATACCGAAAGCGCGGTGGCCCGACTGGCGCCACGCCTGGCCCCAGGTGCCGAACTGATCCTGCTGCAAAATGGCCTGGGCAGTCAGGACGCGGTGGCGGCACAGGTGCCTCAGGCACGCTGCATCTATGCATCGAGCACCGAAGGCGCCTTCCGCGAGGGCGATTGGCGCGTGGTGTTTGCCGGGCATGGCTTCACCTGGCTGGGGGATGCGAGCCATCCGATGGCGCCGATCTGGCTCGATGACTTGAGCACTGCCGGCATCCCCCACGAGTGGAGCACCGAAATCCTGACCAGGTTGTGGCGCAAACTCGCCCTTAACTGTGCGATCAATCCACTGACGGTGCTGCACGATTGCCGAAACGGCGGTTTGCAGCAACATCACTGCGAAGTCGCTACTCTGTGCGGCGAACTGGCGGAGTTGCTTGAGCGTTGTGGTCAGCCGGCAGCGGCCGAAAACCTGCAACTGGAAGTCGAACGGGTGATTCACGCCACCGCAGCCAACTACTCCTCGATGCATCAGGACGTCACAAGCCAGCGCCGCACAGAAATCAGCTACCTGCTGGGCTACGCCTGCAAAGTGGCCGGGCGTCATCAATTGAACCTGCCTCACCTCAATCAGCTTGAGGCAAGGCTGATCGCTCGCCTGCAAAGCCTTGGATTGCCCAGCGACTGAGCAGCGGCTACGCTGGCCACTTGTACTTTTCAGCGATGAACCCAATGCCATTGCGCCAGCGTCTTGAAAACCTGCCTGTCGGCCAGAAACTGCTGGCAGCCTTGCTAGTCCTGTTGACCACCGTCCTGTTGGTCGCCAACCTGACCTTTATCAGTGCCGCGTACTACATCTCCCAGGAAAGCATGGCGCCCCAGGCCCTGCAGACCATCGGCCGACTGGTATCCAACCCGAGCCTGACCTCCGAAGCCCTCGATTCGCCGCAAAGCGCCGAGCGCCTGCTAAACGAACTCAATAGCTATACGCCGTTGCGCGCGGCAGTCCTGTATGACGGAAAAGGCGAGCAATTGGCGCAATTGCAGCATGGCGACAAACTGGAGTTGCCGAAACGGTTCCGGCATATCGAAGACTGGCAGGTTACCGAGTTTCGCAGCAACCAGGTCATTACCCTGCCCCGCCCCGGAGCTGCACCGGGGCATTTGCTGTTGGTCGCCAGCAGTGAACTGCCAGTGGCGTTCTATACCGGGACCCTGACGGCCAGTCTGGGGATTCTGATTTTCAGTGTGCTGCTCTGGCTGGTCATCGCCCGTCAAATCAAGCGTCTGATTACCCGGCCGATCCACCAGCTCGAAGAGCTGTCCCGGCAGGTAACCCGTGAAGAAAATTACGCACTGCGAGCTTCACGAGGAAACCACGATGAAATCGGCAGCCTCGCGGAGGCGTTCAACACCATGCTTTCGCGAATCGAGGCCCGGGAGCAGCAACTCAAACGGGCCCGGGACGACTCCCAGGCAGCCTACGACCAGGCCCAGGGTCTGGCGGAAGAAACCCGGCACACCAACCGCAAACTGGAGCTTGAAGTCCAGGTGCGCAGCAAGATCGAGAAAAAGCTCACCGGCTTCCAGAACTACCTCAACAGCATCATCGACTCCATGCCATCGGCGCTGATCGCCCTCGACGAACAGCTCTACGTGACGCAGTGGAACCAGGAAGCCAGCGCACTTTCCGGCACGCGCCTCGACGAAGCCCTGAACCAGCCCATCTTCCTCGCCTTCGAACCGCTCAAGCCGTTCTTGCCACAACTCAAGCAAACGGTCGAGCAGCATACGGTGGCCAAAATCGAACGCGTCACCTGGCTCAAGGATGACGAGCCCCGCCACTATGCCCTGACCTTTTATCCATTGATGGGCGGCGCCGGGCGTGGCGTGGTGATCCGGATCGACGACATCACCCAGCGCCTGTCCCTGGAAGAAATGATGGTGCAGTCGGAGAAAATGCTTTCTGTGGGTGGTCTTGCCGCCGGCATGGCCCACGAAATCAACAACCCGCTGGGTGCGATCCTGCACAACGTGCAAAACATTCGCAGACGCCTGTCCCCCGATCTGCCGAAGAACCTTGAAGTGGCCGAACAGGCCGGCATCGAACTGACGGCGGTCAATCAGTATCTGCAACTGCGCGAAGTGCCGAAGTTGCTCGACGGCATCCAGCAGGCCGGTGCCCGGGCCGCCAAAATCGTCACCCACATGCTCAGCTTCAGCCGTCGCAGCACCCGCCAGATGGCTCCGTGCGATCTGCCCGCACTGATCGACCAGGCGGTGGAGATCGCCAGTAACGACTTCGACCTGGCGATCGGCTTCGATTTCAAGGGCCAGGCCATCATTCGCCAGTTCGATCCGGCGCTGGGCCCGGTCCCCGGCACCGCCAACGAGCTGGAGCAGGTACTGCTCAACCTGTTGAAAAACGCCGCGCAAGCCATTCACCAGCGTGAAGACAGCAACGAGCCGGGACGGATCATTCTGCGCACCAGACTGAATCCGCCATGGGCGGAAATTCAGGTCGAGGACAATGGCATCGGCATGAGCGAAAGCGTGCGCAAACGGACCTTCGAACCGTTCTTCACCACCAAGGAGATCGGCCAGGGCACCGGACTTGGGCTGTCGGTGTCGTACTTCATCATCACCAACAACCACAAGGGGCAGATGGAAGTGCAATCGACCCCAGGCCAAGGCACGTGCTTCACCTTGCGCCTGCCCCTGGCGAGCACGCCACCTGTCTCGCAACAACTCAATCTGCTATCGAGGTAACCATGGGCTTTCGTTTGTCGAAGATTTACACCCGCACTGGCGACAAAGGCGAAACCGGACTGGGCGATGGCCGTCGCGTACCCAAGGATCACCCGCGGATCGAGGCCATTGGCGAAGTCGATACGCTGAACAGTCAGGTGGGCGTGCTGCTGGCTGGGCTAGCGGCAGAAACTGCTCGGTTTCCAGGCTTGAACGAAGTGATCGAGGCATTGACTCCCTGCCAGCATCGGTTATTTGATCTGGGTGGCGAATTGGCGATGCCGGTGTATCAGGCGTTGAATGCAGCGGAAATCGAACGCCTGGAAGCCGCGATCGATGTGTGGAATGAAGAGTTGGGACCGCTGGAAAATTTCATATTGCCCGGCGGTTCGGCGCTGATTGCCCAGGCCCATGTCTGCCGCAGCCTGGCGCGCAGCGCAGAGCGGCGGTGTCAGCAACTCAATGCGATTGAGCCGTTGGCCGGGGTTGGCCTGGCGTATATCAATCGGTTGTCGGATCTGTTGTTTGTTGCGGCGCGGCTGATTGCCAAGCGTCAGGGAATTGCCGAGATTCTTTGGCAGCCTGCGGCGAAACCTGAAATTTAGTCGGTGTCGTTAGCGCCCGCATCGCGAGCAGGCTCGCTCCTACAATTGACCGAGTTCCAACAGTAGAAATGCGATCCATGTAGGAGCGAGCCTGCTCGCGATGAGGCCATTTGCATCACTGGGAATCAGGCCAAAACGCCCGAATCCCCGCCACACCCTGTGCCCCCGCAGCCCAGGCTTTCTCGACCTCAGCCGGGCCAACCCCACCAAGCAGGAACACCGGCTTGCTGAACCCGTCGATCAGGCTCGACGCCTGCTCCCAACCTAACGGCTCGGCGCCAGGATGAGTCAGGGTCGGTTGAACCGGCGACAGGGTCACAAAGTCCACCCCCATCTGTTCGGCCAGCGCCAGCTCCTCAGCGTTATGGCACGAGGCCGCCAGCCAGCGCGACGCCGGTAGCGGTCGGCCAGCCGCTGCGTATTTGCGCAGCTGCGCCGAGGTAATGTGCCAACCCGCGGACGGGAAGTCGCCCAGCCATTCGAACGGCCCCTTGATCATCAATTGCGCCTTGCCGGCACACAGCCCTGCCGCATCCACGGCCAGGTCGCGGTATTTCGGGTCGTAACCGTTTGGTGCACGCAACTGGATCAGTTTGATACCGCCGGCAATAGCCTTCTGAATACCACGCAGCAACGCGGGGGTCTCCAGGTCTTCCGGCGTGATCAGGTACTGAGCGGGCAATTTCGCAGCCGCGACGATCGGCCGGTTGGCTTCAGGAAACTCGTAACCCGACAGGTCGCGGGGTGACACCCAGGCCAGCGGTTGGCCTTCGGCACCGTGAGGCTCGCCGGTAAACGCCGAAACTTCCCAGACATCCAGCAACACCTGTTTGTCCGGGTAATCGTGCCGAATCTTGATCAGCGGGCGCGCCGCGCCGACCACGATGCCCAGCTCTTCATGGAGTTCACGGGCCAGTGCGGTTTCGACCGACTCGTCGGCCTCGACCTTGCCGCCTGGAAACTCCCACAGGCCGCCCTGATGCTGTGAGTCGGCACGACGGGCGATGAGGATTTGGCCACTGCCATCGCGGATGACGGCGGCGGCGACATGGACTCGTTTCACTTTTGCAATTCCTCCAGTCCGGCCTTCTGCCACGCCTTGAACGCCGGCCATTGGTAGAGGGTTTCGACGTAGGCCTCGTCAATGGCAGACAACTTCACCTGATAGGTGCGCAGGCGCACGGCAATCGGTGCAAAGAACGCGTCAGCCAGACTGATATGACCAAACAGGTATGGCCCGGTTTCGGTCGCGGCGGCACGGCATTCCGCCCACAGCGCCGACATGCGTTCGATGTCGACCTGAACGTCAGCCGGAACCGGAGACAAAGGGGCGTCATGGCTCAGGTCAAACGGCATATTGCCGCGCATGGCGAAGAACCCGCTGTGCATCTGCGCACACGCCGAGCGCGCCTGGGCGCGGGCGGCAATGTCTTTCGGCCAGAGGCCTGCGGACGGGAACTGTTCTGCCAGGTATTCGGCAATCGCCAGGGAGTCTGCGATGGTACCGTGTTCGGTTTTCAGCAGCGGGACCTTGCCAGTCGGCGAATGCTTGAGCAGACGCTCGCGGGTGTCCGGCTGGTTCAGCTTGATCAGTTCTTCGGTGTAGGTAGCGCCGGTCAGGTCGAGGGCCAAGGCGCCTCGCAGGGACCAGGAAGAAAGCAGTTTGTCGCCGATGATCAGGTGCAGGCTCATAGTCGGGACCTTTTGATGGGGGAACAGGCCAGTCTAGCTAGCGACTGACAGACCGTCATCGCGAGCAAGCTCGCTCCCACAGTGGTGAAGGTGAAACACAAAGGGTGTGAGCACCAAAATCCCTGTGGGAGCGAGCTTGCTCGCGATAGCAGCGACTCGATCTAGCGATAGATCAAGTCCGGTACTCGGCGTTGATCTTCACGTACTCGTGGGACAGGTCGGTGGTCCAGATGGTTTCGCTGCAATCGCCACGACCCAACTCGATGCGGATGGTGATTTCTTCCTGCTGCATCACCGCCGCGCCCTGGGCTTCGGTGTAGGTCGCCGCGCGCGCGCCACGACTGGCAATGCACACTTCACCAAGGAATACGTCGATCTTGCTCACATCCAGGTTCGGAACGCCGGCACGGCCGACAGCGGCCAGGATACGTCCCCAGTTCGGGTCGGACGCAAACAATGCCGTCTTGATCAGCGGCGAGTGGGCCACGGTGTAGCCAACGTCCAGGCACTCCTGGTGATTGCCGCCGCCATTGACTTCAACGGTCACGAACTTGGTTGCGCCTTCTCCATCGCGAACGATGGCCTGGGCCACGTCCATGCACACTTCGAACACCGCCTGCTTCAACTTGGCGAACAACTCGCCTTCGGCGCGGGTGATTTCCGGCAGCGCGGCCTGACCGGTGGCGATCAGCATGCAGCAGTCGTTGGTCGATGTATCGCCATCGATGGTGATGCGGTTGAACGACTTGTTGGCGCCATCGAGCATCAGGTTTTGCAATACATCGCGGGAAACCTTGGCGTCAGTGGCGATGTAGCCGAGCATGGTCGCCATGTTCGGGCGAATCATGCCGGCGCCTTTGCTGATGCCGGTAACGGTGATGGTCACACCGTCATGCTGGAACTGACGGCTGGCGCCTTTGGGCAGGGTGTCGGTGGTCATGATGCCGGTGGCGGCAGCTTCCCAGTTGTGAATCGACAGGTCGTCGAGGGCCGCTTGCAGCGCGCCTTCGATTTTCTCGACCGGCAGTGGCTCGCCGATCACACCGGTGGAGTACGGCAGCACCTGGCTGGCATCGACACCGGTCAGTTCCGCCAACCTGGCGCAGGTGCGCTCGGCGGCGGCCAGACCAGGTTCGCCGGTGCCGGCGTTGGCATTGCCTGTGTTGGTCAGCAGGTAGCGCACAGGGCCTTGTACGCGTTGCTTGGCCAGGATCACCGGTGCGGCGCAAAAGGCGTTCAAGGTGAACACGCCGGCAACCGTGGAGCCTTCAACACAGCGCATGACCACAACATCCTTGCGCCCCGGGCGCTTGATGCCGGCCGAGGCGATACCGAGTTCAAAACCGGCAACCGGGTGCAACGTTGGCAAAGGACCAAGACCAACAGCCATGAATGCGCTCCTTTATAAATGATGTCAGCACCGTTTCAGCAGAACGGTGGTTCGAATGGTAAAACGCCGCGACGGCAAAAGCCGGTCGCGGCGCGGGTATTTCAGCGTTTGAAACGGGTTTTACTGAATCTGCCCGTGGCAATGCTTGAACTTCTTGCCCGAACCGCAATAGCACAGCTCGTTGCGACCCAGCTTCTGCTCGCTGCGAACCGGTGCAGCAGCGAGAGCGACATCGACTTCTTCGCCCAACACTTCCGGATGCTCAAGACCTGGAGCTTCTTCATGCAGGAACTGCATGCGAGCGGCCAATGCCTCGGCTTCCTGGCGCAGGCGCTGCTCTTCTTCGATCGGGTCTTCGCGACGAACCTGAACGTGGGACAACACACGGATCGAATCGCGCTTGATCGAATCGAGCAGCTCGGAGAACAGGGTGAAGGACTCGCGCTTGTATTCCTGCTTCGGGTTCTTCTGGGCGTAACCACGCAAGTGAATACCGTGACGCAGGTGGTCCATGGTCGACAGGTGGTCTTTCCACAGGTCGTCCAGAACGCGCAGAACGATTTGTTTCTCGAAGGAGCGCAACGCTTCGGCGCCCGCCTGGTCTTCTTTCTCGTTGTACGCAGCGATCAGTTCCTGCATCAGTTTCTCGCGCAGGGTTTCTTCGTACAGGTGATCGTCTTCGTCGAGCCATTGCTGGATCGGCAGCGTCACACCGAAATCGCTCTGCAGCGCCGCTTCCAGGCCCGCCACGTCCCACTGCTCAGGCAGCGATTGTGGAGGAATGTGTGCGCTGACGGTGGCGTCCAGTACGTCCTGACGGAAGTCAGCGATGGTCTCACCGATGTTGTCGGCAGCCAGCAACGTGTTACGCATGTGATAAATCACTTTACGCTGTTCGTTGTTGACGTCGTCGAACTCGAGCAGTTGTTTACGAATGTCGAAGTTACGGCCTTCAACCTTGCGCTGAGCCTTTTCGATGGCGTTGGTCACCATGCGGTGCTCGATCGCTTCGCCAGGCTGCATGCCCAGGGCCTTCATGAAGTTCTTCACCCGGTCAGAGGCGAAGATGCGCATCAGGCTGTCTTCCAGCGACAGGTAGAAACGGCTGGAACCGGCGTCGCCCTGACGACCGGCACGACCACGCAGCTGGTTGTCGATACGGCGCGATTCGTGACGCTCGGACGCGATCACCTGCAAGCCGCCCGATTCGAGCACTTGCTGGTGACGCTTCTGCCAGTCGGCCTTGATCTGGGCAATCTGCTCAGGGGTCGGGTTTTCCAGGGAAGCCACTTCCACTTCCCAGTTACCGCCCAAAAGGATGTCGGTACCACGACCGGCCATGTTGGTGGCGATGGTCAGTGCGCCCGGGCGACCGGCCTGGGCAATGATCTCGGCTTCCTTTTCGTGGAACTTGGCGTTCAGGACCTTGTGTTCGATGCCTTCCTTCACGAGCAGGCTGGACATGTGCTCGGAGGTTTCGATGGTGGCTGTACCGACCAGAACCGGACGGCCGGCGGCCATGCTTTCCTTGATATCGGCCACGATTGCCGCGTATTTCTCGTCGGCAGTCAGGAACACCAGGTCGTTGTAGTCTTTACGGGCCAGCGGCTTGTTCGGTGGAATCACCATGACCTGCAGGCCATAGATCTGGTGGAACTCGAACGCTTCGGTGTCGGCCGTACCGGTCATGCCGGACAGTTTGTTGTACAGACGGAAGTAGTTCTGGAAGGTGGTCGACGCCAGGGTCTGGCTTTCGGCCTGGATGTTCAGGTTTTCCTTGGCTTCGATGGCCTGGTGCAGGCCTTCGGACAAGCGGCGACCCGGCATGGTACGGCCGGTGTGCTCGTCGACCAGTACGACCTGACCGTCCTGCACGATGTATTCGACGTTGCGATGGAACAGCTTGTGCGCGCGCAGGCCGGCGTAGACGTGAGTCAGCAGGCTCAGGTTATGCGCCGAGTACAGGCTCTCGCCTTCAGCCAGCAGGCCGATGCGGGTCAGCGTTTCTTCGACGAACTGGTGACCGGCTTCGTTGAGTTCGACCTGGCGGGTCTTCTCGTCAACGGTGTAGTGGCCGGCCTTGGTGACTTCGCCTTCCACTTCTTCGATGTGCAACTCAAGCGTCGGGATCAGCTTGTTGACCTCGATGTACAGCTTGGAGCTGTCCTCGGCCTGACCGGAGATGATCAGCGGCGTACGGGCTTCGTCGATGAGGATGGAGTCGACTTCGTCGATCACGGCGAAATTGAGTTCGCGCTGGAATTTTTCTTCCATGCTGAACGCCATGTTGTCGCGCAGGTAATCGAAACCGAATTCGTTGTTGGTGCCGTAGGTGATGTCGGCAGCGTAGGCAGCACGCTTCTCTTCCGGCGGCTGGAACGGCGTGACCACGCCGACCGTCAGGCCGAGGAATTCATACAGCGGACGCATCCAGTTGGCGTCACGGCGGGCCAGGTAGTCGTTCACCGTCACAACGTGCACGCCGTTGCCGGACAGCGCGTTGAGGTAAACGCCCAGTGTTGCCACCAGGGTCTTGCCTTCACCGGTACGCATTTCCGCGATCATGCCTTCATGCAAGGTCATGCCGCCGATCAGCTGGACATCGAAGTGGCGCATGCCCATGACACGCTTGCCGGCTTCGCGGGCGACCGCAAAGGCTTCTGGCAGCAGTTGGTCGAGGGTTTCCCCTTTGGCGAGGCGGGCCTTGAACTCGCTGGTCTTGGCACGCAATTGATCGTCCGAAAGGGCCACCATTCGCTCTTCGAAGGCATTGACGAGTTGCACCGTCTTGAGCATGCGTTTGACTTCACGCTCGTTCTTGCTTCCAAAAAGTTTCTTTAACAAAGGCGCAAACATATCGGCAGGATCTTCCACACTAAAGGGATGGAGGGCGGCCCCGTGAGTCGCCCGTGCAGCCCTCATGGCCGCATGCGAACGAGCATTCTACCCGGAAACGATGGAGAGGAAAGTGGCGATATTCCACGATGCTGGCACAGCGCGTTGACGGGGCTCACTTAAAATAAGGGCGTTTTGCTCAACTTCAAGCCGTTCAAGGCAGAAGTTAGTTGTTGATTTAATGGGCAAAGCACCCACAAAAGCAATGGGCGGGTGCATCCGGTGCTTTCTGCTACCATGGCGCCTCTGTTACTTCAGGTGTCTGATCATGGCATTTCGCCCACTTACGGCCAAAGTACCTGCCGTTCTACTACGCGAAGCCAAGCCGCTGAAAGCCATTCTCGGCCACGCTCAACGCCTGGGTCATCTGCAGCGTTTACTCGAAAGCCAATTGCAACCCGCCGCTCGCGAGCATTGCCACGTGGCCTCCTGGCGCGAAGGCAGTTTGTTACTGATTGTCACCGACGGTCATTGGGCAACCCGCCTGCGCTACCAGCAGAAGCGCCTGCAACGGCAACTGCAACTGTTCGACGAGTTTGCCAATCTGACCCGGATCCTGTTCAAAGTTCAACCGCCGACCGTTCAGCAAGGTGCGGCCGGGCATACCATGGATTTGTCCAACGACGCGGCAGCGACCATTCAGGCCACGGCCGATGGGATCAGCGACCCGAATTTGCGGGCCGCGCTGGAGCGACTGGCGGCGCACGCCAAATCCAAAACCTAAAGACAAGATCAAAAGATCGTCCGAAGGCTGCGATCTTTTGCTTTCAGCGACGTTTTTTGCTACCTAGCAACGAGCCCATCAACCCGCGCACCAACTGCCGCCCAAGCTGATTCGCCGCCTGTCGCATCGCTGATTTCAAGGCCTGCCCCGCCGCGGTTCCAAGAAACTCTCCGGCCTGCTCGGTGAAGCCAGGTTCCTCAGCTGCCGGCTTGCCCTGCTCCGCTTCGGGCTCAGGTGCCAGCCCCTTGCGCCCCATAAGCACCTCATAGGCTGATTCACGGTCAATCGGCCTGTCATAACGCCCCTGCAACGGCGAACCGGCAATCAGCGCCGTACGCTCGGCGCCGGTCAAAGGCCCGATCCGCGATTGCGGTGGTGCAACCAGTACCCGCTGGACCATTTCCGGCGTGCCTTTTTCCTGCAAGGTGCCGACCAGCGCCTCGCCGATCCCGAGCTCGGTCAACACCGACAAGGCATCGAACGCCGGATTCGGCCGGAAACCTTCGGCCACCGCGCGCAGGGACTTCTGCTCCTTGGCGGTGAACGCACGCAAGCCATGCTGGATGCGCAAGCCCAACTGCGCGAGCACATCATCCGGCAGGTCACCCGGCGATTGGGTGACGAAATACACGCCCACGCCTTTCGAACGAATCAGCCGCACCACCTGCTCCAGACGATCGCGCAACGCCTGGGGCGTACCGTTGAACAACAAGTGAGCCTCGTCGAAAAACAGCGCCAGCAACGGTTTGTCGGCATCGCCACGCTCCGGCAACTGCTCGAACAGTTCGGCCAGCAGCCACAGCAGGAACGTCGCGTAGACCTTCGGCGCTTCATGCACCAGACGGCTGGCATCCAGCAAATGAATGCGCCCACGACCATCCGCAGTGGGCTGGAGGATGTCTTCGAGTTGCAGCGCAGGCTCGCCGAACAGGGCTTCGGCGCCCTGTTGCTCCAGGGTCGCCAGACGCCGCAGCAATGCCTGGCTGGAACCGGTGGTCATCAATGCCGCATCGTCGCCCAGCAACTGGGGGTTGTCCCGCAGGTGATTGAGTAACGCCTTCAGATCCTTGAGATCGAGCAACAACAGGCCTTCGCGATCCGCCACCTTGAACGCGGCGTACAGCGCCGACTGCTGACTGTCGGTCAGTTCCAGCAGGCTGCCCAGCAGCAGCGGCCCCATTTCACTCAAGGTTGTGCACAAAGGATGACCGGACTGACCGTGCACGTCCCACAACGTCACCGGATAAGCCTGAGGCTTGTGGTTGAGCCAGGGCATCCCGGCAATCCGCTCGGCGATCTTGCCCTGGGGGTTGCCGGCGGCACCGAGGCCACACAGGTCACCCTTGATGTCGGCGGCGAACACCGCCACGCCAGCATCGCTGAAGGCTTCGGCCAATCGTTGCAAAGTGACGGTCTTGCCGGTGCCGGTCGCGCCTGCGATCAAACCGTGGCGGTTCGCCAGACGCATAGCCTGGGCAATCGGCTGCCCGTTGAGATCGGCGCCGATAACGAGTTGCAGAGAGTCAGGCATTTGGTCACCCATGATTAATCTTTGGTCCTACACGGCCGATAGAGATAACGACAAAGCAGTCAGACACGATCTGGTCGGAAATTTCCCTAAGGAGAGTCGGAAAATTCACTTGCTTTCAACCTTGCCCGTCGTGCGCCCCTTTATAAAAGCACGCACTGGACATTAAGACCTTAGCGGAACCCCAAGCCATGAACAAAAATCTGCGTTTCAGCCATAAAATCCTGCTTGCCGCCGCCCTTATTGTTATTGCCGCCTTCGCCTCATTCACGCTGTACAACGACTATTTGCAGCGCAACGCCATCCACGAAGACCTTGATAACTATCTGCAGGAAATGGGCGCAGTGACCGCCAACAATATCCAGACCTGGTTGAACGGGCGCAGCCTGCTGATTGAAAACCTGTCACAAACTGTCGCGCTCAACCCCGATGCTGACAACGTTTCCAGGCTGCTTGTACAAAAAGCCGTGACCTCGACCTTCATGGGCGCCTACCTCGGCAACAAGGACGGCTCTTTCATCATTCGCCCGGACAGCAAGATACCCGATGGCTATGACCCGCGTGCACGCCCTTGGTACAAGAGCGCGCAAGCCAGCAGCGGTTCGGCATTAACCGAGCCTTATATTGATCTGGCGTCCGGACAACTGGTGATCTCCATTGTCGACAGCGTTATCAAGGACGGCCAGAACATCGGCGTGGTCGGTGGCGACCTGAGCTTGCAGGTGATCGCCGACAGCCTTGGCACGCTGGACTTCGACGGCATGGGTTATGCCTTCCTGGTCAGTGCCGACGGCAAGATCCTGGTACATCCCGACAAAGCGCTGGCGATGAAGACGCTCAAGGATGTCTACCCGCAAGACACGCCGGCCATCAGCAGCGCAATGAGCGAAATCCAGGTCGACGGCAAAACCCGCATCGTGACCTTCACCCCGATCAAAGGCTTGTCGTCGGTCAACTGGTACATCGGTCTGTCGGTCGACAAGGAAAAGGCCTTCTCGATGCTCAGCGAGTTCCGCACCTCGGCGGTCGTTGCGACCGTGATTGCCGTGGCCATCATCATCGCCCTGCTCGGCATGCTGATTCGCATCCTGATCCAGCCATTGCACGTCATGACCCGTGCCATGGCTGATATCGCCGACGGCGAAGGCGACCTGACCAAACGCCTGACCATCCAGAACAATGACGAATTCGGCACCCTCGGCACTGCGTTCAACCGCTTCGTCGAGCGCATTCACGGCTCGATCCGCGAAGTGTCCTCAGCCACCGGGCAAGTCAACGAAGTGGCGTTGCGCGTGGTCGCGGCTTCCAACTCGTCGATGTTCAACTCCGACCAGCAAGCCTCGCGCACCAGCAGCGTCGCAGCTGCCATCAACCAGCTAGGCGCCGCCGCCCAGGAAATTGCCCGCAACGCCGCCCAGGCGTCGAGCCAGGCCAGTGATGCCCGCAGCCTGGCCGAGGAAGGTCAACACGTGGTGGACCGCAGCATCGTGGCGATGAATCAACTGTCGAGCATGCTCAGCGCATCGAGTTCCAACATCGAATCGCTGAACAGCAAAACGGTGAACATCGGGCAGATTCTCGAAGTGATCACCAGCATTTCCCAGCAAACCAACTTGCTGGCGCTCAACGCCGCGATTGAAGCCGCCCGCGCCGGTGAAGCCGGTCGTGGTTTTGCTGTGGTGGCGGACGAGGTGCGCAACCTGGCACATCGCACGCAGGAATCGGCACAACAGGTGCAAACCATGATCGAGGAGCTGCAGGTCGGCGCCCGGGAATCGGTCAGTACCATGAGCGACAGTCAACGCCACAGCCAGGACAGCGTGGAGATCGCCAACCTCGCGGGCGAACGCCTGAACAGCGTGACGCTGCGTATCGGTGAAATCGACGGCATGAACCAGTCGGTGGCTACCGCGACCGAGGAACAGACCGCCGTGGTGGAGTCGATCAACGTCGACATCACCGAGATCAACACGCTGAATCAGGAAGGCGTGGAAAACCTGCAATCTACATTGCGCGCGTGCTCGGACCTTGAGCAGCAGGCGGCGCGGTTGAAGCAGTTGGTAGGCAGTTTCCGTATCTGATGCGGCAACCCCATGTGGCGAGGGAGCTTGCTCCCGCTGGGTCGCGAAGCGACCCCAAAATCGGTATCCAAGACGTGTCAACAAAAACACATCGGCTGATTTGACGACTGCTTCGCAGTCGTGCGGGAGCAAGCTCCCTCGCCACAACAGCCTTCATCCAGCGCCCTGCAACAAACCCCAACCGAACATCTATCCTTCATATAGGTCAACCAAGGGAGTACCGGGACTGGAGGACCGTTCATCGTGCATATCGCTGACATCACCATGTTCTACGCCCCTGCCAGTGGTGGCGTACGCACTTATCTGGATGCGAAGCACCGTCGTTTGGGCATCAAGCCGGGCATTCGCCACAGTTTGCTGATTCCCGGATCTTCTTTTAGCGAACAGGATGGTATTTACACCGTTCCGGCCCCTGCCCTGCCGTTCGGCAAGGGCTATCGCTTCCCTCTGCGCCTCGCGCCCTGGCGCAATGTCTTGCAGGATTTGCAGCCCGACCTGATCGAAGTCGGCGATCCTTATCTCACGGCCTGGGCGGCGCTGGATGCGCGGCGCCAACTCGATGTGCCGGTCATCGGCTTTTATCACTCGGACCTGCCCCTGCTGGTCAGCAACCGCATGGGCCATTGGGTGACCAACAACGTCGAGGCCTATATCAGCAAGCTCTACGGCAACTTTGACCGCGTACTGGCGCCCAGTCAGGTCATGGCCGACAAGCTCACCGGGCTTGGGGTCAAGAATGTGTTTGTGCAACCGCTCGGCGTCGACCTGCAAACCTTCAATCCCGATGCCAGAGACCCCGGGCTGCGAGCCGAGTTGGGCCTGGACGAAAACACCCGTCTGCTGATCTTCGCCGGGCGCGGTTCCAAGGAAAAAAACCTGCCGGTGCTGCTCGACTGCATGAAACGCCTGGGCCGACGCTATCACCTGCTGCTGGTTGGTTCGTCGATGCCCACGGCCGTGCCGTCCAACGTGACGGTGATCGACGAGTTCTGCCCGGTGGCGCAGGTGGCCCGCCTGATGGCCAGCGCCGATGCACTGTTGCACGCCGGCGATCAGGAAACCTTCGGTTTGGTCATTCTGGAGGCCATGGCCAGCGGTATTCCGGTGGTGGCCGTGGCGGCCGGGGCCTTCGAGGAAATCGTCACCGAGGACTGCGGCCGGCTCTGCGCGCCGAACAATCCCGCCGCGATGGCCACCGCCGTTCGAGAATTGTTCGGGTCGGGCAACACAACGCTGGGCAAACAGGCGCGGTTGCATGTCGAACGGCATTACGCCTGGGACACCGTGGTCAACAGCTTGTTGCGCCACTACCACGCCGTGCTCGGCAACCAATGGCCGCTGACGGCCAACGGTTGAGTCCATGAACAGTCCCGCTTTACTGCTGGTACTGCACGACGTGGCACCGCCAACCTGGGCCGATTACCAGCCGTTCGTCAAAGCCGTCGACGCGTTGGATGGCGTGCCGATCACCTGGCTGGTGGTGCCGGACTTCCACAAACACAACAACCTGGACGCCCATCCGCAATTTCGCCGCCAGCTCAGTATCAGGCTCGCCCGGGGC
Source organism: Pseudomonas sp. PDM26 (assembly GCF_019219185.1). NCBI lineage: Bacteria > Pseudomonadati > Pseudomonadota > Gammaproteobacteria > Pseudomonadales > Pseudomonadaceae > Pseudomonas > Pseudomonas sp. PDM26. Next base: position 347,244 of record NZ_JAHUWC010000001.1, on the reverse strand, counting down.
GACGAACTGGCGCTGCATGGCTACTTCCACTGCGACGACGGGCCGATGGCCAGCAATCCCCGAGACTGGTTCATGCGCCGGGTCTACACCCACGAAGGCGAGTTTTACCGTTTGTCGCAGGAAGCCGCCCTCGCCCGCTTGCGTTCGGGCATCGAGATGTTCCACCGCCATGACTGGCCGCTGGAGGGGTTCGTCGCCCCTGCCTGGCTGATGAGCCAAGGCACTCGCCAGGCATTGCGCCAATTGCCGTTGAGTTACACCAGCGACTCGCAGCACTTGTACCAGCTGCCGGATTTCACCGCGTTCGAGGCGCCGGGGCTGGTCTGGAGTGCGCGCAGTGTCTGGCGCCGGGGCGTATCGAAGCTCGTCAGCGACCGCCGTGAACAACGCTGGCAGCAGGCGCCGGTGATTCGCCTGGGCCTGCACCCGGTGGACATGCGCCATGAGTTTTCGCGCCGATACTGGCTACAAACCCTCGAGCGCCTGCTCGACAACGGACGTGTTCCGATGACCAAGACCCAGTGGCTGGCGCTGCAAAACGACCGTGTGGGTCGTGCGGCATGAGTCGCGGACTGCAGTTGTTCGATAGCCTGCGCGCGGGCGGTGCCTGCCGGTAAAGTTGATGAAACTCAGGCAGGTCTGGGTTTGTCCGCGGGCTCTTGCTGCAACTGCTCCCACAACTGCGCGGCATCAGGAAACTCCGTACCCGTTTCAGGCCCCATGTCATCCGGGTCGTAGCGGCTCAGGCAACCCTCGCCCAGCGTGGCGGGAGCCTTGGAGGTGGCTTTGTCCAGTGGATCGGCCATGGTCATGTCCTCGGTGCAGAAACGGCGAAGGGCCTGAAGCGATTGAACGCCCAGGCCCTTCGAATTTCAACTGCACCGCAGGTCTGTCAGAAGACGACGGTTTTGTTGCCGTGTACCAGCACCCGGTCTTCCAGGTGATAACGCAGGCCACGGGCCAGCACCATCTTCTCGACATCGCGGCCGAAACGCACCATGTCTTCGATGCTGTCGCTGTGGCTGACGCGCACCACGTCCTGCTCGATGATCGGACCGGCATCCAGCTCTTCGGTCACATAGTGGCAGGTCGCGCCGATCAGCTTCACGCCACGCAGGGAGGCCTGGTGATACGGTTTGGCACCGACGAACGACGGCAGGAAGCTGTGGTGAATGTTGATGACCTTGTGCGCGTATTCGCGGCACAACTGCGGCGGCAGGATTTGCATGTAACGGGCAAGCACCACCACTTCGGCATCGTGCTGTTTGACCAGGCGCGAAACCTCGGCGAAGGCCGGCTGCTTGTCCTGCGGATTGACCGGGACGTGGTAGTACGGAATGCCGTGCCACTCCACCATGCTGCGCAAGTCATCATGGTTGGAAATCACACAGGAAATTTCGCAGTCCAGTTCATCGCTGTGCCAGCGATGCAGCAAGTCGGCCAGGCAGTGCGACTCGCGGCTGGCCATCAGGACCACGCGTTTCTTTTGTTCGGTATCGGTGATGCGCCAGTCCATCGAGAACTCTTCGGCGATCGGGGCAAAGGCTTCGCGAAACGCTTCGATACCAAATGGCAGGGAGTCGGCACGGATCTCGTGACGCATGAAGAACCAGCCACTGAGGTTGTCCGAGTGATGGCTCGCTTCAGTGATCCAGCCGTTATGTGATGCCAGAAAGTTACTGACTTTGGCAACGATGCCAACACGGTCCGGGCAAGAAATCACCAGACGAAAAGTGCGCATGAGGGGGAAACTCCAGAACTTCGCAAAGGCCGCCATTCTAGCGATTGCGCAGCAAAACTGCAGTATTGTTGACGTTTGCCCTGCCCGAAGGTCGGAGCGGCAGGACGGACAGCGCCCGTGACGGTTCGCCCGGATGCTCTAGTGCTGCCGGCCAAATGTTAATTTATGTATATCCGGCAGACCTGGACCACACTAATAACTGCATTACCAATGTGCGCCAAAGCCACAGCAATTAAATTAAATAAACTTGCCTTAAATGTTTACTTGATGAAACACCGTGACTATTATTGCCGCACTGTCACCTGCCATCCAGCGCACAACATAAGGTAGTCCACATGTCCTTGATCAACGAATATCGCGCCACCGAAGAAGCTATCAAAGAGCTGCAAGCCCGTTTGAAGAACCTGTCCCAAGACGACAAACTGCAAACCGAGCTGGAATTCGAAGGCAAACTGCGCACCCTGATGGGTGAATACTCGAAATCCCTGCGCGACATCATCGCGCTGTTGGATCCAGAATCCAAAACCAAGGCACCACGCGGCGGTGCAGTGAAAACTACCGGCACCAAGCGTGCTCGCAAAGTTAAACAATACAAAAACCCGCACAACGGTGAAGTCATCGAAACCAAAGGTGGCAACCACAAGACTCTGAAAGAGTGGAAAGCCAAGTGGGGCGGTGACGTGGTGGAAGGCTGGGCTACCCTGCTGGGCTAAGCTTCAGAGCTTGTCGCAGACGGATCCGTGACAAAAAATAACGCCAGCAAATGCTGGCGTTTTTTATGCCCGGTGTTTTAAGCCCAGGCATGTTCGATTTCAAAGACGCAAACGCTGACGCAATCCCTGGACATAATCCTGCCACTCACTGAGCACCCCCTGCTGAAACGGAGTAGCACTAACGCTCAATTGGGCCGCGGCGTCTACAAAACTTTCAAGGGTATTTGGGGCCCCCCACTCGGGTTCTGACAAACGTTTCTGACAGAATATTCGCCAGCGTTCTTGCTCCTCGGAATTCAACGTGTCGGAAAAGTTACGTGCGCGATATCGAAACAGCAATTCAGGCAAACGTTCGTCATCGAAAGGCCACTGCTGTTGTGCCAATTGCACCGGGTCAACGGTTCTGACTTGCTCACACAATCGCCGATCCCGATCACCGATAAATCCATCATATAACTGTTGCTCCGGATCCTGGCTCTGGGAAAAATCTTCGCGAGCATAGATCGCCAGGATTTTATCCAGCCAAACTTTCCGGGCGTCATTGAGCTGCAACACCCGCTGCTGATACAGCGCCATATCCAGCCCCAAACGCTGCTGATCTTCCTGGCGAAGTACCGACAACGGTGCCACCACCGGGCACTTGTTGATGTGAATCAGCTTCAACGGCACCGGCAACTCGCCTTCGGCCAGCTCGTCACGGCGGGTATACAAGCGCTGACGCAAGCTTTCGGCATCCAGATCGAGCAGGCCCTGGGGATCGAGGTGCAGGTCACAGACAATCAGGGCGTTCTTGTTGCGCGGGTGCCAGGCCAGCGGCAACACCACACCCACATAGCTGCGCGCGGCCGAAAAACGCCCGGAAACATGCACCAGCGGTTGCAGCAGGCGAATCTGGTCCATGACTTTTTGCTTGCTGCGCAGTTGAAACAGCCAGTCGTACAGCTTTGGCTGTTTTTCCCGTATCAGGCGCGCCAGGGCGATCGTCGCGCGAACGTCCGACAGCGCTTCGTGGGCATTGCCATGGTCGATGCCGTTGGCAGCGGTCAGGCGCTCGAGCTTGAGCGTGACCCGCCCCTCGTCATCGGTCGGCCAGACCAGACCATCGGGGCGCAAGGCATAGGCGGCGCGCACCACATCGATCAGGTCCCAGCGGCTGTTGCCGCCCTGCCATTCCCGCGCATAAGGGTCAAAAAAGTTTCGGTACAGGCTGTAGCGGGTCATCTCGTCGTCGAAACGCAAGGTGTTATACCCCGCGCCACAGGTACCGGGCGCGGCCAGTTGCGCATGCACCCGGGTCATGAAGTCGGCTTCGCTCAAGCCTTGCGCCTGCAGTTGCCCGGGGGTGATTCCGGTGATGGTGCAGGCGGCCGGATGCGGCAGGATGTCATCACTGGGCTGGCAGTAAAGGTTGACCGGCGCGTCGATTTCATTGAGATCGAAGTCGGTGCGCAGGCCGGCCATTTGCAACGGACGGTCGCAACGGGGATTGATGCCAGTGGTTTCGTAGTCGTACCAGAAGATAGAGGTCACGGGCGATTCCTGAACTGAAGATCGGCAAAGTCTAGGCGTTCACCTCCCGCCCCGGCCAGTAGTCTTGTCATTCAAGCACCTTGCGCGACTCGCCGTGCACTACATAGTTATGTCGTTTCCCTCCGTATAGGCTGCTAGCATCGGATGGACAAAGAATCCCGATCCAGGCCACATCATCAGGTTGCCCATGCTCGAGACCACAGCACTGCCAGGGACTGCGCCGCTGTCACCGCCACTGGATACGCGGTATCACGTCGAAACGCCGGAGGGCGTCGATCTGCCGCTGCGCCCGGCCGGTTTGATGGTCCGTGCGTTGGCATTCTCCATCGATCTCGGTTTGCGCGGCCTGATCCTGGGCGTGCTGTTCATTGTGCTGGCGACGCTCGGCAAACTGGGAGCCGGGCTCGGCTCGATCCTCCTATTCGTAGTGAGCTGGTGGTACATGGTGCTGTTCGAGGTGCTGAACCACGGCTACTCGCCAGGCAAGCAATGGATGGGACTACGGGTGGTGCACGACGATGGCACCCCGGTCGGCTGGTCCGCTTCGCTGCTGCGCAACCTGCTGCGCGTTGTTGACCTGTTGCCCTTCGGTTACTTCCTCGGGGTCATCAGTTGCCTGCAACATCCCCACTTCAAGCGCCTCGGCGATATCGCCGCCGGGACCCTGGTGATCTACCGCGAACAATCGCACACCCGCCCCGCCCCCCCTGAAGCCGAGCCCCGCCGCCCGGCCTTTGCCCTGACACTTACCGAGCAACAGGCGATTCTCGGGTTTGCCGAGCGCCAGGGCGAACTCTCCCAAGCGCGGGTCAATGAACTGGCCGCGATCCTCGCCCAGCCCTTGCAAGTCCAGCCTGCACAGGCGGTGACCGAGCTCAATGGCATCGCCCGCGGCTTGCTGGGGCCGACATGAAGCAAAGCCTGTTTGAAAGCCGGCACAAGGCCGAATGGGACCGCTTCTCCAGCCTGCTCGAGCAGTTGGAACGCGACGGCAAAGTCACCGACGCCGGCAGTTTCCCAAAGGACTACCGACGCCTCTGCCAACACTTGGCACTCGCACGGGAGCGTGGCTACAGCAGTTTTCTGATCGATGCCTTGCAGCAACAAGTGCTGCGCGGACATCAACAGTTTTACCGACACCGCAGCCGTCTGGGGGCCAACATGCTGGCATTCATCCTGGCCGACTTTCCGCGACTGGTGCGCGAACAATGGCGTTTCGTCCTCGCCGCCAGCCTGATGTTCTTTGCCAGCCTGACCGGTTTCGCGCTGCTGGTGTACCTGTACCCGGATCTGGTCTACAACCTGATCCCCGCCGAACAGGTCAGTGAGATGCAAAGCATGTACGACCCCGTTGCCGGTCACCTCGGGCGCACGGCGGAGCGGGCCGCCAGTGAGGACTGGGCGATGTTCGGCTACTACATCATGCACAACATCGGCATCGCCTTTCAGACCTTCGCCAGTGGTTTGCTGTTCGGCCTGGGCAGCGTGTTTTTCCTGATTTTCAACGGCCTGATGATCGGGGCGGTGGCCGGGCACCTGACCTACGTCGGCTACGGGCAAACCTTTTGGTCATTCGTGATCGGCCATGGCGCTTTCGAACTCAGCGCCATCGTCCTGGCCGGTGCCGCTGGTCTGAAGCTGGGCTGGGCGTTGGTCGCCCCGGGGCGCCTGCCACGGGGCGAGGCCTTGCGATTGGCGGCGCGCAAGAGCGTGCTGTTGATCTGCGGGGTCATGCTGTTTCTGTTGATTGCGGCCTTTATCGAAGCCTATTGGTCGGCAATGACCGGCCCTTCGCACCAGACCAAATACCTGATCGGCGCGGCGCTCTGGCTGCTGGTGGTGGTTTATCTGGTGTTCGCCGGACGTCGCCGCCATGCGCCTGAGTGACGCCACGGTGGTGATTCGCCCGCGCTCGACCTGGGAAGCCATGGACCTCGGGGTGCTCCTGAGCCAGCGCCACCGACGCCTGTTGATGACCAGTTGGGCCATGGTCACCTTGCCCATTTTCGTGCTGCTCAGTTGGGGATTCCGGGATTCGCCCTCGCTCGCCGTGTTCATTTTCTGGTGGCTGAAGCCGGCGTTCGAACGCTTGCCCTTGTACATCCTGTCCAAAGCCATGTTCGATGAAACGCCCACGCTCAAGCAGGCCCTGCACCAATGGCCGCGCCTGCTCAAGCCGCAATTGCTGGCCAGCCTGACCTGGCGACGCCTGAGTCTGCACCGCAGTTTCGTCATGCCGGTGGTACAGCTCGAAGGACTCCACGGGCAGCAATGGCAACAGCGCCTACAGGTGCTGTTGCAGCGAAACGCCGGCACCGCACGCTGGCTGACGATCATCGGTGCGCACCTGGAGGGCGCGTTGTGGATCGGCTTGATGGTGCTGTTCTATCTACTCCTGCCACAGCAGGTCGCGCTCGACTGGGGCTGGCAGTCGCTGATCTCGGCGGCCACCCAGGACTGGCGTTGGCTGGAACACTTGACCAACGCCTTTTATGCACTGGTTCTGGTGGTCTGGGAGCCGATCTATGTCGCCTGCGGCTTCAGCCTTTACCTGAACCGGCGCACCGTACTGGAGGCTTGGGATATCGAACTGGTGTTCCGCCGAATGCGCCAGCGTCTGGTCAGTGCAGGCGCTGTCCTGTTGATGGCCGTGATTGTGCTGATGCCGACCACCCACAGCGTGTGGGCCGGTGAACCGGCCATTTCACCCGACAGCCCGCGCCTGCTGGACCAGCCCCTGAGCAGCCAGGCCTCCAGGGACAGCATCAAGGCGATCCTCGAACAGCCACCCTTCAAGAACCGGGAAACGGTAACGCGCTACCGCTTTGGCGAAGAGCAACCGAGTGCTGAAGCCGCGGATAATGGCAAGACACCGCAATGGTTGAAGGCCCTGCTGAAACTGTTCGAGGGGCAGCATTTCGGGGCATTGGCGACCCTGATTGAAATCGTGCTGTGGGGCATCGTCATAGGTGCCGTCGGCCTGTTGATCTGGCGCTATCGCGACTGGTTGCAGGCGTTCGTGAGCCTTCGACCAATCCCCGTCAACAGAGCCACGGGACCGTTACCGCAGCAGGCATTCGGCATGGACCTCAAGCCCGAATCCCTGCCCGCCGACATCGCCGCCCGCGCCGAAAGTCTTTGGCAGACTCATCCACGCGAAGCGCTTGGTCTGCTTTATCGCGCCCTGCTCAGCCGCCTGCTGCACGACTTCAACATCGCGCTCAAGTCCGCCGACACTGAAGGCCAGGTGCTTCAGCGTATCGAGCTATTACAGCAACCGGCCTTGCTGGCCTACAGCAAAAACCTGACCGGGCACTGGCAAAACATGGCCTATGGTCATCGCCTGCCGCCCGCTCAGGTGCAGCAGGAACTGTGTAACGGCTGGCGCATTCTGTTCGGCTCGCAGGTTGTCCGTTGAATCGGCGCTGGGGGTCGATAGCCACTGCGTTGGTCGCCCTGTTGCTGGCGGCGCTGGGTGTTTATCTGTACCTCAAGGCAACCCCCTACCAGACCGACATCGACCACGGTCCCGCCCCCGAAGCCAGCGCCAATCCATATCTGGCGGCGCAGCTGTTCCTGCGCAAGCAAGGCCTGAGCGCCGACCACGCCAACGGCCTCGACATCCTGCCCAGCCTCGACCCGCATCAACACAGCCTGCTGTTGCTCGGGGATCGCTACAACATGACCCCACGGCAGATCGACCAGGTGCTGAACTGGACCCGGGCCGGCGGGCGGCTTCTGTTCGTCGCCGAATCGCTGTGGGATGAAAAACTCGGCCATAGCAATGACCTGCTGCTCGATCGGGTGCAACTGCACCAATCCCTGAGCAAAGACCTCAAGGACCCGCCGCCGGATGTCGGTGACGATCCGTACCCGCAACTGACCAAGCTCTATCTGGAAAACGAAGACGCCCCGGCCTATGCCGGTTTCGATACCGCGTTCCATCTCGAAGACCCGAAAAACCTCGCCCAGGCCTGGGCCAACAGCGCCAGGGCCACGCACATGATGCAGCTCGGTTACGGTCTCGGTTCAATCATCGTGGTCACCGATGCCGACTTGTGGAAAACCCCGGCCATCGACCGGTACGACAATGCCTGGCTGCTCTGGTACCTGACCGCCGATACCCGCGTGACGCTGATCTTCGATACCGATCACGACAGCCTGCCGACCTTGCTGCTGCGTTATTTTCCCCAGGCGCTGGTCGCGTTGTTCGCTTTGATCGGTCTGGGTTTCTGGCACTTCGGTGTGCGTCAGGGGCCATTGCTGGAACCGGCGCCGAAAGCACGCCGGCAACTGCAGGAGCACCTGCGCGCCAGTGCCGACTTCCTGTTGCGCCGCAACGGTCAGGCCGGCCTGCTGCAAGCCTTGCAGCAAGACATCCTGCGGCGCGTGCGGCGTCGCCATCCCGGCTTTGAACAACTTGCCGTTGCCGAACAATGGCTGGTACTCGCGCGCCTGACCGGCCAACCCACACGCGCCATCAGCCAGGCCATGAGCCCGCGACCGAAACAACGGCTTTCCAGCGTTGAATTCAGCCGTCAGGTCGCCCACCTGCAAACCTTGAGGAACGCCCTATGAGTCAACCGATCGAGCCCGAGGCAGCGAGTCATGCCACTCAACAACGTCAGCGTGCCAGCCACCTGGCCCAGGCCGTACGCCATGAATTGCAAAAAGCCTTGATCGGCCAGGACAGTGTGATCGACGACGTCCTGACGGCGCTGATCGCCGGCGGCCATGTGCTGCTCGAAGGCGTACCGGGCTTGGGCAAGACCCTGTTGGTGCGCGCCCTCGCCCGCTGCTTCGGCGGTGAATTCGCGCGCATCCAGTTCACCCCGGACCTGATGCCCAGCGATGTCACCGGGCACGCGGTGTATGACATGCAGACCGAGCAATTCAAACTGCGCAAAGGGCCGTTGTTTACCAACCTGTTGCTCGCCGACGAGATCAACCGCGCTCCGGCGAAAACCCAGGCGGCGCTGCTCGAAGCCATGCAGGAGCGGCAAGTCACCCTCGAAGGTCGTGCTCTGCCCATCGCGCAGCCGTTCATGGTGCTCGCCACGCAAAACCCCATCGAACAGGAAGGTACCTATCCGCTACCGGAAGCCGAACTGGATCGCTTCATGCTCAAGGTACGTATGGATTACCCCGACGCCGACCAGGAGTTGAACATGGTCCGTCAGGTCAGCCGCTCGACCCGGGCCGACATGCTCGATGTGCAACCGATGCGCACCTTGTTGCAGGCCAAGGATGTACTGGCCCTGCAACGCATCGCCAGCGACCTGCCGCTGGACGATCAGGTGCTCGATTACGCCGTGCGCCTGGCACGCTCCACCCGCAACTGGCCCGGCCTGACCCTCGGCGCCGGGCCTCGGGCGTCCATTGCCCTGGTGCGATGTGCCAGGGCACGCGCCTTGTTGCGCGGCGGTGAATTCGTGATTCCGGATGACATCAAGGGCTGCGCCCTGGCCGTGCTACGCCATCGCGTACGCATCGCGCCGGAGCTGGATATCGAAGGGCTGGAGGTCGATCACGTGCTGCGGCAACTGCTCGACCAAGTGCCGGCGCCACGGGTTTGAACGTCGTGGCCCGGATAAAAGATCGCAGCCTTCGGCAGCTCCTGCGTCGAAGGTGTGCACCTGTAGGAGCTGCCGAAGGCTGCGATCTTTTGATCTGGCTGCACGGTGTTACACCATGAAACCCTCGCGCCTGCTGTTGATCTGGCTGGCACTGCTGCTGGTTATCGGCATCGTGCTCGGTGCATTGCGGGCGCTGGACGTCGCCGTACCTTCGAGCCTGTTGTCGATCAACTGGGGATTGCTGCTGGCGCTGCTGGCCCTGGCAATACTCGACGCCATCCGCCTCCAACGCCTGCCCTCCCCCCGCGTACGACGACAAATGCGTGGCAGTCTGGCGCTGGGTCGCTGGAGCGAAGTACGACTGGAAGTCGTGCATGACTTCCCCCAACCACTGAACATTCAGGTCTTCGACCATGTGCCCAACGGCCTGAGCTTCGAAAACCTTCCCCTGTCGGTCGAACTTCAGCCTGGCCAGCACAGCGAGGCTGGCTATCGCCTGCGCCCGCTCAAGCGCGGCCACTTCACCTTCGATCGCTGCGAAATCAACCTGCCAAGCCCATTGGGGTTGTGGTCCGGCAAACGTCTGCTCAGCGTGACCGACCACACCCGCGTCTACCCCGACTTCGCCCGCCTCTACGGCGGCCAACTGCTGGCGGTAGACAACTGGCTCAGCCAGCTCGGCGTGCGCCAGCGACAACGACGCGGCCTGGGCCTGGAGTTTCACCAGCTAAGGGAGTATCGCGAAGGCGACAGCCTGCGCCAGATCGACTGGAAAGCCACCGCCCGCCAACGTACACCGATCGCACGGGAGTATCAGGACGAACGCGATCAACAGATCATTTTCATGCTCGACTGCGGCCGGCACATGCGCAGCCAGGATGATGAGCTGTCGCACTTCGATCACGCGCTCAATGCCTGTCTGTTGCTGAGCTACGTGGCGTTACGGCAGGGCGATGCGGTGGGGCTGAGTACATTTGCCAGCGAACAGCCCTTTTATCTCGCTCCGGTGAAAGGCACCAACCAGCTAAACGTCTTGCTCAACAGGGTCTACAACCTGAACAGCACACAACGCAACGCCGATTATCAAGCCGCTACCAACCAACTACTGGCCCGGCAAAAGCGTCGAGCGTTGGTGGTGCTAATGACCAATCTGCGGGATGAAGACGATGAAGAACTCATCACGGCCGTTAACCGGCTGAACAAGCAACATCGGGTTCTGGTGGCAAGCCTGAAAGAAGGGGTACTCGACAGTCTGCGAGAGGCGCCGGTACAAACCTGGTCCGAAGCGTTGAGCTATTGCGGGACGGTGGACTGGTTGAATGCGAGAGCCGAACTCCATGAGCGGTTGAGTGCCCATGGAGTTTCGGTAGTGGATGCGCGACCAGACAGATTAGGGTCAACATTGGTCACGCGATACTTGAGCTGGAAAAAAGCAGGCACGATATGAAAGCGTATCCACTTTTTTGCTGAGGCTTTCCAATGACAAACAATGGCTCGGCCCTCCTCTGCAACTTACGTTACACAGCTACCAAGGTTTGTCCTTCATACAGCTTGCCGTCGAGATTAATGCGTGCCAGCTGGAGAGGCACGAGGTGCAGCTGCACGTCGACGTCAGTCATACGCAGCCCCGACGAACCACTCGAGGCGGATCCATGCATCTCAACGGCGATAGTTTTATCCGCTGCCACTACGCCGTCGATCGCAAAAGACTCAAAGGGGTTCCAGTCGGCCAGCGGCTTGCTGGGGGGTTTTCCACTTAGATCAATAGGGATTTGCTTGCCAATGCCGGTTATTACAAGGACTTTGGAGTTTTCACCTTCCCCAAAATTTTCATACTGAAAGGCTATTCGATAAGTCGCCCCCTCCATCTGCGCGTCGGTAAACACGGCGGTGTCGAATGCCTGAGCAACGATCGCCTTCCCGTTCATCATCAAATAGTTACCATAATCAGGGTCTTCAAATGTCCTGGCTGCGCCCTGCCCATCATGTTTCCAGGGTGTATTCCAACCCGAGGAGAATCGTCCGTGCAAAATAAAATTCCGGCCTCTGATTTCGTCGTCGCTCATGATGCGTTCACCTCGATTGATCAAATTTCCCAGAGTCGCCATCGCGACCCGGACTCCCTGCCAACACGCGCCCCCGTTAACCGTCAGGGACACCCACCATCAATCACCTAATTTATCCAGAACCGCCTCGGTGTAAGCCGTACCGCCGACTTTGGCGAGATAACGCACCTGCACAATGATGTCCGTCAGGCTGTCGATCAGCTTTTCCTGTTCCGACGTTGTAGATCGTGGCAACTCAAGACGCCAACGCGAAACCGCGCCAGTACCTTCAAACGGAAGGTAGCGTTCATCACCAAATATCAACTGGAAAACACCGGAATCATCCAGGCCGTGACTGATGCCCACCTGCTGGTTGCTACGCAAATTGAGCAAAATACCGGCGGGAGGTATTTGGCCTTTGTCGCCATACAAGTATTCAAGCGAGTCAACGTCGGCTTTGTACACTGTGGTACTGCCGGTCTGCGTCAGGATTGCGCGAACATCCTGGTAAGGGCCGAGCACCACCGGAAGAGACAGTGCGACGGTGGTTATCTGTCGGCAGTAATGACCGGGGTAGTCACTGTCGAACAACTGCTGGGAAAACTCGAAATCGAGTTTGCCTTTCTTGAGATCGGTTATGACCGACTCCCAGTTTTTTGTCGGCGTCCCTTTTTCGAACAACTGACGCAGGGAAATCGTCTTGGTCAGTTCCAGCCGACGTTCGTTACGCTCAAGGAACATGCGCTCCAGACGCAGCAGGTCAAGCAGCATCGACTCGCCTGCGCTCAGGCCATGGCGGTGATCCATCCAGACATTGGGTCGAATGACCTGCGTGTCGAAGTCGCCCATCTCGTACTGCCAACTGGCTTCGGCGCTCAGGCACAACCCCACCACGGCGTCATAGGCCTGGAAGTACAACGTAGCCATCTGGCTGAGCAACCAGCGGTAGAGTTCAACGTTAGTGGCCCGGGTTTTGTAGAATGAATAAATTTCCTGGGCCTGCTCATTGGCTTTTTGTGTTTGAACCAGGCTGGCTCTTGCGGCATTGAGCGTGTGCTGCTGGGCGGTGAGCTGTTGTTGGACGACCAGCAATTCGCTTTTCGCCTGGGCTTCGGCAAAGCTCCACTCTTCACCTCGGCGTAGATAAAAAGCGGCTCGCTGCGAAGCTTCACCCGCCGCATATAACAACGCGCCACCGATCGTCAGTCCCGTGCCAACTGCTTTGAGAGGTTCCCCACGCTCACCGCCTTCAATACCTGCCAACCCGGCAGGAAAAGGGCCCACAGGCCCAGCGAGCGCTTGCTCCTTGATCGTTGCATTGATAACACTCCCGGCAGCGTGAGGAATGATAGCGGCTGCCCCCATTATCTTGCCGGCCAGTGCGGCGACATCCCCAGCTATTTCCGGCGCCAACAACGGGTTCCCATTGAGCTGCTTATAGTGATCGGCCCGCTCTTGAATCATGGCCTGGCTCTGCTCCAATCCTTCCAGCGAAGCCTCCAGTTGCTTGATGGTCTCTTCCTGAATGGTTTTGGCATGCGCCCCCAGTGCAATGACATGGCTCTGCTGCAGCTCCTCAAGCTGTCCACGATCACGCAGTTCCATCAACTGACGCACCTCCCGACCAAACCCGATAAGGGTTTGCACCGCGTTTTGTGCTGTGGATAGCAAGGTACGGAAACGATAATGCGGGATGTTCTTCCACCCTCCCGCGTTGCGCATTGCCCCCGAAGCACCACCCGCCTGTGCTCGCAACAAATCCAGTGGATTGGTCGGTGGGGCATACAGCGCCAGCATCATCGGTTTGCCATCGATGGTCAGGTTATGCCGCATGTTCCACAGGCACTCATCGATGTACTTCCAGGTGTCCAGCAGTTGATCGTTGGTGAAGGGGCGAAAGACATCTTCCAGTCCTAACACCTCGAAATCTGGCGTTCCCTCCACTCGCGCCGGCAGATTCGCGACGTCGACCTCAAGTGATCGTGCGAATGACTCCAGTGACGAGACACCGGCTTTTTCGGCGCTGGGCTTGAGAATGTCGAATGCCGACTGAGGCTTCCAGTGGCTCATGGCTTTTGCTGTGGGTGCCGGGCCCATCAGCGACAAGGCGCGCACGTATTGCAGTTTCGCCGCCGTCAGGCTGTCGCGGGTCAACCGCCGATAAAACGAATCGGCATGGGCAATGATGCAGCGCACATAACCCATGAAAATGGCTTTGCGATAGTGAATCCGCTTCGAAAAGGCAATGGCGTCAGGGTCCACCAGCCCCTTGGCTTCAAAGCCGATATCGCCTTGTTCCAGCAACGGACGGCAGAGCCAGTAGCGCTCGCTCGGGTCCGTTTCTCCCGGGCGTGGCGTCCGGATATGCGGGTTGAAAATGTATTGATACCATCGCTGCGACTCATGGTAGTTGCGCTCCTCGCATAGACGATGGGCGACGAGGAACGGCAGATGGAAGAACAGTTCCCAGTAAAAGGTGCCGTGGGCGCTGTTGAAATCGATGGGCGTTTTTTGCGGATTGGCACCCGTTGGTGACGGCTCGAGGGTGTCCTGGGTCGCCCGGGACAATACTTCGTCGATAGAAATCGCTGCCTTGGCCACCAGCTCCGGTCCGAACAGCGAGTTGAGCCGTATCCATGGCAGAGCGGTGATACCCAATGGCCGAACATCAAGAAATTGAGCACCTGTGGCCTGCTTGCTGATCAGCGGTACGTTGCTGGCATTGGGTACTTGTTTGATCTCGATGTCATAGCGGTCGCGGCCATAACGATCGTCAGCATTCGCGCCCCATACGACACTCAGCTTTTTACCGACAGGGTCTCCCGTCCAGCGATACTCAATCCAGGGCGTTTGGAACCACCCATTCAATTCAACGGTTTTCTCCCAATCGCCAGGAACAACCGTTGCGCCATCCATGACTTTCAAAGCCATCCCAACGATCTCGGGCTTTTTAAACATCGAAAGCACGTTTTGGCTGTTGGTTAACGATTTGTAGACAGCACCAATCAAGACTGAAAACCCGGCACCACCTCTGATGTGACCGGGCTGAAGTAACCACAACGTTTCCAGTTGTTGAGGTGTCAGCATCACATTCTTGCGAACAGATACCCATTCGCCATCCGCTGTAAATTCAGCTGCTTTGAAAGTCTCTATCGCGACAGGCTTGCCATTCAAATCATCAAGACATAAAGAAAAATCAAATCCGGTAGTTGATTGACGGAAACAGGTAAACTTAATGCCTTTGGTGCCAACCCTGGAAATTTCGAAATACGTAACAAACGATGCCACATTCTCTTTCACGACAATGACAATGTCTTTCAGATCAAACTCTGGCCGGGTGAGATCGCAAACACCTTGCACCTGTAATACGTTAGTTGTTGCCAATACACCATCAACCAAGCTTTGTCGGCTGCTGAAGTTTATATTCGTTGAGATAAACTTGCTCAGTATTCCATTCCGGGTGTCTCCAACGGCTGCAACACCTGGAGCCGGCACAAGCGTCTGTGTCAGTACAGCCGCTTCGCTGAGCAACAGTTTATGTTGCAAACCAGACTGATTGGAGAAGCGCTGATTGGCCAATATTTTGAGGCTTGCAATATTTGGAACTTTTGGTTCAAACAATGCATTTCTTGCCGCAAAGATCCATCCGTGCTCTTTCTCATCCTCGGCGGCGGCCATCTGCCCGGAAGGCAAGTCTGTTGTGGTAAAACACACAGCCAAAAGATCATCTACGTCTTTTCTGATACCGGCATAGGTCACGACTACCAAACGAGAAGATGCCTCGGACGCCTTGGCAAATTCCTTTTTCCCAAGACTCACGGGTGTCGACCATATTCCGTTCACGGCAAGGTAAGAGAGTTTGACCTCAACCTGCCACGTACCGTCCACGATAACCTCGTTGCCTTCGTTGTCCTTATCCTTGCGGTCTGGGGCTTTCTCGCCCTCGACCTGAACCACCATGAAACGCCCGGCGAAAAATACCGGCCGCATCGCCAACACGGTTGCCGAGGCGGGAATGCCGATGGGCTTCCACTCAGTCCAGGCCGCGGGGTTGAGGAATTTGCTTTCGCTGTTTAATTCAACATGGGCCTTGCGCCAGAAGTAGCCAAATGGCTGCACCCTTTGCCGGCCAATAAAGTAGTAATCGGCATTTTTGAAGTTTTTTCCCTTTGCAATTTCCGCGCTGTCGATACTGTCGATATACGCCGATATCAGATCGAGATTGCACACTTCTTCGAAACCCTTCAAATGCTCGAACAGGGCCATCTGCACGGCTGCATCGCTGAGACTGGCTTGCCCGAGGTTGTTCTCCAACTCTTTGAACGAATCGGATTTGCGCAGACGCAATGTCGGTTTTATCCAGTTTTCCGGATAATCGAGAAGCATCTGATAACCAGCCCAGTCACTGATATTGCAATAGCGTTGATGCCACGCTACCAATTCGTCGTTAGTAAACTCTTCTGTGTGGCCAGGTTCCAGACCGCTGTACACAGCGCCTATGTATTGCTGGAGGCACGCAATGGCTTCAGCCAGCTCAGACGTTTCCAGTTCCTGGCCTACCTGACTGTCCATTAACAAATAGTGATACAAATCATCAAGGGATGTCAGCTTAAGCGGTTCAGTGACACCTTGATTCGGTGCAACTTGCCCAAGATAAAAATCTGCCAAGGCCATGCAGCGACTTTCTTCCAATGTGCCAATGATGGAGTTATCCACTTTTTACGCTCCTAGAATGCAGCATGCGCCCGGCAGTGCCAGCAATAGAGACACAGCTGAATATTCAAAAAGAAAACTTCAAAGCGGCGATACCGCGGGCATCACCTAATGACAATTGTTCCTTTTTTAGCACCCGTTAACACTTTTAGCCTCTGGCAATAAACGTCAACTTATAGGCCGGCGGCGCCCAATCGGACACTTTTTTGCCATCAACATAAAATGCAGCGCCACACGAGTAAGTGCCTGGTCCGAAGTCTGATTTGAACTGAACTCGCCAGCGACCATCTGCACCGACCATTCCCTGTGCATAAATAGTGGCTTCCGATCCCTCTTTGACAAGGCGTAGCTCAACACCTGGCATGCCCGTCCCCTCGATCCACGTCCCGACCCTGACGCTGCTGTTCGAGGCGGGGCTTGAAATTTTTACCTTTTCAACAAAGCTGCCATCAACACTCACCCGCACATCCGGCGCCCACGCCTCAGTGGTGTCGATATGTCGCTGCTTGACCGAAAATACATGCGGCCCCGTCGACAGCGGTTCGGTAGTCCTTACGGACCACTTACCATCATTGCCCACGCTGGTCCTGGCCAGCAGCGGCCCCTCCCGACCTTCGAATACATAAATCTGGGCCGATGGGTTGCCCGTACCGTTGAGCAGCGGTTGAACCTCCACCTTATCGCCGTTGACGGGATACACCAGAGCCGGTGGTGGCGCATCCAGGCGACCTGGCAACACCAGCCGCTGATTGAGCCGATTACAATAAAAAGTCAGATCAAAGCTACCGTTACGAAGATCCCTGCAGTCGATGTTCCAGCTGAGGGTTTTGTCTTCGCCGATTACCACGTAGGCACCGGTTGGCGGGTCGAACATCATTCCCAGCCCCTTCGCCGAGAACTCACTGCTCCAGGCCAGCATCGCACGGGCGTCTTTCAGATCGACCGAGCCCGGCAACTCGATATCGAGCTTGTAGGTTCGACCTCTGATAAACGCCAGCGGCTCTTTGGCGGTCGCGTGACTGACAACAGCTCTCGTCGTCGTGTCGGTCAACGTGAACGTCCAGTCAATGGCCGGCACCACTTGAAGAGCGAAGGTGCGCCTATCCTCTGTTTCCTGGCGAATGGCGGTCACCACATAGTCGCCTGCCGCATCGGCCTCGAAGGGATAGGTCGAACGCCCCGAGGCGTCGGTTGGATAGTTGTCCGGTGTTGATGTTGTGCCATCCGGGCCCATGACAGTCCACCAGACCGGACAGTTGGCGATCAGCCTGGCCTGGTTATGTGCCTCCTCCCTGACCGTTACCCACAACAAGGTCGGTGTACCCGCACCCGCCACCGGATAGAGATACTCTGCTGACTCTCCGTGAATCACCGCTGCGCTGGCCACGTCGACTTCAAGTCGCTGCTCGTCCATTGTTACTTTGGCGATGTAAGTGTGTTTTCCTGCTTCAATACCCTGCACGGTGAATTCCGCGATTCCGTGTTCAGTAGTGGTAACCGTGCCGATCGGCTCTTGTCCGATATCGGAATACAGCTCGACCTCCACACCCGGCGACGGTTGCTTGCCAAGCCCCACCACATGACAACGAAGCACCAGAGGTTCCCCGTCAGCAGCCATCGACACCACCTCAAAAAACTTGATAGCAGGGTTGTCGACAAAGGTGATGTTGTTGATCACCAATGAATCCTTGGTGCTATAACTGGCGACCAGGCTCGCTTTACTCACGGGTTCGACGCTTCTGACCCTGGTTCTGGCGATACCTGCTTCGTCCGTGATCGCTAACAGAGGATCCGCGACGACACCCCGTCCGGCAAACGCTACCGCTCGTCCAACACCAGGGTTGTTAAAACGATCCGCAAGACCGACATACACCGGAAAGAAAGCACTCCCACCAGCCAAAAAGGTATCGTCGAGCTCGGGATCCGGTGTGCTATCCAGAGAAAAGCCCAAGGTGGGCTCGTCACAATCGACAATGATTTTCGGTGCATAAACCACTTGAGCCAGGCCATAGGTGCCTTTGACTTGCACCGCCCCCATCCACGGCCCCTTTTCCGGTTTGAAGTGAATCACCGCACGGCCTTCATGATCGGTAGTGGACGTATCCTCCAGCAACCCCGGACGATCACAACTCCAGGACACCGTAATGTTGCGCAAAACCTGGTTGGTGAGATCACGCAACGTGAGTACGATCAACGCGACTTGATTGGCCACATTGGCAATCAGGGTGTCGTTGGTGCACCTGATTTCGTGCGTCACACTTTGCCCCATCTCACCGATTTCCTGAGATTGCCCTTGAACCGCTGACTCTGACAAACATTCCAGCACGTGTTCTGCTGCGTTGCGCCAGGCATACTTGTCGCTGTCGGGCGTGAGTGCCCCCAATCGAATAATGGCCTTTGCATCCAGCCCACTGCGGGTCGCAAGCTCACGAATGCGCAGCAGCGTGTCCAGGGTTGTCAGATCACGGACGATCGGCATCGATGGGACCAGATAGAGAATGCACTCGAGCACCTCTCTGACCCCCCACTTCAGCACATCAGCCAGCTGGGTTGCCGCTGAATCACGAATCAGCCGCATATCCTCCGGTGTCAGGACGGCCGGAAGCCCATTGACCAGCTCCATGTAATGCAAGAGTTTTTCGGCAGGCTGCCCGGCGTGTGTAACAGCTCGCTGAAAAAGCGTCAGTTGATACAACGTGTTAAGGGTAAGTTCGTCTGGATTCCTGAGACCGAACCACATCCAGTTCTGTCGAGCGGTCAAAGCCACCAGCATCGCCGAGCTCAACGAAAGTTTTGCAACGACTTCGGCTCGCCGTATCAGGTGCGCCAGCAGGTTCAGCACATCATCACCGACATTGACCTTCTCGGCGCCTGAAGTGACCGCGCCCAGGGCCCGAGTGGTCTCCATCAGCAACAGATAGACGCCGCCCGTGTTGACCCATTTGAGCAGTGGCAGTATCAGGTCCTGCGACAGGCTCAAATACACCGACAAACTTTCCTGGACCACTGCGCATTGGGCATCCCTGGCCTGCAGCACCAGCGCCAGAATGACCGTGCGCACCCGATCGACATCGGCTTGCGGAACATCTGCCAACATCACCGCCGCTTGAATCTCCGCAACGGCCCGATCGTAATCGTTCTCGTCGTTGGGAAGGTTCCACACCAGACCATCGCGATCTACCAACTGATCAAGCAGCGACAGCCAGCCTTGCGCATTCATGTCGTTACTTTGTGGCACGCCCGCCGCTTGAAGCGCCTCCTCGGTAAGCCGCACCGGCTGCAATCGGGTGTGAATCTCTTGCAGCAAAATAATGTCCGCTTCGGTTGCCATGGGCGGGGCAATGACAGGGGCCACATGCTGCACCAGCCAAGGCACGCTCAAGTTGTTTTCCTGTGCCCATTGCACGCACGATTGCACCGCATGCATCACACTCAGTACATCGCCGATACCGCTGGTGCCGGTTACCACCAGACGAGCCTCGCCGAGTACTCGTTCGAGCACCTCACTTGCCCCCCTCTCACTTAAGGTTTCCAGCAATGCCGCCAGCTCTATTGAACTGATGCGCAAAAAAGACGCCAGCAATACCAGGCGGTAAAAGGAAGAAAGTATGGGCAGGCTGCGTTGCAGTTCGTCCCTCAGGTCGTAGCTCTTGGCTACGAAGCGTGCGAGATAGCGCCAGGTCTCCTGGTTGATGCCCAGGCTGCTGCAAATCTGATCGACGGTGCGCTTGTCAGCGCGAGTTTGCGGTTCGATGGCGAAAAAGCCGTCGTCCAGTTTCAAAGGTGTGTCGAACAACGCCTGAACGTTGAAAATCCGGTCGAACTGTGAAAGTTCCTCACCGCGCCCGTAAGGGGAAATTTCATCAATCAGTGCGCCAAACTGCTCGGCGGTACACCCGAACCGCAGACGAAACTCCTGGAAGAGGCCGATGGCTCGAAGAGTATTGTTGCTAATCCTGAACGGCTTGGCTGCCAACTCGCGCTTTCGGGATTCGGAACCAAGGATTTCACCCCGTAACTCAGCATTGAACGCGGCCATGACCAGCCGATCACACTGGTCTGGGGGAAGATTCAGCCAGCGGCTCAGACGCAACATGCGGTTTATCCGGTCAAAGCGGTTGAGGCTGTGATTGATGAATTTTCGCGTCCCGCCCCTGACCGGAGCGGACAGATCCATTGCCTCAACGTCACCATAGTTGATGAAGACCGAACCAAATGTCTTGGGTGACACCGGCCCCACGATCACTGTCTCCATATTCGCGGAGCGCGTCGGCGCGTATTCTTCAATGGATAACAACGAGGTCAATGTGTTCGCATCAATCGAGGTCTGGGCGCAGAAGTGCACCGAATCCAGCAAACTCGCTTCAAAGGTACCAAAGTTGTCTTTGTAGAATTTTTGCGCTTGGGTCGCAACAAAACTCTCGGTCAACAATCGCTGCCCTTGCGGCCCGATATTGCAAGACTGATGAAGTGCAATATCCGAAAGATCACCGCGAGCGCCTGGCTGTTTGAAGTAGGGAGCGCTCAGATCGATGGACCGCACCACTTCACCCAGCGATAGTTCATTTTCTGCCAATACCAGCTTGTATTGCTCGGCATACCACTCGAAAGGCATCGAGCGATGCGGAAAACGTGTTTCCAGCAAGGTGTCGTCGACGACTTGATCCTGCTGCAATGCGGTAGCCAAATACGTTCTGATGATGCTTTCCAGCACTTTATTGACCAAGGTGACCGTCGGTTTGATCTGAAACATGCTGGTTGTATCAATGACGAAATTAACGAGATCCGGGCGCCGGGTTTCGAATGTGATCAGCCCTTCACCGCGCTGCGCTCGAGTCTCCAGATCCCGGGCCAGGATTACCAACCGCAAGAAATACGCCGCCGGGGAAATGCTCGAATCCGGGCTATGTGAGGGGCTGGCATTTTCCCAGTCAGGGTCGAACAAGTCATCGAAGGTGGGGGTTTTCACCAACGCCCGGATACCGGTACGATGCAGCGGATTGGCAGGTCCCGGCCTTACCAGACGCTGCTCGCGAAATTCGCGCGCGGTGTACACCGCCAGACTCATGGCTTTGTCCAGCAGCACTTGCGCCTGTCGACTGTGCAGTCCGAACGCATCAACCACACCCTGACGTCCCATTTTCAACATCTGGAAAACCGTGCCGCCCTCGTTGATAAAGCTCTCGTAGTTGACCTGGATAGAGTGGTCGAGGGAGCCTGGTGCCAACTCGAAAAGTTGCTTGAGGGGTGGGTTGAAGTAGTCCTTGCTCATCATGAATCTCCAGCAGGCCAGGGTGTGCGCTCTAAATACTCCTGAAAGCGGAAGAGCGATTGCTTGCCGTTTTTTTACGCGGAACCATGGGGGAATCACATCTGTCATTTGTGACAGTTCGGACGAACGGTCAGCGACAATCAGGTCGGCTGGCTTTAGTTCTCGGGTGGGGTCCGCACATAGAAATCTTTGATAAAGACCCAGTCTGAAGTTTCGTTGTTCGAGCCTTCCCACCACTTTGCACAGGCGTGTACTTCATGAGGCCCCGGCTCCAATGGTTGTGCAAACCGGTTGTCAGCAACCAACAAATTTTCGAATTCTGGCCCCTTGTAATAAATGTGGCATATGAACGCTTTCGCCGGGTAATGCCCCCCCCGATCCCGGGCGGAGTTCGAAAGGCACGGGGGAATCGTAAATTCCACCGGGCTTGGGGCTGATGACGTTAGGCAGGCTGATGTCCACCCGCGGTTGCGAATCGTCCTGTAGCTTGGCCATTTTTCCAATCTCCAATCATGGAACAGTCCGTTGTTTGACCCGGTTATAGCTACACCGCCCGTTGGCGAAAAACACCTGTAAAAGTTGACAGTTCCGATGAAAGGCAGAGTGGTACTTCAACGAAAAACGGTGCCTGTTTACTTGCAATGGCAATGACTGCATGGCCTTGGGCCGTTACTTTAGTTGATTGAGTTGGAGTTGTTGCTGGTGGAGAGGTCGCTGGAAAACGAGCAAGCGATCAAGCGATCAAGACGATGTAACAGCAAGATCAAAAGATCGCAGCCTGCGGCAGCTCCTACATCGACCGTGGTCACCGCATATTTTGCGTATGGACACCGGTCCTGTAGGAGCTGCCGCAGGCTGCGATCTTTTGCGGTGTCAGGCTGACGCTGGCAATGGCTGAAAACTGAAATACAGCTTCAACGCCTCCACCAACTGCCCATACTCCGGCGGTACCCGTTGCAGGCTGAACCCGGCGTCGTAATGGTGGGGGGTGGCGTCTTCATGGCACCACAGGCAACACGCCTGCACATCGATGACCTGCAAGATGCCGTCACTGACGGGGATTTTCAGGCGCAATTCGAAGTCTGCGCCGAGCATCATCGGCCAATGGCTGATGAGCATCAGCCCGTCTTCGCAGACGTTGCCCAGAAAGCCAATCGGTTTGTCGGTGACGCTGTTGAACACTCTCAAAAAATACGGCAGTTGATGCCGCTCGATCCGGCGGTCAGTGAACATGCGCAATTCGCCCAGCAAGGCCCTTAAGCAGGACCGCACTAATGCTTCGGAACGGGCCTGCCTGCCTTTATCAAACAAGAGCCAGGCAATGGGCGCGCTCTCCCCGATCCCGGTGCGACAGTCCATGAACCGCTGCCGCTTACGCCTGCCGATCACAGGTGTTACGTCGATTTAGAAACCAGGCTCTAAACCGGTTTATTCGACTATAGCTCACCACCGCCGGCCGGCCAGCTATAGATAGCACGTGCGATCAGAACTGCGTCGGACGCACCGCGGCGGCACTGCGGGTCGGGTAGTGGCCCAGGCTCTGCAGGGTTTCCAGACGCGCGCGGGCGCGGTAGGCGTACTCGCTTTGCGGATACGAAGCGATGATGAATTGGTATGTCCGGGCAGCATCGATGAACATTTTCTGCCGTTCCAGGCACTGGCCGCGCATCATCGAGACTTCCGGCCACACGTAAGGCCGCGCGCGGCTGTCGCGTTCGACCTTGGACAGTTCGAGCGTCACCTGCTCGCAATTGCCGCGTTCGTAGGCGCTGTAGGCGTTATTCAAATGATGGTTCATCGACCAACGGGTGCAGCCCACAACACTGAGGGCAAGGACGACTATGAGCACGATTCGCATGGGGGTTCTCCTGTCTTGAGCTCTGTATCGACCCGTGAGCGAAAATCTTCAGGCTGCCTGCAACCGAAAGTATTCGGTTAAAGAAACAAGCGAATAAGTAGTGCAAACGAACAATGACTACAACATCGGAGCGTAGTAGCCTCACTCAGCGCTTGAACTCAGGAGTCATTGCATGTCCGTCCGTCGTACCAAAATCGTCGCTACCCTTGGCCCGGCCAGTAACTCGCCGGAAGTTCTCGAACAGCTGATTCTGGCTGGCCTGGACGTCGCCCGCCTGAACTTCTCCCACGGCACCCCCGACGAGCACAAGGCTCGCGCGAAGCTGGTGCGTGACCTCGCCGCCAAGCACGGCCGCTTCGTCGCCCTGCTGGGTGACCTGCAAGGCCCGAAAATCCGTATCGCCAAATTCACCAACAAGAAGATTGAGCTGAAGATCGGTGATCAATTCACCTTCTCCACCAGCCATCCTCTGACCGAAGGCAACCAGCAAGTGGTCGGCATCGACTACCCGGACCTGGTCAAGGACTGCGGCGTGGGCGACGAGCTGCTGCTCGACGACGGTCGCGTGGTGATGCGCGTCGATACCGCCACGGCCACCGAACTGCACTGCACCGTGACCATCGGCGGCCCGCTGTCCGACCACAAAGGCATCAACCGTCGCGGTGGCGGCCTGACCGCTCCGGCCCTGACTGAAAAAGACAAGGCCGACATAAAGCTCGCTGCGGAAATGGAAGTCGACTACCTCGCGGTGTCCTTCCCGCGTGACGCCGCCGACATGGAATACGCCCGTCAATTGCGCGACGAAGCCGGCGGCACCGCCTGGCTGGTGGCGAAGATCGAACGCGCCGAAGCCGTGGCCGACGACGAAACCCTCGACGGCCTGATCAAGGCGTCCGACGCGGTGATGGTTGCCCGTGGTGACCTGGGCGTGGAAATCGGTGACGCTGAGCTGGTGGGCATCCAGAAGAAGATCATTCTGCACGCACGCCGCCACAACAAGGCGGTGATCGTCGCGACCCAGATGATGGAGTCGATGATCCAGAACCCGATGCCGACCCGTGCTGAAGTGTCCGACGTAGCCAACGCCGTGCTCGACTACACCGACGCCGTGATGCTCTCGGCCGAAAGCGCTGCCGGCCTGTACCCGTTGGAAGCGGTGCAAGCCATGGCTCGCATCTGCATCGGCGCTGAAAAGCACCCGACCAGCAAGACCTCCAGCCACCGCATCGGCAAAGAGTTCGAGCGCTGCGACGAAAGCATCGCACTGGCGACCATGTACACCGCCAACCACTTCCCGGGCGTAAAAGCGATCATCGCCCTGACCGAAAGTGGCTACACCCCGCTGATCATGTCGCGCATCCGTTCCTCGGTGCCGATCTACGCGTTCACCCCACACCGTGAAGCCCAGGCTCGCGCGGCGATGTTCCGTGGCGTGTACACCATCCCGTTCGATCCGGCTTCGCTGGCGCCGAACGAAGTCAGCCAGAAGGCGATCGACGAACTGGTCAAGCGCGGCGTAGTACAGAAAGGCGACTGGGTCATCCTGACCAAGGGCGACAGCTACCACACCACCGGCGGCACCAACGGCATGAAGATCCTGCACGTTGGCGATCCGATGGTCTGAGTGACAAGTTGCTGAAAAACAAAAGCCCCGCCATGTGAATGGCGGGGCTTTTTGTTTTCTGATCCATTTTTTGTGTCGCCTGATCCGGCCCCTTCGCGGGCAAGCCCGCTCCTACAATGGATTTGCGGCGTAAACAAAACACCTGTAGGAGCGGGCTTGCCCGCGAAGAGGCCGGTACAGTCAGCAAAAGACTCAATGCCGCTTGATAAACCCCGTCAACGCCGCCAGCGCCTCCGGCGAACGCAGCCGCTGAGTAAACAAAGCACCCTCTTCTTCAATCACTTTGCGGATCAATTCCCGATCCGGCGCCTTCATCAATTGCTTGCTGATCCGCACCGCTTCCGGTGGCAGCGACTCAAAGCGCAACGCCATCTCCCGCGCTTTGGCCAAGGCCTCCTCGCCACTGCCCAGCGCCTCGGACGCAATGCCCCACACCGCAGCCTGTTCACCATTGAAACCCTCACCGAGCAGCAACAACTCCGCCGCCCTGGCCTGCCCGAGCAAGCGCGGCAGGATCAGGCTGGAGCCAAACTCCGGGCACAGGCCAAGGTTGACGAACGGCATACGCAAGCGTGCATCACGGCTGACGTAGACCAGATCGCAATGCAGCAACATCGTCGTGCCAATGCCCACCGCCGCTCCGGCCACGGCGGCAATTACCGGTTTGCGGCATTCGAGCAGATTGACCATGAACTGGAACACCGGGCTATCGAGGCCGCTCGGTGGTTGCTGGATGAAATCGACGATGTCGTTGCCGGCAGTAAAACATTCAGCAGAACCGGTGATCAGCACGGCGTTGATCCCGGGGTCGCTGTCGGCCTGTTTAAGCGCCTCGGCCAAGTGGCTGTACATGGCACGGGTCAGGGCGTTTTTCTTGTCCGGGCGATTCAGGCGCAGGGTCAACAGGCCGCGTTCGCGTTCAACTTCGATGGCATCGGTCATGGCAGGTCTCGCGTCTGAAAAGTCAGCGCTCAACCACGGGGCAGGAATACATCGGCCAGCAGTTGATTGCGCGGCAATCCCGCCAGATACAGACGCCGGGCAAAGGCGTCGACACTGTCGGGGGCTCCGCAGAGTAAGGCCAGGGTTTGCCGCGAAACAAGCCGCAGTTGCGCCAAAGCCGCCGGCAACTCGGCCGGGGTCCATAGTTCGACACTCAGGTTCGGACGACTGGCGGCCATGGCTTGCAGGGGTTTGGCCAGGTAGTGCTCATCGGCATCATGGGCCAGGTGGATGACGCGGATGGCGCCTTGGTGATCTTGCCGCAGCGCTTCGCGCAAGACGCCAAACAATGGTCCCAACCCGGTGCCGGCCGCCATCAACCACAATGGCCGGGCGTGCCAGTCCGGATCGTAATGCAAGGCACCGCCGCGCAGCTCACCGAGGCGGATCGGATCGCCGATGCGCAATTGCCTGGCGGCATCGCTGAATTCCCCGGGCTTGCGGCAATCGAGATGAAACTCCAGAAAGCGGTCTTCTTGCGGCAGGCTGGCGAGGGAATACGGCCGCGCCACACTGCCCGCCCACAACACCAGGTGCTGGCCGGCGCTATAGCGCAACGGTCGCTGGGGGATTACGCGTAGACGCAGGACCGTGGCGCTCAACCAATCGACGGCAGCCACTTCGGCCGGTCGGCCATCGGTTTGCGGGTCGAAGGCGTGCACCTGCAAGTCCTCGACCACCTGGCACTGGCACGCCAGGCGCCAGCCCTGTTCACGCTGCTGTGCACTCAAGGCATCCGGGCGGCTGTCGCTCGGCAGGCCCTGCACACACTGCACCAGGCACGCATGACAACTGCCGGCGCGGCAACTGTAGGGCACCGGCACGCCGTTCTGGTTCAGCGCGTCGAGCAGATTGCTGCCCGCCGCCACCGACCAGCGAAATTCACCGACCCGCAGCTCAGGCATCGACGTTCTCCCACGCCGCCGCACATCGGTTGCGACCGTCACGTTTGGCGCGATAGAGCGCTTGATCAGCCTGTTGCAATGCGTCATCGAGATCGTCGCCCAACTCCAGCAGGGTCATGCCGGCGGACAGGCTGAGGTTGCGCACATTCAGACCGATCAATTCGACATCGGTGAACGCGATGCGCAACCGTTCGCAGCACGAAGTCAAACTGTCGGCATCGCAATCGGGCAGCAGCACCACGAATTCTTCACCGCCGTAGCGGGCCAGAACGTCACCGTCGCGCAGGCACGCGGTGGCAACGCCGGCAAAGGCTTGCAGCACCTGATCGCCGGCGGCATGGCCGTGCAGGTCGTTGATGCGCTTGAAATGGTCGAGGTCGATCAGCGCCAGGCCGTGCACGACATCGGCGTCCATAGCGTTCAACTCGCGGGAAGCCAGGCTCAGGAAATGCCGGCGATTGAACAGGCCTGTGAGCTCGTCGGTGGCCACCAGGTCTTCGAGCTGGCGCATCATCCCGCGCAAGGTGTCCTGGTGCGCCTGCAACGCAAATCGTCGCTGGCGCATGCGTTGTCGCGAAGCCTGGACATAGCGGGCATACAGCACCAGCCACACCAACACGATGAACAGCACACAGACCTGCAACACCGCCATGGCCGGGTCGGGCAGCTGGAAGTGGTAGCCCTCCCACAGCGTGATCGCACTGAAACTGAAGAACACCAGCAGCGCGCACCGTACAAGGGACCGGCGTGACAGATGGAACAGGCCGAACAACAGGATCAGCACGTAAAACACCAGAAACGCACCCCGGGCTTCGTCCAGATGGGCGATCAGCCAGGTTTGCCACCCCAGCCCCAGCAACACTTGCGCCTCGGTCAGGCTGGGGTCGGCGAAACGCAGGTTACTGCCGCTGTAAAATACCGCGAACAGGGTGGCCTGACTGATCACCACCAGCGCGCTGCCGATGACGACACTGGAAAGCGGCGCGTCGTAGTGACCGGTAAAAAACGCCAGCCACAGCAACAGCAATGCCAGGGCATAGGTGCCGGCCGCGAGGGCGAAACGTTTGAGCAACAGGCGCTGGATGGCGTTATGGGTCAATCGTAGATTCACCGAATGAAAGGAGACTGACAGAGCGTCCTACTCTACAGACCGCATGTCACTTTAGTGGCGTGGCCGATAAATGACCATTGAATTTTCGGGCTGGCCGATAACGGCTGCAACGCCATGCTCTTGTAGGAGCTGGCTTGCCAGCGAAGGCGTTCTCGTAGGCGATACGGGGGGCGACTGATCCACCGCTTTCGCTGGCAAGCCAGCTCCTACAGGGCTTTTTGCGAATCCATGCGACCAACGATTGACTGCCGGCGCGTGTGCCTGCCTTTGATGCGCGTTATACTGCCGCGCCTTTTTAGCGTCGCGCCAGATTGCCCGGCGTGCCTTGAAAGGTGCTTGCAACCGACCGATGCACCCAAGCTGCAAGCACCTTATTGAATGTTCCCGTCTTTTAGAGGAGCGCGACCCATGACCGTGATCAAGCAAGACGACCTGATTCAGAGCGTTGCCGACGCCCTGCAGTTCATTTCCTACTACCACCCCGTGGATTTCATCCAGGCGATGCACGAGGCCTACCTGCGCGAAGAATCGCCAGCGGCCCGCGACTCGATGGCACAGATCCTGATCAACTCGCGTATGTGCGCCACCGGCCACCGCCCGATCTGCCAGGACACCGGTATCGTCACCGTGTTTGTCCGTGTCGGCATGGACGTGCGCTGGGATGGCGCCACCATGGGCCTGGACGACATGATCAACGAAGGCGTACGTCGCGCCTACAACCTGCCGGAAAACGTCCTGCGTGCTTCGATCCTCGCCGACCCGGCGGGCGCTCGCAAGAACACCAAGGACAACACCCCGGCCGTGATCCACTACTCCATCGTTCCGGGTAACACCGTGGAAGTGGACGTGGCGGCCAAGGGCGGCGGTTCCGAGAACAAGTCGAAGATGGCCATGCTCAACCCGTCCGACTCGATCGTCGACTGGGTACTGAAGACCGTTCCGGAAATGGGCGCCGGCTGGTGCCCACCGGGCATGCTCGGCATCGGCATCGGCGGCACCGCCGAGAAAGCCGCTGTGATGGCCAAGGAAGTGTTGATGGAATCCATCGACATTCACGAGCTCAAAGCGCGTGGCCCACAGAACCGCATCGAAGAAATGCGCCTGGAACTGTTCGAGAAGGTCAACCAGCTGGGCATCGGTGCCCAGGGCCTCGGTGGCCTGACCACCGTGCTCGACGTGAAGATCATGGACTACCCGACCCATGCAGCCTCGCTGCCGGTGTGCATGATCCCGAACTGCGCCGCCACCCGTCACGCGCACTTCGTGCTCGACGGTACAGGTCCGGCCTCGCTGGAAGCGCCACCGCTGGACGCCTACCCGGAAATCGTCTGGGAAGCCGGCCCGTCGGCCCGTCGTGTCAACCTCGACACCCTGACCCCGGAAGAAGTGCAGAGCTGGAAACCGGGCGAAACCGTCCTGCTCAACGGCAAGATGCTCACCGGTCGCGACGCTGCGCACAAGCGCATGGTCGAGATGCTGAACAAGGGTGAAACCCTGCCGGTGGACCTCAAGGGTCGCTTCATCTACTACGTCGGCCCGGTCGATCCGGTCGGTGACGAAGTGGTGGGCCCGGCCGGTCCTACCACCGCGACGCGGATGGACAAATTCACCCGTCAGATCCTCGAGCAGACCGGTTTGCTGGGCATGATCGGCAAATCCGAGCGCGGCCCTACCGCGATCGAAGCGATCAAGGACCACAAGGCCGTTTATCTGATGGCAGTGGGCGGCGCGGCTTACCTGGTGGCGCAAGCGATCAAGAAGTCCCGCGTTGTCGCTTTCGCCGAACTGGGCATGGAAGCGATCTACGAGTTCGACGTCAAGGACATGCCGGTGACCGTTGCGGTCGACAGCAAGGGCGAGTCGGTACACATCACAGGTCCTGCCATCTGGCAGAAAAAGATCAGTGAAAGCCTGGCGGTAGAAGTGCAGTAAGCACTGACATCGCACAATAAGAACCGGTCTGTCGGCAACGGCAGACCGGTTTTTTTACGCATGAAAAAAGTAATCAAAGGCCGAAACAAGCGCACCGTTTGTTCTAAAAATACCGGGATGACCTGTCAGATCTGACAGGTTACAGCCGCCCGCCCCGCTGATAGCTTGAAGGCACTCGATGCATTCTCTGTCACGGCGGACACTTCCATGGCGACTGAACAGCAGGGCACCCTCGACATCAACGCCCCCGCCCTCCCCAAAGGCGGTGGTGCCATCCAGAGCATCGGCAAGGGCTGGGGCGCGGTGGGTACCAGCGGTGCCGCGTCACTGGAGTTGCCGCTGCCGATCAGCAAGGCGCCCAACCGCGATATGGTCCCGGCCCTGGGTCTGGGCTACAGCAGCGATGTCGGCAACAGTCCATTCGGCATCGGCTGGCGGCTGATTACCAACGCGATCACCCTGCGTACCACCAAGGGCGTGCCGAAATACGACGGCAACGATCAGGTGGTCGGCCCCGGCGGTGACGTGTGGATGCCCGAGAAGAGTGACGACGGCAAAGTCATTTCAAAAACGGTGTCCGAGTACAACGGCGCTCCGATAGGCTCGCACCAGGTCGTGCGCTACTGGCCCCGGGTCGAAGGCGCCTTCGATCTGATCGAACACTGGACCAAAGATGACGATGCTGACAACCCGGCCAGCTTCTGGCTGATCCACGGCGCCGATGGCAGCCTGCATTGCTACGGAAAAACCGAGGCATCACGCCGGACCGATCCACAAGACAAAACCCACGTTGGTGTCTGGCTGATCGATGAAAGCCTGAACCTTCGCGGTGAACATGTGGTGTACCTGTATCAGGCGGAAGTCGAGGAGCCGGCCGCTCCGCAGTTCCGCGACTACCGCAGCCAGCGTTACCTGCGTCGGGTGTTGTACGGTAATGCCCAGGCCAACGCCAACCTGTATGCATGGAAAGCCGATGGCTGGAAAGACGTGGCCTGGCATTTCCACCTGCTGTTTGATTACGGCGAGCGCAGTGCCGACCTGACTCAAGTGCCGGTTTACGACCTGCCCGGCATAGAACGCGGCGAGTGGGGGGAAGCGCGCAAGGATCCCTTCTGGAATTACGCCTACGGGTTTGAATTGGGTTCCCGGCGCCTGTGCCGTCAGGTCCTGATGTTCCATCAGTTCACCGAAGAACTGGGCAGCGACCCGGTGCTGGTCCAGCGCCTGCTGCTCGAACATCGTCAGAGCCCGTTGGGTTACAACCATCTGACTGCTGCGCACATCCAGGCCTATGACAATCAGGGCCAGATGGAAAGTCGCCCGCCCATGGAGTTTTTCTACAACCCGTTTGAACTCGACACCCAGCGCGAAGGATACCGCGAGTTCCCGCAGATGCCCGGTCTCAATGACGGCCAGCGTTATCAACTGGTGGACTTGTATGGCGAGGGCATGCCCGGGGTGCTGTTCAGCAGTGACAAGGCCTGGTACTACCGCGAACCGCTGCGCGCCGACACGGGCGGCAATGACGTGAGTTATGGCGACTGGGCGCTATTGCCCGGTATTCCCGTGGCCGACAGCAGCAAACCGATTCGCCAGTCCCTCAGCGACCTGACCGGCGACGGCAAGCTCGACTGGGTGATCGCCCGGCCTGGCCTGTCCGGGTTTTTCACCCTCAATCCCGACCGAAGCTGGTCGAACTTCGTGGCCTATGCAGCATTTCCCACGGAGTTTTTTCATCCCATGGCGCAGTTGGCGGATCTGGTGGGTGACGGTCTGACCGATCTGGCCTTGATCGGTCCTCGTAGCGTGCGGCTGTATTCAAGCCGTCGTGCAGTCGGGTTCAGCCATGGGGACAACGTGCCTCATGACGACGACTCGCTGCCCCTGTTGAGCAGTGCCCAGACCGAACTGGTGGCTTTCAGCGATCCACTGGGCAGCGCGACACAACACTTGATCCGCATCCGCCACAACGAAGTCAAATGCTGGCCGAATCTGGGCCATGGAAAGTTCGGCAAAGGTTTCGTCCTTTGCGAGCTGAATTTCAAGTATGCAGAGTTCGATTCGTCGCGCGTGCGGCTGGCGGACCTGGACGGCTCGGGCGCTGTTGACCTGATCTACCTGGAGTCGGACGGTTTCCGGATCTACATGAATCACGGCGGCGAAGGCTTCGAAGAGGACTATGTGAAAATGCCATGGCCGCAAGGCGTGCGTTACGACCGCTTCTGCCAGGTGAGCATCGCCGACCTGCAGGGGCTGGGATGTTCCAGCCTGATCCTGACCGTGCCACACATGGAACCCCGGCACTGGCGCTACGATTTTGTCAGCGCCAAGCCGTATCTGGTCAATGCCAGCCACAACAACATGGGGGCCGTGACGGGTGTGAATTACCGCAGCTCGGCCCAGGAATGGCTGGACGAAAAAGCCGAGCTTATTGCGGCAGGCAAAGCCCCGGTGTCTCATCTGCCGTTCGCCATGCACCTGGTCAGCCAGCAGACCCAACTCGATGAAATCACCGGTAATCGGCTGACCCAGGGCTTCACCTACCGCCAGGGTTTCTACGACAGTTTCGAGCGTGAGTTCCGAGGTTTCGGCCTGTTGCTGCAAACCGATACCGAGGCTTCGGCGGCGGCGCGTTCAAACCCGGGGTTCACGGCGCCGATTCTCAGCAAGACCTGGTTTCATACAGGGCGCGCCATCGACATGCGCGACGACGGTTACTACGACGGTGACACGAACGCAGTGCCTCTGCACACAGCGCTGCTGCAGGAGTATCACCTCAGCGACGCGCAGGGGCGCGTGATCGATCCCGATGAAGAACTCGCCCGCGAGATGGCCCGCGCCCTTAGCGGCTCGGTGTTGCGCGCGGAGGTGTTTGCCGCCGACGATGCCCCCGAAACGGCCGTGCCCTACACCGTGCAGGAGAACCGCTTTCTCATTCGCCAATTGCGTCCCAAGGGCAAGCATCAGCCCTATGCCGTGTTGCAGACACTGGCGCTGGAAAGCATTGCCTACCAATACGAGCCGCAGCTGGCTGACGATCCCTTGGTCCAGCACACCCTCAATCTGGATTGGGACAAGTTCGGCAGCCTGACCCACGGTTTTGTCGTGCATTACGCCCGGCGCAAAACAGACAAGGACAGCCCGCCCTTCCACGCCGATCAGCCTGGCGATGAGAGCGATGAAGACTACGAAAACAGATGGTGGCTGGACGCCCACGACGAAGCGCAACAGTGTTGGTATTTGACCGAGGCCAAAGCCGAGTATCGGCATTTGGAAGCCCCTGACGGCTGGCGTCTGGGCCTGCCCTATCGTCAGCGCGCCAATGCGCTGGTCCTGGAAAAGAATGAACTCGAACCTGTCGACATCAACCACGAAAACTTCCTGGAATGGGCCGATGACGAAGGAAACTTGGCAACCAAAGCGGTGCTGACCGGTTTGTCGCTGCAACGCTATCAGGATCCGGTCACAGGCGAATTACTGGAGCCGGATAACCTGATCTTCACCGCCCTGCCCGACTATCAGGAAACCGCCGAACTGGACGCCACCGCCCTGAGCGCCTATGACAAGCTCAAGGACGAAAATGGCGACATGCCGTTCAACCTCAAGGAGAAACTCGAATCGCCGCAAGTCGGTTACCACATCATGGATCTGTTCTTGCCAGCGGCGCCTGCGGGTGACCCCGAAGACCCGACCGATGCCAAGAACTACCTGTGGTCCGTGCGCAAAAGCTTCCCCACTTACCACGGCCTGGCAGGGTTCTATAACGTCGAAAAGTTCCAGCAGACCAAGAGCCATGGCATCACCACCGTCGCGTATGACGAGCACTGGTGCCTGAGCACCGCCGTCACCCTGCCGGATGGCTGCACTACAAGCATCCTCGATATCGACTACCGATCGTTCCTGCCCGCTGGCATCATCGACCCCAATCAAAACACCCAGGAAGCCCGCTACAACGCGTTCGGCGAAGTGCTGGTGACCAGCTTCCATGGCACGGAACTGGGCGTCGAGGTCGGTTTCGACCCACTCAGCGATTACCAGCCACCGGAAGATCGCTCGCCCGCAGGCGCTATCGCCGACAAACACAACGCCATCGGCAACTACGCGACGGCGACCTTCTCTGCGCCCTTCAGCTGGATGGGTAAAGTCCCCCCGGCAGCGCCCGAGCCCTGGCTGGCCTGGGCTCGCGCCGAAGGTTTTGTATTGCCCGACGGCCACCTTTGCAGCCGGGCTCGCGTGCACCTCGAAGGCTTGCAAAATCCTTCGGCGAACGAGCGGCAACTTCAGCAATACCTCGACGACGCTCATCGCGAGCCGGTGCATGTCGTCACCCTACAGGCCGACCGCTACCCCGGTGACCCGGAACTGCAAATCCG
Organism: Pseudomonas sp. PDM26; assembly: GCF_019219185.1. Taxonomy (NCBI): domain Bacteria; kingdom Pseudomonadati; phylum Pseudomonadota; class Gammaproteobacteria; order Pseudomonadales; family Pseudomonadaceae; genus Pseudomonas; species Pseudomonas sp. PDM26. The sequence continues at coordinate 312,849 of NZ_JAHUWC010000001.1, read as the reverse complement.
CGCGGCCATCGCCTGCTGGGATGGCTTCGGTCGTTCCCTGCAAACCAAGCAAGAGGTCGAACCAGGCCTGGCCTGGGTAGTGAACGACCAAGGCGAACTGGAACCCGACGAAAACGGCCGGCCCAGGGAAGAACAGGCGACCCGACGCTGGCGGGTCAGCGAACGGGTCGAGTACAACAACAAAGGCGAAACCGTGCGGATCTATCGCCCCTACTTCGCCAGCGCCTATCGCTACATCAACGACGCCTCGATCCGCGAATCGGGTTACCACGACCAGCAGTTCTACGACGCCGCCGGCCGGCCGGCCCACACCGTGCTGGCGAAAAAAATGCTGCAGGGCAATCCGCCGGAAGAAAAACCGTTGCGCCGGGAACAACGCTATCGCATCTGGTACACCATTGCGTTCGATGAGAACGACTTGTTTGATCCGCCACCCGTGCAGCGGCGCAAGAACACGCTGGTGATTTGAGCCAAGGGGGAAACATTGGCGCAGGCGTTTCGGTGAGTGTGGATCACAGTTCACATGCTATGGTGCTTTCCCCCATTTTCGCCTGTTGTTCATTGCATGCTGCCGACATCCCGAACCCTGCGCCTGGCGCTCTACACCCTGTTGATCATCGCCGGCGCCGCCATCGCCGCCACGCTGGCGATGCGCCACGCCGTACGCCAGTCAATGGTCGAAGACGTGGCCCGTGCCAATCAGCAATTGGCGCTGTACGCCACGTCCCTGCATACCCTGATCGAACGTTACCGCGCCCTGCCCGCCGTGCTGGCGCTGGACCCGGAACTGCGCTCGGCGCTCAAGGGGGCGGTGAGCCCAGAGCAGCAGGATGCGTTGAACCGCAAACTGGAAAAGATCAATGGCGCCGCCGAATCCTCGACCCTGGAATTGCTCGACCGCAGCGGCCTTGCCATCGCGGCGAGCAACTGGCGTTTGCCCAGCAGCTATGTCGGTCACAACTACGGTTTCCGCCCTTATTTCAACCAGACCCGCACCCAAGGCACCGGGCGCTTTTATGCCGTGGGCGTGACCAGCGGAATTCCCGGCTACTTCCTCTCCAGCGCGGTCAGCGATGATGGCGGCCAGTTCCTCGGCGCCATGGTGGTGAAACTGGAGTTTCCCGAACTGGAGCGAGAGTGGCGTCAGGGCAGCGACACGCTGCTGGTCAGCGACGCACGCGGGATCATCTTCATCGCCAACCAGCCGGGCTGGCGCTATCGCCTGCTCAAGCCACTGAGCGACAGCGATCATGCCGAGCTCAAGACCACCCGCCAATACGACAAGCAGCCGCTGACGCCGCTTGAGTTTCAATCGTTGCGGCGCTTCGACGACAACAGTGACCTGGCTCGGGTCGACGGCCCGGACGGCAAGGCGGATTACCTGTGGGAATCCCTGCCGCTGAGCACCGAGGGCTGGACCCTGCACCTGCTGCGTCGCCCGCAGGTCGCCTTCGAAGACAGCCGCAACGCCGCGCTTGCCGCGGCCGGGTTGTGGCTGACCCTGGTGTTCCTGTTGCTGTTTCTCAACCAGCGCTGGCGCCTGGCGAAAATGCGCCAGCGCAGTCGCGAAGAACTCGAACGACTGGTAGAAGAACGCACCCGCGACCTGCGCACCGCCCAGGAAGGCCTGGTGCAATCGGCCAAACTCGCGGCGCTGGGGCAGATGTCCGCCGCCCTGGCCCACGAAATCAACCAGCCGCTCACCGCCCAGCGCATGCAGTTGGCAACCTTGCGCCTGCTGCTCGACCACGGCCGCGTCGACGACGCCTACAAGGCGCTCAAACCGGTGGATGAGATGCTCACGCGCATGGCCGCCCTCACCGGCCACCTGAAAACCTTCGCCCGCAAAAGCCCCAGCGGTTTGCGCGAACGCCTGGACCTTGCGGCGGTGGTGGACCAGTCGCTGCAACTGCTCGACACAAGGTTGCGCGACGAACAGGTCAGCACCGTGCTGCACCTGACCCGCCCGGCCTGGGTGCGTGGCGATGCGATTCGCCTGGAACAGGTGCTGATCAATCTGCTGCGCAACGCCCTCGATGCGATGCAGGACAAACCCTGCAAACGCCTGGAGATCCGCCTCGAAGCCGACGAGCAATTGTGGCGCCTGAGCGTGATCGACAACGGTAGCGGTATCGCCGAAGAGAACCTGTCCAAGGTCTTCGATCCGTTCTTCACCACCAAACCGGTGGGCGAAGGCCTGGGGATCGGTTTGGCCGTATCGTTTGCCATCGTTCACGAATCCGGCGGGCGCTTGAGTGCCGGCAATCATGACAAAGGCGCCGTGTTTACCCTGACCTTGCCCATCGACCTGGAGGTGCATGCAGCATGCTGAACTCAGTGATCGTGGTCGACGACGAAAGCAGCATCCGCAGTGCCGTCGAACAATGGTTGAGCCTGTCGGGTTTCGAGGTGCAGCTGTTCAGCCGCGCCGATGAATGCCTGGCGCAATTGCCCAGGCATTTTGCCGGGGTGATTCTCAGCGACGTGCGCATGCCCGGCATGAGCGGCCTGGAACTGCTGGCCGAAGTACAACGCCGGGATGCCGATTTGCCGGTGATCCTGCTGACCGGACACGGTGATGTACCGATGGCCGTCGAGGCCATGCGCGACGGTGCCTACGATTTCCTGGAGAAACCCTTCAGCCCGGAAACCCTGCTCGGCAGCCTGCGCCGCGCCCTCGACAAGCGTCGGCTGGTGCTGGAAAACCGCGCGTTGCACGAACAGGCGGACAACCGCGCCAAGCTGGATGCCACGTTGCTCGGTGTGTCCCGTGGCCTGCAAAACCTGCGTCGGCAGGTTCTCGATCTGGCGGCGCTGCCGGTCAACGTATTGATCCGCGGTGAAACCGGCAGCGGCAAGGAACTGGTCGCCCGCTGCCTGCACGACTTCGGACCACGGGCCGACAAGCCCTTTGTCGCACTCAACTGCGCGGCCATCCCCGAGCAATTGTTCGAGGCCGAGCTGTTCGGTCACGAGAGCGGCGCGTTCACCGGGGCGTCCGGCAAGCGCATTGGCAAACTGGAGTACGCCGACGGCGGCACGCTGTTTCTCGATGAAATCGAAAGCATGCCCCTGGCCCAACAAGTGAAATTGCTGCGGGTGTTGCAAGAGCAAAAGCTTGAACGACTGGGTTCGAACCAGAGCATCCGCGTGGATCTGCGCTTCATCGCCGCGACCAAACCGGACCTGCTCGACGAAGCGCGGGCCGGACGTTTTCGCGAAGACCTGGCCTATCGCTTGAACGTCGCAGAACTGCGCTTGCCGCCCTTGCGCGAACGCCGGGAAGACATTCCGCTGCTGTTCGAATCGTTTGCCCAAAACGCCGCCGAACGGCTGGGACGTAAATTTCCACCGTTGAGCGGCGCACAGTTGAGTCACCTGCTGAGCCACGACTGGCCAGGCAATGTGCGCGAACTGGCGAACGTCGCCGAGCGTCAGGTATTGGGCTTGGGTGAGCCGGAGCCCTTGGGCATCGAGCCCGGCCAGTCACTGGCCGCGCAGCAGGAAGCGTTCGAAGCGCAATGCCTGCGTGCCGCGTTGACCCGACACAAGGGCGATGTGAAAGCGGTGCTCGAAGAACTGCAACTGCCGCGCCGGACCTTCAATGAAAAGATGCAGCGACATGGGTTGAGCCGGGAGATGTTCCTGTAGCGTCTGGACTGGCCTCTTCGCTGGCAAGCCAGCTCCTACAATGTGCGCAGTACACAGATCCACTGTAGGAGCTGGCTTGCCAGCGAAGAGGCCCGCACAGCCAACACTCCCCGCAAGCAAATAGGCAGTTTTTCGCTCACCACTTACTTTTGATAAGCGGATTTCCGCTCACAAAAACACCACAACCCCTCTAAACCGGCCCTCTCCCCCTTGGCACAGCTCCTGCTATAGCCCCTGCAGGCTGCGTTTATTCGCGCTCCACAAAAACAATTAAATGAAGGATCCTTCAATGGATAACTCCAACTCCCTGCCGCTTGGGTCGGCTGCCGCGCCGGCCAAAGAAAGAACCACCGCCAGTCGCATCAAATCGATTTTCAGCGGCTCCGTCGGCAACATGGTCGAGTGGTACGACTGGTACGTCTACGCCGCCTTCTCCCTGTACTTCGCCAAGACCTTCTTCCCCAAAGGCGACACCACCGCCCAACTGCTCAACACCGCCGCGATCTTCGCCGTGGGCTTCCTGATGCGTCCGATCGGTGGCTGGCTGATGGGGCTGTATGCCGACAAGGTCGGGCGCAAAAAGGCCCTGATGGCCTCGGTGTACCTGATGTGCTTCGGCTCGCTGCTGATAGCCCTGAGCCCGAGTTACGAAGTCATCGGCATCGGTGCGCCGATCCTGCTGGTGTTCGCGCGCTTGCTGCAAGGCCTGTCGGTGGGTGGCGAATACGGCACCTCCGCCACCTACCTCAGCGAGATGGCGACCAAGGAGCGTCGTGGCTTCTACTCCAGCTTCCAGTACGTGACCCTGATCTCCGGCCAGCTCATCGCTTTGGCGGTGCTGATCGTCCTGCAGAACTTCCTGACTACCGAAGAGCTGTACGCCTGGGGCTGGCGCATCCCGTTCGCCATCGGCGCGCTGTGTGCCGTGGTTGCGTTGTACCTGCGTCGCGGCATGGAAGAAACCGAGTCCTTCACCAAGAAAGAAAAAGCCAAGGAAAGCGCGATGCGCACCTTGATGCGTCACCCCAAGGAACTGATGACCGTGGTCGGCCTGACCATGGGCGGCACCCTGGCGTTCTACACCTACACCACGTACATGCAGAAATACCTGGTGAACACCGTCGGCATGAGCATCTCCGACTCCACCACCATTTCCGCCGCCACGCTGTTCCTGTTCATGTGCCTGCAACCAATCATCGGCGGGCTGTCGGATAAAATCGGTCGTCGGCCGATCCTGATTGCCTTCGGCATTCTGGGCACGCTGTTCACCGTACCGATCCTCACCACCCTGCACACCATTACGACCTGGTGGGGCGCGTTCTTCCTGATCATGGCGGCGCTGATCATCGTCAGCGGCTACACCTCGATCAATGCGGTGGTGAAGGCCGAACTGTTCCCGACCGAAATCCGCGCACTGGGCGTGGGCCTGCCGTATGCACTGACCGTTTCGATCTTCGGCGGCACCGCCGAATACATCGCGCTGTGGTTCAAGAGCATCGGCATGGAGACGGGTTACTACTGGTACGTGACCGCGTGTATTGCCGTGTCGTTGCTGGTGTACGTCACCATGAAAGACACCCGCAAGCATTCGCGGATCGTCACCAACTGATCGCCAACCGACGCTCACTGCAACGGTGAGCGCCAAGGCCCTTCGCGAACGAACTCGCGAAGGGCACCATTCGTCTCCCCCGCCACCAGGATAATCATCGGTTAATGCTCCGGCAGCAGCCTGCTGCTGAGTGCATCCATATCGACAGGACGCACGTATATCCGTTACAGGCCTCGAAAGAGTGCCTGAACGTACCCATAGCGAACGTACCTGGAGTACCTGTCATGAAAATCCGATTGATCCTTGCCCTGACCCTTTCCGTGCTGGCTGCCAATACCTTTGCAGCCGATGGCTACGACAAAACCGGCTCGGCCTCTTTCGGCTCCGATGCCAGCGCCGCCATCGAACGCAGCCATTCGGGCGTCTATGCCTCTGACGGTTTTGATAAAACCGGTAGCGCTGAAGCTATCGGCTGATCGTGGAGGGAAACTCACAGCCCGGCTTCAAAACCTGTAGGAGCGAGCTTGCTCGCGAAAGCATTCTTGCAGACCACACAGCGGTTGAATGTGAAACCGCTATCGCGAGCAAGCTCCTACAGTGATCTTCGTCCGACTGGAAATCCGTGGCGCGGGCTTGCACCATGCACGTCTCTCCGCAAGCTCTGGAAATCCCAATGCCCGACGACATCCACTTCTACGAACCCGCCCACGGCCACGGTCTGCCCCACGATCCGTTCAACGCCATCGTCGGCCCGCGCCCCATCGGCTGGATCTCTTCACAGAATGCCGAGGGCCGCTTGAACCTCGCGCCCTACAGCTTCTTCAACGCCTTCAACTACATTCCACCGATCATCGGGTTTTCCAGCATCGGGCGCAAAGACAGCCTGAACAACATCGAACAGACCGGCGAGTTCGCCTGGAACCTGGCCACCCGGCCGCTGGCCGAGCAGATGAACCAGAGCTGCGCCATGGTCGGGCCTGAAGTCAACGAATTCGAACTGGCGGGGCTGACGACCGTTGCCTCGAAGGTCATTCAGGTGCCACGGGTGGCCGAGAGCCCGGTGTCCTTCGAGTGCAAGGTCACGCAGATCATCCAGTTGCAACGGGCGGACGGCAATGTGGTGCCCAGCTGGCTGATCCTCGGCGAAGTGGTCGCCGTGCATATCGCCAAATGGTTGTTGAAGGATGGGATATACGACACCGCCGCGGCAGAACCGATTCTGCGCGGCGGCGGGCCAGCGGATTATTTCCAGCTGGGGCCCGAGGCGTTGTTCAAGATGTACCGCCCGGGGCGGTGAAAATCACCAGAGCAGGTCGGTGTTTTCCTTGACGTCCTTGAGGTGGGTCAGTTCCTTGGCGGCCGCATCATCGGCCTCGTGAGCGGTCTTGAATATCTGGCCTTCCAGCACTGTGTGAAAACGCGGAGCGCCGGCACCACCCAGCGCTTTGACGGCGATCGCGGCGTGGTAACCACCCTCGCCCGGTACTACAGCGGAAACAGCTTCGAAGTGATCAAAGGCTTTACGTGCCATGTCGCGAATCCTGGCTGGTTGAGAATGCCATCATTAAACCCTCAACCGGCCAGTTTGTGTACCGCCACTTCGGACTGATCGAGGGCCTGCGCCGCCGAGACATCCTTGAAGGTGTGGAAATCCAGACTGTTGACCACCAGCTCCTGCACCAGCTCGGCAAAAATCTCCATTGCCGGCGTGCTGAAGTACGCAGTCATGGCCTGTTGATTGCTCCAGAAACCGGAGACCAGCCAAAGCTGCGGATCGCACTGCGAATGCTGCAAGGCAAAGCCCAGGCAGCCAGGCGCTGCGCGTGACGGTTCGATCAGGGCGCTGAGGCGTACACCGAGTTCCGCCGAGCGCCCGGTGCGCGCTCGAACGAAGGCCATATGACTGACGGGGATCTGCTTGGACATGTTCAACCCTCCCGGGGAGTCGTGTGGCAGCCGGGGGACGGGCTGCGACAGGATCAAAGGTTAAGGGCCGCGACGCCTGTCTCGTTAGTCGATTCCTGCCGGCGCGTTGCACAATCCTGCGAAACTGCATCGCCAGCCTGTAACAAGCTGTAAACCCTGTCACGGTTCTGCCATACGAGCTTTGTGTAGGAGCTGCCGAAGGCTGCGATCTTTTGACTTTCACTTTCAAAATCAAAAGATCGCAGCCTTCGGCAGCTCCTACGGGGTTATCGGCGTTAGTTGAAGCGCACCTGTGCGTTGGCCGTGTTTGGGAACGAAACCAACCCCAAGCAGAATCAGGCAAGCATCGGGCAGGATGTGTCTACCGCTGCGGCTTGCACAAACTTATGCTCTGCCCATTACTCATGCCTTGCCGAGGATGCCTTGCATGTCGTCGCTCGATCACTCTGAAGCCCCACTGAACCCCGACATGGAGCACCAGCGCGCGGAACTGGCGGCGATCATTCGCCGCAACACCGCCGAAGATGGCAGTTATGCGACTGCCATCGGCTCGCTGTTCATGTCCCGCCACAGCCAGTCCCACGAGTTCGCCCCGGTACTCGCGCAACCGGCGCTGTGCATCATGGCCCAGGGGCGCAAGCAAGTTCAGCTGGCCAACGAGTACTTCAACTACGACCCGTTGAATTACCTGGTGGTCTCGGTCTCGATGCCGCTCAGTGGACGAGTGGTGGATGTCTCGGCCGAGGAACCGATCCTGGCCTTGCGCCTGGACATCGACCCGACGGAAATCACCGCACTGATCGCCGACGCCGGCCCCCTCGGCGTGCCTACCCGGCCGACCGGACGCGGTCTGTATGTCGAAAAACTCGACACTGCGATGCTTGACGCGGTGCTGCGCCTGGCGCGGTTGCTGGACACGCCGAAAGACATCGCCATGCTGGCGCCGCTGATTCGTCGGGAAATACTCTACCGATTGTTGCGCAGCAAGCAGGGGCATCGGCTGTATGAAATCGCCATCGCCAACAGTCAGAGCCATCGCATCAGCCAGGCGATCAAATGGCTCAACGGCAACTTTGAACAGCCGTTGCGCATCGACGATCTGGCCAAGGAAGTGAACCTGAGCGTGTCGACGCTGCATCACCGCTTCAAGGCGATGACGGCGATGAGTCCGTTGCAGTATCAGAAGCAGTTGCGCCTGCAGGAAGCGCGGCGGTTGATGCTGGCCGAAGGGCTGGAAGCTTCGGCGGCGGGGTATCGGGTCGGGTATGAAAGCCCGTCGCAGTTCAGCCGTGAGTACAGCCGGTTGTTCGGGGCGCCGCCATTGCGGGATCTGGCGCGGTTGCGCTTATCGGTTTGATCTGGCATTTGCGGTGCGGTGACTGACGCCTTCGCTGGCAAGCCAGCTCCTACAGGGGACCGCGTTGTTCAGGAGAACGCGAGCCGTGTAGGAGCTGGCTTGCCAGCGAAGAGGCCAGTTCAGGCAATACACGTCTTGAATCAGGCCCCAAGCACCCGGCAAGCCTCCACCGGCAAGGTCACCGACACCGGATGCCCAACGCTCAGGCCAAAGCCCTGACACGGCGTGCTCAGCGCGGTAAACGACACCCCGGAACACTCCACCGTAGTCTCGATGGTCGCCCCGATATCCCGCACGAACGTCACCTTGCCCAGCAAGCGGTTGCCCGCGGTCGCCTGCGGAGCCGACAGTTGCAGGTCTTCCGGACGAATCAGCATCTTCACCTTTTCACCGGCCACAATGCTGCTGCAGATCGGCACTTGCAGCGCATCGCCACCCGGCAAGCTGACCTTGCCGTTACCCAGCACCGTAGCCGGGAAGATGTTGCCTGAGCCGATGAAGTCCGCGACGAACTCGTTGGCCGGATGCCGATAGATCTCGATCGGCGTGCCCACCTGCTGCACCTTGTGCTCACCCAATACGACCACGATATCGGCCATGGTCATGGCTTCGCGCTGGTCGTGGGTGACCATGATGGTGGTGATGTTCAGGCGTTGTTGCAGTTGACGGATTTCCACCTGCATCGACTCGCGCAGCTTGGCGTCCAGTGCCGACAACGGTTCGTCAAGCAGGAGGATTTTAGGGTGCGAGGCAATCGCCCGGGCAATCGCCACGCGCTGGCGTTGGCCGCCGGACAGCTTGGCCACCGGACGATTGATCATCTGCTGCAACTGGATCAGTTCCAGCAACTCCACCACCCGCGCCTGCTGGTCAGCCTTGCTGACCCCGCGCAGTTTCAGCGGATAGGCGATGTTTTCGCCCACGGTCATGTGCGGGAACAACGCCAGGGACTGGAACACCATGCCGAAATTGCGCAGGTGCGCCGGGGTGTTGCCGATGTCTTCACCGTCCAGGCGGATTTCGCCGCCGGTCAGGGTTTCAAGGCCGGCAATCATGCGCAGCAAGGTGGTTTTGCCGCAGCCCGAAGGGCCGAGGAAACACACCAGTTTGCCCTCGGGCAAATGCAGGTTCACATCCGTTACCGCGCAGGCCGAGCCGTAATGTTTCTCGACGTTTTCCAGAATCAGACCAGACATGTGAATCACCTCAAGAAATCAGAACGAAACGCCACCTTCACCAACCAGTTTTTCGAGCGCCCAGATCAGGACGAAGTCGATCAACACGATCAGCACGGCAAACGAAAATACGGTTGGGTCGAGCGAAGACACGGTGCGGCTGTACATCCAGATCGGCACGGTCATCACATCGATGGTGTAGAGGAAGTAGGTCACGGTGAACTCGTTGAACGAAACGATGAACGCCAGCAGCATGCCCGCCAGGATCCCCGACTTCATCAACGGCACCACCACATCGACAATCGCCCGCAGCGGTGAAGCACCGAGCATTTGCGCAGCCTCTTCAACTTCACTGCCGATGGAGAGCATCGCCGCCGTGCAGTTCTTCACCACGAACGGCAACGCGAGGATCACGTGGGCAATCACCAGGCGCGAAGTGGTCATCTGGAACGGCAGGCTGTCGAACACCAGCAGCAACGCCAGCCCCAATACCACCATCGGGAACACCAGTGGCAACGACATCAGTTGCAGCGCCACGGCCTTGCCGCGGAACTCGCAACGGGTCAGCGCGTAGGCCGCCGGCACCGCAATGATCGTGGCGAAAATCATGGTCAGGCACGCCACCAGCAGGCTGGTGCTCATGGCTTTGCCCAGGCTCAGCACGTCGCTTGAGTCCGGCGAGACGAAAGTGTGCCAGGCGGCCTTGTACCATTGCAGGCTGTAGCTGCTCGGCGGGAAGTCGAGGTTCGACGCGCCGCTGAACGACATCACGATCATGGTCAGGATCGGCAACACCGCCAGCAGCAGGATGAAGCCCGAGAGGATGCCGGCAAACTTGCCGGTATCGCCCGGCAACAGCGACCGGCGCTTCTGGGTCAGGGTACTCATTGCGAAGCCTCCAGCATGCGGCGACGACGGCCAGTGATGTATTCGGACAGGGTCATGATCGCGAGGGTAGTGACGATCAGCACCACACCGGCAGCGGATGCGGCGGGCCAGTTCATCAGCGGGGCGATCTGGTCATGCACCATCACTGCCAGCATCGGCACACGCCGGCCACCGAGCAGCAACGGCACCACGAAACTGCTGGCGTTGTAGGCGAACACCAGGGTCGCACCGGTAATGATCCCCGGCAGACTCATCGGCAATACCACCTGGCGGAACACCTGGAAGCGACTGGCGCCGAGGGTCGCGGCGGCTTCTTCGTAGCTGCGGGCAACGCCGCGCATGGCGCTGGCAATCGGCAACACGGCCAGCGGGAAGGCGGTTTGCACCAGGCCCATCAACACGCCGTTCTGGTTGTACAACAGCATGATCGGGCGCTTGATCAGGCCCAGGCCCATCAGGGTCTGGTTGAGCATGCCACCGGGACCGAGGATCACCAGCCAGCCGTAGCTTTGCAGCAGCAGGTTGACCAGCAAGGGCAGCAACACTGCCGCCAGGAAGATCCGGCGCACGAACGGCGAGCTCAGGCGCGACATGGTGTAGGCCACCGGGATCGCCAGGATCACGGCGATCACCGCGCTGATCAGCGCCAGGCGCAGGGTCAGCATCAGCGATTTGAGGTAATAGGGTTCCAGCAACTGAGCGTAACTGGCCAGGCTGAACCCGGACCATTCCGCGCCTTTGGTGCCCACGCTCATGCGCAGTACCAAGAGGCTTGCGGCAATCAGTACGCCAAGAAACAGCATCGACGGCGAGAGAAAAAACCAGGCGCGCGTCGTTGGCGAAACACCCCGAACAGCGCGCACGGGGGCGGCACTCACCGGATGGATCAGAGGTTGGTGTTCCATAGCAATGGGTCTCGTCAATGGAAGATCATTGGCGCAAGAGTGTGGGTATTAACTCGATCCCGTAGGAGCTGCCGAAGGCTGCGATCTTTTGATCTTGATCTTTTCTGGAGCAGATGAGGATCAACATCAAGATCAAAAGATCGCAGCCTTCGGCAGCTCCTACAGGGGGGATCCGGTCAGCCGTCACACCCGTGCCGCGATGAGGTTCGAAGAACCTCCGCGCCATTCAGATCAGGAAGAAAAGATTTCCGTGTAACGACGAATCCACTGGTCATGCACAGTCGCCAGGAAGGCGTTGTCGTGCATGATCGCCTTCTCGGCAATCTGCTCCGGCGTGAGGATGTACGGGCTCTTGCGTGCTTCGGCGGAGATGATCGCCTTGGCGTTGACCGGGCCGTTGTAGATGTCTTCAGCCATCTTGCCCTGCACCAGCGGGTCCAGAGAGTGGTTGATGAAGGCGTAGGCCATGTCGGTATCGCCAGGACGATTCTTCGGCATCACCGACAGCATCAGGTCGGTGTAAAAACCTTCCTTCATGCCAAATGTGGCGCCCAGTCCGTAGTTCGGATCGCGGATCTGTTTCGGGAAGAACGCGGGGGCGTACAGACCGCCCATGTCCAGGGAACCGGTACGGAACAGTTCGGCGATCTGGTTCGGGTTTTCGCCCAGGGTCACCACACGATCCTTCAGCTCGGCGAGTTTCTTGAAGCCCGGTTCAATGTTGTGTTCGTCACCACCGGCCAGTTTGGCGGCGATGATGATCAGGTCCATGGCCTCGGTCCAGTTCGGCGGCGGCAGGAAGATGTTCGGTGCCAGGTCGGCGTCCCACAGGGAAGCGTAGCTGTCCGGCGCTTGTTTCTGGGTGCGGGTGCTGTAGACCAGGCTGTTGCACCACAGCAAGTAACCGATACCGTGACCATTGGCGCCGGTGCGGTACTTCTCCGGTACATCGACGAGGTTGGGAATGCGGTTGAGGTCGGGTTTTTCCAGCAGGTTGGCGGCGGCCAGACCTTCGGCGCCGACGCCTGCCAGGGTGATGACGTCGTATTGCGGACGATCACCACCGGCCTTGAGCTTGGCGACCATTTCCGAGGTACTGCCGGTGCGGTCAGCGATGACCTTGCAGCCGTACTTGTCTTCGAAGGTCGCAGCGATGTTGCGCAGCGCAGCCAGGCCGGTGTCATCGGACCAGGTCAGCAAACGCAGGGTCTTGCCGGCAAAACGTGTGTCGCTGGCATTGGCCTTGATGAACGGCATGCTCATGGCTGCCGCTGCAACCGAGGCTACGCCCACGGTCTTGATGAATTGACGTCTGTTCAGATCATGCTCGCCCATTACGGACTCCCTTTGTTTTTGTAGGTATAAGGCAGGTCGAAACTGTTGCATCCGCGCGACCGGACCAGCGTTATCCCTCGTATTTTCGGGGGTTTGGCTGAACCGGCGAGTTCATCCTGAGGTCGTGTAAAACACCTGACTATCGATAAAAACTCATTGAAGCCATGACGCCAGCGCATGCCTCAACTGGAGGCATGCGCTCACCTTTTTCGTGCCTTCAGACAGCCCGAATCACGTGTTTGATTTCCTGGAAAGCCTGCAAGCCCCACGGCCCCAATTCGCGACCGATACTGCTCTGCTTGTAGCCGCCCCAGGCGGTCTGCGGGAAGATCACCTGCGGCGCGTTGATCCACACAAGGCCCGCCTGCAAAGCGTTGGCGACGCGATCAGCGGTCTGTGCATCGCGTGTCACCACGCTGGCCACCAGGCCAAACTGGCTGTCGTTGGCCAGAGCAATCGCTTCAGCCTCCGAGGCGAAACTGCGCACGCAGATCACCGGGCCGAAAATCTCTTCACACCACAGCGCACTGTCGAGGGGCACTTCGGTGAACACCGTCGGCTGCAAAAAATATCCGCGCGGCAGGTCGGCGGGACGATTGCCACCGCAAACCAGCTTGGCGCCGGCACTCAAACCTCGATCGATGTGACCGAGCACGCGCTGGTATTGCGCCTGATTGACCAGCGCGCCCATTTCCACGTTCGGATCGAACGGGTCGGCCACGCGAATCGCTTCGGCACGGGCCTTCACGCGGGTCAGGAATTCATCAGCCAGTTCGTCAGCGACCAGCACGCGGCTGGTGGCGGAACACATCTGCCCGGCATTGAAGAAACCACCGCCACAGGCCACTTCCACCGCCAGGTCGAGATCGGCATCGGCCAGCACCAGCAGCGAAGATTTGCCGCCCAGTTCCAGGCTCACGCCCTTGACGGTTTCCGCCGCCCGTTGCATGACCTGCACGCCGACTGCGTTGCTGCCGGTGAACGACACCTTGGCGATGCGTGGGTCCGCCGACAGCGGAGCGCCAACGGCCAGGCCGGTGCCGCACACCAGGTTGAACACACCCGCCGGCACACCGGCCTGGGCGATGATTGCCGCCAGTTCCAGCTCCGGCAGCGGCGTCACTTCCGAAGGCTTGAGCACCACGCAGCAACCGGCGGCCAGGGCCGGGGCGAGTTTCCACGCAGTGGTGACCATCGGGAAGTTCCACGGCACGATCAGGCCGACTACACCGCACGGCTCGCGGCGCAAACGCGCGCTGAAATCGTCGGTCGGCAGCTCAATGGCGCTGTCCTGTTTCGCGTCCAGCCCTTCGGCCAAACCGGCGTAATACTCGAACGTGGCGATCACGTCATCAACGTCGATAGCCGCTTCGAACTGTGGCTTGCCGTTGTTGCTCGACTGCAAGTGCATCAGCTTTTCACGGCTGGCCTGCACGGCGGCGGCGATTTTGCGCAGGATCGCACCGCGTTCGGCGCCCGTGGTTTTTGACCAGTCGGCGAACGCCTGGGTCGCCGCGCTCACGGCTTGATCAACCGCGCGTTCGTCGCCGCCATTGACGGTGGTCAACAGGGCTTCGGTCGCCGGGTTGATCACGCGCAGGTGTTCGTTGCCGGCCGACCATTGGCCGTTGATGTACAGGCCGTTCTGGGTAGTCGGGAAACTCATTTCGACACCGCCTGCATCCACTCGGCTTGGTCGATTTCAATCAGGGTCGGGCCCTGACGATCAGTGGCCATACGCAATGCGCCACGCAGTTGCTCGACACTGCTGATCGCTTGCGCCGCACAACCCAATGCCTTGGCCACACCGATGAAGTCCGGGGTGTAAATGTCCACGCCGACCGGTTCGATGTCACGGTTGACCATGTATTTCTTGATCTCTTCGTAGCCCTGGTTATTCCACAGCAGCACGATCACCGGGGTGCGCGCTTCAACGGCGCTGGCCAGTTCCGGCAGGGTGAATTGCAGGCCACCGTCGCCGATCAGGCACACCACCGGAGGACGCGCGCCACCTTCGACGCTGCCACCCAACCAGGCGCCAATCGCTGCCGGCAAGGCGTAACCGAGGGTGCCGTAACCGGTGGACGAGTTGAACCAGCGGCGCGGGCGCTCCGGGTTGAACGTCAGGTTGCCGGTGTACACCGGTTGCGTCGAGTCGCCGACAAATACCGCGTTCGGCAATTCATGCAGCACGGTTTCGAGGAAACGGGTCTGGGCCAGGGTCGGTGCGTCCCAGGTCGCGGCCAGCTCTTCACGCAGACGAGCGGCGCGCACCTGGCCCCAATCGTTGCAGCGCTCAGCCAGGGATTTGTGCGACAGCGCGCTGAGCAACGCCTGGGCGGCGTTGCGCGAGTCGGCCACCAGCGCGACATGCGGCGGATAGTTGCGCACGGTCTGGTCCGGGTCGATGTCCACGCGCAGCAGTTGACCAGGAATCTCGAAGCCACCGGCGAAGGTCACGTCGTAGTCGGTCTCGGCCAGCTCGGTGCCAATGGCCAGGACCACATCGGCCTCGGCGACCAGCGCACGGGTAGCAACCAGGCTCTGGGTCGAACCGATCAGCAACGGGTGGCCGGAGGCGAGCATACCCTTGGCGTTAATGGTCAGGGCGACCGGCGCGTCCAGCAGTTCGGCCAGTTCAGTCAGCTCGGACGCCGCGTCGATAGCCCCGCCACCGGCGAGAATCAGCGGACGCTTGGCGTCGGCCAGCAATTCGGTCATGCGCGACACGGCGCTCGGCGAAGCACCGGCGCGGTCGATGTTGACTGGCAGGCTGGCGAGCAAGTCGTCGGCTTCTTCAACCAGGACATCCAGCGGAATTTCAATGTGCACCGGACGCGGACGGCCAGCCTGGAACAGTGCAAAGGCGCGAGCCAGCACGCCCGGCAGTTCGGACGCCGACATCAGGGTGTGGGAAAACGCCGCGACACCGGCACACAGTGCGCCCTGGTTCGGCAACTCATGCAGCTTGCCGCGACCACCGCCCAACTGGCTGCGCGATTGCACGCTGGAGATCACCAGCATCGGAATCGAATCGGCGTAGGCCTGGCCCATGGCGGTGGTGATATTGGTCATGCCAGGGCCGGTGATGATAAAGCACACACCCGGTTTGCCGCTGGTGCGGGCGTAGCCGTCGGCCATGAAGCCGGCGCCCTGTTCATGGCGCGGCGTGACGTGGTTGATGCTCGAACGGGCCAGCCCGCGATACAGCTCCACGGTATGCACCCCCGGAATGCCGAACACCTGCTCGACCCCGTAGTTTTCGAGTAACTTGACCAATACTTCGCCGCACGTCGCCATGTGAATTGCCCTTTTTGTTCGATTTGAGACGCCGGGCCTGCGCTGTGTTTATGATGGATTCGCAGGCCCGGGAATGGCCTCATTGGAACGGGCGACAGGTAGCCGCAACAATGGATAAAAAGTCATACTAGCCATGTCCTCACGTCATACCTTGGATCCCAATGAAACGACTGCCTCCCCTGCCGGCGCTGCACACCTTCCTGATTACCGCGCAGTGCTGCAATTTCACCCGGGCCGCCGAACAGTTGCACATCACCCAGGGCGCGGTGAGTCGGCAGATCGCCGGACTGGAAGATCATCTGGGTTATGAGCTGTTCATCCGCCTGGCCCGAGGCCTGGACCTGACGGCCGAAGGGCGGGAATGGCTGCCACGGGTGCAGCAGATTTTCGGCCTGATCGACGAGGCGGTTGAGCAGATCGGCGAAAAGCGCGAAACCCTGCAACTCAAGGCCCCGACCTGCGTCATGCGCTGGTTGCTGCCGCGTCTGTTGCAATGGCAAAGGGAGCGCCCGGACGTGCCGGTGGAACTGACCACCACGGTCAAGCACGGCGTGGACTTTCATCGCGAGCAGTTCGATGCGGCGGTGATGTACGGCACACCGCCGGACAATTCATTGATGTCGCAAAAACTCTTCGATGAGCAACTCACGCCCGTGTGTTCCAGGCCGATGCTCGAAGGCCCCATTCCCCTGCAAGCACCGGCCGATCTGCAACAACACCTATTGCTCCACCCGACCCGCGATGAACGGGACTGGAAGGCCTGGTTGAAAGCGGCGGATGTGCATTTGACCAATATCGGCAAGGGCCAGCATTTCGAAACACTGGACCTGGCGATGTCGATGGCGTCCCAGGGAACGGGGGTGGCGATTGGCGATTGGTCGCTGATCGGCGATGACTTGAATGCCGGGCGGCTGGTCATGCCATTCGATTTGAAGGTCACAACGGGGCTGGCGTATTACCTGGTGTTCCCCGAAAAACCCGGACCTTCGCCGAAGTTGCGTGAATTGATGGGCTGGTTGGTGGAGCAGGCGCAGTCGCGCTGAAACACGGTATCTGTAGGAGCTGCCGAAGGCTGCGATCTTTTGATCTTGAAAGTCAAAATCAAAATCAAAAGATCGCAGCCTGCGGCAGCTCCTACATGGATTGCGGTGTTAGTACCCGACGGTAAACCGCTGCCGCGAATGTTTCGGCGTTTCCACTTCGTCGAGCATTGCAATCGCGTAGTCGGCAAAGGTGATCCAGCTGCGCCCTTCGCTGCTCACCAACAAATCATCCTGACCGAGACGAAATTTCCCGGTGCGCTCGCCCTCGACAAATTCGGCCGATGGCGACAGGAAGGTCCAGTCCAGGTCCCGCTCTTCACGCAAGTTTGCGAGGAATTCGGCACCGGCACTGGCCTCTGCCTTGTAAGCCTCAGGGAAACCTTCGCTATCGATCACTCGAGTGCCATCGGGCAATAGCAGCGAACCCGCCCCACCCACCACCAGCAGACGTTTAACCCCAGCTTTTTTCACCGGGCCAACGACTGCGCTGGCAGGCAGCGCGGCGAAATGCGCCGCGCTGATAACCACGTCATGGCCCGCTATTGCAGCTTGCAACGCAGCGGCATCAAGGGCATCGACGGCCTTGCTGACCACACCTTCACGCGGGTCGATTTTCGCCGTGTCGCGAGCAATGGCGGTAACGCTGTGACCGCGACGCAGGGCTTCTTCCAGCAGTTGGCTACCGGCACGCCCGGTGGCACCGATGATTGCGATTTTGCTCATGACGTTCTCCAGTTGGCTTGAAAGTATCGGTATCAAATTGCGCTGACCTTTGTGGCGAGGGAGCTTGCTCCCGCTCGGCTGCGAAGCAGTCGTAAAATCTGTGCTTAGGGTGTGACTGATGGAATGCAGGGGAGCGCTTCGCGCTCCAGCGGGAGCAAGCTCCCTCGCCACAGGAATTCCCATTAGCCCTTAAATTCATTCACCCCACTTCATCTCGCCCTTGGCGACCTTGGCGCTCAGCTCCAGGGAGCTTTCATCACCCAGGGTCGGGAAGCGCTTTTTCATCGCCGCGATCAGCGCGGCAGAATCCTTGGCCTTTGCGGTTTCCTCGTCGAAAGCCTTGATGTAAGCGGAGGTGAACTGCACTGCCGTCAGTGAGCGATCGCTCTCGCCCAGGTAATGCCCCGGTACCACGGTCTGCGGCTTCAGGGTTTCAATGGAGTGCAGCGTAGCCAACCAATCGGCATGGGACTGTGGCGTTTGCGTGTCAGCCATCCACACGTGGATGTTCTGCGCCACCACGACACCGCCGACCACGGCCTTGATCGACGGAATCCATACAAAGCTGCGATCCGGCTGCGGGCCCTCAAGACCAACCACCTGCAATTTCTTCCCTTCGAGGTTCAGGCTATCGCCCTTGAGCACGTCCGGCACGATGGTTTTGCCCGGCACATCAGCCCCCATTTTCGGGCCCCAGAACGCCAGTTTGCCGTCGACGGTTTGCTTGATATGGTCAACGGTCGGCTGCGAGGCGAGTACCTTGGCCTTGGGGAACGCGGCCGTCAGGGTTTCGAGGCCGAAGTAGTAGTCCGGGTCACCGTGGCTGATGTAGATGGTAGTCAGCTGCTTGCCGCTGGCGCGGATCTTTTCCACCACCTTCTCGGCCTGGGATTTGCCGAATTGCGCATCCACCAGGATCGCTTCCTTCTCGCCGCTGACCAGCACCGAGGTCACCGGGAAGATGGCTTTTTCGCCGGGGTTGTAGACATCCAGCGTCAAGGTCGAGGCGGCTGCATGGGCGGCGAAACCAAAGGCCGCGCTTGCCAGCAAAATGCGCTTTAAAGTGGTGAAACCGATCATCTGTTGCTCCGTTGTCCGAATGCCTTGCATGGCGATGTCTTTTGTAGGAGCGAGCTTGCTCCGGGCGGCGTTCCGACGATGGAATCGAAGACGCCGCGCTTAACCGGTAACCCGCGTTATCGTTAACGACCATCGCGAGCGAGCTCGCGCCTACAGAGGAACAGAGCTTAGTTGTCTGACTCAGTACAAAAAATGCGATGCTTGAACATAGTTTGTTTCTGAAAGCGGGCAAATCATGGATCGTCTTCAAGCAATGCGTGTGTTCGTCACGGTGGTCGACCTCGGCAGCCAGTCGGCCGCCGCCGATCATCTGGAGCTGTCACGACCAGTGGTGTCGCGGTATCTGGCAGAACTGGAAGACTGGGTCGGCGCTCGCCTGATGCATCGCACCACACGCAAGTTGAGCCTGACCGCCGCCGGCACCGAGATCCTGCCCCGCTGTCGGCAGATGCTCGATTTGTCCAGCGACATGCAAGCCGCCGTCAGCGAACCGGACGACGCACCGCGCGGCCTGCTGCGGATCAGTGTCAGCACCTCCTTCGGCCAGGCGCAACTGGCCGATGCCATGGCCGCGTACGTCAAACGCTACCCCGGCGTCAGCATCGACATGCAGATGCTCGACCGCACTGTGAACCTGGTGGATGAGCGCATCGACCTGGCGATCCGCACCAGCAACGACCTGGATCCGAACCTGATTGCCCGCCGCCTGACGGTTTGCCGCTCGGTGATCTGCGCTTCCCCCGCTTACTTGCGCGAGCACCCGGCGCCGCAACGGATCGAGGACCTGAGCCGGCACAATTGCCTGACCCATTCCTACTTCGGCAAAAGCCTCTGGCATTTCGAGCAGAACGGCGAGCAGGTTTCAGTACCAGTGCAGGGCAACATCAGCGCCAACGAGGCCAGCACGCTGCTGCGCGCAACGCTCGCCGGTGCCGGGGTGGCGATGCTGCCCACGTATCAGGCCGGCGTGCACATTCACAGCGGCGAATTGATTCGCCTGCTGCCGGCAGCCGAACCCCGGCAAATGAACGTGTATGCGGTGTATGCCTCGCGCAAGCACATGCCGGCGGCGTTGCGCAGCTTGCTGGATTTTCTGGTGGTGAGGTTTCCGGAGGAACCGGCGTGGGATGTGGGCCTGTAAACACCGACCCTGTAGGAGCTGGCTTGCCAGCGATAGCGGCGTATCAAACAACATCAGCGGTGACTGACACGCCCTCTTCGCTGGCAAGCCAGCTCCTACAAAGGTGATCAGTGTTCTGAATACCGCGCTATTGCTGATAACTCCCCAGCGCTGACCTATGCTCAAAGCAATACCGAAAGGTATTCGTTCAGAGGTCAACGCCATGAACATCAAAACAAGAAGATACCTCGCGATTTTCATCACCTGCGCGGTCACGCTCGGGCTGTATGGCGCTGCCGCCTGGCGCGTAGAGCAACTGCGCAACCTGCCCCGCGAATACGCGAGCTGCAACTTCGAGCGCTGCGTTCCCCATAACGCCACCCTCAACGCCCTCCGGTAACGAAGGGGTCAGGCTTCGTTGTCCTGATCGGCCTTCAAGCGGTCGCGGAAGGCCTTGGGCGAAATCCCCACACGACGCCGGAACAGGCGCGTGAAGTTGGTCGGATCGGAAAACCCCAACACGTCGGACATTTCATAAATAGTCATGCTGGTGTAGGTCAGCAAACGCTTGGCCTCCAGCAATTGCCGTTCGTGCATGATCTGCAACGCCGGTTGCCCCGCCAACTCACGACAGGTGCCGTTGAGGTGCGACACGGAAATCCCCAGCCGGTGCGCCAGGTCCTCGACTTTGACGTGCTGGCGATAGGTCTCTTCCACCAGCTGAATAAAACCATTGAGGTATTCCCGGGCCCGCTGCGGTCGCGCCATGGCAGTGCGACGCTGGATCACCTGACGGCTGACCCACACCATGATCACACTGACCAGCGAATGCATGAGCATTTCCCGCGCCGGTTGATGGCTGGTGTATTCGCTCTGCAAGGCACTGAACAGGCTGTTGAGGTACTCGGCGTCCTTGCCTGCCGGGTAACTTTCAGCCTGGGCCAGGGCATTGATCGAGTGTCCCAACTGCATCTGCAGATG
Organism: Pseudomonas sp. PDM26; assembly: GCF_019219185.1. Classification (NCBI taxonomy): domain Bacteria; kingdom Pseudomonadati; phylum Pseudomonadota; class Gammaproteobacteria; order Pseudomonadales; family Pseudomonadaceae; genus Pseudomonas; species Pseudomonas sp. PDM26. Next base: position 291,816 of record NZ_JAHUWC010000001.1, on the reverse strand, counting down.
GGCGATCAGTGGCGCGGCCAGGGTCACGACAAAGCCTTCCACATCCTCGGAAAAGCGAAAGCCGTGCACCGACAGCGGTGGCAGGATCTGGATCGCCGGTTCCACCAGTTGCGTACGATTGCCTTCGATTTCAAGCTCTGCCTGACCTTTGAATACGAAGAGTAACTGGCACAAATCAGCGTGGCGGTGGGGTTTGATTTCCCAATGATGTTCGCGACTGCGTTTGGAAATGGTTTCACAGTGCAGCAAGTCCGGGGTCGGCCAATCCAGGCTTTCACCGTAGAGCTTGAACACCGGAATCGAAGGCAGGTCAGGCTTGTTCATCACTTCAATCCAGGCCTCGGAGTAGATGGCGGGCGATAATCGCACCGATTGGCAGAATGTACAGGTATCGGCTCAGTTTTCACCTTCAATTGACAGACTCGCAAGGGAAAAATGCAAGCACTCGATCCATAAAAATCATTCACCGGCCCTGGTCGCGTGAAGCTTGCGAGTCATAACAACAATGAAAACGCTGAAAACCCAAGTCGCCATCATTGGTGCCGGCCCTTCAGGCCTGTTGCTCGGCCAATTGCTGCACAACGCCGGTATCGACACCGTCATTCTGGAACGCCAGGCCCCGGACTATGTGCTCGGCCGAATCCGCGCCGGCGTGCTTGAACAAGGCATGGTAGAGCTGCTGCGCCAGGCCGGCGTGAGTCAGCGCATGGACGCCGAGGGACTGGTGCATGGCGGCTTCGAGCTGGCCCTCGACGGGCGCCGGGTCCATATCGATCTGCACGCCCTGACGGGTGGCAAAACCGTGATGATCTACGGCCAGACCGAAGTCACCCGCGACCTGATGGCCGCTCGTCGGGAGGCCGGCGCACAGACGATTTATCAAGCCGCCAACGTCGTTCCCCACGGCATGAAAACCGATGAAGCGTTTGTCACTTTTGAGAAGGATGGTGAGACCTGGCGACTCGATTGCGACTACATCGCCGGTTGCGACGGTTTCCATGGGGTGGCGCGGCAATCGATTCCCGCCGACAGCCTGAAAGTCTTCGAACGGATCTATCCCTTCGGCTGGCTCGGGATCCTGGCCGATACCCCGCCGGTCCACGAAGAACTGGTCTACGCCCGCCATGAACGCGGCTTTGCCCTGTGCAGCATGCGCTCGCCGACACGCACCCGTTATTACCTGCAAGTGCCCACCAGCGATCATGTCGATAACTGGTCGGATCAACACTTCTGGGACGAACTCAAGTCGCGATTGCCGCAAGAACTGGCAGACAAACTGGTCACCGGCCCGTCCATCGAAAAAAGCATCGCGCCACTGCGCAGCTTCGTGGTCGAGCCGATGCAGTACGGGCGGATGTTCCTGGTCGGCGATGCCGCGCACATCGTCCCGCCCACCGGCGCCAAGGGCCTGAACCTGGCGGCCAGTGATGTGAGTACGCTGTTCAACATCCTGCTCAAGGTTTACCGCGAAGATCGCGCCGATTTGCTGGAGAAATATTCGGAGATATGCCTGCGTCGGGTATGGAAAGCCGAGCGCTTTTCCTGGTGGATGACCTCGATGCTGCACCGCTTTGATGATCACGATGCCTTCAGCCAGCGCATTGCCGAGTCGGAACTGGAGTATTTCATCGACTCCGAGGCGGGTCGGAAGACCATTGCGGAAAACTACGTCGGCCTTCCTTATGAGGCTATCGAATAGCCTGCTATCGACTTACACTGGCGAGCATTCCCGCTCGCCTTGCCACTTGCGGGTCAATCACTGCCCGCAGGTTTTCCCGTGACCAATCTCCACCAGCCTGAAACGCTCAAACCCGCCATCCGCAGCGTGCTGATCGCGCTGATGCTGGCGATCTTTCTCGGAGCGCTGGACCAGACCATCGTCGCCGTTTCGATGCCGGCCATTTCCGCGCAATTCAAGGACGTCAGCCTGCTGGCCTGGGTGATTTCCGGCTACATGGTGGCCATGACCGTGGCAGTGCCGATCTACGGCAAACTGGGCGACCTGTACGGGCGGCGCAAGCTGATGCTGTTCGGCATGGGCCTGTTCACCCTGGCGTCGGTGTTCTGCGGCATGGCCCAGAGCATGGAGCAACTGGTACTGGCGCGGATCTTCCAGGGTATCGGGGCCGGCGGGATGATCTCGGTGAGCCAGGCGATCATCGGTGACATCGTGCCGCCCCGGGAACGCGGACGATATCAGGGCTATTTCAGCAGCATGTATGCCGTGGCGAGCGTGGCCGGCCCAGTGCTCGGCGGTTACATGACCGAATACCTGTCCTGGCGCTGGGTGTTTTTGATCAACCTGCCGCTGGGCCTGGGCGCCTGGCTGGTGGCCTATCGCACGCTGGTGGGCCTGCCGATTCCGCAACGCAAACCGATCATCGATTACCTGGGCACCGTGCTGATGATCATCGGGCTGACGGCGTTGTTACTGGGCATCACGCAGGTCGGTCAGGGCCATTCGTGGCGCAGTGCCGAAGTGCTGGCGCTGCTGGCCAGTGCAGTGCTGGTGCTGGGGCTGTTCGTCGTCCACGAGCGGCGCGCACGGGAGCCGTTGCTGCCCATGCATCTGTTCGCCAACCGCAACGCGATCCTGTGCTGGTGCACGATTTTCTTTACCAGTTTCCAGGCCATCTCGCTGATTGTGCTGATGCCATTGCGCTTCCAGAGCGTCACCGGTGCCGGCGCCGACAGCGCTGCCCTGCACCTGTTGCCACTGGCCATGGGTTTGCCGATTGGCGCGTATTTCGCCGGCCGCCGTACTTCCGTGACCGGGCGCTACAAACCGATGATCCTTATCGGTGCTGCGCTGATGCCCATCTCGATTCTTGGCATGGCGTTCAGCCCACCGCAGGCGTTCGTCGTGAGCAGCCTGTTCATGTTGCTCTGCGGGATTTCCTCCGGCATGCAGTTCCCGACCTCCCTGGTCGGCACGCAGAACTCGGTCGAGCAACGGGATATCGGCGTGGCGACCAGCACCACCAATCTGTTCCGTTCGCTGGGGGGCGCCGTGGGTGTGGCGTTGATGTCGGCGCTGCTGCTGGCGCTGTTGCAGGATTCAAGTCTTGCGCATCTGGCCGGCTCGTCGCTGATTGCCGAAGGCAGTTCGGGGAATGTGTTGCTGGACGGTTTGAACGCCGCACCGGGTGACGCGCAGAATGCCTTGCGCGCTGAGCTGTTGCTGACGTTCCGGCACTTGCTGACGGTCAGCGCGGCTGTTTCATTGCTGGGGCTGGCGGCGGCGATTGCCATGCCGAACATGCTGTTGCGCGGGCGTGAGGACAAGGTTCGGTAGGCAGGCCGAGTCGCCTTCATCGCGGGCAAGTCAGTTAAGGGATCGACCAGCGCTGATTAGCCTGTGGCGAGGGGGCTTGCCCCCGTTCGGCTGCGAAGCAGTCGTCAATCAGGCGCTGCGGTTTATCTGGCAAACTGCAGCGAATGAATTTGGGGCGGCTTCACCACCCAACGGGGGCAAGCCCCCTCGCCACAAATGCTCGGATTACTGCCGGGCGCGCAGTTGCTGCTGCAGGTTCTGGATCTGCGCCTGAAGGGTATTGATGTTGCGGGTGACCTGGCTGCGGAAGGCATCGAACTCGGCGGTATTGGTCGAGCCCTGTGTGGCGGCCGGACGATTGTCCTGCTGGCTCTTGAGCACGATCATGTCTTGCTCGAGTCGTTCGATGGCTGCGCTCGGATTGCCTTGCTTCTTCAGCGCGGTGATGTCGGCGCCCAGGCTTTTGAGCTGTGCGTCGAGTTTTTCCGAGTCGGACGGGGCACTTTTCAAGGCGGCCAATTCAGCGCTCAAGGCTTTGACCTGGGCCTGTAACTGCGTATTGACCGTCTGATGCTCGGTGTCCTGGGCAGTCAACTGCGCCAGGCGCTTGTCCAGTTCGGTGGATTGCGCGGCCATTTGTGCCAGTCGCTTGTCCAGGTCCGAGGCCTGGCCGGCAACACCTTGCTGCTGGGCGCCCTGGTCCTTGAGTTTGCTTTCCATCTGGCGGATTTGCAGCTTCAAGGCCTCGCTGTCGGTGATGACACTGGTCTGGCTGGCAACGACCTTTCCGGAAATGTCCTGCAGGCGCCCAGCCGCTTCCTCACTGATCCGCGCGAAACTTTCCTGGGTCGCCACCAATTGCTGTTCCATCAGGGAAATCTGCTGAAAACTCCACCAGGCCAGGCCCGCGAACGCAATGATCAACGCCCCGACCAACGCCCACAGGGGGCCGGTACTCGCCGCCTTGACCTTCACCGCCGGCGCCGTGCGCGAATGCACGACCGTGCGGGCAGTCGGCGGAAAATCGTCGTCGAGAACGTCTGCACGCAGGCTCGGTACATCGTCGAAGTCGTCGTTGGCATCGTTACGCATGGACATTGAATCAACCTTAGTGAAACAAATGATGGCTTTATGCCGCGCAGTATAAACCCCACAGCCTCAACCATTGACCCCCAAGCCCCGTATCCGGTTCAGTCAGGGGGCGTTGTTCGAGCGTCAACGAATATCCTGGGCCTTCCACCAGCCACAGAACTCATCGAGGGCCGTCCAGAGGCTGACCTTGGGATCGTAATCCAGATAATGCCGGGCGCGACTGATGTCCAGGGTGAAATTTTTATTCATGACCTGCATGCCCAGGCGCGACAGCGTCGGTTCGGGACGCCCCGGCCACAACTTGCACACACCCTCGTTGAGCGCTGCCACGCTGTAGGCCAGGCCGTAGGAACGGTGGCGGGTTACCTGTGGAACCTCCATGTTGCGCATGACGTAATTGACCACGTCCCACAACGGAATCGGCGTGCCGTTGCTGATGTTGTAAGCCTTGCCCAACGCGGAACCGCTGGCCAGCAAACTGCTGAGCAGCGCCTCGTTAAGGTTTTGCACGCTGGTGAAATCAACTTTGTTCAGACCGTTGCCGATGATCGCCAGGCGCCCCTTGCGCTGCATGTTCAACAGGCGCGGGAAGATGCTCATGTCGCCGGCCCCGGTGACGAAGCGCGGGCGCAGGGCCAGGGTTTCGAGGCCGAACTCCTGGGCGCCGAAGACTTTTTGTTCGGCCAGGTACTTGGTGGCGGCGTAAGGGTGTTTGAAGCGCTTGGGCACCTGTTCTTCGGTCAGGCCCAAGTGATCGCGACCATCGAAGTAGATCGACGGCGACGACAAATGCACCAGCCGCCGAACCCGTTGCTTCAGGCAGGCCTCGACCACGTTCTCAGTAACCTGGACGTTGCCCTGATGGAAATCCTGATAACGCCCCCACAAACCGACGGCTCCGGCGCAATGCACCACGGCCTCGACGTCCGAGCACAGCTCGCGCGCCAGTTCCGGGTCGCTCAAGTCACCCGGGATGAACTCGGCTCCCCGGCGTACCAGATGCTCCACGCTCTCGGCCCGGCGACCGTTGACCCGCACGTCCAGGCCCTGCTCCAGGGCAAAACGCGCAAAGCGCCCGCCGATGAAGCCGCTTGCGCCGGTAACCAGAATCTTCATGAATTGCTCCGAATATTTCGTTTTGCGTATTGCGTGAGGTCTTGACGCTGCGCGTCAGTCCAAGGGCACCAGCCATTGCTTCGATGCGCGTACCAATTGATCGGTGAGCAGCCCCAGCAACTGACCGCCATTACGCCAATGATGCCAGTACAGCGGCACATCGATCGGTTTATCTGGCAGCAGCTCCTGCAATACGCCCCTTTGCAGTTGCTCGCGCGCCTGCAGTTCCGGAACCAGCCCCCAGCCCAGCCCGGCTTCTGTCAGACGAATGAAACCTTCGGAGGACGGGCACAAATGGTGTTCGAAACCACCCTCGACGCCGAGGGACGCCAGGTAGCGATGCTGCAGGAAATCGTCCGGGCCAAACACCAGCGCCGGGGTGCGGGCCAACTGATCGGCGCGTACGCCCTGCGGAAAATGCCGGGCAATGAAGGCGGGGCTGGCCAGTGCCCGGTAACGCATGGCCCCCAGCAGCACGCTGCGCGCACCCGCCACCGGACGTTCGCTGGCGCAGACGCAGGCCGCCACTTCACCGGCGCGCATGCGCTTGAGGCCAACGGTCTGGTCTTCGACCACCAGGTCCATCAACAGATGCTGTTCCGCGCAAAACGCCCCCACGGCCTGTGCCCACCAAGTGGCCAGGCTGTCGGCATTCAGGGCGATCCGCAGGCGTTCCGGCAGGCCCTCCTCATCCAGCGCCGGCACCAGGCTCTGCAAATCCCTTTCAAGCAAGCGCACTTGCTGCACATGGTTGAGCAACCGTCGACCGATTTCCGTCGGCGTTGGCGGCGTGGCCCGCACCAGCACCGGCTGACCAACCCGCGCCTCCAACAGCTTGATACGCTGGGAAATCGCCGATTGCGACAAGCCCAGTACCTGGGCCGCCCGTTCAAAACCGGCCTGTTCGACCACGGCGGCCAGGGCAGAAAGCAATTTATAGTCGAACATCAGTTTTCCTAATGAGCGATCAGCAAGATTGGTTTTTCTTATACAGCCTTCACAAGGACAATGACTAGCAAGAACTCTTGGAACAAGGAACGCCCACATGGCTGGCGAAACTTCATTGGCAACGCTGCTGCGCAGCATGAGCCCGCAACTCAACACCGGCGAATACGTGTTCTGCACCCTGCGTGACGGCAAGTTGCCCAAGGATCTGGAGATTGTCGGCAGCTTCCGCGAGCAGGAAGGCCTGACCGTGATTCTCGAACGTTCCCACGCCGAAAAAGCCGGATTCAGCTTCGACTACATCGCTGCCTGGATCACCTTGAACGTACATTCGGCCCTCGAAGCGGTCGGCCTGACCGCCGCGTTCGCCACGGCACTGGGCAAGGCCGGAATCAGCTGCAACGTGATTGCCGGCTACTACCACGACCATTTGTTTGTCGGCCAGGCCGACGCCGACCGTGCCCTGCAAGTACTGCGGGATCTGGCAGCCAACGCGGAGTAAAAAATCATGTGGCAAAGTTATGTGAACGGGCTACTCGTGGCCTTCGGTCTGATCATGGCGATCGGCACCCAGAATGCGTTTGTCCTGGCGCAAAGCCTGCGGCGAGAGCATCACCTGCCGGTAGCGGCGCTGTGCGTGGCATGCGATGCCCTGTTGGTGGCCGCCGGGGTATTTGGCCTGGCGACAGTGCTGGCGCAGAGCCCGACGTTGCTGGCTATAGCCCGCTGGGGCGGCGCAGCGTTCCTGTTGTGGTACGGCAGCCAGGCGCTGCGCCGGGCCTTTTCGAAGCAGAGTCTTGAGCAGGGCGAAGGCCAGACCGTACGCTCGCTGCGGGCGGTCATGCTCAGCGCGCTGGCGGTGACCTTGCTCAACCCGCACGTCTATCTGGACACCGTTTTGCTGATCGGCTCCCTGGGCGCCCAACAAACCGAGCCCGGCGCCTATGTCGTAGGTGCGGCCAGCGCCTCGCTGCTGTGGTTTTTCACCCTGGCGCTCGGCGCGGCATGGCTGGCACCGTGGCTCGCCCGACCCAGCACCTGGCGAATTCTCGACCTGTTGGTAGCGGTGATGATGTTTGCCGTAGCGCTGCAACTGATCGCGGCCATCTGATTGGCGGAACCTCTATTCCACACAGTTGTTGCGTGGTTATGCCGCCCCCCCGGTGCTATGATCCGACTCCCTGCGCCGCAAAGAGTACAAACTCCCCGGCGCTTGTCTGGCCGCCCGTGATCGGCCTTGCGCTCACCGCAACTGACCTGATTAGGAGAATCATTATGGCTTTCGAATTGCCGCCGCTGCCTTACGCACACGATGCCCTGCAGCCGCACATTTCCAAGGAAACCCTGGAATACCACCACGACAAGCACCACAACACCTACGTCGTGAACCTGAACAACCTGGTGCCAGGCACCGAGTTCGAAGGCAAGACCCTGGAAGAAATCGTCAAGACTTCCTCGGGCGGTATCTTCAACAACGCCGCTCAGGTCTGGAACCACACTTTCTACTGGAACTGCCTGGCGCCAAACGCCGGCGGTCAACCAACCGGCGCTCTGGCTGAAGCCATCAACGCGGCCTTCGGTTCGTTCGACAAGTTCAAGGAAGAGTTCAGCAAGACTTCCATCGGCACCTTCGGTTCCGGTTGGGGCTGGCTGGTGAAGAAGGCTGACGGTTCCCTGGCCCTGGCCAGCACCATCGGCGCCGGCAACCCGCTGACCAACGGCGACACCCCGTTGCTGACCTGCGACGTCTGGGAACACGCTTACTACATCGACTACCGCAACCTGCGTCCAAAGTACGTCGAAGCGTTCTGGAATCTGGTCAACTGGAAATTCGTGGCTGAGCAGTTCGAAGGCAAAACCTTCACCGCTTAAGCTCGACGCCAGTCAAGAAAACCCGGCTTTTTAGCCGGGTTTTTTATTGCCCGGGATTTTCAGCGTTCGGCAGGCTCGCGATGAACGATGACGCGGTCAACCTGACTGAATACCTATCCCTGCGGATCGACGTTATCCAACGCACGATTCACCGCCAGCTCCGCCAGCATGATGATCTGCGCAATGGCCAACGCCGTGTTGCGCTGAGGACCGGTCAGGAAGGTGGCGAAATCACTCGCCATGACGTTGGCCGAAGCCAATGACTCACAAGCATGGGCCAGCAGGGATTCGGTATCCATGTCCGGGGCGATCATGAACATGGTGTTGGGGGTGTAGGGTTTGGTGGTGTTGTTGGGGGGATCGGGGATTAACTTATCCACTGAAATATTCTTATGCGGTGGGTGCCGCCAATTGCCGTTCTCACACGGCAAAGAGGTGGCAGCTATGTGCGAGGTGAGAAAACCGGTCATAGGCCACCCGGCCAGACAAAAGTCTGCCCGCACACAGCCGCCATAACGCATTTACAAACAGCGGATAAGCTGGCGGCAATTATGCGGATACTGGCACTGGATGACTATGACTTGCCGGGTTCTCACACCCGATCGCTGAGTTTTCAGCGACAGTCAGAAGCTATTGAGTCCGCTTCCGACGGGCAACCTGAAAACTGCGTGGGAAACTTCTGGCGCTTTCCTACACCGCTACCCCGCAAAAACGTAACGCGGAGCGTCTCTGGCAGCATTCCCACGCGGGAGCGTGGGAACGATCAGCTTAGAGGCTTGGGAGATTGGTCGGCTGTCAGGCCGCCATCGCTGGCAAGCCAGCTCCTACAGGGATTGGGGACCTCTGCAAGAAATTGGTCGGCTGGCAGGCCTGGTTCTTCATGCGGACGCATTTCCCCGTTGGAGCTGGTAGGAGCTGTCGAGTGCAACGAGGCTGCGATCTTTTGGCCTTATTCCTGACCAACAAGATCAAAAGATCGCAGCCTTCGGCAGCTCCTACGCAGTGATACATCCGCGAAATCAGGTCGGCTATCTGGCCACCGGAGCGGGCAACCCAGGACAATTTCCCACGATGAAACAAGTCTTGCCCCCCTTGCCCCAACGCCGCGGACGACTAACATCAAACAAAAGGAAAATATCTCCACCCCGCCCCTCAAGTTGAAGGACTAGACAACCGACACAGTGCTAATAGGCTAACTCGTCAAGACAACTGCAAATCGGCCAGGCTGAAGGCAAAATCCCCCAAGGGTGATAGTCCCTTTGACTGCCATCACGGGATTGCCAATACTCATGGCAACTTGATGCTACCCGCACGGAACAAGGAATAACCCTTTGAAGCTGGAACTCAAGAACAGCTTGTCGGTGAAGTTGCTCCGGGTCGTGCTCCTGTCGGCATTGATCGTCGGCGTGGTCTTGAGCTGCGCCCAGATTGTGTTCGATGCCTATAAAACACGCCAGGCCGTCGCCAGCGATGCCCAGCGCATCCTCGACATGTTTCGCGACCCCTCGACCCAGGCGGTCTATAGCCTGGACCGGGAAATGGGCATGCAGGTCATCGAAGGCCTGTTTCAGGACGCCGCCGTGCGCCAGGCCTCCATCGGCCATCCCAACGAAGCTATGCTCGCGCAAAAAAACCGCGAGCTGCAGCACTCCCACAGTCGCTGGCTGACCGACCTGATTCTTGGCAAGGAACGCACCTTCACCACCCAACTGGTCGGTCGCGGGCCTTACAGCGAGTATTACGGCGATCTGAGCATCACCCTCGATACCGCCACTTACGGCCAGGGGTTCATTGTCAGCTCGGTGATCATCTTCATTTCCGGCGTACTGCGCGCGCTCGCCATGGGGCTGGTGTTGTATCTGGTCTATCACTGGCTGCTGACCAAGCCGCTGTCGCGGATCATCGAGCACCTCACGGAAATCAATCCGGATCGTCCCAGCGAACACAAGATTCCGCTGCTCAAGGGCCACGAGAAAAACGAACTGGGCATCTGGATCAACACCGCCAACCAGTTGCTCGAATCCATCGAACGCAATACCCATCTGCGTCACGAAGCCGAAAACAGCCTGTTGCGCATGTCCCAGTACGATTTCCTGACCGGACTGCCGAACCGGCAGCAATTGCAGCAGCAACTGGACAAGATCCTCATCGACGCCGGCAAACTGCAGCGCCGGGTCGCGGTGTTGTGTGTCGGCCTCGATGACTTCAAGGGCATCAACGAGCAGTTCAGCTACCAGACCGGCGACCAGTTGTTGCTGGCCCTGGCCGATCGCCTGCGCGGTCATAGCGGTCGCCTGGGTGCCCTCGCCCGTCTCGGTGGCGACCAGTTCGCCCTGGTCCAGGCCGATATCGAGCAACCCTACGAAGCCGCCGAGCTGGCACAAAGCATTCTCGATGATCTGGAAGCGGCGTTTGCTCTCGATCATCAGGAGATCCGCCTGCGCGCCACCATCGGCATCACCCTGTTCCCCGAGGACGGTGACAGCACCGAGAAGTTGCTGCAAAAGGCCGAGCAGACCATGACGCTGGCCAAGACCCGTTCGCGCAACCGCTATCAGTTCTATATCGCCAGCGTCGACACCGAAATGCGCCGTCGCCGCGAGCTGGAAAAAGACCTGCGCGACGCACTGGTCCGCAATCAGTTCTACCTCGTCTACCAGCCGCAGATCAGCTATCGCGATAACCGCGTGGTGGGCGTCGAAGCCCTGATTCGCTGGCAACACCCCGAGCACGGTATGGTACCGCCAGACCTGTTCATCCCGCTGGCCGAACAGAACGGCACCATCATTGCCATCGGCGAATGGGTGCTTGACCAGGCCTGCAAACAACTACGCGAGTGGCATGACCAGGGCTTCAGCGACCTGCGCATGGCGGTAAACCTGTCCACGGTTCAATTGCACCACGCCGAACTGCCACGGGTGGTCAACAACCTGCTGCAGATGTATCGCCTGCCACCACGCAGCCTGGAGCTGGAAGTCACGGAAACCGGTCTGATGGAAGACATCAGCACGGCGGCCCAGCACCTGCTCAGCCTGCGCCGGAGCGGCGCGCTGATCGCCATCGATGACTTTGGCACCGGCTATTCATCCTTGAGCTATCTGAAGAGCCTGCCGCTGGACAAGATCAAGATCGACAAGAGCTTCGTTCAGGACCTGCTCGATGACGACGACGATGCGACCATCGTTCGGGCCATCATCCAACTGGGCAAGAGCCTGGGCATGCAGGTGATTGCCGAAGGCGTGGAAACCGCCGAGCAAGAGGCCTACATCATCTCCGAAGGCTGCCACGAAGGTCAGGGCTATCACTACAGCAAACCGTTGCCGGCACGGGAGCTGGGCGCCTACCTGAAGCAAGCCCAACGCAGCAACGCCGCTATTTTGTAACCCCCTGTAGGAGCGAGCTTGCTCCGGGCGGCGATCCGACGATGAACCTGAGAGCAACACGCTCATTCAGAATGAACGCGTCATCGTTCACGTCCATCGCGAGCAAGCTCGCTCCTACAGTGAATAAGAAATATTTACAGGTACAACCCTTTACACATAATGCGAAAGATTTGCATTATGTCGCAGTTTTGCGTGCGCATCGCACCACTCCCCCCTTATCGAAGCAGGATGTTCGCCATGATTCGTATGCCTCTGGCTACCGCCAGTCTGTTGGCCATCGCTATTTCCCTCGCCGGTTGCGGCGAAGGTAAAGACCAAGAAAAAGCTGCCGCGCCTGCGCCAGCTGCCAGCACTGCGGCTGCCCCGGCTGCTCCAGCCGCTGCGCCTGCCGCTGCCGGTAAAGTCGACGAAGCCGCCGCCAAAGCCGTTGTCGCCCATTACGCCGACATCGTTTTCGCCGTTTACAGCGATGCCGAATCCACCGCGAAGACCCTGCAAACCGCCGTCGACGCCTTCCTCGCCAAGCCGAACGCCGACACCCTGAAAGCCGCCAAGGCAGCCTGGGTTGCCGCTCGCGTGCCTTACCTGCAGAGCGAAGTGTTCCGCTTTGGCAACACCATCGTTGATGACTGGGAAGGTCAACTGAACTCCTGGCCGCTGGACGAAGGCCTGATCGACTATGTCGACAAGTCCTACGAACACGCCTTGGGTAACCCGGGTGCCACTGCCAACATCATCGCCAACACTCAAGTGCAGATCGGCGAAGACAAGGTCGATGTCAAAGACATCACCCCGGAAAAACTCGCCAGCCTGAACGAGCTGGGCGGTTCCGAGGCCAACGTCGCCACCGGTTACCACGCCATCGAATTCCTGCTCTGGGGCCAGGACCTGAACGGCACCGGCCCTGGCGCCGGCAACCGTCCGGCTTCGGACTACCTGGAAGGCAAAGGCGCCACTGGCGGTCACAACGATCGTCGTCGTACTTACCTGAAGTCCGTGACTCAGCTGCTGGTCAGCGACCTGGAGGAAATGGTCGGTAACTGGAAGCCGAACGTGGCCGACAACTACCGCGCCACCCTGGAAGCGGAACCGGCTGAAACCGGCCTGCGCAAAATGCTGTTCGGCATGGGCAGCCTGTCCCTGGGCGAACTGGCGGGCGAACGCATGAAGGTTTCCCTGGAAGCCAACTCCCCGGAAGACGAACAGGATTGCTTCAGCGACAACACCCACAACTCGCACTTCTACGATGCCAAGGGCATTCGTAACGTGTACCTGGGCGAATACACCCGTGTCGACGGCACCAAAATGACCGGCGCCAGCCTGTCGTCCCTGGTGGCCAAGGCTGATCCGGCCGCTGACACCGCACTGAAAGACGACCTGGCTGCTACCGAAGCCAAGATCCAGATCATGGTCGACCACGCCAACAAGGGTGAGCACTACGACCAGTTGATCGCCGCCGGCAACACCGCGGGCAACCAGATCGTCCGCGACGCCATCGCATCGCTGGTCAAGCAGACCGGTTCGATCGAAGCCGCTGCAGGCAAACTGGGCATCAACGACCTGAACCCGGACAACGCTGATCACGAATTCTGATCAACGCTGGCTGAGTGAGTAATAAGGCGACCTTCGGGTCGCCTTTTTTGTCGGGCATAACACAAACAACTGTAGGAGCGAGCCTGCTCGCGATGGGGCCATGTCAGTCGACATCAGTTTTGGATGACACATTGCAATCGCGAGCAGGCTCGCTCCTACAGGGGGTTATGGGTAAGCCAAATTACCTGTCCCATATCAAGCAAACGATAATTCCTCTTATTCAAATTCCCATCCCCTGTTAGACTTTGCGCCCTTGTTTTGCTCGTCTTGCAGGATATCTGATGCCCCCGCTGCCTCTGCGCTTGTCCGCACTGTTTCTGGCCCTGGGCCTGAGTGCCTGCGATGACGCCCCGAAATTCACCCAGGCCGAACCCGGTGAAGCCCGCTCCGGTGGCAGTGCGACGGTGCGCAAGACCGATCAGAATGCGTTTTCCATGCCCTCGGCGAATCTTCCGCCGTCACGGCGCGTGGATTTCAGCGTCGGCAACAGTTTCTTCCGCAGCCCTTGGGTGATTGCCCCGTCGACGACGACCGCTCGCGATGGCCTCGGCCCACTGTTCAACACCAATGCCTGCCAGGGCTGCCACATCAAGGACGGCCGCGGCCATCCGCCGACTCCCGACGATGTGAACGCCGTGTCGATGCTGGTACGCCTTTCGATTTCCGACGCCCCGGCGTATGCCAAGGTCATCGAACAGCTCGGCGTGGTGCCGGAGCCCGTCTACGGCGGTCAACTCCAGGACATGGCCGTACCCGGCGTAGCCCCCGAAGGCAAAGTGCGGGTCGATTACACCGCCGTGCCGGTTCGCTTCAAGGACGGCACCGAAGTCGAATTGCGTAAACCAAGCCTGAACATCACCCAACTAGGCTACGGCCCGATGCACCCCGACACCCGTTTCTCGGCGCGTGTAGCGCCGCCGATGATTGGCCTGGGCCTGCTCGAAGCGATCCCCGAGGAGGCGATCCTGGCCAATGCCGAGGCGCAGGCCAAGGCGAACAACGGCATCAGCGGACGCCCGAACCAGGTGTGGAACGATGCCCAACAAAAGACAGTGTTGGGACGATTTGGCTGGAAAGCCGGACAACCAAACCTCAATCAACAAAATGTTCACGCGTTTTCGGGTGATATGGGGCTCACGACCAGCCTGAGACCCCTTGATGACTGCACGGACGCGCAAACGGCCTGCAAACAGGCTCCCAGTGGCAACGGCCCCAATGGCGAGCCGGAAGTCAGCGACAACATCCTGCGCCTGGTGCTGTTCTACAGCCGTAACCTCGCCGTACCGGCCCGTCGTGACGTCAACGCCCCTGAAGTACTGGCCGGCAAGACCCTGTTTTATCAGGCCGGTTGCCAGTCCTGTCACACACCGAAATACACCACCGCCGCCAACGCATCCGAACCTGAACTGGCCAATCAAGTGATTCGCCCATACAGCGATCTGTTGCTGCATGACATGGGCGACGGCCTGGCCGACAACCGTAGCGAATTCCAGGCCAGCGGCCGCCAATGGCGTACCCCGCCATTGTGGGGTATCGGCCTGACACAGGCGGTCAGCGGCCACACCCAGTTCCTGCACGATGGCCGCGCCCGCAACCTGCTCGAAGCCGTGCTCTGGCATGGCGGCGAGGCGACAGCGGCGCAGCAACAGGTTTTGTCTTTCAATGCCGAGCAACGCGCTGCGTTGCTGGCGTTCCTGAATTCCCTTTAACACGCATTCCACTCGCGGGAGCCCGACATGTTCCGTCCCAAATTGTTGTTCACCAGCCTTGTCGCACTCGCCCTCGGCGCCTGCTCGCCCCAGGACCCGCAAGCGGTCACGTCGGCGGCTATCGCCAAGTCGGTGATCCTGCCGACTTACACCCGCTGGGTTGAAGCCGACCGTCAATTGGCGGTCAGCGCCCTCGCCTACTGCGAAGGCAAGGAAACCCTGGAAACCGCTCGTGCCGATTTCCTGCACGCGCAAAAAGCCTGGGCCGAACTGCAACCGCTGCTGATCGGGCCATTAGCCGAAGGCAACCGTTCGTGGCAAGTGCAGTTCTGGCCGGACAAGAAAAACCTGGTCGGTCGTCAGGTCGAGCAATTGGTCACCGCCCAGCCGCAGATCGATGCCGCCGCACTGGCCAAGTCCAGCGTCGTGGTACAGGGGCTCTCGGCCTACGAGTACATTCTGTTCGACAGCAAGCCTGACGTGGCCAACGCGCAGCAGAAGGCCAAATACTGCCCGCTACTGGTCGCGATTGGCGAACGCCAGAAGCAACTGGCCGAAGAAATTCTACAATCGTGGAACAACACCGACGGCATGCTCGCGCAAATGAGCAAATTCCCGAACCAGCGCTATGCGGACTCCCATGAGGCGATCGCCGATCTGCTGCGCGTGCAAGTCACCGCCATCGACACCCTGAAGAAAAAACTCGGCACGCCAATGGGCCGTCAGACCAAAGGCGTGCCGCAACCGTTCCAGGCCGATGCATGGCGCAGCCAATCGTCCCTGACCAGCCTCCAAGCCAGCCTCGCGGCCGCCAAAACGGTCTGGGAAGGCGTGGATAACAAAGGCCTGCGCAGCCTGTTGCCGAGCGAGCAGAAACCGTTGGCCGACAAGATCGATGCCGCCTATGCCGCCTCGCTGAAACTGTTCGCCAGTAACCAGCGCTCGCTGACCGAAATGCTCGGTGACGACGCCGGCCGCCAGCAACTCAACGAGCTGTATGACAGCCTCAACGTCGTCCATCGCCTGCACGAGGCCGATCTGGCCAAGGCATTGGGCATCCAACTGGGCTTCAACGCCAACGACGGTGACTGATGAGGGCCAGTTCCATGCTGCGACGCCAGGTTCTGACATTAGGTAGTTTGCTGCTGGGCGCAGTGACGCTGGGCGGCTGGAAGCTGTTCAAGCAAAAGGACCAGAGTCCGTTGTTGCTGTCGGCACGGGACGATACCGATGGCCGGCATTACGCTGTCGGTTATCGGCTGGATGGCACCCAGGTGTTCGCCACCCGGGTCGGCCAGCGTTGCCACGACATCATCAACCACCCGACACTGTCGATTGCGCTGTTTGTCGCCCGTCGTCCAGGTACCGAGAGCTACCTGATCGACCTGCGCGACGGCGCGCTCCTGCAAACCGTGGTGTCACAGCCGAACCGGCACTTCTACGGACACGCGGTCATTCACCACAGCGGCAACTGGCTGTACGCCACCGAAAACGACACCAGCGATCCGGGCCGCGGCCTGCTCGGCGTGTATAAATTCGAAGGCGAACGGCTGGTGCACAGCGGTGAGATTTCCACCCACGGCCTCGGTCCCCATCAGGTGTCGTGGATGCCCAATGGCGAAACCCTGGTGGTGGCCAACGGCGGGATTCGCACCGAGGCCGAAAGCCGGGTGGAGATGAACCTCAACGCCATGGAACCGAGCCTGGTCCTGATGCAACGTGACGGCACCCTGCTGAGCAAGGAAACCCTCGCCCAGCAGATGAACAGCGTGCGCCATCTCGCCATCGCCAGCGACGGCACCATCGTCGCCAGCCAGCAGTTCATGGGCGCGGCCCATGAGCCGTCGCAGCTGTTGGCGATCAAGCGTCCCGGTCAGCCTTTCGTCGCGTTCCCGGTGCCCGAGCACCAGTTGCAGGCCATGGGGCACTACACCGCCAGCGTCGCGGTACACAGCGACTTGCGCCTGGTGGCGTTGACCGCACCGCGGGGCAACCGCTTTTTCATTTGGGACCTGGACAGCGGTGAAGTACGCCTGGATGCGCCACTGCCCGATTGTGCCGGGGTCGGCGCCGTGGCCGATGGTTTTGTCGTGACCTCGGGTCAGGGGCGCTGCCGCTACTACGACTGCCGCCAGACAAACCTTGTTGCAAAACCGCTGGAGCTACCCGCCGGGCTCTGGGACAACCATCTGCATCTGATGGCGTAATTCATTGAAAAGATCGCCGCCTCGGGCCGTGCCTGCATCGGGATGACGGACACCCCGCAGGCGTGGTCCAAGGCGACGAATCTTTTCAGGCTTTCACCCCTCTAATACATGACAACCTGTAAAAACGGCAGTCGGATTACCCTCTACACTCCCGGTAATGAGCTCCGTTGTTTCACCTGATTTTCTCCAAGGAACTGGATATGCTGCGTCGCCGCATGCTGACCATGTTGGGTGTCGTTCTACTGATTGTGCTGGTCCTGGCCGCGTACAAAGCCTTCTCGATCTACACGATGGTTCAAGGCCACTCTGCGCCCAGACCGGCCATCAGCGTTGCCGTGGCCACCGCCACCGAACGCCCATGGCAAGCCCGCCTGCCTAGCGTTGGCACGCTCAAGGCATTGCAAGGCGTGGACCTGAGCCTGGAGACCGATGGCACCGTCATCGATGTCCAGTTCGAGTCAGGGCAAAAGGTCAAGGCCGGTCAACCCATCGTCCGGCTCGACAGCGCCGTGGAAAGTGCCCTGCTCGAAACCGCCCTGGCCGACCTTGGGCTGGCCCAGCTGGACTACAACCGTGGCAGCCAACTGGTCGGCAGCCAGGCGATTTCCAAAGGTGAGTTCGACCGACTCTCGGCAGTCCTGAAAAAAAGCAGGGCCACGGTCAATCAGCTCAAGGCTGCCCTCGAGAAAAAACGCATCATCGCGCCGTTCAGCGGCACCATCGGCATTCGTCAGGTGGATGTCGGCGACTATGTGGCCAGCGGCACCATGATTGCCACCCTGCAAGACCTCAGTAGCCTGTATGTCGACTTTTTCGTGCCCGAGCAGTCGGTGCCGAAGATTGCTCTCGGCCAGCCAGTGCAGGTCATTGTCGCGGCGTATCCCACCCGGGAGTACCCCGGCACCATCAGTGCAATCAACCCCAAAGTCGAGAACAGCACCCGTAACGTGCAGGTCCGCGCCACCCTGGCCAACCCCGATGGCAAGTTGATGCCAGGCATGTTCGCCAGCCTCCAGGTGCTCCTGCCCGACCCGCAACCGCGCATCGTGGTACCGGAAAGCGCCATTACCTACACGCTCTACGGCAACTCGGTGTATGTGGCCGTACCAAAGAAGGCCGAAGATGGCAGCCCGTTAAAGGACGACAAGGGCCAGCCGGTGCTGATCGCCGAACGGCGTTTTGTCGAAACCGGCGAACACCGCGATGGGCAAGTGATGATCACCAAAGGTGTGCAGAGCGGCGAGAAAGTGGTGACCGCCGGCCAGCTGAAACTGGACAACGGCACACACATTGCCATCAGCGACGACAAGACCCTGGCCGAGCGGAACAGCCCGCCAAGCGCGGACTGATCAAGGAATCCCCATGGCTTTTACCGATCCGTTCATCCGCCGCCCGGTTCTCGCAACCGTGGTCAGCCTGCTGATTGTGCTGCTGGGTTTCCAGGCTTGGGGCAAGCTGCCCCTGCGCCAGTACCCGCAAATGGAAAACGCCCTGATCACGGTGACCACCGCCTACCCCGGGGCCAACGCCGAGACCATCCAGGGCTACATCACCCAACCGATGCAGCAAAGCCTGGCCAGCGCCGAGGGCATCGACTACATGACCTCGGTAAGTCGCCAGAACTTTTCGGTGATCTCGATCTACGCGCGCGTCGGCTCCAACAGCGACCGTCTGTTTACCGAACTGCTGGCCAAGGCCAACGAGGTCAAGAGCCAGCTGCCCCAGGACGCTGAAGACCCGGTGCTGAGCAAACAATCTGCCGATGCGTCAGTGCTGATGTACATGAGCTTTTTCAGCCAGGAATTGAGCAACCCGCAGATTACCGATTACCTGTCGCGGGTGATCCAGCCGAAACTCGCGACCTTGCCCGGCATGGCCGAAGCCGAGATCCTCGGCAACCAGGTCTTTGCCATGCGCCTGTGGCTGGACCCGGTGAAGCTCTCTGGTTTCGGCCTCAGCGCCAGCGATGTGACCAACGCGGTGCGCCAGTACAACTTCCTCTCAGCCGCCGGCGAGGTGAAAGGCGAATACGTGGTCACCAGCATCAACGCCAATACCGAACTCAAGTCCGCCGAAGCCTTCGGGGCGATTGCGCTCAAGGTCGATGGCGACAGCCGTGTGTTGCTGCGCGATGTGGCCCGTGTGGAAATGGGCGCGGAAAACTACGACACCATCAGTTCGTTTGGCGGCACCCCTTCGGTGTACATCGGCATCAAGGCGACACCCGGTGCCAACCCGCTGGAGGTGATCAAGGAAGTGCGCAAGATCATGCCGGACCTTGAGGCCCAGTTACCGCCGAACCTCAAGGGTGAAATCGCCTACGACGCCACCCTGTTCATCCAGGCCTCGATCGACGAAGTGGTGAAAACCCTGTTCGAAGCGGTGCTGATCGTGATCGTGGTGGTGTTCCTGTTCCTCGGCGCCCTGCGTTCGGTAGTGATCCCGGTGGTGACCATCCCTCTGTCGATGATCGGCGTCATGTTCTTCATGCAGATGATGGGGTACTCCATCAACCTGCTCACCCTGCTGGCAATGGTATTGGCCATCGGCTTGGTGGTGGACGACGCCATCGTGGTGGTGGAAAACATTCATCGCCACATCGAGGAAGGCAAGACACCGCTGGACGCCGCCATTGAGGGCGCCCGGGAAATCGCCATGCCGGTGGTCTCGATGACCATCACCCTGGCGGCGGTGTACGCACCGATCGGTTTCCTGACCGGCCTGACCGGTGCGCTGTTCAAGGAGTTCGCCCTGACCCTGGCCGGCGCGGTGGTGATCTCCGGTATCGTCGCCCTGACCCTGTCGCCGATGATGTGTGCGTACCTTCTGCGGCACGATGAGAACCCCAGTGGCCTGGCCCATCGCCTGGACATGATTTTCGAAAACCTCAAGCGCCGCTACCAGAGCCTGCTTCACGGCACCCTCAACACCCGGCCGGTGGTATTGGTGTTCGCTGTAATCGTGTTGTGCCTGATTCCGGTCTTTCTCAAATTCACCAAATCGGAACTGGCGCCGGATGAGGACCAGGGCGTCATTTTCATGATTGCCAACGCCCCGCAACCGACCAACCTTGACTACCTGAACGCCTACACCAACGAGTTCGTCTCGATCTTCAAGGCGTTTCCCGAGTACTACTCGTCATTTCAGATCAACGGTTTCAACGGCGTGCAATCGGGCATCGGCGGTTTCCTGCTCAAGCCATGGGGCGAGCGCAGTCGCACGCAAATGGCGATCCTGCCCAAGGTGCAGGCCAAACTGGAAAAGATCCCGGGGCTGCAGATTTTCGGCTTCAACCTGCCATCACTGCCGGGTACCGGCGAAGGCTTGCCGTTCCAGTTCGTCATCAACTCCGCCAACGATTACGAATTGCTGCTGCAGGTGGCCGAGCGGGTACAAAAACGTGCGAAGGAATCCGGCAAGTTTGCGTTTGTCCACGTTGACCTGGCTTTCGACAAGCCGGAAGTGGTGGTGGATATCGACCGTGCCAAGGCTGCACAGATGGGGGTTTCCATGCAGGATCTGGGGGGAACCCTGGCGACCCTGCTGGGTGAAGCCGAGATCAACCGATTCACCATTGAAGGTCGCAGCTATAAGGTCATTGCCCAGGTCGAGCGGCCGTTCCGCGACAATCCGGACTGGCTGAACAATTACTACGTGAAAAACGCCAAGGGCGAGCTGTTGGCATTGTCGACCCTGATCACCGTCTCCGACCGTGCTCGACCGCGACAACTGAACCAGTTCCAGCAACTCAACGCGGCCACCCTGTCCGGAGTACCGTTGGTGAGCATGGGGGAAGCCATCGACCTCGTGCGCCAGATCGCCCGGGAAGAGGCGCCCGCCGGCTTTGCCTTCGACTACGCCAGCGCATCGAGGCAGTACGTTCAGGAAGGCAGTGCCCTATGGGTCACCTTTGCTCTGGCACTGGCAATCATTTTCCTGGTACTGGCGGCCCAGTTCGAAAGCTTCCGCGACCCGCTGGTGATCCTGGTCACCGTGCCCCTGTCCATCTGCGGCGCATTGATTCCGCTGTTCCTGGGTTGGTCGAGCATAAACATCTACACCCAGGTCGGGTTGGTGACGTTGATCGGGCTGATCAGCAAGCACGGCATTCTGATCGTCCAGTTCGCCAACCAGCTACGCAAGGACAAGGGCCTGACGGCCAGGGAAGCGGTAGAGGAAGCGGCGGCCATCCGGCTGCGTCCGGTCTTGATGACCACCGCGGCAATGGTGTTCGGCATGGTGCCATTGATCATCGCCACCGGTGCCGGCGCGGTCAGCCGGTTCGACATCGGCACGGTCATCGCAACGGGCATGTCGATCGGCACGTTGTTCACCTTGTTTGTGTTGCCCTGCATCTACACGTTGCTGGCTAAACCGGATAAATCCTGATGCAGAAAAACCTGTGGGAGCGTTGAAACCTGGATTCGGACAATAAAAAAAGGCCTCGCATCAGCGAGGCCTTTCATTTGGGCTTCAATCGGTTCAATTTTGCGACCTCAATCCTTGAGAAAGTCCGAACATGAACAACAACAGATCATGATCGGGTCGAGTGGCCACGGGCGCCTTCGCAACCCGTGGTAATGGACAATGTTCTTCTGCGTTTATCGAGCTGAGAACCTGGGCGCGCGGTTGCTCCCAGGTTGCCATCGCGATTGATGCAACTGCCAAGGCTCCTACCAAAAACAAACCTCGTGCAATTTCGAGTTTCATCGCTATAAACCCTTGATAGCGCTGCCAAACGCCGTCTCATAAAAATAGACGAGCTTTTTCCAGTCTGCCGCGCTGAACGACGAGTGGCGACGCAACTGCTTCATGTCATGGACAGCTGCGCGATAGGCAGTCAAACGCCGTCGGCATTTCTCCAGATCGATCAGGGCCACTTCGACCTTGGCCGACTCGCCCTCACCGGTCACGCGAACGAATACGTGCTTGTCGTAAAGGCAACCGTGCTGCCAACGGCCCTTGTGCATGCGAGCCAGATTTTCAGCCAGGTCCTTGAGCACTCGGTCATTTATGGCATCACCATGACGCTCCCGACCGCCACCGGCATACCAGCGATCGATTTCCTCGTAGCCGTCCAGCGACCTGGTGACCAGCAAGGCACGCCACTTGTGTACAGGATCGCGTTGTGCGCCACAGAAAACGATTTGCGGAACCCGTACGCCAAGCTCGGTCATACCGATGAGCGCAGCATGCTCACGCATTACCGTAGGCCGCCCGAAGGGGTGCTGCAAGCTACGATGGATATGCCCGGTCTGACGCTTGACGTAGAGCAGTTGACCATCACTGCCCATCACCCGTTGAACACCGCTTTCCCCGCCGCGACGGACGTTGGGTTCTTCCACCCATTCACCGCGCTGATTCCAAAAGTAATCGAAGCGGTCCTGGGGAGCGACTTCCGTTTCTGCTGCATACTGCACTGCCATCCTGTTACCTCTTGCGTAATACGTAAACTCGCCACATCGCATAGAGCGGCAAAAAGTCCAGTTGTTCCTGGATGCGGAACCCCGCCTGCTCAAATTCCTTTTCTACGGTAGCGACCGGTAACACAAACCGGTTTTGGTAACCTTCCTGCCCACGGGTTTTCTCCGAACGCTTGCGTTTCCAGGCCTTGAAGTTGCCATCGACCCACAGCGAAAGGATCACGCTGTCACGGGAAACTCGCTCGAATTCGCGCAAAATGGCCATGCGATGCTCGGCTTCACCGATGTGGTGGAGCAAGCGCATGCAAAAAATGCTGTCGACGGAGTTATCCGGCAAAGCGATGTCGAATGCAGACGTGTGCAAGGGTTGTACCCGTTTCACCACGTCGGCAGGTTGCGCCCGGGTTGCGATCTTCAGCATGGACTCCGAGTTATCGGCACCGACGATCACGCGGTTGGATTTTTCCGCCAGCAAGGGCCAGAAACGCCCTGCACCGCACGGCAAATCGAGGACCAGGCCAGGCTCGCCAGCCAGGGCCAGCGCCTTGCGCGCCAGTTGTTCGTCACGCCAATGGGACAGTCGACGGCCGAGACCCTCCTGATGTTTGCGCAAATAGCGTTGCGCGTGCTGAGCGTCGTACTTTTCGGAAAAATCGAGTTTGACCGGGCCGTCCATCATCAGGTTTCCTGAACTTCTGATAGCAACTACCTTAGGTTTTGGGCTGTCGGCGACAGGTGATCCACTTGTGAAAAAATTGTCACGGGAAACCAAAAAATGTTACAGGACTTTACAGAACAGGTAGCGTTTGCTGAACGCCCGACTCAACTGATCAAATTCAGGACAACTCCACCTGAAAACGGCAGCCACTAGGTTCCATGGTTGTCAGGCTGACGCTCCAGCCCTGGTTTTCACAGATCCGCTGCACCAGTGAAAGCCCCAGGCCCAAGCCTTCCCCGCGTTTTTCGTCGCCCCGAACGAACGGTTCGAACATCGCCTCGCGTTTTTCCTCGGGAATGCCCACGCCACTGTCTTCGACCAGAAAGCCCGTAGCCGTCAGGGTCAGGCGGATGAAGCCCTGCTCGGTGTAATGCAAGGCATTGCGCAGCAAGTTACCCATCACCGCGTGCAAGAACGTCGCGTTGTAGCCCTTGGCCTCGGGGTTGCCCGGTTCGAAGATCAGCTTCAACCCCTTGCTTTCAATGGGCTCGCGCCACAGACCGAGCAAGCCATCGGCCACCTGGCTAAGGGACTGCTGCGGCGACATGCTGGCGTCTTCGCGTTGGGCACGGGCCAGCATCAGGAAGGTTTGCACCAGCTCACGCATTTCTTCGCACGCCCGGGCAATGCGCTCGACCTGAGCGCGGCCGCGCTGATCGATACCGGGGTTTTCCAGCAACAACTCGCAGGAACTGGCCAATACCATCAGGGGCGTACGCAATTCGTGGCTAACGTCGCTGGTGAACAACCGCTCGCGGGTCAAGGCCTGACGCAAGCGCCCGAGGGTGGCGTCGAAAGCCACTGCCAGTTCGCCAACTTCGTCAGCGGCATAGTCCGGAGCCAACGGAGGAGCCAAACCCAGCAGTTGATCACGATGGCGTACCTGGCGGGCCAACCGCACCACCGGCGCCATGACCTTGCGGGCCAGGACCCAGCCGAGAAATACCGCCAGCGCCAGGCTCAGCACGAAACCCACCAGCACCACGGCAAACAGCACCCGCTCACGCTCTTCGAAGTCGCTCTGGTCCTGCAACAGCACGTAACGTCGGCCGTCGACGATTTCGACCATGGCGTGGTACGACAGGTTTTCACGGAACACTTCATGGAAACCCGGCTCCAGGTGCCGCAAATCCTTGGGCAATCTGAAATCGCCTGGCCCGCTGCTGAAATAGAACAATTGGTCCGGTTCGGGACGATGGCGCCATTCCGTGACATTGTCCATCAGCAACAGGCGCTGCAAATCGCCACCCAGACCTGCCGAAATCAGTTTTTCTTCCACCAGGTGCACGGTCGCCACAATGCCCATGGCAAAGGCACCCGCCACCAGTGCGCTCATCAGCGCAAAGGCAATGATGATGCGTTGAGAAAGGCTCTGCTTAAACTCCATCACGCCCCTCGGCCAAGCGATACCCCACACCGTGCACGGTTTGCAGCAATGGCTTGGCGAACGGCTTGTCGATCACCTGGCGCAGTTGGTGGACATGGCTGCGCAGGCTGTCGCTGTCCGGGCAGTCGTCGCCCCAGAGCGCTTCTTCAAGAATTTCACGGCGCAATACATGCGGGCTTTTCTGCATCAACACGGCCAGCAGCTTCAGGCCGACCGGGTTGAGTTTCAGCAAGCGGCCTTCGCGAGTGACTTCCAGGGTGTCGAGGTCATAGCTCAGGTCGCCGACCTGCAAGGTCCGCCGTCCGCCGCCCTGGGTACGGCGCATGACCGCTTCGATACGCGCCGCCAGCTCAGACAGGGCGAACGGTTTGATCAGGTAGTCATCGGCGCCGGACTTGAAGCCTTGCAGACGGTCATCCAGTTGATCGCGGGCCGTGAGCATGATCACCGGCGTTTCGCGTCGGGCATCTTCGCGCAGGCGCTTGCACAGGGTGAAGCCATCGATGCCGGGCAACATGATATCGAGCACGATCAAATCATAATGCTCGGTGGCGGCCAGATGCAGACCCGAAAGACCATCCTGCGCGCAATCCACGGTATAGCCTTTGAGCCCCAGGTAATCGGCCAAGTTGGCCAGGATATCGCGGTTGTCTTCAACCAATAGAATTCGCATGGGTATCTCTCCGTCCACAGTAACGGCCGTCGTGGCCCGCGCAGCTTAAGGCCAAGTGTGGCCCACGGCTAGGGGAAGGCTGTGCATGGATCAATTCGCTCAACCAATAGGTATGATTGACAAGTTTTTCACTATCGATTCACACGCTGACTACAGCGGTCGATGAAAACTGTCACGCGATTGATAATAAGGAATATAAAAAATGGACTATTTGAAAACAGCCCCCATGCGCTTTTTGCTGCTGGTCACCGGCTCCTGGCTGGCAATATTTTTTCTGACTCGAACAGTCCTGCTTCTCACTCATCTGGATGAGGCCGGAAGTGGCTTCCTTCCGGTGTTCGGCATCGGCCTGCTGTACGACCTGGGTTTCATTGCCTACGCAGCACTGCCCATGGGCCTCTACCTGTTGCTATGTCCGCCGGCCCTGTGGCGCACGCGTGGCCATCGCTGGTTTCTTCAGGGGCTGCTGACTGTCAGTCTGTTCGCGATGTTATTCACTTCAGTCGCCGAGTGGCTATTCTGGGATGAATTCGGCGTGCGCTTCAACTTCATCGCCGTCGACTACCTGGTGTATTCCGACGAGGTACTGAACAACCTGCTTGAGTCGTACCCGATCGGCACGCTGCTGAGCATCCTCGCCGTGCTGGCCGTGGTCCTGAGTCTTGCATTGCGTAAAGCTTTCAATGCTGCGCTCGATGCGCCGTTGCCGCCGCTACGTGGCCGCTTGCTCAATGCACTCGGTTTATTGATCGTCGCCGGCCTGAGCATGCAGTTGCTCAGCCAGGACGCCCCGCGCGCTCAGGGCGGCAATGCCTATCAGAACGAACTGGCGAGCAACGGTCCATACCAGTTCTTCGCCGCCTTCCGTAACAACGAACTGGACTACCCGCAGTTCTACAGCACGCTGCCATCGGCCGTGGTTGCCCAACAGATTCGCGCCGAGCTGGCAGAACCCAATGCCCGCTTCGTGGGTGAGGACCCGCAGGACATTCGCCGGCAGATCGATAACCCGGGCACGCCACGCAAGCCCAACATCGTACTGGTCACCATTGAAAGCTTCAGCGCCAAGTACATGGGCAGCAACGGCGATACCCGCAATCTGACACCCAACCTCGATGCCCTGCGCAAGCAGAGTCTGTATTTCAATAATTTCTACGCCACCGGCACCCGCACCGATCGCGGCCTGGAAGCCATCACCCTGGCGATTCCGCCGACGCCCGGTCGCTCGATCGTCAAGCGCGTGGGGCGCGAAAGCGGCTTTGCCAGCCTTGGTCAGCAACTCAATGCCGTGGGCTACGACAGTGTGTTTGTCTACGGTGGCCGCGGTTACTTCGACAACATGAATGCGTTCTTCAGCGGCAATGGTTATCGCGTTGTAGACCAGAGCAGCGTCAAGGAGTCGGAGATTCACTTCAAGAATGCCTGGGGCATGGCAGACGAAGATCTCTACAACCAGACACTGAAACTGGCCGATGCCGACTATGCCAGGCAGCAGCCATTCCTGCTGCAACTGATGACGACGTCCAACCACCGCCCTTACACCTATCCGGACAACCGCATCGACATCAAGTCCGGCAACGGCCGTGACGGCGCGGTGAAATACACCGACTACGCCATCGGTCAGTTTCTCGATCAGGCGCGTCAAAAACCCTGGTTTGACAATACAATCTTCGTCTTTGTCGCCGACCACACCGCAGGCAGCGCCGGTAAGGAAGACCTGCCCATCGCCAACTATCAGATTCCGCTGTTCATCTATGCGCCCAAGTTGATCGAAGCTCGGGAAACTGCACAATTGGCCAGCCAGATCGATCTGGCGCCGACGTTGCTGGGCTTGCTCAATCTGGATTATGAGTCGACGTTCTTTGGCCGTAACCTGTTGCAGGACAACCCGCTGCCACCACGGGTAGTGATCGGTAACTACCAGCACCTGGGGTTGTTCGACGGCAAGGACCTGGCGATTTTGAGCCCTCGCCAGGGATTGCGTCGTCACGATGACGCACTGACCGAAAGCCGCGAGTCCCGGTCCAGCGCCGATGACCCGCTGATTACCCGCGCAATCACCTATTACCAAACCGCCAGTTATGGCTTCAAGCAACAGCTGCTTGGCTGGAAGGCGCCCAAGGAGGGTGCCGGCCAAGTCGGCGAACGTTAACCGAATCGCCCCGGGCTGATGCCCCGGGGTTTGTTCCTTTGTTCAGGATCCACCATGTCATCAACCGCTGTCCGCCCTGTCCCTCGCCCGCTCAACTTCCGGGTGTGCCTGGGGGTTCCCGCCGTTGCGGCGATCGTTCTTGTGTTGCTCGAACTGACCTCACTGGACATGGTCCTTGCCAAGCTGTTCTACGACCCGGTCGCGGGGGACTTCATCGGACGGCACAGTTACTTCCTGGAAAACATCCTGCATACCCGCGCCAAGCAGGTCGTCATTGCATTTTCGGTGTTCGCCGTCCTCGGCTACATCGCTTCGTTTTTCATGGCAAAACTCAAGCCGTACAAGCGCGAACTGGGTTGTCTGGTGCTGTCCCTGGGCCTGGCGACTTCCTTTGTCACCCCCATGAAAGCGGTGACCGCGGTGCAATGCCCCTGGAGCCTTGAGCAATTCGGCGGTCACGAGACGTACAGCGAACTGTTGAGCCATCGCCCGCACACCGAAAAACCGGGACGTTGCTGGCCCGGCGGCCATGCGGCCACCGGTTTCACCCTGTTTGCCCTGTTTTTCGTATTGCGTGACCGTCGCCCGCGCATGGCTCGCGCAGCGTTTGTCTTCGCCTTCGCCCTCGGCTCGGTGTTCTCCATCGGACGAATGATGCAGGGTGCGCACTTCTTCTCGCACAACGTGTGGACGGCGGTGTTCTGTTGGCTGATTTGTCTGGGGTCGTATTACTACGTTCTGTATCGACCGGCTTTGAGGACTGAACGCGGGACCACTGCAGAACCTGTAGCCGTCTGAAGCACAAATCAAATAATGTGGGAGCGAGCCTGCTCGCGAAGCAGCTCAACATTCAACGATGATGTTGACTGATACATTGCTTTCGCGAGCAGGCTCGCTCCCACAATAGATCGATGTGACCATCGGAATCCGGGCCATAAAAAACCCCGCCTGCTTTCGCAGGCGGGGTTTTTTCGTACAGGGGTAAGGCTGGCTTACATCATGCCGCCCATGCCGCCCATACCGCCCATGTCTGGCATACCGCCGCCAGCACCGCCGTCTTTCTTCGGCGCATCAGCAACAGCGGCTTCGGTGGTCAGGATCAGACCGCCGATCGACGATGCAGCTTGCAGCGCGGAACGGGTGACCTTGGTCGGATCCAGGATACCCATTTCGATCATGTCGCCGTATTCGCCAGTCGCAGCGTTGTAACCGAAGTTACCTTTGCCGTTCTTGACTTCGTTGACCACAACGCTTGGCTCGTCACCGCTGTTGGCAGCGATCTGACGCAGCGGTGCTTCGATGGCACGACGCAGAACAGCGATACCCACGTCCTGGTCGGCGTTGTCGCCTTTCAGGTCGAGGATTGCTTCCAGAGCGCGGATCAGCGCAACGCCACCGCCAGGTACCACGCCTTCTTCAACGGCTGCACGGGTTGCGTGCAGGGCGTCTTCAACGCGGGCTTTTTTCTCTTTCATTTCTACTTCCGAACCAGCGCCAACCTTGATCACTGCAACGCCGCCGGACAGCTTCGCCAGACGCTCTTGCAGTTTTTCACGGTCGTAGTCCGAGGAAGTTTCGGCAACCTGAGCACGGATCTGAGCAATGCGGGACTCGATGTCGCCTGCTACGCCAGCACCGTCAACGATGATGGTGTTTTCCTTGGAGATGGTCACGCGCTTGGCGCTGCCCAGGTTTTCCAGGGTGGCTGCTTCCAGGCTCAGGCCGATCTCTTCGGAGATAACGGTACCGCCGGTCAGAACGGCGATGTCCTGCAGCATGGCCTTGCGACGGTCGCCGAAGCCTGGAGCCTTGACGGCTGCGACTTTAACGATGCCACGCATGTTGTTCACGACCAGAGTCGCCAGGGCTTCGCCTTCAACGTCTTCGGAAACGATCAGCAGTGGACGGCCGGCTTTGGCAACAGCTTCCAGCACTGGCAGCATTTCGCGGATGTTCGAGATCTTTTTGTCGACCAGCAGAACCAGCGGGTTGTCCAGCTCGGCAACCATGGTTTCCGGCTTGTTGACGAAGTACGGGGACAGGTAGCCACGGTCGAACTGCATGCCTTCAACAACCGACAGTTCGTTTTCCAGGCCAGTGCCTTCTTCAACGGTGATCACGCCTTCTTTACCGACTTTTTCCATGGCTTCGGCAATGATGTCGCCGATGGAGTTGTCGGAGTTGGCCGAGATGGTACCAACCTGAGCGATGGCCTTGGTGTCAGCGCATGGCTTGGACAGGTTTTTCAGCTCTTTGACGATGGCGATGGTCGCCTTGTCGATGCCGCGCTTCAGATCCATCGGGTTCATGCCGGC
Source organism: Pseudomonas sp. PDM26 (assembly GCF_019219185.1). Taxonomy (NCBI): domain Bacteria; kingdom Pseudomonadati; phylum Pseudomonadota; class Gammaproteobacteria; order Pseudomonadales; family Pseudomonadaceae; genus Pseudomonas; species Pseudomonas sp. PDM26. The sequence goes on along the minus strand of NZ_JAHUWC010000001.1, from coordinate 261,957 downwards.
AGCGACGGCTTTCAGGCCTTCGTTGACGATCGACTGAGCCAGAACGGTAGCGGTGGTAGTACCGTCACCAGCGTCATCGTTGGCACGGGAGGCAACGTCTTTGACCAGCTGCGCACCCATGTTTTCGAAACGGTCATCCAGTTCGATTTCTTTGGCGACCGAAACGCCGTCCTTGGTGATGGTCGGAGCGCCGAAGCTCTTCTCGATGATCACGTTACGGCCTTTCGGGCCCAGGGTCGCTTTTACCGCGTCAGCCAGGACGTTGACGCCTTTGAGCATTTTCTTGCGGGCGGAATCGCCAAACAGAACTTCTTTAGCAGCCATGATCGATATTCCTTAAATACTTTGTAGTAGCGGAAAATGAACGGGGGTATCAGCCTTCGATAACAGCGAGGATTTCGTTCTCGCTCATTACCAGCAGGTCTTCGCCGTCGACTTTCACAGTGTTGCTGCCGGAGTAAGGACCGAACACAACCTTGTCGCCCACTTTCACGGACAGTGCACGCACTTCACCGTTTTCCAGTACGCGGCCGGTGCCGACAGCGAGGATTTCGCCGCTGTTGGCTTTTTCAGCAGCCGAACCTGGCAGGACGATACCGCCAGCGGTTTTCTTTTCTTCTTCGCTGCGACGGATGACGACGCGGTCATGCAGAGGACGAAGCTTCATTGTCGATCTCTCCTAATTGTGGTTTTCATCGGCCGGTGTAGTCCCGGCGGGTTTAACAAAGGCCGGCAGTGCCGGTTGCGGTTCGTCAACGAACCGCGGAAGTCTGTCTGGCGTGTTCGCCAGAAACCTTGCGGTGACCGTTACATAAGGGCGCATAAGCTTATTACAAGGGTGGGGATCGAAAAAATTTCAGTTCGCTGCCCCCGCATACGAACACGGCACCCGAAGGTGCCGTGTCGATGTGCGTATTACTTGGTATCGCGGTGTTCGAACTCGCCTTCGATCACGTTGGGCTCACGGCCCAGCGGCTCGCGAGGCGCCGGGCCGCCACGGGCCTGGAGGTCGTCGGCGAACGCTCGCTGACGCATCGCCTGCTCTTCGGCGCGCTGGCGCATTTTATTGGCCAGCAGACGACGACTGAACGGCAGCAGCATGAACAGGCCGATCACATCGCTGATGAAACCGGGAAGAATCAGCAGGCCACCGGCCAATGCCAGCATCAGGCCTTCGAGCATGGTCTGGGCCGGCAGCTCGCCGCGGTTCAGGCTTTCACGGGCACGCAGGGCCGTGGCCAGGCCGGCGACGCGCAGCACGAACACACCGAACATCGAGCCGAGAATGATCAGCAGCAGGGCCGGGAAAAACCCGATCGACCCTGCCACCTTGACGAATACGAACAGCTCCAACACCGGGAACAGCAGAAAGAGCAACAAAAAAGGGCGCATCAAATGGTTCCTCAACGCAAGAATGCCTTGCCAGTTCACCTTAGATGACGTCGCCGTTTCGTGAATTCAAGCATCGGCCACTTCATTTTTCGGCCAATGCTCGGCGTGGGCCAGAGAAACCAAGGCCTCGCGAACTTGTGTCGGCGTATTACAAGGCGCTTGAAACGGCAACCAGTACAGGCTTTGACCGATACGCAGGTGCATGCCTTCGCTATCGATACCGGCCATTTGCGCCGGTACGTTTTTCGGCAGTCCGGCCAGCTCGACGTAATGGGCGATGGCCTTGGCGTGATCGGCGTTCATGTGCTCGACCATGCTCACTTCGGCCTTGCCGGCGAACGGGTTGGCCAGGGTCAGGTCGTTGACCCAATGAATCGCGCCAAAACCGCCGATGTAACGGTGGCGCACCGGCTTGAGCACCCAGAAGTCGAAATCGTGGGCCTTGTGATAGCCCTGCGACTCGGGGAAGTAGCGGTAGTAACGCTCGGAGGCGGCTTCGATGGCGGCTTCGTCTTCGAGCTGCTGTGCCTCAGCCAGGTAAGTCAGCCGACCAACGGCCTGGACATCTTCAGCCCCACGCTCGCCCACGAACAGCGAGCATTTCGGGTCTTTCTGCAAATTGTGAGTGTGCTGGGCGATGCGGCTGATCAGGATCAGCGGCCGGCCCAGTTCGTCCAGGCAGTACGGGACCACGGAGCCGAATGGAAAACCGGGCATCGATTTGGAGTGCGTCGAGAGCACCCCACGGTATTCCTTGAGGAGCAATTCTCGTGCATGCTTAGCCGCTTCAACGCTCAATTTATGACTCCTTAAATAGAATCCGTCATAAAAACGGACGAGCTGCTGGTGAAAGTCCCAGCACGCCATCGGGGCAGTTCTCATGTGCAGCCGGGCCACGTCAGGCGCAGATCGAGAGGCTCTCTACAAGGAAACCACTCAGATCTGCTACCGGGGGCATGCGAATGCAACTCACTGACAAAGTAATCATTATCACGGGCGGTTGCCAGGGTTTGGGCCGTTCCATGGCCGAGTATTTCGCAGGCCTTGGCGCGAAACTCGCGCTGGTCGACCTCAATCAGGAAAAACTCGACGATGCCGTCGCGGCCTGCAAGGCGCAAGGTGTCGAGGCCCGCGCCTACCTGTGCAACGTGGCCAACGAAGAGCAAGTGACCCATATGGTTGCCCAGGTCGCTGAAGACTTCGGCGCGATCCATGGTTTGATCAACAACGCCGGGATCCTGCGCGACGGCCTGTTGCTCAAGGTCAAGGATGGCGAAATGACCAAAATGAGCCTGGCCCAGTGGCAGGCGGTCATCGACGTCAACCTGACCGGCGTGTTCCTGTGCACCCGTGAAGTCGCGGCGAAAATGGTCGAGCTGAACAACAGCGGCGCGATCATCAATATCTCGTCGATTTCCCGCGCCGGCAACGTCGGTCAGACCAACTACTCGGCGGCCAAGGCCGGTGTCGCTGCGGCGACTGTGACCTGGGCCAAGGAACTGGCGCGCTACGGCATTCGCGTCGCCGGCATTGCACCGGGCTTCATCGAAACCGAAATGACTCTGGGCATGAAGCCTGATGCGCTGGAAAAAATGACCGCCGGGATCCCGCTCAAGCGTATGGGCAAGCCTGAGGAAATCGCCCATTCGGCGGCATACATCTTCGAGAACGACTATTACACCGGTCGGATTCTGGAGATGGATGGCGGGCTGCGGATCTAAAGCAAGATCAAAAGATCGCAACCTGCGGCAGCTCCTACATGGGATTGATGTTCACCCTGTAGGAGCTGCCGCAGGCTGCGATCTTTTAACAGGCGACCGGGATCAATCGTCGCTGACGCTGATGTTCGGCATCGCCGGCGTCAATGCTTCCTGCAATACGATCCGCGCACCGACATGGCGCGCCAGTTCCTGGTAGACCATGGCGATCTGGCTGTCTGGCTCGGCGATCACCGTTGGCTTGCCGCCATCGGCCTGCTCGCGGATGACCATCGACAGCGGCAACGAGGCCAGCAGTTCGACGCCATACTGGTTGGCCAGTTTCACGCCTCCGCCCTCACCGAACAGATGCTCGGCATGTCCGCAATTGGAGCAGATGTGCACGGCCATGTTTTCCACCACGCCCAGCACCGGAATGTTGACCTTGCGGAACATTTCCACACCCTTGCGCGCGTCCAGCAATGCCAGGTCCTGCGGGGTGGTAACGATGACCGCACCGGCCACAGGCACTTTCTGCGCCAGGGTCAGCTGGATGTCACCGGTGCCTGGCGGCATGTCGATGACCAGGTAGTCCAGGTCGCCCCACGCAGTCTGGGTCACCAATTGCAGCAAGGCGCCGGAGACCATCGGACCACGCCAGACCATCGGTGTGTTGTCATCGGTGAGGAAGGCCATGGACATGACCTCGACACCATGGGACTTGAGCGGCACGAACCACTTCTGGTCCTTGACCTCTGGACGGGTGCGCTCAGGGATGCCGAACATGATGCCTTGGCTCGGACCGTAGATGTCCGCATCGAGAATCCCGACCTTGGCGCCTTCGCGGGCCAGTGCCAACGCAAGGTTGGCCGCGGTGGTGGATTTACCCACGCCGCCCTTGCCGGACGCGACAGCCACCACGTTTTTAACGTTCGCCAGGCCCGGAATCTGTGCCTGGGCCTTGTGTGCGGCAATCACGCTGGTGATGTCGACCTTGGCACTGGCTACGCCATCCAGCCCCTGAATAGCCATTTCCAGCATTTGTGCCCAGCCACTCTTGAACAGGCCGGCGGCGTATCCCAATTCGAGCTGAACGCTGACGCGATCGCCCTGGATGTCGATGTTGCGCACGCACCCGGCGCTGACCGGGTCCTGGTTCAGGTATGGGTCGGTGTATTGGCGAAGGACGGCTTCCACCGCTGCGCGATTGACGGCGCTCATGGGCAACTCCGAAAACAGGACTGGAAAAAGATAACGGTATCGTACCTGTTCTGATCGTTTGGCGGGATGCTCAAAAGATCGCAGCCTTCGGCAGCTCCTACAGATGTACGCCGATTCCCTGTAGGAGCTGCCGCAGGCTGCGATCTTTTCTGTCCGCACATCCAATGAAACAGGCTCACAAGGTGAAAAATATGCGCCGGCGCTTTATAGTGGCCGACCTCCGTTTCATCAAGTAGCCGAGCCCCATGTCCGAGCCACGCAAGATCCTCGTCACCAGCGCCCTGCCCTATGCCAATGGTTCGATTCACCTCGGCCATATGCTGGAATACATCCAGACCGATATGTGGGTGCGCTTCCAGAAGCACCGCGGCAATCAATGCATCTATGTCTGCGCCGACGACGCCCACGGTTCGGCGATCATGCTGCGCGCGGAAAAGGAAGGCATCACCCCGGAACAACTGATCGCCAACGTCCAGGCTGAACACAGCGCCGACTTTGCCGACTTCCTGGTGGATTTCGATAACTTCCACTCCACTCACGCCGAAGAAAACCGTGAGCTGTCGAGCCAGATCTACCTGAAGCTGCGTGACGCCGGGCATATCGCCACGCGTTCGATCACCCAGTATTTCGACCCGGAAAAGAAAATGTTCCTGGCCGACCGCTTCATCAAGGGCACCTGCCCGAAATGCGGCACCGAAGACCAGTACGGCGACAACTGCGAAAAATGCGGCGCGACCTACGCACCGACCGACCTGAAGGATCCGAAGTCGGCGATCTCCGGCGCCACCCCGGTGCTCAAGGATTCCCAGCACTTCTTCTTCAAGCTGCCAGACTTCCAGCAAATGCTGCAAACCTGGACCCGCAGCGGCACCCTGCAGGACGCCGTGGCCAACAAAATCGCCGAATGGCTGGACGCCGGCCTGCAACAGTGGGACATCTCCCGCGATGCACCGTATTTCGGCTTTGAAATCCCCGACGAGCCGGGCAAGTACTTCTACGTGTGGCTGGATGCACCGATCGGCTACATGGCCAGCTTCAAGAACCTGTGCAACCGCACGCCGGAGCTGGACTTCGACGCGTTCTGGGGCAAGGACTCCACCGCCGAGCTGTACCACTTCATCGGCAAGGACATCGTCAACTTCCACGCCCTGTTCTGGCCAGCCATGCTCGAAGGCGCAGGCTACCGCAAGCCGACCGGGATCAACGTGCACGGCTACCTGACCGTCAACGGCCAGAAAATGTCCAAGTCCCGTGGCACCTTCATCAAGGCCCGCACTTACCTGGACCACCTGTCGCCGGAATACCTGCGCTATTACTACGCGGCCAAGCTGGGCCGTGGCGTCGACGACCTCGACCTGAACCTCGAAGACTTCGTGCAGAAGGTCAACTCCGACCTGGTGGGCAAGGTCGTCAACATCGCCAGCCGTTGCGCCGGCTTCATCAACAAGGGCAATGCCGGCGTGATGGTCGACACCAACGCCGCGCCTGAACTGACCGAAGCCTTCCTGGCCGCCGCGCCAGGCATTGCCGACGCCTATGAAGCCCGCGACTTCGCCCGCGCCATGCGCGAGATCATGGGCCTGGCCGACCGCGCCAACGCCTGGATCGCCGACAAGGCACCGTGGTCGCTGAACAAACAGGAAGGCAAGCAGGATGAAGTCCAGGCCATCTGCGCCACCGGCGTCAACCTGTTCCGCCAACTGGTGATTTTCCTCAAGCCTGTGCTGCCGCTGCTGGCCGCCGACGCCGAGGCGTTCCTGAACGTCGCGCCGCTGACCTGGAACGACCACGCGACCTTGCTCAGCAACCATCAGTTGAACGAGTTCAAGCCGCTGATGACCCGAATCGACCCGGTCAAGGTACAAGCCATGACCGACGCCTCGAAAGAAGACCTGACCGCCAGCCAGACCGACACCGGCGACGCCGCACCTGCCGGTAATGGCGAACTGGCCAAGGATCCGCTGTCGCCGGAAATCGAGTTCGACACCTTTGCCGCCGTCGACCTGCGAGTCGCCCTGATCGTCAAGGCAGAACACGTGGAAGGCGCCGACAAGCTGTTGCGCCTGACCCTGGACATCGGTGACGAGCAACGCAACGTGTTCTCCGGGATCAAGAGCGCCTACCCGGACCCGTCCAAGCTCAATGGTCGCCTGACCATGATGATCGCCAACCTCAAGCCACGGAAAATGAAGTTCGGCATTTCCGAAGGCATGGTGATGGCGGCGGGTCCTGGCGGTGAAGAAATCTACCTGCTCAGCCCTGACAGCGGCGCCAAGCCAGGTCAGCGCATCAAGTAAATTTCTGCGCTGAACCGATCCCACAGTCGTGCCTGGCGCGACTGTGGGATTTTCATGTCTGGCCCACCCTGCCGCCTTGCCGGATAATGCCTAAGCTTTTCAGACCATCTCTTGTAGGAGCGAGCTCGCGATGGTCGTTAACGATAAGGCGTGCCCACAGGTTGAACGTGGCGCTCTTGAGTCCATCGCGAGCAAGCTCGCTCCTACAAAAACTACCGTTCCTGCCGGCACCAACAATGACCGAGATCCTGCTTACGCTTATCAGCGCCGCCCTGATCAACAACCTCGTGTTGCACTGGCCGCTGGGCGTCGATCCGCTGCTGGGCAGCCAGCGCCGGCAGGTCCATGCCTTGGGCATTGCGACGACGTGCCTGATGCTGGTCGTGGGCATGCTCGGCTACGCGCTCTATCACTGGCTGCTGGTGCCGCTGCAATTGACGCCGTTGCGCCTGTTTGTGTTTCTGCCATTGAGCGTGCTGCTGATCAGCCCGTTGCTGAAGTTGCTGGCCCGGGTGTTTTCGACATTGCCGTTCGAGGACCTCTGGCCGTTGCTGCTGGGCAATGCTGGCGTGCTCGGCGTGGCCTTGCTCAACGCTCAGCAAGACAAGGGCTTCTTTCATGCCACAGCCTTGAGCCTGGGTGCAGGGCTGGGCTTCTGGCTGGTGTTGAGCCTGTTCACTGATTTGCGTGAACATACGGCCGACAACGATGTTCCCCTGCCCTTTCGCGGCCTGCCGATCGACCTGATTGGTGCCGGCCTGATCGCTGTGGCTTTTCTCGGATTCAGCGGGCTGATCAAAACATGAGTCTGATTCAACGCATCGACGCACTCTTGCCGCAAACCCAATGCGGCAAATGCGGCCACCCCGGATGCAAGCCGTACGCCGAAGGCATCGCCAGCGGTGAGCCGATCAACAAGTGCCCGCCCGGTGGCAAGGAAACCATCGCGGCCCTGGCCGAGTTGCTGAAGGTGCCGGTGCTGGAACTGGACACCACTCGCGGCTCGGCACCTGCGCAGATCGCCTATATCCGCGAGGCCGAGTGCATTGGTTGCACCAAGTGCATTCAGGCCTGTCCGGTCGATGCCATTGTCGGTGCGGCCAAACTGATGCACACGGTGATCATCGATGAGTGCACCGGTTGCGATCTTTGCGTGGCACCGTGCCCGGTGGACTGCATCGAAATGCGCCCGCTACCACTGGACACTGTATTGCCAGTTGTCGGGGGCCTGGCCCTCACACCGCAAGCGCGGCAGGCCCGCACCCTCAAGCGCGATCACGCACGGCGCCGCTTCGAACAACGCAACGCGCGCTTGCAGCGTGAGGAGCAACAGAAAATTGCCGAGCGCCAGGCAAGGCAGCGAGCCGCACAACCTGCCGAAGCGGCAGTCGACCCGGTGCAGGCCGCTCTCGAGCGTGTGCGCGCACAGAAAGCCGCCAATGCCGATGCCGCGCTGAAAAAGGCCAAGATCGATGTGGCGATGAGTCGGGCGCAACTGCACAAATCGCTGAAGGCCTTCGGACATCCGCCGACCTTCGAACAGCAATCGCAGTTGATCGTCCTGCAACAACAGTTCGAAGCCGCCGAGCAAAACCTGGTGCAACTGGAAAGCGTCGCACCACCTGCCCCCGCGCCGACGATCACCGCTGTGTCGTCAAATGATGCCGATCTGAAACGGGCCAAGATCCAGTTGGCCATGCGCCGTGCCGAACTGAAGAAGGCTCAGGCCAGTGAAGCACCGGCAGAACAAATCGAAGCCCTGGAACGCGCACTCGGCGAAGCCGAACGCCTGGTGGACGCCCATGCCAGCCCTTGAAGCAGTTGATGATCGCCTGCAACAGGCGATGAAACTGGTGCTTCTGGCCACGCTGCCGGGAATGCTGGCGGCGTTCTGGCTTTACGGCTGGGGCGTGTTGATCAATCTGGTTCTGGCAGCCGCTGCTGCACTGGTCGCTGAGGCCACCGTCGTGCAATGGCGCAAGCGGCCGCTGCGACCAACCCTGAGTGACGGCAGTGCGTTGGTCAGTGCCACCTTGCTGGCTCTGGCGCTGCCGCCTTACTGCCCATGGTGGCTGACCCTCAGTGCTGCCGCTTTTGCCATGGTGTTTGGCAAGCACTTGTATGGCGGCGTCGGCTCGAATCCCTTCAACCCGGCGATGCTCGGTTTTGCTCTGGTGCTGGTGACCTTCCCCCAACCAATGACCCATTGGCCCTCGCCCCATGGCATGGGTCTGCTGAGTGGCTTGCAGCAAGTGTTCGGTGTCGGCCAGGCGCCGGATGCATGGGTGCAGGCCACGGCACTGGACAGTCTGCGGATCAACAAAAGCCTGACCATGGATGAACTGTTTGCCGGCAACCCGGCATTCGGCCACTTCGGCGGCCGGGGAGTGGAATGGATGAGCCTGGCGTTTCTGGCAGGTGGATTGTTTCTCCTGCAACGGCGGGTGATCAGTTGGCACGCCCCGGTCGGCATGCTGGCCAGCCTGTTCATCATCAGCCTGCTGTGCTGGAACGGGTCGGGCTCCGACTCCCATGGTTCACCGCTGTTTCATCTGCTTAGCGGCGCGACCATGCTGGGGGCGTTCTTCATCATCACCGAACCGGTATCCGGCGCCAGAAGCCCTGGCGCGCGACTGCTGTTCGGCGCTGGCGTCGGACTGCTGACTTATCTGATTCGTACCTGGGGTGGCTATCCGGACGGCATCGCCTTTGCCGTGTTGTTGATGAACCTGTGCGTGCCAGCGCTGGAGCGGTTGGTAGTGGCCAGGCAACTGCCGGAGGCGCCATGAGCCGGTCATCAAGCATCACGCTTCTAGTGCTTCTGGCCGCGACGGGCCTTGGCGTGACGTACTTCCTGCAGCTCAGCAGTGCGCCGCGAATTGCTGCCGAACAGCGAACGATCGACAGCCGAAACCTGCTGGACCTGATCGCGTCAGGCAGCTACGACAATCAACCACTCGAACACCCCATCAGGGTCGAATCAACCGCCCTGGCCAACAGCACCTTGCTGGGCGGTTATCTGGCGACCCGGGCCGATCAACCCGTCGCGGTGCTGCTGCGCAGTCAAACCCTTGGCTACGCCGGTGCCATCGACCTGATGATTGCTGTCAATGCCAATGGCAGGTTGCTGGGCGTCAAAACCCTCAAACAGTCGGAAACCCCAGGCCTGGGTGCGCGGATCGCCGACTGGCCCAATGCCTGGCTTCAGGTTTTTTCCGGCAAGTCTCGAACAGAACCGGGCGACAGTGGCTGGGCGTTGAAAAAGGATCAGGGACAGTTCGATCAGATCGCAGGCGCGACTATCACCTCAAGGGCGGTGATCAATGCCGTCCACGATGCGTTGCGCTACTTCGATGAACACCGGCAACAACTGCTCGGAAACCCTGCCCATGGATAACTCATCAACCCTGCGCAACGCCTTGATGCTGACGCCGCTGATCGGCGCTACCGAGTCGCTGATGGCCGCACTTGGCCTGTGCCTGATGTTCATGGTGGTGACCCAGTTGTTCAGCCTGGCCATGGGCGCCCTGCGATCCCGACTGGTCCCCGCGACCCGCTTGCTGGCCAGCATCCTGTTGGCGGCCACGCTCACCAGTTGTGCGGAACTCATGGCACAGGCCTGGTCGCTGCAATGGCAGCAGCATTTGGGGTTTTATGGCGCTTTGATCGCCTTGCAATGCGTCGTACTGGAACACACGGGATTCTTTCAAAACAGCTGGCACACACGCCTGCGACTCAATGGACAGTTTGTCGTGCTGATGATCGCACTGGGCCTGCTGCGTGAACTCATTGGCGACGCAACCGTGGGAAACCATCTATCGTGGCTGATCGGCGCAACACAAGCTGACTGGCAAGGTTGGCTACTGATGGCCGATGGCGGTCTGCGCCTGGCCACATTGGTCCCTGGCGGGTTCATTCTGCTCGGACTGCTGATCGCCGCCTGGCAGGCCTGGCGACCCAGGCCCACACATTGATCGTCTTCGAGGAAGCGCACTGCCCATGAATGCCGCAAAACGTCTGGAAATTTTCCGCAGGCTGCACGAGGACAACCCGGAACCAAAAACCGAACTGGCCTATTCCTCACCGTTCGAATTGCTGATTGCCGTGATTCTCTCGGCGCAGTCGACCGATGTCGGCGTCAACAAGGCCACAGCCAAGCTGTTCCCGGTCGCCAATACCCCGGCAGCGATCCATGCCCTGGGTGTCGAAGGACTGTCGGAGTACATCAAGACCATCGGTCTGTACAACAGCAAGGCAAAAAACGTGATCGAAACCTGCCGTCTGCTGATCGAGCGCCACGCCGGTGAAGTGCCGCAAACCCGTGAAGAGCTGGAAGCACTGCCCGGCGTCGGCCGCAAGACCGCCAATGTGGTACTCAATACGGCATTCCGTCAGCTGACCATGGCCGTCGACACGCACATTTTCAGGGTCAGCAACCGGACGGGCATTGCTCCCGGCAAGAATGTGATTGAAGTCGAGAAAAAACTGATGAAATTCGTGCCCCGGGAGTACCTGCTCGACTCCCATCACTGGCTGATCCTTCACGGCCGCTATGTTTGCCTGGCCCGCAAGCCCCGATGCGGGAGCTGCCGGATCGAGGACTTGTGCGAATACAAGCATAAAACCTCCGACGATTGAGGCGCTATTAGGTTTTTTGATTTGTCGATTGAAAAAATCTTTTTTACCCGCCGGGAGATTGTCGCTATAAGGAGCGCCAAAGGCCTTCTTAGCCTGGAGCAACTAAATGAGTACTGGCAAAGAGCAATTGGACGTAGAAGACGATTTCACCACCGCCGAAACCGATGACGCTGAGCCGGTGGTTGAAGTAGCGAAAACTAATCTGAGCAAACGCCGCACCATCGACAACCTGCTGGAGGAGCGCCGACTGCAAAAGCAATTGGCCGATTACGATTTTGACTTATGACACCTGAAAGCCTCCCGAAACGGAGGCTTTTTTTTAAGTGCCATACTCTGGCAGACGCCCCTTGTCGCACAGTTACGTCATCACACCAGACCATTGCGTTGTGCCAACTCGATCAAATCGACCAGAGACCTCGCATTCAGTTTGAGCAACAGACGGGTCTTGTAAGTACTGACTGTTTTGTTGCTGAGAAACATTCCATCGGCAATCTCTTTATTGGTCTTTCCTCGGGCCAACTGTTGCAGGACCATCATTTCCCGCCCCGACAATCGATCAACCATATCGGCCTCACTGGCGTTCCCCAAACTGCAACGCACGGTATGCAAGGCTTGATTAGGAAAGTAACTGTAGCCTGACAACACGGCCTTTATCGCACTGAGCAACTCCGTCAGGTCTTGTTGTTTGCAGACATAACCCGCCGCCCCGGACTGCATGCAACGCATCGAAAAATGCCCCGGCGCCTGGGAAGTCAGAATCAGAACTTTCATCGGCATTGAGGTCGAAGACAAACGTGCGATGACTTCCAATCCGTCCAGCTTCGGAATCCCGATATCCAGAATGACAATATCCGGCATAAGTTCGCGGGCCAGTTGCAGTGCATCCACACCATTATCGGTTTCTGCAATAACTTCGTAGCCATGACGTTCCATTAGCATACGTACCGCAAGACGAATGACGGGGTGATCATCCACGATCAGCACTTTATTCATGGGCAAGTCCAATTTTCGCTGTTCGAATTTTTAGAGCCCGCACAATAGCCTAGTCGTTTCACCCATGGCATGTCGCCCCTTCCGGACACCCACACCAAGAGACATCCCCTACAAACAACACGGATTTCTCCTACAAAAATCCCTCGAACGGAATGAGTTGAAAACTGTGTCAGCGTCAGTCTGTCGCACTTTCCAGCAGCTGCCTCTATCGATTTACGACCAAAATTTTCCGAGAGCCGGCCTGAACAGTCACGCCCTGACAAACATAAGCCTCTACTCCTTCGTTAAAACGTAACTGATGTTTTCGCACTCAACATTCACACCAGAAATATCACACACCAGCCATCCAATTACTCTTACAGCAAATAATATTTTTTGAGCAATCATTAAAACACCACCAACACTTAGAAACCGAAAAACACACAACAACCACTACATCAAGCCACTTTCATAAACCATTCGAGAAAAGACAACAGAGCATGAATACAGAACATGATAAAAAACGAATTAACAATCCGATGACAATTATCGCGATATTCGCAGCACTCTCTGAAACTTCGGCAGCCGTTTCTCTACCCTTCCTTGACCAAGAGGAAAGAGAACTCTATGTCTGGTTTCTGATCAGCTTTCCGTTTTATTTACTTTTGCTTTTTTTCGCGACACTCAATTTCAACTACAGATCACTGTATGCGCCTTCCGACTTTGAAAAGGGCAAACACTTCATGAAAGTCATGGATGATGCCGGGCGGCCGGAAAAAAAGGCGGCCGGGAAGTCCTCTGGGAGTTCCGCTCTGGAAACGTCAATGAATGACCGGCAGTCAGCCCGGACGCCCTGCGGCGCACAGGACCCGCCAACGGAGATTGGCCTGCAATCTACCGTATTTGTTCAGCATCAGCTTCAGTTACCGGAGTTTATAAAAGACCTGTACATCGTGGATGCGCGCTGGATGAGCAAGGAGGTCGAGTTTGGAGCGCTGCTGGAAAAAATCCAGAGGCCACGGGAAAAGACGGCGTACGTGATTCTGTTTGTCACGTGTGCCGTTTCGGAGGCTTTACTGAAAGCCAGCGCGCTTAAATATTCAAAGCAGACCAGCAAGCGCTGTGTCGCCTTTTACGTTGCCTACAATCTGGATTCGCACAGGTTGTCGGTCATTGATCAAGCCGGACAACCAGCAGACAACAACACGTAGAACAGGACAGACCATTTTCAGGTGCCTGACCTCGTCCTGGACGAGATCAGGCATCCATCACGATCTCAAAGGTCTCAGAACAGCTTCCGGCCTTTGTTCGCTGCAATGCGCATGCGCAGGGCGTTGAGCTTGATGAAGCCCGCTGCATCCGCCTGGTTGTACGCGCCGCCATCTTCTTCGAAGGTCGCGATGTTGGCATCGAACAACGATTCGTCAGACTTGCGACCCGTAACGATCACATTGCCCTTGTACAGCTTCAGGCGAACAACACCGTTCACGTGGGCCTGGGACGCATCGATCATTTGTTGCAGCATCAGACGCTCAGGGCTCCACCAGTAACCGGTGTAGATCAGGCTGGCATATTTCGGCATCAGCTCGTCCTTGAGGTGAGCCACTTCGCGGTCCAGGGTGATCGATTCGATCGCACGGTGAGCGCGCAGCATGATGGTGCCGCCAGGGGTTTCGTAGCAGCCACGGGACTTCATGCCCACATAACGGTTCTCGACGATGTCGAGACGACCGATACCGTGTTCACCACCGATACGGTTCAGGGTCGCCAGCACGGTGGCCGGTGTCATTTCGACGCTGTCCAGCGCGACGATGTCGCCGTTGCGGTAGGTCAGTTCCAGGTACTGCGGCTTGTCTGGAGCGTTCTCCGGGGAGACGGTCCATTTCCACATGTCTTCTTCGTGCTCGGTCCAGGTGTCTTCCAGCACGCCGCCTTCATAGGAGATGTGCAGCAGATTGGCATCCATCGAGTACGGGGATTTCTTCTTGCCGTGACGCTCGATCGGAATCGCGTGCTTCGCGGCGTAATCCATCAGCTTTTCACGGGACAGCAGGTCCCATTCGCGCCACGGAGCGATCACTTTCACGCCAGGCTTCAAGGCGTACGCGCCCAATTCGAAACGAACCTGGTCGTTGCCCTTGCCGGTGGCGCCATGGGAAATGGCGTCAGCGCCGGTTTCGTTGGCGATTTCGATCAGGCGCTTGGCGATCAGCGGACGAGCGATGGAAGTACCCAGCAGGTACTCGCCTTCGTAAACGGTGTTGGCGCGGAACATCGGGAAAACGAAATCGCGCACGAACTCTTCGCGCAAGTCGTCGATGTAGATCTCTTTGACGCCCATGGCCTGAGCCTTGGCGCGTGCAGGTTCGACCTCTTCGCCCTGACCCAGGTCAGCGGTGAAGGTCACCACTTCACAGTTATAAGTATCCTGCAGCCACTTGAGGATCACCGAAGTGTCCAGGCCGCCGGAATACGCCAGAACGACCTTGTTTACGTCCGCCATGCCATCACTCCACGGGGTTCTACGGAAAGCCGGGAAGTCTACCGCTCATACAGAATAATTTACAGTGGCGCGACAGCTTATGACGACGAAGCGACAGATTATGTCGAGAGGGCGACGATGACCGAAAAGTCAGGAGGTTGCCGAAGTGGCCGCTTTCGTCGCCTGTGGGGCGACTTGTTCCACTGGTGCTCCGCGCTCCAGGCGTACCGCTACCCGACGGTTCTTCGCGCGGTTGGCATTGTTGGTATTAGGCGCCAGCGGATAACGCTCGCCATGGAAACGCACGGTGATTTGCGACTCCTGGATGCCGTTGGTCTTGAAGAACTCCATCACTGCCAGGGCCCGGCGCCGCGACAGGTCGCGGTTGGTCAGGCGGTTGCCGCTGTTGTCGGAGTGACCGTCGAGCTCGATGTGATTGACCGTCGGATCGGCCTTCATGTACTCCAGCATCACCTGCAGCCTGGCCTTCGCGGCGCTGTCGAGTTCGATTCCGCCGCCAGGGAAACCGATTTCGGATTGCTTCACCTGCTCGAAGTTCTGCGGCAACAGTTTGGCCACGCAGCTTTGGTAATCGGCAAACGCCTTGGTGAACCTGACCGGCAGCAAGCGCACTTCCGACACCCGGCCATCCCCCCCGGAATGGCGAACCACCGGGCTTCGACCGTCCATCAGGCCACTGATCAGACGCCCGGCCTGAACCTTTGAGCTGTTGAACAATACGTTGCCACTGCCGATCCTCACCGTGCCCAGGTTGATGTCGTCACGCCCCGGTTGCCACGGTGCGGCAGCGGCCAGCAGCGTCGCCGAGCCACCGCCAATCATCGGGTTGTAGGCTTTCAGACGAAACGTCGCCTGCTCGCCGGCACGACGCACGAACTCGCCCGAACCGAAGTCGGTAATCGGCTGAGCCAGGCGACATTCGAACTTGTCGCCTTCGACCGTCCACTCAATGCTCTCCAGACGGGTCTGGAAAGTGAGCGCCATCGCGGGAAGGCTGGCAAACACACTGAGCAAGGCTAAATAACGCTGGCGCACGGGAGGCTCCACTGGCTTCTACAACAAAAAGACCGACACACACATGTTTACGGCATACCTGTTGGATATCGGAAGCTTCCTGCAAAACTTGATAGCGAGTGCCTGCAAGAGTCTTTTCCGGTAGCATTCCCTTCAGTTTGACCCGCCTGGAATCCCCTCATGTCCGACCGCCTGACCCTGCTGCGTCCCGACGACTGGCACATTCATCTTCGCGATGGTGCCGTGTTGACCAATACCGTCGCGGATGTCGCGCGCACCTTTGGCCGCGCCATCATCATGCCCAACCTGGTTCCACCGGTGCGCAACGCGGCCGAAGCCGACGGCTATCGCCAGCGGATTCTCGCTGCCCGCCCGGCCGGCAGCCTGTTCGAGCCACTGATGGTCCTGTACCTGACCGACCGCACCCAGCCTGAAGAAATTCGCGAGGCCAAGGCCAGTGGATTCGTGCACGCCGCCAAGCTGTATCCGGCTGGCGCGACCACCAACTCGGACTCTGGCGTCACCAGCATCGACAAGATCTTCCCTGCACTCGAGGCCATGGCCGAAGTCGGGATGCCCTTGTTAGTTCATGGCGAAGTCACCCGTGGCGATGTCGACGTTTTCGATCGCGAAAAAATCTTCATCGATGAGCACATGCGTCGTGTGGTCGAGCGTTTCCCGACCCTCAAAGTGGTCTTCGAACACATCACCACCGCCGACGCCGTGCAGTTCGTCAACTCGGCTTCGGCCAACGTTGGCGCAACCATCACCGCGCATCACCTGCTGTACAACCGCAATCACATGCTGGTGGGCGGGATTCGGCCGCACTTCTATTGCCTGCCGATCCTCAAGCGCAATACCCACCAGGAAGCCCTGCTCGACGCCGCCACCAGCGGCAGTGAGAAATTCTTCCTCGGCACCGACTCGGCCCCCCACGCCCAGCACGCCAAGGAAGCGGCCTGCGGCTGCGCCGGTTGCTACACCGCCTATGCGGCCATCGAGATGTATGCCGAAGCCTTCGAACAGCGCAATGCGCTGGACAAGCTCGAGGCCTTCGCCAGCCTCTACGGCCCTCGGTTCTATGGTCTGCCGGCCAACACCGATCACATCACCCTGGTCCGCGAAGAATGGACCGCCCCGACCAGCCTGCCATTTGGCGAGCTGACCGTTATCCCGCTGCGCGCCGGTGAAAAACTGCGCTGGCGCCTGCTGGAGGAACACGCGTGAGTGAAGTCCATTTCGACGACGAACTGGAAGGCAACGGCGGCGGAGGTGGCCCTCGTCATCCAATGGCGGCCAGGTTCCGTGGTTACCTGCCGGTTGTCGTCGACGTAGAAACCGGTGGCTTCAATTCGGCCACCGATGCCCTTCTGGAGATCGCCGCGACCACCATCGCCATGGATGAAAAGGGTTTTGTTTACCCGGATCACACCTACTTCTTCCGCGTCGAGCCGTTCGAAGGCGCGAACATCGAAGCGGCGGCCCTGGAGTTCACCGGGATCAAGCTCGATCACCCGCTGCGCATGGCGGTGAGTGAAGAGTCGGCCCTGAACGATATTTTCCGTGGTGTGCGCAAGGCGCTGAAGGCCAACGGCTGCAAACGGGCGATTTTGGTTGGGCACAACAGCAGCTTCGACCTGGGCTTCCTGAACGCCGCAGTTGCGCGCCTGGACATGAAGCGCAATCCGTTCCACCCGTTCTCCAGTTTCGATACCGCGACGCTCGCTGGCCTGGCCTACGGTCAAACCGTGCTGGCCAAGGCTTGTCAGGCAGCGGACATCGATTTCGATGGCCGCGAGGCTCACTCGGCCCGTTACGACACCGAGAAGACCGCTGAGCTGTTCTGCGGCATCGTCAATCGCTGGAAACAGATGGGTGGCTGGGAAGATTTTGACGATTGATGCTGTTGGCTCTTTGTGGGAGCGAGCCTGCTCGCGATGGACTAGAGAACACTGCGGGGTGTCAGGCTCCCAGCGTCATCGTTAACGACCATCGCGAGCAGGCTCGCTCCTACAGTGAGCAAAAATCCAGCCCATAAAAAAACCGGCCTCGAAGGCCGGTTTTTTTGTACCTGCTTTTTATAGCTGGAGCGTGCGCCTTACAGAGCGGCAGCGTGCTCGGTCAGGTAAGCCGCAACGCCTTCTGGCGAAGCGTTCATGCCTTTGTCGCCTTTTTTCCAGTTGGCAGGGCAGACTTCGCCGTGCTCTTCGTGGAACTGCAGAGCGTCGACCAGACGCAGCAGCTCTTCCATGTTACGGCCCAGCGGCAGGTCGTTGATGATCTGCGAACGGACAACGCCTTTGTCGTCGATCAGGAACGCGCCACGCAAAGCCACGCCGTCAGCGGACTGAACGTCATAGGCTTTCATGATTTCCTGCTTGATGTCGGCAGCCATGGTGTAGCGAACTTCGCCGATACCGCCATTGTTGACCGGGGTGTTGCGCCATGCGTTGTGGGTGAAGTGCGAGTCGATCGACACAGCGACCACTTCAACGTTACGCGCCTTGAACTCGGACATGCGGTTGTCCAGAGCGATCAGCTCGGACGGGCATACGAAGGTGAAGTCCAGTGGGTAGAAGAACACCAGGCCGTATTTGCCTTTGATCGCCGAAGACAGGGTGAAGCTGTCAACGATCTCGCCATTGCCGAGTACGGCCGGTACGGTGAAGTCAGGGGCTTGTTTGCCTACGAGTACGCTCATTGGATATCTCCTGGTGTAATAGCGTGAGAAACAGGGTTCGAATCAGCCTGCCACCCTGAGGCGACAGCCCTGTGACACGATCCCCGGTCGCAAAAGACCGTCCATCATACACCGCGTGTTTGAGCTGGCTTAGCTGTTTTTTCCCGGTACGATGAAATCCTCATCGGTTTCATATCACCGATTTGCCAGGCAGACCGTTCGTCAGCCATACCCATTTATGACAAAAAGTGCTCTGAAACCACTTTGACAATCATTCTCGTTAACATTAAGATCCATCGCAATTGAGTCACAATCAGCGACGGACCCTCCTTATGTATGTTTGCCTCTGCACTGGCGTCACCGACGGTCAAATCCGCGATGCGATCTATGAAGGATGCTGCAGCTACAAGGAAGTCCGTGTGGCTACCGGCGTTGCCAGTCAATGCGGCAAATGTGCCTGCCTCGCCAAGGAAGTGGTCCGCGAGACCCTGACCAAACTGCAAACGGCCCAGGCTGCAATTCCTTTTCCAGTAGAATTTACCGCGGCTTAACTATCGAATTTCAAAGAACCGGACATATGTCCGGTTTTTTTATGCCTCAAAATCAACTAGTTATGCTCTAGACGCGGAACACAAACATTCTTATTCCGATTAATTTTCATTTAAGTTTCAATAACTTAGGTTTGACACCCTTAAATACGCGGCTCAAACTCTGCTGTATTGACAGCTAATAAAGGGCAGGACCCCATCATGAAAGGCGACGTTACAGTCATCCAGCATCTCAACAAGATCCTCGCCAATGAGCTGGTCGCGATCAATCAATACTTCCTGCATGCGCGCATGTATGAAGATTGGGGCCTGAACAAGCTCGGCAAGCACGAGTACCACGAATCCATCGACGAAATGAAGCACGCGGACAAGCTGATCAAGCGAATCCTGTTCCTTGAAGGCCTGCCGAACGTCCAGGACCTGGGCAAGCTGCACATCGGTGAGCACACCAAGGAAATGCTGGAGTGCGACCTGCGTATCGAACGCATCGGTCACGCGGATCTCAAAGTGGCTATCGCTCATTGCGAAACAGTCGGCGACTTCGGTAGCCGTGAGCTGCTTGAAGATATCCTCGAGTCCGAAGAAGAACATATCGACTGGCTGGAAACCCAGTTGGGCCTGATCGATAAAATCGGACTCGAGAACTATCTGCAATCGCAGATGGGCGAAGAGTAAGAGCTGCCGCAGGCTGCGATCCTGGGGATTGCAGCGGCAACTTTGCAGTAACTATCCAGACACAATAAAAAGCCCCGCCCTCTTTCGAGTGGCGGGGCTTTTTATTGCCTCCTGTAGGAGCTGGCTTGCCAGCGAAGAACGATGACGCGGTTCAGCGATATACCGCGTCATCGCTCTTCGCGAGCAAGCTTGCTCCTACGGGGACCGAGTCAGGCTTCGGACTTGTTGGCAGCAGCGGCTTCGACGGCAGCCTTGATGGTGGCTTGCAGCGAACCGTCAGCCGCCATTTCAGTCATGATGTCGCTGCCGCCGACCAGCTCACCACCGACCCACAGTTGCGGGAAGGTTGGCCAGTTGGCGTATTTTGGCAGGTTGGCGCGGATTTCCGGGTTCTGCAGGATGTCCACGTACGCAAACTTTTCGCCACACGCCATCACGGCCTGCGCGGCTTTCGCGGAGAAGCCGCACTGCGGGGCATTCGGCGAGCCTTTCATGTAAAGCAGAATGGTGTTGTTGGCAATCTGCTCTTTAATCGTTTCGATGATATCCATGGAGCACCTCGGCTGAACTTTCCGACTCATGGGTCGGCACGGTGGCGCATTGTAACGGAAAGCCGAGCGCCCTGCTCGGTCTCTCCGTCAGTCTGATTCAAGCCGCCGCAACTGTCACTGGCACGCCATTGAGCGCGGCATTTCCCGACAGTTCGTCAAGCTGGCGTTCGTCGGTCAGGTCGTTGGCGCTTGAGCCCGGCTGACTGCTGGCAATCGACATTTGCACGCCCGGCCGCGCGTGGCCCCAGCCGTGAGGGAGGCTGACCACGCCTTTCATCATGTCCAGACTGCCAAGCACTTCGACCTCGATTACCCCCACCCGCGAGCTGACCCGCACACGCTGTCCGTCGCTGAGACCGCGACTGGCCAGGTCATCCGGATGCATCAGTAACTGATGACGCGGCTTGCCCTTCACCAACCGATGATAATTATGCATCCATGAGTTGTTGCTGCGCACATGCCGGCGGCCAATCATCAACAACTCGTCGGCGGCCGGTGCCTTCAAGGCTGCAAAGCGCGCCAGGTCAGCGAGAATCGCGGCCGGTGCGGCCTGGATGCGTTGATTGGCAGTCTTCAGGCGTGGTGTCAGGTTAGGCTTGAGCGCGCCCAGATCAACGCCATGGGGATGATCGAACAAAGTCGCCAGCGACAGTTTGTGCTCTGAATTGTCGCCGTACATCCCCATGCGCAGGCCGCGATCGATCATGTGTGCGGGGGCGATGGTGGGCTTCAACTCTTTGCCGGTCCTGGCGGCAAATGCCTTGGCCAGCCCGACGAAAATCTCCCAGTCGTGCAATGCACCTTCGGGCTTGGCGAGGATGGCGCGATTGAAACGACTGACGTTGCGCACCGCAAACAAGTTGAATGTGGTGTCGTAATGGTCGTTTTCCAGCGCCGATGTGGACGGCAGGATCAAGTCGGCGTAACGCGTGGTTTCATTGATGTACAGGTCGATACTGACCATGAATTCCAGCCCGTCCAGTGCCTGCTCGAGCTTTCGGCCATTGGGCGTGGACAGCACCGGATTGCCCGCCACGGTGATCAGCGCCCGCACCTGCCCTTTCCCCTCGGTGAGCATCTCCTCGGCCAGCGCCGACACTGGCAGTTCTCCGGCGTATTCCGGGCGCCCGGAAACCCGGCTCTGCCACAGATTGAAATGCCCGCCCGAGGTCGACGCCACCAGATCCACTGCTGGCTCAGTGCACAAGGCACCACCTACGCGATCGAGATTGCCGGTGACCAGATTGATCAACTGTACCACCCAGTGGCACAGCGTACCGAAGGCCTGGGTCGAAACGCCCATGCGGCCATAGCAGACTGCACTCGGTGCCGCGGCGAAGTCCCGCGCCAATTGGCGGATCTGTTCGGCCGATACGGCGCACAACGGGCTCATGGCTTCGGCGGTGAACGGCGCGACGGCCTCCCGCACGTCCTCCAGACCGTCTACCGGCAGATGGCTGTCGCGGGTCAGACCTTCTACGAACAAGGTGCTGAGCAGCCCGAACAACAGCGCGGCATCACCGCCCGGGCGCACGAACAGATGCTGATCGGCAATCGCCGCCGTTTCACTGCGACGAGGGTCGACCACCACCACTTTGCCACCCCGGGCCTGTATCGCCTTCAAGCGTTTTTCCACATCCGGCACGGTCATGATGCTGCCGTTCGAAGCCAGTGGGTTGCCGCCCAGGATCAGCATGAAATCGGTGTGATCGATGTCCGGAATAGGCAGCAACAACCCGTGGCCGTACATCAAATGACTGGTCAGGTGATGGGGTAATTGATCGACCGAGGTGGCGGAAAACCGGTTACGGGTTTTCAGCAGGCCGAGGAAGTAGTTGCTGTGGGTCATCAGCCCGTAATTGTGCACGCTCGGGTTGCCCTGATAGACCGCCACTGCGTTTTGCCCGTGACGCTCCTGAATGGCGGCGAGGCGTTCGGCGACCAGATTGAATGCCGCTTCCCACTCGATGGGCTGCCACTCATTGCCCACTCGTTGCATCGGCCGATGCAGGCGATCCGGATCGTTCTGGATGTCTTGCAGCGCCACGGCCTTGGGGCAGATGTGCCCACGGCTGAACGTGTCCTGGGGGTCGCCCTTGATCGATGTGATCTGGACGTTACCGCCTTCGGCCTCGGTGGTTTCGATGGTCAGACCACAGATGGCTTCGCACAAATGGCACGCACGGTGATGGAGAGTCTTGGTCATGGCCAGTCTCTGTTTTGTTATGGGCGGGCAACGATGGCCGCGGAAACAAAACTATGGCGCCAGACCCGCCGCCACGCCAGCGACGTGCGTCTTGTGAATCGGTGGATATCAGGCCAGCCGATGGCCA
The DNA here is from genome assembly GCF_019219185.1 of Pseudomonas sp. PDM26. Classification (NCBI taxonomy): domain Bacteria; kingdom Pseudomonadati; phylum Pseudomonadota; class Gammaproteobacteria; order Pseudomonadales; family Pseudomonadaceae; genus Pseudomonas; species Pseudomonas sp. PDM26. The sequence continues at coordinate 239,436 of NZ_JAHUWC010000001.1, read as the reverse complement.
CCGCAGTTCAGGTCGAAGGCAGCCTGGGCGGCGCCTGCAACTGGAGCTCCTGAAAGGTTTCAATTGGCCCGTGAGGGACATGCACGCCACCCACCTCGCCGATCAGGCTCCCGTGTTCGTCGAGCCCGGTGCTGATCAATGACAAGTCAGAAACCGACTGTCAGCGCACCGTTGCCGCCCCGCCTGATTGCCAAGCCCCGAGGGGCCAGTGTACAAATGAGGCGCTGCTATCAGGAAACAGGCTTCAAAAGCGCTACCTCGGTGAACCCGTAGCACCTCTGAAACTCCCTAAAAACTGTAGCCCTATTGGTAAGACGCGACATTTAATTATAAGATCGCGCCTTCCCCTATTTCGTCGCCCCGTGCGGCTTACGCCGCAGGTCTCGCCCGCTGTTCCGTTAAACAAGGCTTTGAGCATCTGCGGTTTGTAGCAAAAGGTAGTCAATGATGAGCGCAAGGCACTTTCTCTCCCTGATGGATTGCACGCCCGAAGAGCTGGTCAGCGTGATCCGTCGAGGCGTTGAGCTCAAGGACCTGCGTAACCGCGGCGTACTGTTCGAGCCTCTGAAAAACCGCGTCCTGGGGATGATTTTCGAGAAATCCTCGACCCGCACCCGGATCTCCTTCGAGGCGGGCATGATCCAGCTCGGCGGCCAGGCGATCTTCCTGTCGCCACGTGACACCCAATTGGGCCGTGGCGAGCCGATCGGCGACTGCGCCATCGTCATGTCGAGCATGCTCGACGCAGTGATGATCCGTACCTTTGCCCACAGCAACCTGACCGAATTCGCCGCCAACTCCCGCGTACCGGTAATCAACGGCCTGTCCGATGACCTGCATCCGTGCCAGTTGCTGGCGGACATGCAGACCTTCCTCGAACACCGCGGCTCCATCCAGGGCAAGACCGTGGCCTGGATCGGCGACGGCAACAACATGTGCAACAGTTATATAGAAGCGGCGATCCAGTTCGACTTCCAGTTGCGCGTGGCCTGCCCGGAAGGCTACGAGCCCAACCCTGAATTCGTGGCCAAGGCCGGCGATCGGGTCACCATCGTTCGCGACCCGAAAGAAGCCGTGCGCGGTGCACACCTGGTGAGCACCGACGTCTGGACCTCCATGGGTCAGGAAGAAGAAACCGCCAAGCGTCTGAAGCTGTTCGCACCGTACCAGGTCAACCGCGCCCTGCTTGACCTGGCTGCTGAAGACGTACTGTTCATGCATTGCCTGCCGGCGCACCGCGGCGAAGAAATCAGCGTCGACCTGCTCGACGACAAACGTTCGGTGGCCTGGGATCAAGCCGAAAACCGCCTGCACGCGCAAAAGGCCTTGCTCGAGTTTCTCGTCGAACCGGCGTATCACCACGCATGAGCCATCCATTACTGCTTAACCTGCGCAACCTCGCCTGCGGCTATCAGGACCAGCGTGTAGTACAGAACCTGAACCTGCATCTGAACGCTGGTGACATCGGTTGCCTGCTCGGCTCTTCGGGCTGCGGCAAGACCACCACACTACGGGCGATTGCCGGCTTTGAACCGGTACATGAAGGCGAAATCCAGCTGGCGGGCGAAACCATCTCCAGCGCCGGCTTCACCCTCGCGCCGGAGAAACGTCGCATTGGCATGGTGTTCCAGGACTACGCGCTGTTTCCGCATTTGAGCGTGGCCGACAACATCGCCTTTGGCATTCGCAAGCATCCGCAAAAGGATCGCGTGACCGAAGAACTGCTGGAACTGGTCAACCTGAAGAACCTCGGCAAGCGCTTCCCCCACGAACTTTCAGGTGGCCAGCAGCAACGTGTCGCCCTGGCCCGCGCACTGGCACCGGATCCGCAATTGCTGTTGCTCGACGAGCCGTTCTCCAACCTCGATGGTGAATTGCGCCGCAAGCTCAGCCACGAAGTACGCGACATCCTCAAGGCCCGAGGCACCAGCGCGATTCTGGTGACTCACGACCAGGAAGAAGCCTTCGCAGTCAGTGACCACGTTGGCGTGTTCAAGGAAGGTCGCCTGGAACAGTGGGATACGCCCTACAACCTGTATCACGAACCGCTGACACCCTTCGTGGCGAGTTTCATCGGCCAGGGCTATTTCATTCGCGGTCAGTTGAGCAGCCCGGAGTCGGTGCAAACCGAGCTCGGCGAATTGCGCGGCAACCGGGCCTACACCTGGCCGGTAGGCGGTGCCGTGGACGTGCTGCTGCGCCCGGACGACATCGTCTACGCGCCGGACAGCGCGCTGAAGGCGCGAATCGCCGGCAAGACGTTCCTGGGTGCGTCGACCCTGTATCGTTTGCAGCTGCCGACAGGCGCACAGCTGGAATCAATCTTCCCGAGCCATGTCGATTGCCAGGTTGGTGCGGATGTGGGTATTCGTGTCGCGGCTGAACACCTGGTGCTGTTCCAGGCGTCCGGCAGCACGGCGGCGCAGATTCCTGCTGTTGAATCAGGTGTCCGGCGTTACAGCACGGCTAATTGATACACACGAAACAATTGTGGGAGCGAGCCTGCTCGCGAAGGCGGTGTGTCAGCCAATGATGATGTTGACTGACAGTCCGCCTTCGCGAGCAGGCTCGCTCCCACACTGGATTTGCGTTAGCCCAACATCAGCGTTCCACTCGCCACGAGCGTCGCATTCCCGCCGATCTTCACTCGATCGCCTTCCAGTCGACAGAACAATTCCCCACCCCGCGCCGAACGCTGAAAAGCCGTCAGGCTCGACTTGCCCAAACGCTTTGACCAGTACGGAATCAGAAGGCAATGGGTCGATCCGGTTACCGGGTCTTCATTGATGCCGATTGCCGGGGCGAAGTAGCGGGAAACGAAATCGTGCTGGCTGCCACGCGCCGTCACGATGGCGCCCAACCATGGCAGTTTCGCCAGGGCCACCATGTCCGGCTTGCAGTCGAGCACGGCTTGCTCTGACTCCAGCACCACAAACAGTTCATTCGAACCCAGTACCTCGACAGGCTTCACGCCCAGTGCACGCTCGATATCCGGGATCAGGTTCACCGGCGACGCAGTGATCGCCGGAAAATCCAGCCACAGGCGCCCACCCTCTCGGGTCACGCTCAACGGGCCGGATTTGCAGGTGAAGTCCAGTCGCTCGACGGGCTCTTTATAGATCTCAAACAACACATAGGCACTGGCCAACGTCGCGTGACCGCACAATGGCACCTCGGTGGTCGGCGTGAACCAGCGGATATGCCAGCCCTGCCCTTCGCGCACGATAAATGCCGTTTCGGCGAGGTTGTGCTCGGCGGCAATCTTCTGCATCAATTCATCGGCGAGCCAGGTATCGAGCCGATAGACCATCGCCGGGTTACCACTGAACGGCTGATTGCTGAACGCGTCGACCTGATGAAACTCAAGCTGCATAACCTTCTCCCTTGGTTTGTCCGCTGAGCATGCAGCGCCGGCCGAACCAGCGCCAGTGACAGAGCGGGTTGATTTTCACCATACAGCGCTGCACTTGCTTCGATGCTCACGCCCGACCGATATCGGCAAACTTCGCCTGGGTGTGTTCGGCCAACACCGCCGGTGCCAGTTCAACTTCCAGCCCACGTCGACCCGCACTGACAAAAATGCTGGCGAAGGGCTGGGCCGAATTATCAATGAAGGTACGCAAACGCTTTTTCTGCCCCAGCGGACTAATCCCGCCCAACAGATAGCCAGTAGAGCGCTGCGCTGCCGCCGGGTCGGCCATTTCGACCTTTTTCACGCCCGCGGCGTGGGCCAGCCCTTTCAAGTCCAGGCTGCCGACAACCGGCACCACGGCCACCAGCAACTCGCCCTTTTCGCTGGCCGCCAGCAGGGTCTTGAACACCTGCGCCGGATCGAGCCCGAGCTTTTCCGCCGCTTCCAGCCCGTAGGAGGCAGCCTTCGGGTCATGTTCGTAACTGTGTACGCGATGTTCGGCCCGAACCTTTTTCAACAAATCCAATGCGGGGGTCATGACAGCTCCAGACTGGGCGACAGAAGAAAAATACTGCGCCCGATTCTAGGACATTGATCGTTAAAAGGCTCTACGGCAGCACATCCACGACGCCATTGCCCGGCCACCCCATTCCCCAATGGCTTGTTCATTCATGCAATGAATGTTTTTTTTATGACCGGCGGTTCACTTTCGACCTTTGACATCAGCGTTTCTTGTCTATATTTTTTCGTTTCTGAAAGTGCACGAAACGTCCTACCGCTGCACCCAGCACTAAACCGCGACCAGGATGGGGATCCTGCCTCGGCGAAAAACGCGCTCCGACCATGATGGAAAAAAGCGCCAGACAACAAAAAAAATGAGGTTTCAATGACAATTGCTTTACAACAACCGTCGCTCTCGAGCCAATGCATGGCCGAGTTTCTGGGTACGGCGCTGCTGATATTTTTTGGTACAGGCTGTGTTGCCGCGCTCAAGGTCGCGGGTGCCAGTTTTGGCTTGTGGGAAATCAGCATTATCTGGGGCGTCGGTGTCAGCATGGCGATCTACCTCACCGCCGGAGTTTCCGGAGCTCATCTGAACCCTGCCGTCAGCATTGCCCTGAGCATTTTCGCGGACTTCGAAAAACGTAAATTGCCTTTCTACGTACTCGCCCAGGTGGCGGGTGCCTTCTGTGGCGCGTTGTTGGTCTACACCCTCTACAGCAATCTATTTTTCGAATTCGAACAAACGCACCACATGGTTCGCGGCACTCAAGCCAGCCTCGAATTGGCCTCTGTGTTCTCCACCTTCCCGAATCCTGTGCTGACCACCGCCCAGGCATTTCTGGTCGAGGTGATCATTACGGCCATCCTGATGGGCGTGATCATGTCCCTGACCGACGACAACAATGGCCTGCCAAAAGGCCCGCTGGCACCACTGCTGATCGGCCTGCTGATTGCGGTGATCGGCAGCTCGATGGGACCGCTGACCGGTTTTGCCATGAACCCTGCGCGGGACTTCGGCCCTAAACTGATGACTTTCTTCGCTGGCTGGGGTGAAATTTCCTTCACCGGCGGACGCGATATTCCGTATTTCCTGATTCCTGTTTTTGCACCGATTGTCGGTGCCTGCCTCGGCGCCGCCGCCTATCGCGGGCTGATTGCCCGCCATCTGCACGGCGCTGTACCTGCTACAAAGGATGCAACAACTGCCATTGACGGCAAACCCAGAACTTCTTGATACCGTTGGCGCGTGCCCCTGCCCGTTGATCACGCGCCAGACCTCACTCCCTTATTTCGTCCAAGGCAATCGACATGACCGACACACAGAATAAGAACTACATCATTGCCCTCGATCAGGGTACGACCAGCTCCCGCGCGATCATTTTCGACCGTGACGCGAACGTGGTCTGCACCGCCCAACGGGAGTTCGCACAGCACTACCCGCAAGCCGGTTGGGTCGAGCATGACCCGATGGAGATCTTCGCCACCCAAAGCGCCGTGATGGTCGAGGCCCTGGCACAAGCCGGCCTGCACCACGACCAGGTAGCAGCCATCGGCATCACCAACCAGCGCGAAACCACCGTGGTCTGGGACAAGAACACCGGCCGCCCGATCTACAACGCAATCGTCTGGCAATGCCGACGCAGCACAGAGATCTGCCAGCAACTCAAGCGCGATGGCCACGAGCAATACATCAGCGACACCACCGGCCTGGTCACCGACCCGTACTTCTCCGGCACCAAGCTCAAGTGGATCCTCGACAACGTCGAAGGCAGCCGCGAACGCGCACGCAACGGTGACCTGCTGTTCGGCACCGTCGACAGCTGGTTGATCTGGAAATTTACCGGCGGCAAGGTGCATGTCACCGACTACACCAACGCTTCGCGCACCATGCTCTTCAACATCCACACCCTGGAGTGGGACGCGAAGATGCTGGAAGTCCTCGACATCCCGCGTGAGATGCTCCCGCAAGTCAAATCGTCGTCCGAGATCTACGGCCACACCAAAAGCGGCATCGCCATCGGCGGCATCGCTGGCGACCAGCAGGCCGCCCTATTCGGCCAGATGTGTGTCGAGCCAGGCCAGGCGAAAAACACCTACGGCACTGGCTGCTTCCTGTTGATGAACACTGGCGACAAAGCCGTGAAATCCCGACACGGCATGCTGACCACCATCGCCTGCGGCCCGCGTGGCGAAGTGGCCTATGCCCTGGAAGGTGCGGTGTTCAACGGCGGCTCCACCGTGCAATGGCTGCGTGACGAACTGAAGATCATCAACGACGCCCACGACACCGAATACTTCGCCAACAAGGTCAAGGACAGTAACGGCGTGTACCTGGTGCCGGCCTTTACCGGTCTTGGCGCCCCCTACTGGGACCCGTACGCCCGTGGCGCCTTGTTCGGCCTGACCCGCGGCGTGCGCGTGGACCACATCATTCGCGCCGCGCTGGAATCGATTGCCTACCAGACCCGCGACGTGCTGGACGCCATGCAGCAAGACTCTGGGGAGCGTCTGAAAGCTCTGCGCGTGGACGGCGGCGCAGTGGCCAACAATTTCCTCATGCAGTTCCAGGCCGACATCCTCGGCACCCAGGTCGAGCGTCCGCAAATGCGCGAAACCACGGCGCTGGGCGCTGCTTACCTGGCCGGTCTGGCGTGTGGCTTCTGGGGCAGCCTGGAAGAGTTGCGTGGCAAGGCTGTGATCGAGCGCCGATTCGAGCCGACGCTGGACGAAGCCGCGAAGGAAAAACTCTACGCCGGTTGGAAAAAAGCGGTCAGTCGCACCCGCGATTGGGCGGCTGAAGACGAGGCTGAATAAGCTAACTCCAGTCCCCGTATCTGTATGTAACTGGTAGGGAGCGGATTCCTGCGGCATCATGGGCAAATTTTGCACGGCAGCCCAAAGGACGCCCCATGAATCTGCCTCCCCGTCAGCAGCAAATCCTCGAACTGGTCCGCGAACGTGGCTATGTCAGTATCGAGGAAATGGCCACGTTGTTCGTAGTTACCCCGCAGACCATCCGCCGCGACATCAATCAGCTCGCGGAAGCCAACTTGTTGCGTCGCTACCACGGTGGCGCCGCCTATGATTCCAGTGTCGAAAACACCGCCTACGCCATGCGCGCCGATCAGATGCGCGACGAAAAACAGCGTATCGGCGAAGCCATTGCCGCACAGATTCCCGACCATGCTTCGTTGTTCATCAACATCGGCACGACCACCGAATCCATTGCCCGGGCACTGCTCAACCACAGTCACCTGAAAATCATCACCAACAACCTGCATGTGGCTTCGATGCTCAGCGCCAAGGACGACTTCGACGTGCTGCTGACCGGTGGCAATGTACGGCGTGACGGCGGCGTGGTCGGTCAGGCCAGTGTCGACTTCATCAACCAGTTCAAGGTCGATTTCGCCCTGGTCGGCATCAGTGGTATCGATGAGGACGGCAGCCTGCTGGACTTCGATTATCAGGAAGTGCGGGTATCCCAGGCGATCATCGCCAATGCCCGACAAGTGATCCTCGCGGCCGACTCCAGCAAGTTCGGGCGCAACGCCATGATTCGCCTGGGGCCGATCAGCCTCGTCGATTGCCTGGTCACCGATCAGCAGCCTTCCCCGGCGCTGGCGCAACTGCTGAACCAGCACAAGGTTCGGCTGGAAGTCGTTTAACCTCTCGAAAGCGACGCTTTCCTGTGGCGAGGGAGCTTGTCGGATCGCCGCACCGTCCCGTTCGACGGCGAAGCCGTCGCAACCCCGACTGGCTCAATACACCTGACTGAACCTGGTTGACAGGTTTCAGGGCTGCTTCGCAGCCCAGCGGGAGCAAGCTCCCTCGCCACAAAAGCACTCCCAACATATATTCAAATGTTCGTAAATTTTCCTTTAACGGCCCTTCGATGAGTATTTTCAATCGAAGCTGACTGGTCGTGCATGTCTTTATGGGCTAGTATTTTCGAAAGTGAACATTAATGTTCGAATTCAAATACAGAACATCAAAGAATTCCGAGGCCGAGCCGATGCCCAATTCCACCTTGTCCATGCCCCCTCTCGCCGAGGTCTACGATATCGCCGTCATCGGTGGCGGGATCAATGGCGTGGGAATTGCCGCGGATGCCGCCGGTCGCGGTCTCTCGGTGTTCCTTTGCGAAAAGGATGACCTGGCCAGCCATACCTCGTCGGCCAGCAGCAAGCTGATTCACGGCGGCTTGCGCTACCTCGAACATTACGAATTCCGTCTGGTGCGTGAAGCCCTGGCCGAACGTGAAGTGCTGTTGGCCAAGGCTCCGCACATCGTCAAGCAAATGCGTTTCGTGCTGCCACACCGCCCGCACCTGCGCCCGGCGTGGATGATTCGTGCCGGCCTGTTCCTCTATGACAACCTGGGCAAGCGCGAGCAACTGCAAGGTTCGAAAAGCCTGAAGTTCGGCCCCGACAGCGCGCTCAAAAGCGAGATCACCAAGGGCTTCGAATACTCCGATTGCTGGGTCGACGACGCGCGCCTGGTGGTGTTGAACGCCATGGCCGCCCGGGAAAAAGGCGCCCACGTTCACACCCAGACCCGCTGTGTCAGCGCTCGCCGTACCAAGGGCCTGTGGCACCTGCATCTGGAGCGCGCCAATGGCAGCCTGTTTTCGATCCGCGCCAAAGCATTGGTGAACGCTGCCGGGCCATGGGTCGCCAGGTTCATTCGCGATGACCTGAAGATGGAATCGCCTTACGGCATCCGCCTGATCCAGGGCAGCCACCTGATCGTGCCGAAACTGTACGAAGGAGAGCACGCGCACATCCTGCAGAACGAAGATCAGCGCATCGTGTTCACCATTCCGTACCTGAATCACTTCACCCTGATCGGCACCACTGACCGCGAGTACACCGGCGATCCGGCGAAGGTGGCAATTACCGACGGCGAAACCGATTACCTGTTGAACGTGGTCAACGCCCATTTCAAAAAGCAAATCAGCCGCGACGACATCCTGCACAGCTATTCCGGCGTGCGCCCACTGTGCAACGACGAATCTGACAACCCGTCGGCCGTGACCCGCGACTACACCCTGGCGCTGTCTGGCACTGGCGAAGAAGCTCCGTTGCTGTCGGTGTTCGGCGGCAAGCTCACCACCTATCGCAAACTGGCCGAGTCGGCACTGGCGCAACTGGCACCGTACTTCAAGCACATCAAGCCAAGCTGGACCGCCAGCGCCACGCTGCCGGGCGGTGAAGACATGACCACCCCGCAAGCCTTGAGCTCGCGTATCCGCGACCAATTCGACTGGGTACCGAGCGAGATCGCGCGCCGATGGGCCACCACCTACGGCAGCCGCACCTGGCGCATGCTCGAAGGCGTACAGGACCTCAGAGATATGGGCGAGCACATCGGCGGCGGTCTCTACACCCGTGAAGTCGACTATCTGTGCAGCGAAGAATGGGCCACCAGCGCCCACGACATCCTCTGGCGTCGCAGCAAGCTCGGCTTGTTCACGACGGCGGCCGAGCAGGAAAAGCTCAAGGACTACCTGAACAAGGTCGAACAGAACCGCAGCAAGATCGAAGCCGCCTGATCGATCGCGGCACAAACAAAAGCCCCTGAATCTCGCGATTCAGGGGCTTTTTCGTATCGATAGATTTCAGTCACGCAAATCCGATTCGTGAATCGGCTGCTCACGGTGAGTCGCCCGCTGATACTGCGCCGGCCACACGGCCTTGTGCCCGCCCAGATCGTCATCTGCATGCAGCGCCCAGTAGGGATCGCGCAACAACTCACGAGCGAGGAAGATGATGTCCGCCTGACAGGTGCGCAGGATGTGCTCGGCCTGTGCCGGCTCGGTGATCATGCCAACCGTGCCGGTGGCCATGCCCGACTCCTTGCGCACACGTTCGGCGAAGCGGGTCTGGTAACCAGGGCCTGTGGGAATTTCGGCATTCACCGCTGTCCCGCCCGACGAGACGTCGATCAGGTCCACCCCCTGGGCTTTGAGGCGACGGGCGAGCTCCACGGTTTCATCGGGGTTCCAGCCATCCTCCACCCAGTCGGTGGCCGATACCCGGACAAACACCGGAAATTCTTCAGGCCACACCGCACGCACCGCTTCGGTGACCTGCAACACCAGCCGAATGCGATTTTCGAATGAACCGCCATATTGATCGCGCCGCTGATTGCTCAACGGTGACAAGAACTGATGCAGCAGGTAACCATGGGCGGCGTGCACTTCTACCACCTTGAAACCGGCCTTTAGCGAGCGCTTTGCCGCGTCGACAAAGGCCTGGATGACCTTGGCGATCTCGCCGTCATCGAGTTGTCTGGGTTGGGTGTGCTGTGGGTCGAATGCAATCGGTGAAGGTCCGACCGGCACCCAGCCGCCCTCGTCGGGTTTGACGCTGCCATGCTTGCCAAGCCATGGCCGATAGGTACTGGCCTTGCGCCCGGCATGGGCCAGTTGAATGCCGGCAACGGCGCCCTGGGCGTTGATGAAGCGGGTGATGCGTTGCAGGGGTTCGATCTGCTCGTCATTCCACAGACCGAGGTCCTGAGCGGTGATACGCCCGTCGGCGGTGACCGCCGTGGCTTCGGTAAACACCAGCCCGGCCCCGCCGACAGCACGGCTGCCGAGGTGGACCAGGTGCCAGTCATTGGCCAGGCCAGCGGTGCTGGAGTACTGGCACATCGGCGATACCGCGATGCGGTTGGGCAGGGTCAATTGGCGAAGGGTAAAGGGTTCAAGCAGCAGACTCATGGGGCACCTCTCGAATCAGTGGGCAGGCTCCAGGTTCTGTTTGAATAGTCGACGAGTGACAGGAAAAAGCTACAGCACCCGCCCCCGCGGGCAAAAAATTCGACAAGACGTCACAAGGCTAAAATCAAGCAGTGTTTAGAGCCTAGTCGACAACCGGGGATGAGGGAGGGTTCAAGAATCGAAACACTTCAATCGCAGGTTAATCGAGGGCCTGTGGCGAGGGGGCTTGTCGGATCGCCGCACCGCCCCGTTCGGCTGCGCAGCAGCCGCAAAGTGATTCGGCACGGTTTACCTTGCGGGGTTCGATAGCAGATTTGGGGCCGCTCCGCAGCCCAACGGGGGCAAGCCCCCTCGCCACAAAAGCAATACAGTGATCCGACTTATCGCGGTTCGATGTGGGCAATCATCAGCTGGACCGTCTCGTTGCCACGAAACTCGTTGAGGTCGAGCTTGTAGGCCAGTTCCACCCACTTGATGGTCGGATTCGGCCAGATGTCGCGGTCGATCCCGAAGGCAATGCCGTCGAGTTTCACCGAACCACATTCACTTTTCAGTACGACTTTAAGGTGCCGTTCGCCCACAACCCGCTGCTCGACCAACTGGAACACCCCATGAAACAACGGTTCCGGGAAGTGCTGCCCCCAAGGACCGGCATGCCGCAGGGCACGGGCCAGTTCCAGGTGGAACTCTTCCACCGCCAGGGTGCCGTCCGACAACAGGCGGCCAGTCAGGTCTTCTTCACGCAGTTGCCGGCGCACTTCAGCGTCAAAGGCTTCGGCGAACAAGGGGAAATTCGCTTCCGGCAGCGTCAGGCCGGCCGCCATCGCGTGGCCGCCGTACTTGGTGATCAGATTCGGATGCTGCGCCGCCACCACGCTCAAGGCGTCGCGGATGTGAAAGCCCTGGACCGAACGCCCCGAGCCCTTGAGCAGGCCGTCTCCGGCATCGGCAAAGGCGATGGTCGGGCGGAAATAGCGCTCTTTCATCCGTGATGCGAGGATACCGATGACGCCCTGATGCCACTCGGGATCGAACAGGCACAAACCGAACGGCATCGATTCCACCGGCAGATCCTTGAGCTGCGCCAGCGCTTCGCGCTGCATGCCCTGCTCGATGGATTTGCGATCCTGGTTCATGCCGTCCAATTGAGCAGCCATCTCACGGGCCAGACCTGCTTCTTCGGTCAGCAGGCATTCGATGCCCAGGCTCATGTCATCCAGACGCCCCGCCGCGTTCAGGCGCGGGCCGACGATGAAGCCCAGGTCGGTGGAGGTGATGCGTGTGTGATCACGCTTGGCCACTTCGAGGATCGCTTTGATCCCCGGTCGGGCACGTCCGACGCGAATCCGTTCCAGGCCCTGATGCACCAGAATCCGGTTGTTGGCATCCAGCGGCACCACGTCGGCCACGCTGCCCAAGGCCACCAGATCGAGCAGTTCGCCGATATTCGGCTGCGGCTTGCTTGTGTACCAGCCAAGTTCGCGCAATCGCGCGCGCAAGGCCATCAGCACATAAAAAATCACCCCGACACCGGCCAGTGCCTTGCTCGGAAACTCGCAACCAGGCTGGTTGGGATTGACGATGGCATCGGCCAACGGCAGCTCGTCACCGGGCAAGTGGTGATCCGTAACCAGCACCTTGAGTCCGGCCTTTTTCGCCGCGGCCACGCCTTCGACGCTGGAGATGCCGTTGTCGACGGTGATCAGCAAATGCGGCTGACGCTCAAGCGCCACTGCGACGATCTCCGGTGTCAGGCCGTAGCCGTAGTCGAAACGGTTTGGCACCAGATAATCGACATGCGCCGCGCCCAGCAAACGCAGGCCCAGCGTGCCCACGGTGCTGGCCGTCGCGCCGTCGGCATCGAAGTCGCCGACGATCAGAATGCGCTGGCGCTGTTCGAGCGCCGTCACCAGCAGATCCACGGCGGCATCGATGCCCTTGAGCTGCTGGAACGGAATCAACCGCGCCAGGCTCTTGTCCAGTTCTGCCTCGGATTGCACACCCCGCGCCGCGTACAGGCGGGTCAGCAGCGGCGGAATATCACCGAGGAATGGCAGGGTGTCGGGCAGCAGGCGAGGTTCGATGCGCATGGGGTGAAAGATGCTTCTCTTCAATACGTAGGATAAAACCGGGTGATGCGCTAAAGCAGCGAAAAATCAGCCGCGCTCACCGGCCAGCCACTGCAACTGGACTTCGTGCTGTCCACGGTCGTCGGTGACGAAGATCGTCCCTTCGCTGATCATCACGTCCCACTTGATAACTCGGGGCATGTCTTTGGCCAGGGTTTCCAGGACTTCCTGAGGCACGGCAGCGATGTTGACGTTCTTCAGGTTTTTCACCGCCGGCACCACTTTGCCTTCCCACACGCGCAAGCTGCCATAGGCCAGCAGGCTGGTACGTTCAGTGCGACGCGAACACCAGGTCAGGCGCTCGGCATCCGGCTGGCCGACTTCGATCCAGTGCAGGACGCGGTCATCCAGGCTTTTTTCCCACAAGGCAGGTTCATCCACTTCCGACAGACCACGGCCAAACGACAGCTGCTCGTTGTACCAGAGGGCGTACGCCAACAGGCGAACGCTCATGCGCTCTTCGGTTTCCGAAGGGTGACGGGCAATGGTCTGCTTCACGTTCTCATAGACGCTGCGGTCAAGGTCGGTGAGGTTCAGTTCAAACTTGTAGGTCGTGGACGGCTGGGCCATGAACGGGCTTCTTGATACTAGGAAAGGCGGCAAGTCTAACCGATGCGCAAGGCAATCCACGAATTGAAGATGATCAACCTGAAGCGCCTGACAGTCGGCTATGTTAAAACGCTCTAATCGCTCATCCCTTGTCCTGCAGGATCCCGCATGCCGCTCACCGCCAAACCGCTTTCCGGTCTGAAAGTCATCGAATTGGGTACCTTGATTGCCGGCCCGTTTGCTTCGCGCATTTGCGCTGAATTCGGTGCCGATGTGATCAAGGTCGAGTCTCCGGACGGCGGTGATCCATTACGTAAGTGGCGCAAGTTGTATGAAGGCACTTCGTTGTGGTGGTTCGTCCAGGCCCGCAATAAAAAGTCCCTGACCCTCAATCTCAAGCACCCCGACGGTCAGGCGATCCTGAAACAGCTGCTGGGTGAAGCGGACATTCTGATCGAAAACTTTCGTCCCGGCGTCCTGGAAAAACTCGGCCTGGGCTGGGACGTCCTGCACGCCTTGAACCCGAAGCTGGTCATGGTGCGGCTGTCGGGTTTCGGCCAGACCGGTCCGATGAAAGATCAGCCCGGCTTTGGTGCGGTTGGTGAATCCATGGGCGGTCTGCGCTACATCACCGGCTTCGAAGACCGGCCACCGGTGCGCACCGGCATTTCCATCGGCGACTCGATTGCCGCGCTCTGGGGCGTGATCGGCGCGCTAATGGCCTTGCGCCATCGCGAAGTCAACGGCGGCCAGGGGCAAGTGGTGGACGTGGCGCTGTATGAAGCCATCTTCGCGATGATGGAAAGCATGGTCCCTGAGTTCGACGTGTTCGGCTTCATTCGCGAACGCACGGGCAACATCATGCCGGGCATCACCCCGTCCTCGATCCACACCAGCGCCGATGGCAAGCACGTGCAGATCGGCGCCAATGGCGACGCGATTTTCAAACGCTTCATGCTCATCATTGACCGGGAAGACCTGGCCAACGATCCTCTGCTGGCCAGCAACGATGGCCGCGATGCCCGACGCGACGAGATTTATGGCGTCATCGATCGCTGGGTCAACTCGTTGCCGCTGGACACGGTGCTGGCGCGGCTCAATCAGGCCGAGGTGCCGGCCAGCCGGATCTTCAGCGCCGAAGACATGTTCAATGACCCTCAGTACCTGGCGCGGGAAATGTTCCTGCAGGCCAAGCTGCCGGATGGCAAAGACTTCAAGATGCCGGGCATTGTGCCGAAACTCTCAGAGACACCCGGTGAATGTGAATGGGTCGGGCCACAACTGGGTGAGCACAACGCACAGGTACTCCAGGAACTTGGCTATGACGCGACGCAGATCGCAGAGTTGCGCAAAGACGGAGCCATCTAAACTGAGGCGCCTGCCTCGATGCTGCCCGTCGCGCGGCGGGCAGTTGCTGTGCATGCTGGCGATTTTGCTCTTGCTCCTTGAAACGGTTCCATCAGCCCTGGCGCAAACCAGGGAAACCCTGATCTGGCTCAAGCGCGACCTGCCGCCGCTGACGATCTTCGACGGCCCGAAAAAAGGACAGGGCGTTATCGATCAACTGCTTCCACTGTTGATTGCCGGCATGCCGCAGTACCAGCACAACGTGATGAGGGTCAATCGCGCGCGTGGATTGCAAATGCTCCACGAACCGTCCCTCGTTTGCGACGCGGCGCTGAACTGGAGCAAGGAACGGGAAAAGTGGATCGCCTTTTCCATCCCGGTCTTCCGCGCCATGAGCAATGGCCTGGCCGTGCGGCGCGTCGACCAGAAAGTGTTGGCGCCCTTTATCAAGGACGGCGAAGTGGACCTGGCGGCGCTGCTTGCCAGCGGCAGCGAAAAACTGGGGATTATTGCCGAGCGCAATTACGGCGAATACCTCGACGGACTGCTCAAGCAAGCACCAGCCGACGCGCTGACCGCTCATTACGGCAATGACGCCTTGGGCAGCCTGCTGCAAATGCAGCGCCTGGGACGCTTGCGTCTGCTGCTGGGTTATCGCCCGGAAATTCGCTACCAGGCCTCACTGCAAGGCATTGCCGAAGATGAATTGCAGTTCTATCCAATTCGTGGCACGGGCAAATACTTGTCCGGTTACATCGGCTGCACCGACACGCCAGAGGGCCGGCGGGCCATTGTCGAGATCAACCAGGTGCTGCGCACCCTTCCCCGTGAACGCCTTGACGAGGCCTACGCCGCCTGGCTGGATCCGGAGAGTCGCAGCGATTACCTGAAAGACACCAAGGCGTTTTTTGACAATCTGGCGCAACCCTGACAAATCCCGGGCAAAAAGAAACCCCGGGAAGTGGGGAGACGACCCGGGGTTAAACGTGGTCTACCTGGAGACCAGTAGCAGCAAGCTACAAGCACCGGAGCACAATGCTTGATCCTGCTGTTATAGAGTCTGACTGACCTGGGCGCGGGAAGGTTCCCACAAAAATCCCTTCAATTGCGGCTGGCCAGAAGCTTGTCCTGCGCCGCATTACGCAATGCCGCGATGACACAAGGCTCAAGGCGTCCTTCAGCGATCAGCACGTCGCGATGCAAACCGTCGACCACATCCGTCAGTAGCCGTTTGTCATCCAACTGGACCTGATTGAACTCGTGCTCGACCACCGTCGCGCCGATAGCATTCTTCAGGGTTACCCGGCATTCGCCACGAATGCCTGACGGGGTCAACGTGACCTGATACGGGCTCAGCGCCTCACCGAGCAACAAACTGATACTTTCCATCCCGATCACCACTCAATAGTCCGAAACAACGTGCCTGGGGCATGCCTGAAAAAGATGACCGCTGACCCGAGAAGAAAGTTCTGGATACTGACCGCAAGCGAACCTGCAGCCCAGTCAAGAGAGCATGCACGTCGAACATGACAGAGAAAAAACGCAACCATCACGTCTGTCGGGTACGTCGGGCGATGTCGGCCCAGCCCCCCAACAATCCTCGTAGCTGGCCATCCGCCGTGTAAAACGGCACCGTCCACTGGTAAATATCCCTGACGCCGTCCTTGAACATCAATTGACGCTCGAAGAAGCGCGTCCTGCGCGTACTCAACTGCGCCAGAAACTCGGCGTGCAGCAGTTCCGCGGTTTGCCTGGGCATGACGTCGACCTCGATCAACTGCCGCCCCTGCATCCGGTCAAAACGTGTCGACAAAGCGTCCTCATAACTTTTGTTGCACATGATCAAGCGCCCTTGCAGATCTCGGACAAACATCGGGTCAGGCATGGCATCCATCAAGGCATGCTGGAAGGCGAGCTGATCGCGCAGACTGCTTTGGGCCTCGACCCGTTGCCTGACCACCACCGCCAACCGCCGATTCCAGAGCAGGGACAACAGGCCGAACAGGCTGAGCACAAACATGCCCCAGCAGACCCACTGGTCAATCCGCTGCCAAAGACCAGGCGGCTGTGGCACGGTAGCGCCGCCGAACCACTTCAGGCGAAGGTCGCGCAGCTCCTGCGCAGGAAACGCCTCAAGCGCCTTGTTGAGGATACTCAGCAACTGCGGCTGACCTTTGCGCAACGTCAGATAATCCGCATCCCATTTGCCCGGCACCACAGCCCCGATCTGCAGCCGACCCGACGGAAAATGCTGGGCGCCGATTTCGTTTTCGATGGTGACGCAGGCTTCGTCGCTTTCAACCCAGGCACGGGCTTCGGCGTAGGTTTTGACCGAACGCAATTCGATGGACGGATAATCACGGCGGATCACCGCTTCCAGTGCATGCCGGGTCGGCAGCACCAGTACCCGCTTCGCCATATCCTCCAGCGACTGCACCGGCGGCGTCCCAGCCTGCCCGACAAAGACCCATCCGGCACCGCCGAACGCATGGCTGAAATCGAGAAATACCTTGCGTTCGTCATTCATCGCCAAGGTCGTACTCAAATGCGCCGCTCCGCTTTCCAGATGGGCCAGCATCTGTTCGGTGGAAAAAGACTGTTCGTAAACGAACTGCAACCCCGTCATGTCACTGATGCGTTTGAGCAGGTCACTGTTCAAGCCCGTCCATTGACCATGTTCATCCTTGAACAGGTACAACGGATATTCCAGTGCCGTGACCACGACCCGTGGATGGCTGGCCATCCATTGCAACTCCTGGTCATTCAGCACGACCTTTGAGCGGGGGGCAGACATCCCGCGTTCCGGAATCGATGCAGGGTTCGCCCCTCCCCATTCGGCGATTCCCAGCATGCCGAATAAAAACAGCCAGCGTGCAACTGGCTTGAACACACTTGTAAACAGCATTCCCACTTCCTTGGTGATCCATTCGCCTGTCCCTTCGCGGCGATAACACGACAAGTGTGCATGCAGAAATGAAAAAGCCCGTCATGAGACGGGCTTCAAAATGTTACAGCGCTGACCGGTTACAGCGGCTTGCCGCGATTGCCATGCTGACTGACAAAGGCCTGCACGGCCTTCAGGTCATTTGGCAATACGGTGCAACGTTCGTCTCGTTCAAACAAATCAGAAAGATGTGCAGGCAACTCGAGCTCTTTTCCTACGCCGGCTTTTTCCACGGCATCCGGGAATTTGACCGGGTGGGCAGTGCCCAGGATCACCATTGGAATGTCCAGGCTGCGACGGCATTCCCGCGCAGCTTTCACGCCGATGGCCGTGTGTGGATCCAGCACTTCGCCAGTCTGCTCGTAGACTTCGGCGATGGTTTCGCAGGTTTGCGCGTCATCCACGGCCAGCGAGTCGAACAACTTGCGGGCTTCGGTCCAGCGCTCTTGCTCGACGCTGAAACCGCCGCCCTGCTTGAACGAATCCATCAGCCCGGCGATGGCCGCGCCGTTGCGACCATGCAGGTCGAACAGCAAGCGCTCGAAGTTCGACGACACCATGATGTCCATGGACGGCGACAGCGTGGCGTGCAGGGTTTCCTTGACGTACTGGTTGCCGCTCATGAAGCGGTGCAGGATGTCGTTGCGGTTGGTGGCGACGATCAACTGGTTGATCGGCAGGCCCATGTTGCGCGCCAGGTAACCGGCGAAAATGTCGCCGAAGTTGCCGGTCGGCACCGAGAACGACACCGAACGTGCCGGGCCGCCCAGTTGCAGGGATGCGTGGAAGTAGTAAACGATCTGGGCCATGATCCGCGCCCAGTTGATCGAATTCACCGCCACCAGGCGCGTGCCCTTGAGGAAGCCCTGGTCGGCGAAGCTCGCCTTGACCATTTCCTGGCAGTCATCGAAGTTGCCTTCGATGGCGATGTTGTGGATGTTCTCACCGAAGATGGTGGTCATCTGCCGACGCTGCACTTCGGACACCCGGTTGTGCGGGTGCAGGATGAAGATGTCGACGTTTTCGCAATGCTTGCAGCCTTCGATGGCGGCCGAGCCGGTGTCACCGGAGGTGGCACCGACGATCACCACGCGCTCGCCGCGCTTTTCCAGCACGTAGTCGAGCAAACGACCGAGCAGTTGCAGGGCGAAGTCCTTGAACGCCAGAGTCGGGCCGTGGAACAGCTCCAGCACCCATTCATTGCCGTTCAGCTGACGCAGCGGCGCAACGGCGCTGTGGGCAAATACGCCGTAGGTTTCTTCGAGGATCTTTTTGAAATCGGCATCCGGAATGCTGCCGGTGACGAACGGGCGCATGACGCGAAAAGCCAGTTCGTGATACGGCAGGCCGGCCCAGGAAGCGATTTCTTCCTGGGTGAATCGTGGCAGGTTTTCCGGGACGTACAGACCGCCGTCGGTGGCAAGACCTGCCAGCAGGACGTCTTCGAAATTCAGGGCCGGTGCCTGGCCGCGGGTACTGATGTAACGCATGACTGACTCCAATGGACAGTGTTCGTAGTGCCGGGCCCGCAAGCGAGCCCGGTCAACGATATCGGCTTAGTTCAGGTGCTCGACACGGATCCGTACAACCGGACCGACCACACCCGCCAAGGCTTCCAATGCAGCGATGGCATCGTTGATGTGCTGTTCCAGCACGCGGTGGGTCAGCAGGATCATCGGCACCAGGCCGTCGTGCTCCTCGGCTTCCTTCTGCATGATCGACTCGATGTTGATGCCGCGCTCCGAGAGGATGCTCGCGACCTGAGCCAGTACGCCCGGATGGTCCTTGGCCTGAATACGCAGGTAGTAGGCGCTTTCGCAGGCTTCGATCGGCAGGATCGGGTGAGCCGACAGCGAATCCGGCTGGAACGCCAGGTGCGGTACGCGGTTTTCCGGGTCGGAAGTCATGGCGCGGACCACGTCCACCAGGTCGGCGATCACCGACGAAGCGGTCGGTTCCATGCCGGCGCCAGCGCCGTAGAACAGGGTCGAACCGGCGGCATCGCCATTGACCATCACCGCGTTCATTACGCCGTTGACGTTGGCGATCAGGCGATCAGCCGGGATCAGCGTCGGGTGCACGCGCAGTTCGATACCGGCCGCGGTGCTGCGCGCCACGCCCAGGTGCTTGATGCGGTAACCCAGCGCTTCGGCGTAGTTGACGTCGGCGGTGGTCAGCTTGGTGATGCCTTCGGTGTAGGCCTTGTCGAATTGCAGCGGGATACCGAACGCGATGGACGCCAGGATCGTCAGCTTGTGAGCGGCGTCGATACCCTCGACGTCGAAGGTCGGATCGGCTTCGGCGTAACCCAGTGCCTGGGCTTCGGCCAATACGTCTTCGAAGGTGCGACCCTTCTCGCGCATTTCCGTCAGGATGAAGTTGCCGGTGCCGTTGATGATGCCGGCTACCCAGTTGATGCGGTTGGCCGACAGGCCTTCGCGGATCGCCTTGATCACAGGGATGCCACCGGCCACCGCCGCTTCGAACGCAACGATCACGCCCTTCTCGCGAGCCTTGGCGAAAATTTCATTACCGTGAACGGCGATAAGTGCCTTGTTCGCGGTGACCACATGCTTGCCATTCTCGATGGCCTTGAGTACCAGCTCGCGGGCAACGGTGTAGCCGCCCATCAGCTCTATGACGATGTCGATCTCAGGGTTCGTGGCCACTTCGAAGACATCGTTGGTAATCGCAATACCGGTCGTTTGGAACTGAGGCTTTGGCGTGCGCATGGCGATTTGTGCCACTTCGATCCCACGCCCGGCACGACGAGCAATTTCCTCGGCGTTGCGCTGAAGTACGTTGAAGGTACCGCCACCGACGGTCCCTAACCCACAGATGCCTACTTTGACCGGATTCACTGTGAACTCCCCATAAAACGGCCGACTCGAGGCCGGCCGTGAAAACAACCGCAGACTCGCGGCTCTCTATTGATGGCCCGGCGAATGTCGCTACCGGACCATGATCGTCAAGGCTTGCCGTGACGATGCGAATTACTTCGCGCCCAGTGCCAGTTTGGCGACTTGTGGCGCAGGCTGGTAGCCCGGAATGACCTGACCGTCGGCCAAAACGATGGCCGGTGTGCCGTTCACGCCGATCGACTGGCCGAGGGCGAATTGTTTGGAAACCGGGTTATCGCACTTGGCGGCCTTGATTTCCTTGCCGTCGACCATTTTGTCCATGGCCGCTTTCTTGTCTTTCGAGCACCACACCGCTTGCAGCTGTTCGTCACCCGGCGAGCCCAGGCCCTGGCGCGGGAACGCGACGTAACGCACTTCGATGCCGCGCTTGTTCAGCTCAGGCACTTCGGCATGCAGTTTGTGGCAGTACGGGCAGGTGGTGTCGGTGAATACGGTGATGTGCGACTTGGTTTCGCCAATGGCCGGGTAGACAACGGTTTCGGCAACCGGGATGTCGTTGATCAGCTTGGAGATCCCCAGGCGCTCGGTCTTCTCGGTCAGGTTGACCGGCTTGCCGTCCTTGAGATCGAACAGGTAGCCCTGAACCACGTACTGGCCGTCGGCACTGGCATACAGCACGCGACTGCCTTTGAGCTTGACTTCGTACAGGCCGGGCAACGGGCTGGCGGTGATGCTTTCCACTGGCACTTCGAGCTGGAGATTTTCCAGGCTTTTACGAATGGCTTTGTCTGCCGCGTCATCGGCGACGGCAAAGGTGCTGACCAACGCAATGGCTGCGGCGGCGAAAATCTGGGTCAGACGCATGAGAACTCCTGAAGGCGAACATATGGGACGATCAGAACGCCCGTGCCGAAACACCGGGTCATAACCGCCCATCGTGCAAACCGGTCCAGCCTATCACATAAGGTCCGCAGGGCCGAATGCACCTGTCGCAAGACATCTCGGTGCAGGCGAACAACAATTATTCCTGTGGCGAGGGAGCTTGCTCCCGTTCGGCTGCGAAGCAGTCGCAATCAGGAAAACCTTAGGGTTGCTGCGCAACCCAGCGGGAGCAAGCTCCCTCGCCACAAAAGCTGCCCACTAACCCCGTGGGTGATGTTTGGCATGCAAATCCTGCAGGCGCGCCCTGGCGACATGGGTATAAATCTGGGTCGTCGACAAGTCGCTGTGCCCCAACAGCATCTGCACCACCCGCAGGTCTGCACCGTGGTTGAGCAGGTGCGTGGCGAAGGCATGACGCAAGGTGTGCGGCGACAGCGACTTGCCGATCCCCGCCACCTTGGCCTGATGCTTGATTCGGTGCCAGAAGGTCTGGCGGGTCATCTGCTCGCCACGCTGACTGGGAAACAACACATCGCTGGGACGCCCACCCAGCAGTTCACTGCGCGCATCACGCATGTAGCGCTCGACCCAGACAATCGCCTCCTCGCCCATTGGCACCAGTCGCTCCTTGCTGCCCTTACCCATCACTCGCAACACACCCTGGCGCAAATTGACCTGTTCCAGGGTGAGGCTGATCAGCTCGGTCACCCGCAAGCCGCAAGCGTAAAGCACTTCGAGCATGGCGCGGTCGCGCTGACCGATGGCTTCGCTCAGATCCGGCGCCTTCAGCAGCGCTTCCACGTCTGCTTCCGACAGGGATTTCGGCAACGGTCGTCCGAGCTGCGGCATATCGACGCGTAACGTCGGATCGACTGCAATCAACTTTTCCCGTAGCAAGTAGCGATAAAAGCCACGCACACCCGAGAGAAATCGCGCAGTGGAACGGGGCTTGTAGTTTTGCTCCAGACGCCAGGCCAGATGATCAAGGATCAACTCGCGCCCGGCGCTGATCAACTCCAGCCCATTCTCCTGCAACCAACCGTTGAACAGCGCGAGGTCACTGCGATAGGCGTCTCGAGTGTTATCGGAGAGACCTTTCTCCAGCCAAAGAGCGTCGAGAAACTGGTCAATCAGGGGATGATCAATGGCAGGCATAAAGGCTCAGGCAAGACCGGCAATACGGCCTGGGAAGATAAATCGCGGGCAACAAAAAAGCAGCCCGCAGGCTGCTTTTTTTTGCATCGGAAGCTGGACTTAAGCCAGTTTTTCCTTGATGCGAGCTGCTTTACCCGACAGGTCGCGCAGGTAGTACAGCTTGGCTTTACGTACGTCACCGCGACGCTTGACAGCCATGCTGTCGATTTGCGGGGAGTAGGTCTGGAAAGTACGCTCTACGCCAACACCGTTGGAGATTTTACGAACGGTGAATGCACTGTTTACGCCGCGGTTACGCTTGGCGATAACAACACCTTCGAACGCTTGCAGACGCGAACGGTCGCCTTCCTTCACTTTCACCTGAACGACAATGGTGTCGCCCGGGGCAAAGGTAGGGATCTCTTTGGTCATCTGCTCTGCTTCGAGTGCAAGGATGATTTTGTTAGTCATGCTGTGCTCCTAAGGTAAATCGTCTGATCTACCATCGATACGTTGTTAACTATCGTCCCGCTCGCGGATGTATTCCTCGAGCAGCTTCTTCTCTTCTCCAGAAAGCGAGCGGCTTTCCAGAAGATCGGCGCGTCGTTCATAGGTCCGACCAAGGGACTGCTGTAAACGCCAACGCCGGATGTGCGCGTGATTGCCACTTAGCAATACGTCGGGAACACGCTGATCCGCATACACCTCCGGTCGGGTGTAGTGCGGGCAATCCAGCAAACCATCCGTAAAGGAATCTTCCTCGGCGGAGTCCGCATGCCCTAAAGCTCCAGGCAGCAGTCGTGTAACCGCATCGATCAGGACCATCGCCGGCAGCTCGCCGCCAGACAGTACATAGTCGCCAATCGACCACTCTTCATCGACATGAGCATCAATAAAACGCTCGTCAATGCCTTCATAGCGGCCGGCAATCAGGATCAATGCATCCAGATTCGCCAACTCGCGTACCGCCGACTGAGTCAGTTGACGGCCTTGGGGGGACAGGTAAATCACCTTCGCCGCCTCCCCGGCTGCTGCCTTGGCCTGAACCAGAGCATCTTCCAGGGGCTTGATCTTCATCACCATGCCCGGACCACCGCCAAACGGGCGATCGTCCACAGTGTGATGTCGATCCGTCGTGTAGTCTCGCGGATTCCAACAGGTGAGCTGCAAGAGCCCCTGTTTCACCGCACGACTGGTGATGCCGTACTCGCTGATGGCAGAGAACATCTCGGGAAACAGACTGATCACTTCTACGCGCAAGTTAGCCACGTTAGAAATCCGCGTCCCAATCCACCTTCATCTCGCCTGCTGCCAGGTCGATGGCCAACACGCATTGCTCGGTATAGGGCAACAGGCGTTCGCGATCATCCAGGCTGCCAGCGCAAGGCTTGACCACCATGACATCGTTCGAGCCGGTCTCCAGCAGGTGATCGATTTTCCCGAACAGTTGCCCGAGAGTGTCGATGACCTTGAGACCTTCCAGCTGGTACCAGTAGTACTCGCCGTCGGTGAGTTCAGGGAACAGGTTGCGCGGCACGCAGATCTCATAACCGGCCAGAAGACGAGCTTCTTCGCGATCATCGAGATCCTTGAGCTTTGCGACCAGGAACTTGTCGTTCCCGCGTCCGCTGACCAGCTCTACCTGCTTTACATTGCCGTCACGCTTGAGCGTCCAGGTTTTGTAATCCAGCAGGTTCTTGATCGGATCAGTAAAGGAGTACACCTTCACTTCGCCGCGAACGCCGTGAACAGAATAAATCTTGCCGATAACGATCAAATCATCAGCAATGGCTGGCGTCGCGTTCATATCGCTCAGGCCGCAGCCTTAGCAGTTTCCTTCAACAACTGAGCAACGCGCTCAGAAGGTTGTGCACCAACGCTCAGCCAGTAGGCTACGCGCTCTTGGTTCACGGACAGACGAACTTCCTGACCACGAGCAACAGGGTTGAAGTAGCCAACCTGTTCCTTGTGCGAACCGTCGCGCGGGTTGCGGCTGTCGGTTACGGTCAAGTGGTAAAACGGGCGCTTTTTGGAGCCGCCAAGGGCAAGACGGATTGTTAGCATGTGAACATCGTTCCTGTAGTCGGTGCTGCAAATCTAAAGGCACAGCGGGCATGGGTGCCCGAAAGGCCGCATATTCTAAGGAATATCCGGACTTTTGCAAATGACTTTTTCCAGCGGTCTATCGGCCGCCATGCAGATTTGCTATAGAGCCGTCGTTGAAAACGGCCGATCAGCTCCCGCCAAGTGCGGGTTTGCTGTGTATCCCACGTCCGTGTGGGTTAGCGCCGGTGCGACGACCAGCGCCAATTTTTTACATTTTCGGCATGCCGCCGCCGGGCAACATACCGCCCATGCCGCGCATCATCTTGGCCATTCCGCCTTTCGCGGAGAATTTCTTCATCATCTTCTGCATCTGCTTGTGCTGCTTGATCAAGCGGCCGATGTCCTGCACCTGGGTGCCGGAGCCCATGGCGATCCGGCGCTTGCGCGAACCGCTGATCATCTCAGGGTCGCGGCGCTCGGCCGGGGTCATGGAGTTGATGATGGCTTCCATCTGCTTGAATTGTTTCTCTGCCGCGCCCTGGGCGTTGCCCATCTGCGCCAGGTTCACGCCGCCCATGTTCGGCAGCTTGTCCATCAGGCCGCCGAGGCCGCCCATGTTTTTCATTTGTTGCAACTGATCGCGGAAGTCTTCGAGATCGAAGCCCTTGCCCTTCTTCAGTTTCTTGGCCAGTTTGTCGGCCTTGTCCTTGTCGAGGGTCGCTTCCGCCTGCTCGATCAGGCTGAGCACATCACCCATGCCGAGGATGCGCGAGGCGATACGCTCAGGATGGAACGGATCGAGCGCTTCGCTCTTTTCGCCCATACCGATGAACTTGATCGGCTTGCCGGTGATCGCACGCACCGACAGAGCGGCACCGCCACGGGCGTCGCCGTCGACCTTGGTCAGGATCACACCGGTCAGCGGCAGAGCATCGCCAAAGGCCTTGGCCGTGTTGGCGGCGTCCTGACCAGTCATGGCGTCGACCACGAACAGGGTTTCGACCGGGTTGATCGCGGCATGCAGGGCCTTGATCTCGCCCATCATCTCTTCATCGATGTGCAGGCGACCGGCGGTATCGACGATGACCACGTCGATGAATTTGAGTTTCGCTTCCTTGATAGCCGCTTGCGCGATCTCGACCGGCTTCTGGCTCAGGTCGGACGGGAAGAAGGTAACGCCGACTTCACCGGCGAGCATTTCCAGCTGCTTGATCGCCGCGGGACGGTAAACGTCGGCGGACACGACCATGACCGACTTTTTCTTGCGCTCTTTAAGGAAGCGCGCGAGTTTGCCGGCGGTGGTGGTTTTACCAGCGCCCTGCAAACCGGCCATCAGGATGACCGCTGGCGGCACGGCGCTCAGGTTCAAGTCTTCGTTGGCCGCGCCCATCAGGCTTTCAAGTTCGGCCTGGACGATCTTCACGAAGGCCTGGCCCGGCGTCAGGCTGCGCGACACCTCGGTACCGACGGCACGTTCCTTGACCGAATTGACGAAGTCCTTGACCACCGGCAGGGCGACGTCGGCTTCGAGCAACGCCATGCGCACTTCGCGCAGGGTGTCTTTGATGTTGTCTTCAGTCAGCTTGGCCTTGCCGGTGACATGGCGCAGCGTCTGCGAGAGACGGTCGGTTAAGTTTTCAAACATTGCGCGATCCTTTCAGGCCCTGTGTAGACCGGGATAATGGCGGCCCGGACCGGACTAAACGTGTGCTCGGCGAGCCTGCGGCGTGGGCAGGTCGCGGATTATAGCGAAGACTGTGGCCGGCGGACACCTCGCTGTCGGGTTGCGCGGACTTTCGTGTGGCGGGGGTTCTATGCCAAACTCAGCGACTTTCGGGCTTGCCTAACAGGATTTATGCTCCCCTTGTCACCCAGCTTGCTAACTACCCTCGCCGCCGCCTGCTTGTACGCCGCTGCGACCATTTACCAGGGCACTCGCCTGGCGTCCGGCGCCAAGGTCAACGAACGCCTGCTGGTCATGCTCGGCGTGCTCGCCGTATTGGCTCACAGCGTCAGCCTGCTCACCCACCTGCTGACCCCGACCGGCCTGGCTCTGGACTTCTTCAGTGCCGCCAGCCTGATTGCCGTAGCGGTCATCGCATTGACCCTGCTGGCCTGCTCGCGGATTCCGGTAGAGAACCTGCTGATCCTGCTGTTCCCGCTTGGGGCCTTGACCGTGTCGCTGGCGCATTTCGCGCCGGCCGGTACGGTACAGGTCATCGATGAGGAGCCGGGCATCCTCGCCCACATCCTGCTTTCGATTCTGGCCTACGGCATGTTCACTATCGCGGTGTTCCAGGCCTTGCTGCTGCTGGTTCAAGACCATCAGCTCAAGCACAAGCACCCATCCGGGCTGATCAAGAACTTCCCGCCACTGCAAACCATGGAAAGCCTGCTGTTCGGCTTCCTCTGGGCCGGCTGGACGCTGTTGTCGCTGTCACTGATTTCCGGCTGGCTGTTCGTCGAAAACCTGTTCGCCCAGCATCTGGTACACAAAACTCTGCTGGCCTGCCTGGCCTGGATCGTTTTCAGCGTGCTGCTGTGGGGACGCAATCGCCTCGGCTGGCGCGGACACAAAGCGATTCGCTGGACCCTGGCCGGTTTTTGCCTGCTGATGCTGGCGTATTTCGGTAGCAAACTGGTTCGTGAATACATCCTGCATATCTGACGGGCGGCATTAATGGACGACTTGCCCATAGGGCCGATGCTCGCGGTAGTGACCCTGCTGATTTTATGGTCGGGGCTGTTTACCGCCATCGAAGCGGCGCACCAGCACTTACTGGCCCAGCGCACCGCAACGCGTTCCAGCGACAAACCGGTGGCAAAGCTCAGCTTCCCCCTGGCCAGCCTGATTTTTTGCAACACCCTCTGTCGTGCACTCGTGGTGGTCATCAGTACCTTGCTGGCCATTTTCACCTGGGCCGAGAACGGCCCGTGGGTCGCTTGCCTCGGGGCGGGCGCCATGTTGCTGGTGTTTTCCGATTACTTGCCACGCGCTCTCGCCGCTCGCTATCCGGATGCGATCCTGGCCCAGGGCAACAACCTGCTGCGGCTACCGCTGAAAATCATCTATCCCGCGGCATGGCTGCTCAATAGCATCAGTCAGTTGCTGGCGCGACCATTCGCCCGTAAAGCCAAGGTAGTGCAACAAAGTGAGGACGAAGCACTGACGGAGCGGCATGCGCCCTCCGAAACCGTAAGCCGCCCTCATCCGCTGCCAGGCATCCACGCGCTGGACAACATTACCGTCAATGACATCCTGGTACCGCGCAGCGACGTGGACGGCATCAATCTCGATGACCCCCTCGAAGAAATCATCGAGCAATTGCGCCACAACAGACGTACTCGCCTGCCGGTGTTCCACAGTGACATCAATCAGGTCGAGGCCATCCTCAACACCCGGCACATCCTGCACTTGCTGCCCGATGCGAGCCTGACCAGGGAAGCGTTGCTGGCGGCCAGCCACGAGCCGTACTTCGTGCCGGAAAGTACCCCGTTACAGTTGCAACTGCTCAATTTCCATAAGCAGCAGCGGCGCCTGGGCATGGTGGTCGACGAATACGGCGAAGTGCTGGGCATCGTCACCCTGGAAGACATTCTCGAAGAAATCGTCGGTGAGTTCGAAAGCCAGCACAGCGTGGACAATCCGCACATTCATCCGCAAGCCGACGGACGCCTGGTGATCGACGGTGCAGCCTCCATTCGCGATCTGAACAAGAGCCTCGGCTGGCACTTGCCCAGCGATGGCCCGAAAACCCTGAACGGCTTGGTCACCGAGGCCCTGGAAACCATTCCCGAAAGCGCGGTGTGCCTGAAGATCGGCCGCTACCGCCTGGAAATTCTCGAGACCGAGGACAACCGTGTCACGCGGGTGCTGATCTGGCAGACCAGCTCGATGCCTGTGGTTATCTAAAACCCGACACAGCCCCCTCGCCACAATGTCCTCGCAAGCCCTCTTGTTCGATCGTTAGCCACCTTCCTATAATCGAACCGCTTACCCAAGCCTCGCCGGCCCCGTGCTTACCCCGCACTTCGCAGCTTCCGGCCCGACCATCAGTAAGAACCGCAGCAATCCGACGACTGTTCCTACCTGAAACAGCGACCGCGCCCTCACCCACATCCCTGGGTTCTCGACCATAATAATTCGCTCCACTGGGGCACATGACTGTCAGGGATAACCGCATGACGACCAGCACGACTTACAACGACTCCACACCTGCACAACCGACGAACTCCGCCACCCGCGTGGCCACCGCAAGCTTCATCGGTACCGCCATCGAGTTCTACGATTTCTATGTCTATGCCACCGCCGCTGCGCTGGTGATCGGCCCGGTGTTCTTTCCACAGACATCCGGCACCGCCCAGATGCTTTCGGCATTTCTCACGTTCGGCATCGCGTTCCTTGCACGACCACTTGGCTCGGCACTGTTCGGCCACTTTGGCGACCGTATCGGTCGCAAATCGACCCTGGTTGCCTCGCTGCTGCTGATGGGCGTGTGCACTACACTGATCGGCGTACTGCCCGGGTACGACAGCATTGGCGCCTGGGCACCGATCCTGCTGTGTGTCCTGCGCTTCGGACAGGGCTTGGGACTGGGCGGCGAATGGGGTGGCGCGGCGTTGCTGGCCACGGAGAACGCACCCAAAGGCAAGCGCGCGTGGTTCGGCATGTTCCCGCAACTCGGCCCTTCCATCGGTTTTCTCGCAGCCAACGGTCTGTTCCTGACCCTGGCCGTGCTGTTGGACGATGAACAATTCCGCTCATGGGGCTGGCGTATTCCATTCCTGCTCAGCGCCGCGCTGGTGATGGTCGGCCTGTACGTGCGCCTCAAGCTGCATGAGACCCCGGTGTTCGCCAACGCCATGGCGCGTCAGGAGCGGGTGAAGATCCCCCTGTTCGAGTTGTTCGGCCAATACTGGGCTCCCGTCTTGCTGGGAGCCGGCGCGATGGTGGTGTGTTACGCGCTGTTTTACATCTCCACCGTGTTTTCCTTGAGTTACGGCGTGGCAACGCTCGGCTACAGCCGTGAAACCTTCCTCGGGCTGCTGTGCTTCGCCGTGCTGTTCATGGCAGCCGCCACCCCACTGTCGGCCTGGGCCAGTGACCGTTACGGGCGCAAACCGGTGCTGATCATCGGTGGCGTGCTGGCGATCCTGTCAGGGTTCCTCATGGAGCCGCTGCTGACCCAAGGCTCGACCTGGGGTGTGGCACTGTTCCTGTGCATCGAGCTGTTTCTGATGGGCGTGACGTTTGCGCCGATGGGTGCGCTGCTGCCGGAGCTGTTTCCCACCCACGTGCGCTACACCGGCGCCTCGGCGGCCTACAACCTGGGCGGCATCGTCGGTGCTTCGGCGGCGCCGTTCTTCGCGCAGAAGCTAGTTGCGATGGGTGGTTTGAGTTATGTCGGCGGGTACGTGTCCGGGGCAGCGGTGTTGAGTTTGATTGCCGTGCTGTGTCTGAAAGAAACTCGACATAACGATTTGAATCGCGTCGCCTGACAGATCGCTATCGCGAGCAGGCTCGCTCCCACAGGGAGATGTATCCCTGTGGGTCGAATTGCCACAACTTTCCCTCCACCCATTGTCACCTCGCTCTACGCGCATCGGCTCATCCCCGCTATACTTCCCGGCTTTTCCTGAATAAATGCCAATAGGGTCCCGCCGCGCATGGATAAGACCTACCAGCCGCACGCCATTGAAACTTCCTGGTACAACACCTGGGAGTCAGAGAATTACTTCGCCCCGCAAGGCGCGGGCGAGTCCTACACCATCATGATCCCGCCGCCGAACGTCACCGGCAGCCTTCACATGGGGCACGGTTTCAACAACGCGATCATGGACGCCCTGATCCGTTTCCGCCGCATGCAGGGTCGCAACACCCTGTGGCAGCCGGGTACCGACCACGCCGGTATCGCCACGCAGATGCTGGTAGAGCGTCAGCTCGAAGCCAAGGGCCAGAGCCGCCATGACCTGGGCCGCGAGAAATTCCTCGAGAAAGTCTGGGAGTGGAAGGATGAATCTGGCGGCAACATCAGCCGTCAGATCCGTCGTCTCGGTTCGTCCGTAGATTGGAGCCGCGAGCGCTTCACCATGGACGACGGTCTCTCGGAAGCCGTTAAAGAGGCTTTCGTCCGCCTGCACGAAGATGGCCTGATCTACCGCGGCAAGCGCCTGGTCAACTGGGACACCAAGCTGCACACGGCGATTTCCGACCTTGAAGTGGAAAACCACGACGAGAAAGGTTTCCTGTGGAACCTGAAATACCCACTGGCCGACGGCGCCAGGACCGCTGAAGGCAACGATTTCCTGATCGTCGCGACCACTCGCCCGGAAACCATGCTCGGCGACTCCGCCGTGGCCGTTAACCCGAACGATGAACGCTACAAAGCCCTGATCGGCAAATTTGTCGAGCTGCCGCTGGTCGGCCGCCGCATCCCGATCGTAGCCGACGATTACTGCGACCCTGAATTCGGCACCGGCTGCGTGAAAATCACCCCGGCCCACGACTTCAACGACTACGAAGTCGGCAAGCGTCACAACCTGCCGCTGCTGAACATCTTCGACAAGAACGCAGCCGTTCTTCCAGCGTGCCAGGTGTTCAACCTCGACGGTACGCTGAACGAAACCATCGACGGCAAGATCCCGGCCGAATACGCCGGTCTCGACCGCTTCGAGGCGCGCAAGCAGATCGTGGCCGCGTTCGACGCTGCCGGCCTATTGGTCAGCGTTGACGATCACGCCCTGAAAGTACCGAAAGGCGACCGCTCCGGCACCGTCATCGAGCCGTGGCTGACCGACCAGTGGTACGTGTCCACCAAACCTTTGGCCGAGCCTGCGATCGCCGCCGTTGAAGACGGCCGTATCCAGTTCGTGCCGAAACAGTACGAAAACATGTACTTCTCGTGGATGCGCGACATCCAGGATTGGTGCATCAGCCGCCAGCTGTGGTGGGGCCACCGGATTCCGGCCTGGTACGACGAGTCGGGCAAGGTCTATGTCGGTCGCGACGAAGCCGAAGTGCGTGCCAAGCACAATCTCGGCCCGGACGTTGCGCTGCAACAGGACAACGACGTTCTCGACACCTGGTTCAGCTCGGGCCTGTGGACGTTCTCCACCCTCGGCTGGCCGGAAAAAACCGAATTCCTGAAGAAATTCCACTCCACCGACGTCCTGGTGACTGGCTTCGACATCATTTTCTTCTGGGTTGCCCGGATGATCATGCTCACCATGCATTTGGTGAAAAACGAAGACGGCACGCCGCAGGTTCCATTCAAGACCGTGTACGTTCACGGCCTGGTGCGTGACGGCCAGGGCCAGAAGATGTCCAAGTCCAAGGGCAACGTCCTCGACCCGCTGGACATCATCGACGGCATCGAACTCGAAGCGCTGGTGCAGAAACGCACCTCCGGCATGATGCAGCCGAAACTGGCGAAGAAGATCGAGAAGCAGACCCGCGACGAGTTCGCCGAAGGCATCGCCAGCTACGGCACCGACGCCCTGCGCTTCACCTTCTGCTCGCTGGCGTCCACCGGTCGAGACATCAAGTTCGACATGGGCCGCGTCGAAGGCTATCGCAACTTCTGCAACAAGATCTGGAACGCGGCGCGCTACGTGCTGGACAAGGGCGAAGACTGTGGCCAGAACGGCGAAGCCTACGAGCTGTCGCTGGCCGATCGCTGGATCATTTCGCAGCTGCAACGCACCGAAGCCGAAGTGACCCGCCAGCTCGACCAGTTCCGTTTCGACCTGGCTGCGCAAGCCTTGTACGAGTTCATCTGGAACCAGTATTGCGACTGGTACCTGGAACTGTCCAAACCTGTGCTATGGGACGAAAATGCACCGGTCGAACGCCAGCGCGGCACCCGTCGCACCCTGGTGCGTGTACTGGAAGTCGCCCTGCGTCTGGCGCATCCGTTCATGCCGTTCATCACCGAAGAAATCTGGCAGCGCATTGCGCCGCTGGCCGGCATCGATGGCAAGACGATCATGCTGCAACCTTGGCCAGTGGCCAATGAAACACGCATCGATCAGGCGGCCGAAGATGACATCGAATGGCTCAAGGGTCTGATGCTCGGTACTCGTAACATCCGTGGCGAAATGAACATCGGCCCGGGCAAACCACTGCCGCTGTTCCTGAAGAACGTCAGCGCCGAAGATCAGCGTCGTCTGACCGAGAACGAAGCTTTGCTGAAGAAGCTGGCGCGCCTCGAATCGATCACCGTACTGGCTGCCGGCGACGAAGCTCCGCTGTCCGCCACCGCGCTGGTCGGCGAGATGGAAGTGCTGGTGCCTATGGCCGGTCTGATCGACAAAGGTGCGGAACTGGCGCGTCTGGACAAGGAAATCCAGCGTTTGCAAGGTGAAGTGCAACGTGTCGGCGGCAAGCTGTCCAATGCAGGCTTCGTTGACAAGGCGCCAGCCGAAGTCATCGACAAAGAACGCGCCAAACTGGCCGAGGCCGAACAGGCCCTGGGCAAGCTGGCCGAGCAGCATGCGCGGATTGCCAGTTTGTAACGGCAAGTCGCAATGAAAGAGGGAGGCCCGGGTGGCCTCCCTTTTTTTATCGAAAAACACAACAAATCCCCTGTAGGAGCTGCCGCAGGCTGCGATCTTTTGACTTTGCTTAAAAAACAGGATCAAAAGATCGCAGCCTGCGGCAGCTCCTACGGGTTCGGCGCATTCGCCATCAATGTGGGACAATGCCCGCCACTTTCAGCCATACCCGAATCGACCACACCCATGACCGCCCCCCGCCCCCCCAAGCCTGCGCGCAAAAAGCCTGCTCCGAAGACTCCGGCCACGGCCGTCGCCCCGAAGGAAAAGGCCAGTCTGCATCCGCGCAATCGCCATCAGGGTCGCTACGACTTTCCGGCGCTGATCAAAAGCGCCCCGGAACTGAAGAAATTCGTGATCATCAATCCGTACGGCAAGGAAAGCATCGACTTCGCCAGCCCGCAAGCCGTGCGGGTGTTCAACCGGGCACTGCTCAAGTCGTTCTATGGCATCGCTCACTGGGACATTCCGGCCGACTACCTGTGCCCACCGGTGCCAGGCCGTGCCGATTACGTGCACTTCCTCGCCGACCTGCTGGCCAGCAGCAATGACGGTGTGATCCCCCGGGGCGCCGCCGTGAAGGTGCTGGACATCGGCATGGGCGCCAACTGTGTGTATCCGCTGATCGGTTACAGCGACTATCGCTGGCAGTTCCTCGGTTCCGATATCGATGCGACCGCCATTGCCGCGGCAAAGGCCATCATTCAATCCAATGGCCTGAACAAAGCGATCCAGGTACGCCAGCAGAGCAACCCCAAGCAGATCCTCACAGGCCTGCTGGAGCGCGCAGAGCGTTTTGACCTGACGATGTGCAACCCACCGTTCCATTCGTCGCTGGACGAGGCCACACGGGGTAGCACACGCAAATGGCGAGCTCTGGGCAAGGCCGATCCGAAACGCAAGCTGCCGGTGTTGAACTTTGGCGGGCAAGCGGCGGAATTGTGGTGTGAGGGCGGAGAAGTGCGTTTCGTCACGCAACTGGTCAACGAGAGCGCGCAGGTGGCGCAACAAGTACTGTGGTTCAGCACGCTGGTGTCGAAGGCGTCGAACCTGCCGGCGATCCAGACCGCCTTGAAAAAGGCCGGCGCATTGGACAGCCAGGTGGTCGAAATGGGCCAGGGACAAAAGCAGAGCCGCTTCGTCGCATGGACCTTCCAGACCCAGGCGCAGCAACAGGCCTGGCGTCAGGCACGATGGCCGAAGGCTACCGCTGAGTAAAACGTTGAATGCACAAAAAGCCGTGCCCCGATTACCCAAGGCACGGCTTTTTAACAAGTCTTAGTAGTTAACCGTGATATTCGGGGCTACCACAAACAACCTGACAACTTTCCTGACGATTTCAACAACAAGAAAGTTCATACATTATCGTTTCAGGGCTTTGCTGCACGAACAATCTCTTTGAACTCACAGGCACGCGCCTCTTTACTGTCGCAGTAGTACCGAGTCATCCACTCCGACCATGGAACTTTGTTGGTATCAATACTTACGATAGCACCCTCTCGCTTGTATCTCATATCCAGATTACCTCCATTTTGCAGCATGTAACCACAACGCAGGATTTCACCAACGATCATGCCAGCTTCGGCCTCTTTGCGAGGTGCGAATATTGCCACTTCGAATTCACCTACCGGCCCGCGCCCGGTTTGCGAAACACCGTACCACTCCCCCTCTCCACTCGCTGCAGGTGCTTTATAGGCACCGGCTGCCAACTCCTTGATGTCAGAAGGGCTTGGGCAGTACTCGGTAACATTTGCCAAGGCCGGGCCGGAAACCAGAAACGACACGCACATCAATAACTGTTTAACTTTCATAAAAACGTCCCTGTAACGAACAACTGAAATTTGATTTTGGCTTTTAAGTAAAGCCAAGCGCTACGCGTTGTTTATACTACCAACCCAAGGCGCACACTCAACTATCAGCTCTGTAGGAATGATCGTTTTATAAAGAGAGAAAAGTGTTATTCCGCGCAAACAGCTACCTTGTCTGGCACGCTGGTAATAAATGCTTTCAAACAACAGGATTATTTCAACGATTCACCTTGCATAAATCGTTACAGCACCCACAAAAAAACCGTGCCCGGATCGCTCCGGTGCACGGTTTTTTTTAACAAGTCTTACTTGTTGACAGCGTCGGTCAGGCCTTTGGCCACAACCAGCTTGATCACTTTCTTGGCAGCGATTTCGATGGCAGCGCCAGTCGAAGGGTTACGGCCAGTACGGGCAGGGCGCTCAGTCACTTTCAGTTTGCCGATGCCAGGCAGAGTGATTTCGCCGCCGTTTTCCAGCTGATCGGCAACGATTTGGCCCAGTTGGTCCAGAGCGTTACGCGCGGTGGTTTTCGGCGCGTCGATAGCTTCAGCGATGTCGGCGATCAGTTGGTCTTTAGTAAGAGCCATTTAGTGTTCCTTCCCTATCAAATTCATATGGATTGCAGAGTGCAATGTCAGCCATCGAGCCCGATCTTCTGGATCTGGCACCCTCGGCCAAATAACCTCGGGATCGGGGTTATAGATACCGAAATCAGGGTTTGGTTCGACCTGACAAATGCTGACTGCAGGCTTAACGCAGTGACTTCGCGCAAGACCGGGCAAAGCTAGCACACAGACGTGGAAATATCCGCCTCTAGCTACCCATTTGGTCAGCTTTATTGCTCTAAATCTGCAAAAAATCGCATAAGCGCCGCCGGTCGGCCCGCAATTACCCTTCGCACCGCGCCAAAACCAGTGGTTGCGGTACACTGGGCGCTTTTTCGGGGGAGCACGCCCTCCTCTCTCCATTCAGCCGAGAAGCCCATGCCGATCCGTCATTGCATCGTCCACCTGATCGACAAAAAACCCGACGGCACACCTGCGGTTCTCCACGCCCGTGACTCTGAACTGGCTGAGTCCGCGGCCATCGAGAACATGCTCGCCGATCTCAACGAAAGCTATAACGCCAAACAGGGTAAAGCCTGGGGACTGTTCCATCCGGAATCCGGCGCGTTCCCCTTCAGCGGCTGGCTGAAGGAGTACCTGGAGGGCGGCCAGGATTTCACCGCATTCAGCCGCGTGGCGGTCGAGCACCTGCAAAAACTGATGGAAGAGTCGAACCTGTCGGTCGGCGGCCATGTGCTGTTCGCACACTATCAGCAAGGCATGACCGACTACCTGGCCATCGCCCTGCTGCACCACAGTGAAGGCGTGGCCGTGACCGACGAACTGGACGTGACTCCGTCCCGTCACCTCGACCTTGGCCAATTGCACCTGGCAGCGCGGATCAACGTTTCCGAGTGGCAGAACAACAAACAATCCAAGCAGTACATTTCGTTCATCAAAGGCAAGAACGGGAAAAAGGTTTCGGAGTATTTCCGCGACTTCATTGGCTGCCAGGAAGGCGTCGACGGTCCGGGTGAAACCCGCACCCTGCTCAAAGCCTTCAGTGATTTCGTCGAAAGCGAAGACCTGCCGGAAGACGACGCACGCGAGAAGACCAAGACCCTGGTGGATTACGCCAGCAGTCAGGCCAAACTCGGCGAACCAATGGGTCTGGAAGAGTTGTCGGGACTGATCGACGAAGAACGCCCGAAGGCCTTCTACGATCACATCCGCAACAAGGATTACGGCCTGTCGCCGGAAATCCCGGCTGACAAACGCACCCTGAACCAGTTCCGCCGCTTCACCGGCCGCGCCGAAGGCCTGTCGATCAGTTTCGAAGCGCACCTGCTGGGATCGAAGATCGAGTACGACGAAGAAGCCGGCACGTTGATCATCAAGGGCCTGCCCACTTCACTCACCGATCAGCTGAAGCGTCGCAACTGATGCTCGGCGGCGTACTGAAAAAATTCCTGCTGATCCTGCTGGTGGTCGTGGCTTACCAGAACTGGGGCAAGATCGAGCGGGTGTTCAACCCTTCGCAAGTGATACCTGCACAGACGCAGGCCCAGGCCAACGTCGTGCTCTACGCCACCGAATGGTGTGGTTACTGCAAGCTGACCCGGCGCTTTCTCGATCAGAAAGGCATTGCGTACAAGGCATTCGATATCGAAAAAGACGCCGTCGCGCGCAAGGACTATGAGGCCCTGGGCGGTGGGGGTATTCCGATCATCGATGTGAACGGGACGCTGATTCGCGGGTATGACCCGGATGCGATTCTGGCGGCGCTGAAATAACTGATCGGATTCACACAATCCGTGTGGCGAGGGAGCTTGCTCCCGCTGGACTGCGCAGCAGTCCCTCTTCAGAGGGCCGCTTCGCGACCCGACGGGAGCAAGCTCCCTCGCCACAAGTGTGCGTCTGCGTCAGATGGCTTCAATACGGAAACCAAACCGCGGGAAGTGCACATGCACCACACCGCCACGCTCGTCCTTGCGCCGTACGATCAGCTCTTCGCTGCCGGCAAACAACAACTCCCCCGCCACCGGATCAACGCCATAGTCCGTGGCTGCGATCACTACCTGTTGCCCCGCCGTGAACCCGTTGGGATCGACGAACTGCTCATCCGGCAGAGCCGCTGGCGTGGACGTGCGCGCCACTGCCAGAGCCTCCTCGGAGCCCATCTCGCTGGACGCGCCATGACCGAAGCCCATTACCCTCGCATGCCAGGCGGCAACCGCCGGATAAGCATCGACCAAGGGTGCCGTGACCGGCGTCGCCTTGAGAAACCACAGTGAATGAGCCAAGGCGAAGTCGGCAATCGACGGTTCGCCAAACAGGTAATCGCCTTCTTCGCGCTGCAACTGTTGCTCCAGGCGAGACATGATCGTTGGCCACTGATGTTTGGCCTGTTCGA
Organism: Pseudomonas sp. PDM26; assembly: GCF_019219185.1. Lineage (NCBI taxonomy): Bacteria > Pseudomonadati > Pseudomonadota > Gammaproteobacteria > Pseudomonadales > Pseudomonadaceae > Pseudomonas > Pseudomonas sp. PDM26. The sequence goes on along the minus strand of NZ_JAHUWC010000001.1, from coordinate 201,585 downwards.
CAGACAGTTTTGTCGCACTACCGCCACTGAACAAACCGGCACGGTCGGACAGAAACGCCTTGATCGCTTCCGGAGACAAATTGCCAAAGCGCACCGCTATCGATTCCGGCTGGAACACCAGGCTGACCGCATGCTGGAACACCACTGAGTCGGCCCAGGCTGCAAATGACGCGGCGATCATTTCCTGACCCTCAGGGAAGAACGCCGGCAAGGCTTTTTCCTGTTCCAGTCGCCGGGCAATCAATGCCGTGTCGCAATAGATATCTGCACCGACCTGCAACACCGGTGTCTTGCGGTAGCCACCCGTCAGCGCCGTGAGATCCGGTTTGGGCATCACTGGCGGGATCTTCACCGAGCGCCAGGACAAGCCCTTGAAGCCCAGCAACAGGCGGGCCTTCTCGGCAAAGGGGGACGTCGGGTAATGATGCAGAATCAACTCGGACATGCTCGGCTCCGCCGCTAAGGATCAGGAACCAGCAGCTTAGCGCGCAATCAGTTGGCAGCCTACAGATCTGCCTGATGGGACCTGATCAGTCAGAGTGATAAGCCAGAGGCTGCGTTCGCCACCAGGCATTCCTTGGCACTCTTTTTGAGTTTTTTGATCAGCCGTTCCTGACGCAACGCATCGCTTTTGTCACGACAACGTTCGGTGTAGACCAGGGCCATGGCCGGGCTGGAGAGAAAGAATCGTGCGCCCTTGCCGCTTTGATGCTTGGCGAAGCGACGCACGGGATCATCGCTGATCCCACAATAGAGCGAACCGTTGGCCGCGCGAACGAGGTAGACGAACCAGGTTTTGCTCGCGCAGGTGTCGGCGTCGACAGGGCTTTCGCTGAGAGTGGTCACGTAACGATCCGGGCTTGAGGGAAAACAGGCCGCGATCTTATCAGCGACTGGCCTGGAATGCCTTCAGCCCCTTCAATGCCTGGGCGCGAACGGCGTTGCGCACCAGTGGCGTCCAGCCCAGCAGCAGACCTTTGATACCCAGCGCCTGACGCGACCAGGCCCACAGATCAAAACGGTCATGATGCTCGCAGATCTTGCCATCACGAAAGACGAAACGCGCCTGGATATCGTTGACCACGGTGTTGCCGGTCTGGCTGAACAGATAGCTCGCGACCCAATGGGCACCACCGGTGCGCTCATCGGCGTGAACATGATCGAAAGTCAGGGAAAAGTCTTTGGCCCGAGTGGTCAGCATGCGCCACATGTCACCGGCATCGCGACCGCGAAGCTCGCCGAACGCCGGGTCGCAAAACACCACATCATCGGTGTAGCAGGCAGCCATGGCTTCGGCATCCAGGCGCTGGAAAGCCTGGTAGAAACGGGTGATCAAGGCGCTATGGGCTTCACTCATTTGCGGGCTCCCCAGGATTTGCATAATGGCTTCGAAAGATTGCCTGCACGATAGTCTGCAAATGCACCGAACACTATCGGCATTCATGACGAAAATAACGCGATGATTATTCCTGCCATTTCAGTACGACATTCCACTGTCCCGGGCATAGGAAAAAAGATCAACGTCCGTGGAAATACCCAACCGGTGCATGGCCATGTTCTTTTGCTTACTGATGGTCGACACGCTGCGTTTGAAATGAATGGCGATTTCGCTGACGGTCATGCCACTGGCGAGCATTCGGACCACTTCATATTCCTTGGCTGACAGAGGCGATTCGTGCAGCTGATTGCGGGTGTTGGCCAGCAGCGTGCGCAGGGACTCGCTGAGGTAGCGGCGCCCTTCCAGCACCGCGTTGATTGCCAGGGGCAGCTCCTTCGCCGATGCGGTTTTGGCGACGACGGCCATCGCCCCTTGAGCCAACGCAGCCCTTGCCGTCGCCACACTGGTAAACATCGTCACCAGAATGATCGGCAAGGCCGGGTAAAGGCGCTGAATCGTACTCAACATCTTCAAGCCATCGGCCTGCTGCCCTCCCGGCATGGAGAAATCCGTGATCAGCAGGTCGCAGGGCGTGCTTGAAAGCAGATTCATCAGGCTGTCGGCACTGTCGGCCTCACCGACGATCACACATCGTCGACTGGCGTTGATGAGTATGCGCAGCCCGACACGAACGACGGAATGGTCGTCAGCAATAACGACTCGCATTGTGGGATACCTTCTGTTTGTGGCGCGAAGGCGCGGAAAATAGCGCCGTTCTTACCCATTCCACAACGCCCCGCCCCCACCCCTAACGTCGCAGCCTCAATGTATTCAATGGGCTGACTCTTTGCCCACCTATTAAAAAGATGGTTCCTACAATGAAGCACGTGGAAGACTACACAGAAGGACTACAACCAAAGGATTGCTCGTTAGAAAACGCTACGTAGTCCGCAACATTCTTTCATACACGCCCCCCTCCCTTTTCGTATTAGTTGCATTCCTCCCGCTCCGCCTGCCCGCTAAATTGCGGCCTGCCAATTTGTCCCGCCGCATCTGTACAGAACTGCGCTCACTCACTGGCTGACGATAGAACGCCTATTACCCAGCGCACTGCATGCTTGCCCACGCAATCCCTGCACTACCTGTGTTCCGAGCCATGCCAACGGTCTTTTATCCGGGAATTTCAATGAGAGACATCAAGACAATATTGTTGAAGCAAGTGCGCCGTTTGACCCATTCGGGTATCGGTGCCTGCGCTCTGTTATGGACCGCACAGGCTCACGCCGACGGCATGGTGCCCGATACTTCAGTGGTCATCGTCAATGAAGCCAACGGGGAAATCGCTGTCTCAGTGACCAATACCGATAGCAGCCTGGCGCTGCTACACGTCACCCTCGAAGACATTCCCGAAGACACCGAGCCTTTGGTGTTCGTGACGCCACCCTTGGCACGTGTTGAAGCCTCCAGGACGCAGTTGGTGCGCTTCATCCTGCAATCAGAAAAGCCCCTGCTCACCCAGCGTTTGAAGCGGGTGATTTTTGAAGGCATCCCCCAAGGCAAATCTGCTCCCGAAGCCGGGCATGCCCGTGTCGGCGTGACGGTGCGCCAGAACCTGCCGGTCATCCTTCACCCCGCTGGTCTGGCGCCCAACCGCACACCATGGACCGACCTGAAATGGTCGCTGCAGGATGGTCAACTGACCGTACGCAACGAAACACCTTATGTCGTACGCCTTGCTCAGGAAGTGCAACTGTTGCCTGCCGGGAGCGGTGCATTGCTACCGCGAACCTACGTACTGCCTGGAGACCACATCAGCGTTCCGGTCCCCGTAAAGGCTGCCACCCAGGTTCGAATTCATCCCGCGACGGTCTATGGCTTTGCCGTGCCTCCCTATGACGCGCTGCTCGCCCCCTAGAACCGACTCCACCGATAGCGTCGTGCAGGGAAAAGCAGGCGTCGACATTTCAACGTGATGGCCTGTTTTGCCGTCGCCACATGCGTGACGGACGCCGTAGCGGATCAAGTCGGCGCCCAGGCATAACCCAAGTGAGCCTCATGAACACCGTATTGAAATACCGTGATGGCGAAGCCATGCCTGCGATTCGGCCGGCCAGCATGCCCCCACATCTGTCGCGAGTCAGGACCGGCATGGTGTTGCTGCTAAGCAACGTGCTGATAGGGCTTCAAGCCAATGCCGAAGACCTCAATGAGGCTTCGTTGCTGACTTCGTTCGACCAGAAAATGCTGAGTCAACGCGGTATCGACCCCAGTCTCGCTACCCTGCTGCTGGCGGCTCCAAGCTTCACCGCTGGCCGACATCCGATCACCCTTACGGTCAATGGCCTGCGCCGTGGCCGGGCAGACGTCACGTTCAACCAGGAAGGCGCTCCGTGCTTTGACCGTGCCCTGCTCGATGCGGCAAACCTGACCGTGCCACCCACCCCGGCCAACGACAAAGGCTGTTTCGATGTACTCGCCAACTGGCCGCAAGCCCGAATCGAACAGGACCCGGCCAACCTCGGCTTGTCATTGATCGTGCCCACCCAGGCGATACGTCCGGCGGTCCGGGATATCTCTGGTTATCAAACCGGCGGTATCGCCGGATTGTTCAACTACGACGTCAACAGCCTCCACAGCCAATACGGCAATCAATCGAACCGTTACCTCTCGGCCAATACCGAAATCGGGTTCAATGCCGGCGACTGGATTGTGCGCAGTCGTCAGGTGCAGACCTGGCAGAACGATGTGTCCAGCACCACTCACCTGGCGGCCTATGCCCAGCGCACCTTCGCCAGCCATGAGACGGTGCTTCAAGCGGGCCAGATCAATCTCTACAACCCGATACTGGCCGGCGCGCAGATCACTGGCGTCCAGGTCATGACCGAGCAGGCGCTTCAGGTCGAAGGCCAAAGCAATCCCATCGAAGGGATTGCTCGCAGCCAGGCTCAGGTCGAAATTCGCCAGAACGGTTCGCTGATCCACTCGACAGTGGTGCCGGCCGGGCCGTTTTCCCTGAGTAACGTGCGTCGGCTCGACAGTCGCTCCGATGTTGAAGTCACCGTCAAGGAAGCGGATGGCAGCGAGCAGCGCTTCACGGTCCCCGTCGCCATGCTCGGCGTTGGCCTGCCGGCTCCCGGCTTTTCGTTGGCCGCCGGCCAGGTACGCAGTCTCGGCGCGGCACAGAGCGGCGACCCATGGGTGATCAGCGGCGGCTGGAGCGGAGCACTCAACCCGTATGCCCTGCTCAGTGCCGGCGCCACGGGGACCGCCGACTACCGTGCAGCGGGCGCAGGTCTTGGCCTGCTGACGGGGCCCGGCACACAGATCCAGACCACCCTGCAAGCGGCTGACACCAGCACCCGTCAAGCCGACAGAGGGCTTCAGGCCGACCTGAATGTTTCGCAACGCCTGGGTGAGCAGTGGTCGATCACTGCCGGAACTTCGCACCGGACCTTCGGTTATCGCGAGCTGTCGGAGGCCGTGTTCGATACCCAGTCCGAGCGCAGTCAGTCGCGTTACCGTGATCGGCAAAGCCTGTCGCTGGCCTGGTCGACTCCCGGGCTTGGCGCCTTCAGCAGCGGCTTCAGTCGTTCAACGGCATTCGACGGACAAAGCAGCAGCCGCGCCCTGGCATCCTGGGGTACACAGGTCGGCGGCGTGTCGGTGTCAGCCACGGCGCAATGGCAAGTCAGTGGCACCCAACGCAGTGACGACAGCGTTTACCTGAGTTTCAGTATTCCGCTGGGTGAAAATCGTCGGGCGCGCACTTGGGTACGCAGTTCCGCAGGCGAATACCGCAGCGGTGTCGGCTTGAACGAACAGGTCAACGACCAGTTGAGTTACCGGGTCGGCGTCGAGCACGACACCCGCGACAAACAAGTGCAGTCCTCGGCGGGGGTTTCCCTGCTGCCGCGCTACAGCCAATTGGACATGAACTACACCCGTTCCGATGCCGAACGCTCCAGCTACCAGATTGGCGCGCGTGGCGGCGCGGTGCTGCACGGCGACGGTTTGACGTTATCGCCATACGCCGTGCGGGACACCTTCGCGCTGCTTTCGGTAGGCGATACGAGCGCCATCAAAGTCTCGACTCCCAGTGGTCCGGTATGGACCGATTGGCAAGGTCACGCCGTGGTTCCTCAAGTGAGCGCCTATGGTCGCAGCCCGGTTGAAGTCGACACCCGCTCGCTGCCACGCAACCTCGACATCAACAACGGACTGGCCATGGTTTCCGCAGGGCGCGGCGCCGTCGACAAGGTTGAATTCGGTGTCACGTTGACCCGCCGTGCCTTGCTCAAAGTCACCACCGACAACGGCGCCCCCCTGCCCCGTGGCGCGACGGTCAGCACTGCAAACGGCGAGTTCGTCACGCTCGCTCAAGAAGGGGGGTTGGTGTTTCTGCCCAACGCCCTGGACACCCCTGACCTGTGGATAACCGCACCGGGGCTGGAGCGCTGCGAACTGCGTTTCGAACTGCCGGCCAAGGCCAACACCCAGGTGTATTACGAGTCCGCCGCCGCCCAATGCCGGGCTCTTTAAGGATGATCCCATGAAGCTGTCCCACCCTTTGCTGTTAACACTCGGCACGCTGATGTTAAGCGCACTGACGCCACAGGCCCGGGCGCTCGCCGATGAATGCCAGCTCACCCTGAGTCAGTCGGTGCTCGATTACGGCTTGATGAATCGGGCGATCCGCACCAATGCCCCCGGAGAGCGATCCCTGGGCGAGCGCCGCCTGAGCCTGAACCTGAACTGCCCACAACCGACCGACATGACCCTGTTCTACCGCGCCATGGCTGCGACCGCCGAGCGCTTTCGCTTTGCCGAACACGGCAGCTATGCCGTGCTCATGAGTGACGCCGTACTCGATGGGCAACCGGTGGACCTGGGCCTGATTTCCGCCGTCGGCCAGGTACCCGAAGCAGCCGCTTCGAGTGTGCTTTGGCGACCGCAGCAAGCGATCGTTCCGGTTCGCGGTGGAGTGGCAATACAAGGGCAAAGTCTTTCGGCGCAACTGGAACTGACAGCCTGGGCGCAGGAAAAAGCGTCGCAGGTACGTGACGCCGTTGTCTGGGAAACCACCGGCCTGATCGATGCGGTCGCTACGGGACGCTCAAGGGAGATAACCCTGCGCGCCAGTTTTGCGCCCGCCGCGTGCAACGTGGAACTGTCCAATGGCGGCCTGGTGGATTTCGGTCGGTTATCAAAAAACGACCTGAACCCTGACAGGAACACCCGATTGCCACCCAAGGATTTAACCCTGCGGGTCGGTTGCGATGCTCCGACACAATTTGCCCTGGTCATGCATGACAACCGCTCAGGCACAGCGACGGTCAACAGCGAGATTTACTACGGACTGGGTCTGGATAACCGCAGCAACAAGATTGGACTGTATTCACTGAATGTCGATCCCGCCAACGCCAGCGCGGACAGCTTTGCCCGCGTGTATCGAACCGACTCCACCACCCAGGGCGTGGCCTGGAGCACTTCCAGTTCGAACCCCATACCGATCGCCCGGAAAAGCTACCTGGGCTTTACCGACAGCGCCGCCAGCACCACAGGGCCCGCCTCGATCCAGAACCTCACAACCAAGGTGACGGTCGATGCCGTCATTGCCCCCACCGCCAGTCTGGACCTGAGCACCGCCGTTCACCTCGACGGCTCAGCGACGATCGAAATGCTTTACCCATAACACCCACCCGGCCTTGTTGAACCCCAAGTGCAATCACGCGCTCCGGGCCATTCAAGGTCAACAACAGTAGCAAGGATGTTTCACCTATGAAAAAGTACTTCGCAGCACTCGCCACAACGGCACTGATCAGCGCCGCGCCTTTTGCTCTCGCAGCGTCGAGCACTGACCTGACGGTTACAGGCCTCATCACGCCAGTCGCTTGCACACCGACCTTCCCCGGCGGCGGTGTCATTGATATCGGCAAGATCTCGTCAGGAGACCTTAATGAAACCAGCAATACGCTGGTTGGGACACATCCAATTAAACTGGTCGTATCCTGTGATGCTTCAGCCAAGTTCGCACTCAATCCAATTGACAATAAAAACGGCACATCAACTGGTGATTGGTTTGGCCTTGGTCTGACCCCTGCCGACGAACCATTGGGCTTCTTTTTCCCCAAAATCGTGCACGTCAAAGACGCGACAACTTCGCTGGATGCAATCAAATCAGACGACGACGGATCAACCTGGGTGAAAGCAACCGATGCTCAACCCGGATATCTCCTGTCCTTTGCCACTACTGGCGGCACCGCACCGATTGCAACTGAAGTTGTCACCTTTGATTTTGAGGTCGAAACCTACATCGCCCGCGCCGACTCGCTGACCCTGACCGACGAAGTCACCATTGATGGCTCCGCGACGTTCGAAGTGAAATACCTCTAAGGACCAAGACGCTGAACCGTTCGCTGCCTGAATGAACGGGCGGTTCAGCACCTGTACCTTCTTCTCAAAAAGGAATTTATCGATGAAGCGTATCCTTACAGCCCTGACCGCAGCACTGTTGATGAGCACGACGACTGGCGCCCTTGCGGCGTCTCCCAATGCACTATTGGTCAAAGGCACCATCACCCCGGTCGCCTGCACCCCGATTTTTTCCAACAACGGTCTTGTCGACTACGGAAAAATATCCCGGCAGGACCTGAACGTAGACAAAAGGACGCAACTGCATGACCAATTCCTTGACCTCAACATCAGCTGCAACGCTGCGGCCCGTTTCGCATTGATCATGCGGGACAACCGGGAAGGCTCGGCCATCGTCAACAGTGAGATCTATTACGGCCTGAATTTCGACCGCAGCGACAACAGGATTGGTCTGTTTTCGTTGCACTTCGATCCCGCCAGAACCGTAGTGGACGCTTGGCCTGAAGTCTATCGAACCGACTCCACCACTGGAGGGCGAGCGTGGAGTACATCCAGATCCAGCCCCATACCGATTGGCGCCCAAAGCTATCTGGGCTTCACCAATGTGGCGGGCAGCACCGCAGGCCCTGTCGCGATTCAGAACCTGAGCAGTCGGGCCACGCTCGTTACAATCATTGCACCTACCTCAACACTGGACTTGAGTGACGATGCAACACTCGACGGCTCCGCTACCCTGGAGCTTATCTATTTATAGGTGTGCGTCATGGTTGAATTCTTTCACTGCTGACCTGCACATACAGCGCCCGCCCGGCACCGAGGCCGGCGATGATCGCACCCAGGCCGATGACACCGAAAATCCAGCCCACGGCCGTCCAGCCGCCGGTCCAGTCATGCACGATACCGACTGCGAACGGCCCCATGGACGCCAGGGTGTAACCGAAGCCCTGGGCCATGCTCGACAGGTTCGCCGCCACATGGGAATCCCGCGAGCGCAGCACAATCAGGGTCAACGCCAGGCTGAACGTGGCGCCCTGCCCCAACCCGAGTACGATCGCCCAGCCCCACAAGCCTTCTATCGGTGCATACAGGCAACCGAACAGACCGCCGAGCGTCAGGGCCATCACGATCACAATCGCCAGCCGCTGATCCTTGCCACGCGTCGCCAGCCATGGCGCGGCGAGGGAGCTGACCAGTTGCACGATCACCGAACCCGACAGCACCAGCCCGGCCTGGGTCGGAGTCAGACCGCGCCCGATCAGGATTGACGGCAACCAACCGAACACGATGTAGGCCAGGGACGATTGCAACCCCATGTACAAGGTCACCTGCCAGGCCAGCGGGTCACGCAATAGTCCCCGAACGCGGTAGGCGACATGATGCGCTCCGTGTTTCTGGCCGACTTGCGGCAGCCAGAACAGTGCCGCCGCAAAGGCCGGAATGCCCCAGAAGCCGAGACCCACCGCCCAGCTTTTGTCGAAATGCTCGCTCAGCGGCACAGTCGCACCCGCCGCCATCGCCGCGCCCAGGCATAGGGCCATGGTGTAGACGCCGGTCATGGTCCCGGCCTGTTTCGGGAAGTCACGCTTGACGATGCCCGGCAGCAACACGCCGATCACGCCGATGCTGGCACCGGCGAGCACGCTGCCAGCAAACAAGCCGATCTCACCGAACGAACTGCGCAGGATGATCCCGCCCGCCAGTGTCAGCAGAATCCCCAATACCACCCGTTCAGCGCCGAAGCGTCGGGCCAGCACGGGTGCCAACGGCGCAAACAGGCCAAGGCAAAGCACCGGCAACGTGGTCAGCAATCCCGCCGCGGACGCCGACAAGCCAAGGGATTTCGACACCTCACTGAGCATCGGCGCCATGCTCGACAGCGCCGGGCGCAGGTTCAAAGCCACCAGAACCAGGCCCAGCAACAACAGCCACGGCCGGCGCAGAACCGGGTGGGCTTGCTGGACCTGTTCGTCATCGGCCTCGGCGTCGATCAGCAGCTCTTCCAGCTCTGTCGAGCGTTTGGAGGCTGTGGATAACTCACTGCGGTGCATGGACTTCTCGGTTTCAAGGTTCATTGATCAACTGCCTCGACAGGGCTTTGGCCCGTTCCGGGTCGCGTTGTTCGACGGCATCGAGCAACTCGATGTGCAGGTCGAACACTGCCTGGCGGCGCGGGACGATGCTCAGGGTCTGGCGCAACTGCGCGCCGACGATGCTGGAGAAATAGCGATACAACTCGCTGAGGGTCGGGTTGTGCGCGGCGTCCACCAGACGGCGGTGGAACACCAGGTCGCAGGCGATGTAGGTATCGAGATCGCCGTGGTAGTGGCTGCCGCTGACACCCAGCGCCTCGCGCAATGCCAGCAGGTCTTCGTCGGTACGGCGCACCGCCGCCAGGCCAATGGCCTCGACTTCGAGGATGTGCCGGGTTTCCCGGGCCTGTTCAAGGGAGCAACGGGACAGCGCCTTCAAGGTATCGAGCGGATCGATCACCGCGCGCAGGTAACTGCCGTCGCCCTGACGGATTTCGATCAACCCGGAAAACGCCAACACGCGCATGGCTTCGCGCACGGTGTTGCGGCTGATGCCCAGCTCGGCGGACAACTCAGGCTCGGTGGGCAACCGCTGACCCACGGCCCAAACGCCCTGGTTGATACGCAGGCGCAGTTGGTCGAGGGCCTGATCGACCAGGGATCGTTTTACCAATGGGGAGATTTCAGACATGGAGTTCACCCTTTCATCCAATCATAGGATGAATTTCCTGACATGTTAGTCAGCTTCAGCCACCCACACAACCCCCGTAGGAGCTGCCGCAGGCTGCGATCTTTTGATCTTCGTTTTTGAAAAAACAAAATCAAAAGATCGCAGCCTGCGGCAGCTCCTACATGGATGAACACAAAATCGCAGGCAAAAATAAACCCGGAACTCGGTCCGGGTTTATTTCAATGCCTGGGTTCGATCAATGCAGGATCTGGCTCAGGAACAGCTTGGTGCGATCATTCTGCGGGTTATCGAAGAAGTCGTTCGGCGCCGCCTGCTCGACGATTTCACCCTTGTCCATGAAGATCACGCGATTGGCCACGGTGCGGGCGAAGCCCATTTCGTGGGTTACGCAAAGCATGGTCATGCCGTCTTCGGCCAGGCCGATCATGGTGTCGAGTACTTCCTTCACCATCTCCGGGTCGAGCGCCGAAGTCGGTTCGTCGAACAGCATGATTTTCGGTTTCATGCACAGCGCGCGGGCAATCGCCACACGCTGCTGCTGTCCGCCGGACAGTTGCCCCGGGAATTTATGCGCCTGTTCCGGAATGCGTACGCGTTCCAGATAGTGCATGGCAATTTCCTCGGCCTTGCGCTTGGGCATCTTGCGCACCCACATCGGCGCCAGGGTGCAGTTCTGCAAAATGGTCAGGTGCGGGAACAGGTTGAAGTGCTGGAACACCATGCCGACTTCACGGCGGATCGCCTCGATCTGCTTGAGGTCGTTGGTCAGCTCTACGCCATCGACCACGATGCGGCCCTGCTGGTGCTCTTCCAGTCGGTTGAGGCAGCGGATGGTGGTGGACTTGCCGGAACCCGACGGGCCGCACAGCACGATACGTTCGCCCTGCTTGACGTTGAGGTTGATGTCTTTGAGCACGTGGAACTGGCCGTACCACTTGTTTACGCCCTGCATCTGAATAATGCCTTCAGGGCTCACAGGCTTTTTGATTGCTTCGCTCATTGGAGAACTTCCTAAATTAGGTAGCGACTTAGCGCTTGTGGCCTGTGTCGAGCTTGCGTTCCAGATGCATGGAATAGCGCGACATACCAAAACAGAAAATCCAGAACACCAGGGCGGCGAACACATAGCCTTCGGTGGCCATGCCCAGCCATTTCGGATCGGCGGCGGCTTGCTTGACGCTGTTGAGCAGGTCGAACAGGCCGATGATGATCACCAGGCTCGTGTCCTTGAACAGCGCAATGAAGGTGTTGACGATGCCGGGGATCACCAGCTTCAGGGCTTGCGGCAGAATCACCAGGCCCATGCTGCGCCAGTAGCCCAGCCCCATCGCGGCAGCGGCTTCGTACTGACCTTTTGGAATCGCCTGCAGACCACCGCGCACCACCTCGGCCACGTAGGCCGACTGGAACAGGATCACGCCGATCAGCGCCCGCAGCAGCTTGTCGAAGTTCATGCCTTCGGGCAGGAACAGCGGCAGCATCACCGAGGACATGAACAGCACCGTGATCAACGGCACGCCGCGCCAGAATTCGATGAAGGTCACGCAGACCACGCGAATCGCCGGCATGTTCGAACGACGGCCCAGGGCCAGGACAATCCCCAGAGGCAGCGCGCCGGCGATACCGACAGTGGCGATCACCAGGGTCAGCATCAGGCCGCCCCACTGGCTGGTCGCCACGCTGGTCAGGCCAAAAATGCCGCCATTGAGCAGGAAGTAGGCAAAGATCGGGTACAGCACCAGGAAGCCCAGCCCGTACACCGCTTTATGGTGAAAGCGCGAGATGAACAATGGCGCCACGCCGACGATCGCCAGCCACACCGTCAGGTCCACGCGCCAGCGCAGTTCCGGTGGGTAGTAGCCATACATGAACTGGCCGAAACGCTGCTGGATGAACACCCAGCAGGCGCCTTCCTTGGTGCAGTCGGCACGGGTCGTGCCCACCCAGTTGGCGTCGAGAATGGCCCAGCTCAGGATCGGCGGAATCACCAGGTAAATCAGATAAAACGCAAACAGAGTCAGCAAGGTGTTGAGCCAGCTGGAGAACATGTTCGCGCGCATCCACGCCACCACGCCGATGCTGCGGCCCGGTGGAGGCATGTCGGGTTTGAAAGTGTGAGTGCTCATGCGCTTTTCCTTACCGCTCGATCAGCGCAATGCGCTTGTTGTACCAGTTCATCAGCAGGGAAATGCTGATACTGATCGCCAGGTACACGCTCATGGTGATCGCAATCACCTCGATCGCCTGCCCGGTCTGGTTCAGCACCGTACCGGCAAACAGCGAGACCATTTCCGGATAACCGATACCGGCCGCCAGCGAGGAGTTCTTCGCCAGGTTCAGGTATTGGCTGGTCAGCGGTGGAATGATCACGCGCAGGGCTTGCGGGATGATCACCTTGCGCAGGGTCGGACCGTTACGCAGCCCCAGCGAGTGCGCCGCTTCGGTCTGGCCATGGCTGACCGACTTGATGCCCGAGCGCACGATCTCGGCGATAAACGCCGCGGTGTACACAGTCAGGGCCAGGGTCAGCGCCAGCAGTTCCGGGATCAGCACCCAGCCACCGACGAAGTTGAAGCCTTGCAGCTTCGGCATTTCCCAATGCAATGGTGCGCCGAAGATCAGTGCACACAGTGCAGGGATTACCAGGAACATCGCCAGGCCCACCCAGAACTTGTGGAACGGCACACCGGTGGCTTCGAAGCGCTTGGTGGCCCAGCGGCTCATCAGCACGATGGCGACGATCGCCACCACAATGCTCGCCACAAACGGCCAGAAGCCGTCCGCCATCAACGCCGCCGGCATGTTCAGGCCGCGGCTGCTGACGAAGAAGGTGTCGCCGAAGTTATGGCTGTTGCGCGGCCCCGGCATGGTCAGGAACACCGCGAAATACCAGAACAGGATTTGCAGCAGTGGCGGAATATTGCGGAAGACTTCCACATACACCGTCGCTACCTTGCTGATGATCCAGTTCTTCGACAGCCGTGACACGCCGACGATGAACCCGAGGATCGTCGCCAGGATCACGCCGATGAAGGTCACCAGCAGCGTGTTGAGCAGGCCGATGACAAACACTCGGGCATAGGTGTCCGATTCGGTGTAGTCGATCAGGTGTTGAGCGATGCCGAAACCGGCACTGCGCTCCAGAAAGTCAAAACCGGAGGTAATGCCCCGGTGTTGCAGGTTGGTCTGGGTGTTATCGAACAGATACCAGCCCATCGAGACCACCGCCACAATGGTGATGATCTGGAATAGCCACGCACGCACTTTAGGATCGCTGAGGCTGAGCCTCTGCTTTGGTGCGCCGATTGAATTTTGCATGAAGTGCCCCGCAAATAATGGAACAGAACATCACCCGGCGGTTGGCCCACCGGGTGATAGAACCATCAGCGCACTGGTGGTGCGTATTGAATGCCGCCAGCGTTCCACAGAGCGTTCAGCCCGCGGTCGATTTCCAGCGGAGTGCTCTTGCCGAGGTTTTTCTCGAACACTTCGCCGTAGTTACCCACTTGCTTGACGATCTGCACGACCCAGTCTTTCTTCACTTTCAGGTCTTTGCCGTATTCACCGTCGGTACCCAACAGACGGGCTACGTCCGGGTTTTTGGTGCCCTTGGCTTCGGCTTCGACGTTCTTCGAAGTGATGCCGGCTTCTTCAGCGTTGAGCATGGCGAAGCCAGTCCAACGCACGATGGCCAGCCACTCGTCGTCGCCATTACGCACGACCGGGCCCAGAGGCTCCTTGGAAATGGTTTCCGGCAGAACCACGTAGTCCTTCGGCGAAGCGAGCTTGCTGCGCTGGGCGAACAGCTGAGACTTGTCGGAGGTCAGTACGTCGCAACGACCGGATTCCAGCGACTTGGCGCTTTCGTCGGAGGTGTCGAAGGTGATCGGGGTGTATTTCAGGCCGTTGCCGCGGAAGTAGTCGGAAACGTTCAGTTCGGTGGTGGTACCGGCCTGGATGCAGATGGTTGCACCGTCCAGTTCCTTGGCGCTCTTGACGCCCAGCTTGTTGTTTACCAGGAAGCCGATGCCGTCGTAGTAGGTGATGAAGCCAGGGAATTTCAGGCCCATGCCCGCGTCACGGGAGCTGGTCATGGTGGTGTTGCGCGACAGAATATCGATTTCGCCGGATTGCAGCGCGGTGAAGCGCTCCTTGGCGTTCAACTGGCTGAACTTGACCTTGGTCGCGTCGCCGAAGACAGCCGCCGCTACTGCGCGGCAGTAGTCAGCATCGATACCCACGATCTTGCCGGTGGAGTCCGGAACCGAGAAGCCTGGCAGGCCATCGCTGACGCCACACTGCACGAAACCTTTCTTCATCACTGCATCCAGGGTTGCACCCGCCTGGGCAAACCCGCTGACACCGAGCACTGCGGCTGCAGTCACGATAGCCAGGGTGGATTTCAACATCTTCATTCAAACCTCCAGTTTTGCTCTTGTTGTGTCGGAGCGTGAGTCCTGTCGCACCCTTTTGAGGCGTAGTCGACCCGTGTTGGTTTTTTTTGGGGTCAACCGACGTAAGACGTTAGCTATGTGTCTAGTAGGAGAAAATCCACATCATGGAAAACTCACTCTCACCAGTCGGCCGAACGGGCTGTAGCCCTTTCACGTTCGCGAAGCCCCGTAGCGGCCCTTGGCGAACATCCATCACCGGATTCATTGCTATCCCACAGTCGGCAGTACACTGATAGTGTTACCGCCGGGCGCGAGATGTGTTGCACCGCTTCTCCATAGCAAAGCCCGTACCACACCGCCCGCGGAAGCGCTTCAGCTGCAGGTCAATAGCAAAACTTGTACCCTTGCGACATCTTCTTAACGGATCAACCTGACGCGCACTTGGATCACGCACTTAATGAGCGCGCACGCACAACATTGGAGCAGCCATGACCAACCCCTTGATTCTTGAACCCGTCAAGACCGCAGACGCCTGCGTCATCTGGCTGCATGGCCTGGGCGCCGACCGCTATGACTTCCTGCCGGTGGCCGAAGCGCTACAGGAAAGCCTGCTGAGCACCCGCTTCGTTTTGCCCCAGGCACCGAGCCGCACCGTGACCATCAATGGCGGTTACGAGATGCCGAGCTGGTACGACATATTGGCCATGAGCCCGGCGCGCGCAATCAATCGCGAACAACTCGAAGAGTCGGCCAACTGGATCATCGAACTGGTTGAGACGCAGCGCGCCAGCGGAATAGACGCCTCGCGGATTTTTCTGGCAGGTTTTTCCCAGGGCGGTGCCGTGGTGTTCCACACCGCGTTTCTGAAGTGGCAGGGACCACTGGGTGGCGTAGTTGCCCTTTCTACTTATGCACCGACCTTCAGCGATGGACTGGAGTTGTCCGCCAGCCAGCAGCGCATTCCGGTGCTGACGATGCACGGCCAGTATGACGACGTGGTGCAAAACTCGATGGGACGCAGCGCCTACGAGCATTTGAAACTGCGTGGTGTCACCGTGACATGGCAGGAATACCCAATGGGTCACGAAGTGTTACCCGAAGAAATTCGCGACATCGGCGTCTGGCTCGCCGAGCGCTTGCGCTGAGCGTTCAGGATTAAAAGCGCCCTTTGATCCATCCCCCTACGCCGCGCCTGATTCTTGCATTACACTGGCCGGCGTACATTCCTTAACCAATTGATGAGATGACCGTGCTCAAAGCACTCAAGAAAATGTTCGGTAAAAGCGAGACTGAGCAACTCGCGCCAGTTCCCAGCGCTGCGTCTCACGCTCCCGGCCACCGCACCGACGGTAATCAGTCTGAACGGGCCGCCCCCACCGCGCCACCCAAGCATGAGCCGAAGACCGCACAAACTGCCCAGCCTGCGGCGATAACACCCCCGGAACAGCCACGCAGCGAAACGCCGAAACCCGCCAAACCGCGTCGTGAACCCAAGCCGAAGGCGCCGGTCATCCCATGGAAACTCGAAGACTTCGTCGTCGAACCCCAGGAAGGCAAAACCCGCTTCCACGATTTCAAACTCGCCCCTGAGCTGATGCACGCCATCCAGGACCTGGGCTTCCCGTATTGCACGCCGATCCAGGCCCAGGTGCTGGGCTTCACCCTCGCGGGCAAAGACGCCATCGGCCGCGCCCAGACCGGTACCGGCAAAACCGCTGCGTTCCTGATCTCGATCATCACCCAGCTGCTGCAAACCCCGCCGCCGAAAGAGCGCTACATGGGTGAGCCGCGGGCGCTGATCATCGCACCGACCCGCGAACTGGTAGTGCAGATCGCCAAGGACGCCGCCGACCTGACCAAGTACACCGGCCTCAACGTCATGACGTTCGTCGGCGGCATGGACTTCGACAAGCAACTCAAGCACCTCGAAGCCCGCCACTGCGACATCCTCGTGGCCACACCGGGCCGTCTGCTGGACTTCAACCAGCGCGGCGACGTGCATCTGGACATGGTCGAAGTGATGGTACTGGACGAAGCCGATCGCATGCTCGACATGGGCTTCATCCCGCAAGTGCGCCAGATTATTCGCCAGACGCCGCCGAAGTCCGAGCGTCAGACGCTGCTGTTCTCCGCGACCTTCACCGAAGACGTGATGAACCTGGCCAAGCAATGGACCACCGACCCGTCGATCGTCGAGATCGAAGCGCAGAACGTGGCCAGCGAAAACGTCGAGCAGCACATCTACGCGGTGGCCGGTGCCGACAAATACAAACTGCTCTACAACCTGGTCAACGACAATGGTTGGGAGCGGGTGATCGTGTTCGCCAACCGCAAGGATGAAGTGCGACGCATCGAAGAACGCCTGGTGCGCGACGGCATCAACGCCGCGCAACTGTCCGGCGACGTGCCGCAGCATAAGCGCATCAAGACCCTGGAAGGTTTCCGCGAAGGCAAGATCCGCGTACTGGTGGCCACCGACGTGGCCGGCCGCGGCATCCACATCGACGGCATCAGCCACGTGATCAACTTCACCCTTCCGGAAGTGCCGGACGACTACGTGCACCGCATCGGCCGGACCGGTCGTGCTGGCGCCGACGGCGTGTCCATCAGCTTTGCCGGTGAAGACGACTCCTACCAGCTACCGTCCATCGAAGAACTGCTGGGGCGCAAGATCAGCTGTGAAACGCCACCGACGCATCTGTTGCGGGCGGTTGAGCGCAAGCGTCCTCATTAAGCGACGCTGAAAAGACAAGCGCAGCCGGAAACGGACTGCGCTTTTTTTTCGCCCGGCTTTTTTTCAACAGGAGCTTGCTGTAGATATCTAAAAGTCCATAATAGACAAATTAGTTTACTTCCAACTCCGGAGCCGGCCATGTCCAGTACGCCCCAAGTGATCCCCCAAGCCCAGGCTCGCGAGCTACTGGCGCAGGTCGATGTGCCGCAGATCCTGCGCAAACTGTTCCGCGACCTGGCCGCCGGGCAAGCAGTGCAACCGGCGCAGCAACTGGTGGAATTTCCCCAGGGTGCCGGCGACTTCATCAATTACCTGGGCGTGTTGGCCGAAGACGGCGTGTACGGGATCAAGACTTCGCCGTACATCGTCCGTGAACAGGGGCCATTGGTGACGGCGTGGACACTGCTGATGTCGATGCAAACCGGCCAGCCGCTGTTGCTGTGCGATGCGGGTGAGCTGACCACGGCCCGCACCGCCGCGACCACCGCCGTGGCGGTCGATGCCCTCGCGCCGCTCACAGCCAAGCGCCTGGCCATCATCGGCAGCGGCAAAGTGGCCCAGGCGCACCTGCATTACGTGAAAGGCCTGCGCGACTGGCAGAGCATCAGCCTGTATTCGCCGAGCCTGAGCGAAGATGCCGAAACCGTGAGCCTGCTGAAAAACATCGAGCCACGCCTGAACATCGTCGACAGTCGCGAAGCTGCCGTTCAGGACGCCGACGTGATCATGCTCTGCACCTCATCCGCCGGTCCGGTGATCGATCCGTCAAACTTGCACAAACCGGCGCTGATCACCTCCATCAGCACCAACGCGCCACGCGCCCACGAAGTGCCGCCGCAGTGCCTCAACGACATGCAGGTGTTCTGTGACTATCGCCTGACCACCCCGGGCTCGGCCGGTGAAATGCTGATCGCCGCCGAACAGCACGGCTGGGACAAGGGCGCGATTGTCGGCGACCTGCCCGATCTGCTCAGCGGAAAGGTCCTGCGCCCTGATTACGATCGCCATGTGTTTTTCCGCTCCATCGGCCTGGGCCTGGAAGACATTGCGCTGGCCAATGCGATCTATCGCCTGTCGCACTAACACCTCGGCTCCTACGGGGGATCACCATAATTCCGGCATTGTGCTTCACAGGAGACGTTCATGAGCCAGGCAGATTTCATCATCATCGGCGGCGGGATTGCCGGTGCTTCCACGGGTTTCTGGCTGTCGCAGCACGGCCGCGTGATCGTGCTCGAACGCGAATCCCATCCGGCCTATCACTCCACCGGTCGCTCGGCGGCGCTGTACACCGCCGCCTACGGCACCCCACAAGTACGGGCGTTGACCCTGGCCAGCCGGGACTTTTTCGACAACCCGCCCAGCGGTTTCTGCGAACACCCGCTGCTGACCCCGCGTGGCGAAATGACCGTGGACTTCACCGGTGACCCGGACGAGCTGAACAGGCAATACCAGAGCGCAAAAACCACGGTGCCAGAGATGCAATTGCTCGGCGTCGACGAGGCCTGCACACTGGTGCCGATCCTGCGCCGGGAAAAGGTCCACGGCGCCATCTACGACCCGACCGCCAGCGACATCGACACCGATGCCCTGCACCAGGGCTATTTGCGCGGTATCCGCCGCAACCAGGGCGAAGTGCATACCGACAGCGAAGTCGTCAGCCTGAGCCGCGACGGCCAAGGTACATGGCATGTCCAGACCGGCAGCCAGACGTTCAGCGCGCCGATCATCATCAACGCCGCCGGCGCGTGGGCCGACAAGATCGGTGAATTGGCCGGCGCCAAGCCCTTGGGCCTGCAACCGAAACGCCGTGCCGCGTTCATCTTCGCCGGCCCCGAAGGCGTGGACATCCACCATTGGCCGATGCTGGTCAGCCTCGACGAGTCCTTCTACATGAAACCCGACGCCGGGATGTTCCTCGGCTCGCCGGCCAACGCCGACCCGGTCGAACCCCACGACGTACAGCCCGAAGAGCTGGACATTGCCATGGGCATCTACCAGATCGAAGAGGCCACGACCCTGACCATTCGCCGCCCGATCCGCACCTGGGCCGGCCTGCGCAGCTTCGTCAGCGACGGCGACTTGCTGTCTGGCTTCGATCCACAGGTACCGGGGCTGTTCTGGGTCGCGGCACAGGGCGGTTATGGCATCCAGACCTCGCCTGCCATGGGCCAGGCCAGCGCGGCACTGGTGCGCGGTGCAGCGTTGCCCGAGTCACTTGGCCGTTTCGGCCTGAATGCCGAAATGCTCTCCCCTGCCCGCCTCGGCTGATCCTGATCCTCAGGTGACGCGCCCACACGATTACGGCACACTTTCAGAGCCCCTTTGATGGGGCGCTGACGCTGCCTGGAGTTCCACTGTATGAACGCCCCCGAAAAAGACTCGGTCCCGAACACTGCGTCGCTGGATAACTTCCGGGCGATCGCCGATGCCATCGCCACACTGTTCTTTCCCCACGCCGAAGTGGTGCTGCACGACCTGCGTACGCAAAAGGTCGACTACATCGCCAACAACCTGTCCAAACGGGAAATCGGCGACGACTCGGCGCTGGAAGACATGCTCAGCGACGATGTCAGCGAACGAAACATCGGGCCGTACGAAAAGCTCAACTGGGATGGTCAGAAGATTCGCAGCCTCAGCACGGTGCTACGCGACAGCGAGGGTCATCCGTTGGCGGTGCTGTGCATCAACCTGAACATTTCGTTGTTCGAAAATGCCAAGGCCGCTTTGGACCTGTTCCTGTCGCCGACCAAGCTGATCCCGCAACCGGATTCACTGTTTCGCGATGACTGGCAAGAGCGGATCAACACCTTCCTCCACGCCTGGCTGCGCGAACGCCAGCTGAGCCTGAATCTTCTGACCCGCGACCACAAGCGTGAACTGGTGCTGGCGTTGCACGCCGAAGGCGCGTTCAAGGGCAAAAGCGCATCGAACTACGTGGCCAATGTGCTGAACATGGGCCGGGCGACGGTGTACAAGCATTTGAAGGAATTGAAGGGCTGAAAATCAAAAGATCGCAGCCTGCGGCAGCTCCTACAGGAGAATGCGTTCCACTGTAGGAGCTGCCGCAGGCTGCGATCTTTTTGATCAGTCGCCGTAGATATCCGACTTGAAATACTTGTCCGAAATCTTCTGGTACTGACCACTGCTGCGAATGCCATCAATGGCCGTGTTCAGCTCGCTGACCAGTTCGGTATTGCCCTTGCGCACGGCAATCCCGGCACCCTCGCCCACATATTTCGGATCTTTCAGCTCCGGCCCGACAAAGGCGTAACCCTTGCCACGGGGCATCGACAGGAAATCATTGAGCGGAATAGTGTCGGCAAAAATCGCGTCGAGGCGACCAGCGGCCAGGTCCATGTAGATTTCTTCGTTGTTGCTGTAGCGCTTGACGTTGATGCCCTTGGGCTCGAACACCTCTGTGGCGTAACGGTCGGTGGTGGTGGCGCGCTGCACGCCGACGGACTTGCCCTTGAGGCTGGCGTACTGGTCATCCACCACCGCGCCATCCTTCATCACCAGACGCGACGAAGTGAAATAGTACTTGTGGGTGAAGTCCACCGACTTCTTGCGGTCTTCGTTGATGGTCATGGACGACAGCGCCATGTCGATTTTCTTCACTTTCAGGGAAGGAATCAGACCGTCGAACTCACCTTCGACCCACACACACTTGACCTTCATCTGTGCGCACAGGGCGTTGCCGATGTCATAGTCGAAACCGACGATTTCGCCTTTGTCGGTTTTCGAGGCGAACGGCGGGTAAGCGGCTTCAATGCCAATGCGCAAGGTTTTCTCGGCGGCGAATACAGAACTGCACGCCAACAGGCTCAAGGCCAGACCGGTGATGAGGGGGAACTTCTTCATGTTCGTTTTCTCGCGGTTGTTGTTGGTTTGGCAAGACAGAAGAAAAAGCTGAAACGGGTGGAAACCTTTTTTGTACTTATAATTCCATACTGGACTTTTACGTATAAATCGTCAATGAGGCAAATGCAGCCCGTGCAGGCCGGTGGTCGGGTGGTGGTTCATCAAGAATTTTGCTGATGCAGATGACGCCATCGCGAGCAGGCTCGCTCCTACATTTGAACTGTGAACACAGATCTACTGTAGGAGCGAGCCTGCTCGCGATGGCTTAATCAGAGACGCCGCAGAAACTACTGTTTCCAGCGATCCGCCGCCGCATGATCACTGTCACGCCCCTCGACCCAGCGCGGCCCGTCACTGGTGTTTTCTTTCTTCCAGAACGGCGCACGGGTTTTCAGGTAATCCATGACAAAGGCGCAGGCGTCGAATGCCGCCTGACGATGGGCGCTGGCCGCGCCGACGAAGACAATCGGCTCGCCCGGTTCCAGGGCGCCGACGCGGTGCAGCACTTCCAGCTTGAGCAGCGGCCAGCGCTGCTCGGCCTCGATGGCGATCTTGCCGAGGGCCTTTTCGGTCATGCCGGGATAGTGTTCGAGGAACATCCCGGCAACGTCGAGGCCGTCGTTGAAGTCGCGCACATAGCCGACAAAACTCACCACCGCCCCCACGCCGACGTTGGCGTCGTG
Organism: Pseudomonas sp. PDM26; assembly: GCF_019219185.1. Lineage (NCBI taxonomy): Bacteria > Pseudomonadati > Pseudomonadota > Gammaproteobacteria > Pseudomonadales > Pseudomonadaceae > Pseudomonas > Pseudomonas sp. PDM26. Next base: position 179,439 of record NZ_JAHUWC010000001.1, on the reverse strand, counting down.
CATGGCGTTGACCTCGGCACCCGGGTCGAACGGCGTGGACTGCACGCGAATGGCCATGGTTCAGCCTCCGGTCACAGTCGGGAAGAACGCCACTTCATCGCCCTCGCTGACCGGCTCGTCGAGCTGGCAGAGGTCTTCGTTGCGGGCGCACATCAGGTTTTGCTCGCTCAATACCTCGGCACCGTCACGCTGGGCCAACAATGCGCGAACGTCGTCGACGGTGGCGAAATCGCCTTGAACCTTCACCGAGTCCAGCCCCAGCGCTTCACGATAACGGGCGAAAAACTTCACGGTAATGTTCATGACGGCTCTGCCTGGAAATGACCACTCTTGCCGCCGACCTTCTCCAGCAGACGCACGCTTTCGATGGTCATGCCGCGGTCCACGGCCTTGCACATGTCGTAGATGGTCAGCGCGGCGACACTGGCAGCGGTCAGCGCCTCCATCTCGACGCCGGTCTGCCCGGACAGCTTGCAGCGCGCCACGATGCGCACCGAGTCGTCGCCTTCGGCACTGAGCTCGACCTTGACGCCGGTCAGCATCAGCGGATGGCACAGGGGAATCAGATCGCTGGTTTTCTTCGCTGCCTGAATGCCGGCAATGCGCGCCACGGCAAACACATCACCCTTGGGGTGGCCGCCACTGACGATCATCTGCAGGGTTTCGGGCAGCATGCGCACCAGCGCTTGGGCGGTCGCCTCACGGAACGTCACGGCTTTTTCAGTGACGTCGACCATGTTGGCGCGACCTTGGGAATCGAGATGAGTCAGCACGGGATTACTCCTGATCAGGAGCGTCGATTGTAAACCTGCAGGTCAATTTTCCGCACGCACGATTGTCGGCCCACCACAGTCCCTGTAGGAGCGAGCTTGCTCGCGATGCTGTGTCAGTCTACGCAGCGTTGCCTGATCCACCTTCGTGAGCAAGCTCGCTCCTACAGAGAATTTGTGTCGGGCATAAAAAATCGGGCGGCTGTAGGGCCACCCGCTTCCGGTGGACAGTTACAAATGCGATTCCTTATTAGTGTTTAAAAACACCGATGGACGCCATGCCCAAGAACAAATAAATGTAACAAAACCCTACTGCAAATTCGTTTTTTTGACGTTACCGAACAGCTTAAATTTGTGCACCAACCAATAATTCACTGATTACTTTATAATAAATCTCGACGTAAGAACTCTCCGTAGGCTCGTAACCATGACCTGCTGTGAAACTCCCTACAACTGAATGATTGACCGAGTTACTCATTCGATAAAAACTGACCAGCAAAACTAACGACTCTACAAATTTCAGTACAGAGGTATCACGTAATGTTTTTTCCTGCTGACCTCTGGCAGGAGCTCAACGGGGAAGGCCCTACCCGTTAACCACAGTTGGCACATGGGAGGCTAGTCATGTCAGCGCGGACAATTTACTCAGGAAAACGCATCGTAATCTCTCATTGTCGGGACTGTGACATCCCTGGCTACATGATTATTTCTCTTAAGCGGGACATATCAAGACTCGAAGAACTAAGTTCGGCGGAGAGTGCTGAACTGATGAAAGGCTTGGCATTTACGGAGCGAGCCTTAAACACGCTATTTTCTCCTGAAAAAATATACATAATGCGTATTTCCGAGCTCAATCATGAACTGCATTTTCATATTTTCCCCAGGTATGCCTCCGTGACCCAGTTATATTTGGCGGAACACAATGAACGCATTATTGATGGCCCCTTCTTTTTCAGCTGGACGCGAAAAAAGTTCAGTAGCTCACAGCCTGAGCCCACCCAAGAGGTATTGGACGCTCAATCAATTCTGACGGAAACCCTCAAGGGCTATTTTTCGCAATCTCTGTAAACAAGACTGCTTTCGCCCTCAGGTTTTGCAGAAATACATTCATCGGTATTGGGTCTGCCCAGAGGCACGGCCTTTTCGTCACGTACAAAAAACCGGGCGACCTCGCGGCTGCCCGGTTCCGGTGGACAGTTACAAATGCGATTCGGCGTATTCGGCCAGGATCGAGCGTGGTACCCCTTGCAAGGTGATGTGCACCCCGTTCGGGAAGTCCTTGAAGCGTTCAGTGAGATAGGTCAGCCCGGAGCTGGTCGCGGACAGGTAAGGGGTGTCGATCTGTGCCAGGTTGCCCAGGCACACCACTTTGGAACCGGCGCCGGCACGGGTGATGATGGTTTTCATCTGGTGCGGCGTGAGGTTCTGGCATTCATCGATCAAAATCAGGCTCTGCTGGAAGCTGCGGCCCCGGATGTAGTTGAGGGATTTGAACTGCAACGGCACTTTGCTGAGGATGTAGTCGACGCTGCCATGGGTACTTTCGTCATCCATGTGCAAGGCTTCGAGGTTGTCGGTGATGGCGCCCAGCCACGGCTCCATTTTTTCCGCCTCGGTGCCGGGCAGGAAGCCGATTTCCTGGTCCAGGCCCTGCACGCTACGGGTGGCGATGATGCGGCGATAACGTTTGCTGACCATGGTCTGCTCGATCGCAGCGGCCAGCGCCAGGATGGTTTTACCCGAACCCGCCGCACCCGACAGGTTGACCAGGTGGATGTCCGGATCGAGCAAGGCGTACAGCGCCAGGCTCTGATAGATATCACGCGGCTTGAGGCCCCAGGCTTCCTGGTGCAGCAGCGGTTCCTGGTGCAGGTCGAGGATCAGCAAGCGGTCTACTTCGATCTCCTTGATCCAGCCGACAAAGCCCTGCTCATCAATGATGAATTCATTGACGTGCACCGCCGGCAGGTTGTCGATCAATTGCACCTGATGCCAGGTGCGGCCGTGGTCCTGGCGGGTTTCGACCTTGCTCACGCGGTCCCAGAAGGAGCCGGTCATGTTGTGGTAGCCGTTGGGCAGCAAGGACACGTCGTCGACCAGTTGGTCGGTGCTGTAGTCCTCGGCCTCGATCCCGCAGGCGCGCGCCTTGAGGCGCATGTTGATGTCTTTGGTGACCAGCACCACGGGTTTTTTCGGGTCGCGCGCGTGCAGGTCGATCAGTTGGTTGATGATTCTGTTGTCGTTCAGGTGCTCGGGCAGAATCAGATTCGGCTCGGCATTCCTGATCATCAGAATTGACAGCAAACCCTTGGGTCCGCTTTTGCCACGCTGGATCGGCACACCCTGCTCGACGTCCTCGGGTGAGGCATCGCCCAGGGTCTTGTCGATCAGGCGGATGGCCTGGCGGCATTCGGCGGCAACGCTGTGATGCCCGCTCTTGAGCTTGTCGAGCTCTTCAAGCACGGTCATCGGGATCGCGACGTGGTGTTCTTCGAAGTTGAGCAGCGCGTTTGGATCGTGAATCAATACGTTGGTATCGAGTACATACAGGATTGGCTGGTTGGAAGAAGAGCTACGTCCGTGATCATCCATACTCGGTCACCTTTGTGGGAGCCAGTCGACGCAATACCTTGGCGGTGCTGCGCCTCGAAGGGCCGCCGAATCTTACCTGCGAAGACTCAAGTGACTGCAAACAAACGGGTCTTGGGAGACGCCACCTGTGTTGCAGGTTTCGGCGGTCTGTCTTCGTAATACTCCAAAACGTGTGACAGAAAAAAGTACTTTGACGCTTTTTTGAAGTTTATTTTTCAGAATGACCAATAGCACTTGGCGGACTGCCATCACCCGTTTACAGTCATAAGTCGACCTGCAACGAATCCCCTTCCAAAATCGCCAAAAACCCGATGTTTACGGGGTTTTGTCGTTTTCAGCGAAACGCATCCTGGCAATCTTCCCAGCCGATTCCGACAGGCGCCGTTTGTGTTACCAGCCACGGCAACGCCGTTTTCACCCCATCCTGCTTCACATTGAAATTGATCACCCCGTGCCGCCACAGCAGCATCAGGGTCAGCACCCGTTGCGCACTCGGGTTGCCCTTGAGTTTGCCGGCGCCGTCCTGGGCGTCGATGTCCCACAGCGCGACCTGCACCCCCTGAGCCTTGAAGAAGCCTTCGGCATCGGAACGGCGCTGGCCATCCGGTGGACGGAACAGTGGCACGTAGTTCTCCGGCAGCTTGCTCTTGACCAGTTCGGCGCTGCGGCGCACCGAGTCCTGCCAGTCCTGCCAGTGGCTGTGGGAACGGAACTCCCAGCCTTGTACGCCAATGCACTGGGTCGAGTAGGTCGCTTGCAGGTTGCTTACCGAATGCTCGGCCAAACGGCCCTGGATGTCCTTGCCGAGGACGAAGAATGTCCCGCTCATGTTCGATTTGCGCAGGTACTCGGTGACCCAGGCGGTATTGTCCGGGGCGGCATTGGCAGCGCTGTCGAAAGTCAGCAGAAACAGCCGGTCATGCATCTCGTCGCCGGTGCGCTCATAGTCGCCAAAACGATCGACTTCGCTGCTGGTTTGCGGGAACAGCGCGGCCTTGCGCAACTGCTCGTCCAGGTATTGGGTGTGAAACACACGGCTCGGCTCGGCCCACTTGATGTAGTAACTGTCTGCGCTGACCTGGAACCTGGCGGCCTGTTCGTGCAGGGTCGGCATGTCTTCGACCAGAAAACAGAAGGAGGCATCCTGGTCGCAGCTCTGTTGGGCGAAGTTGTAGTTAACCAGCAGCCGTTGCCACAGACGCTGGCGAACCCGGTTAACCGATTCCAGATTGATCGTGCGCAGGCCCAGGCGTTGGGCCAGGGCGGGTTCATCCAGCGACTCGCTAGCCAACAGCACACTGGAAAACATGAGGATCTCGGCCCTCGACGCCACGTCGAACAGTGTCGGGTTGCCGAGTTTTTCTGGCCAGGTGCTGCGATCGAGCGTCGCCACATCGCCCGGTGCCGCGAGGGCGCCGAAGCTCAGTAGGCAGATCGAGATGAGAAAAGCGATGCGCAATGGGATGTCTCCATAACAAAACCCGCGCGGCACTATAGCTGATAAGGCACCCACTCCTCCTGAGGCATGAATGCTTTCTGTGGCGAGGGAGCTTGCTCCCGCTGGGCTGCGAAGCAGACCTAAACCTGTCATCACATTCCTTCAGCCAGACCCCGACTACCGGTTTTGCGACCGCTTCGCGCTCGAGCGGGAGCAAGCTCCCTCGCCACAGAAGCCCATCCAGGCAAAATCCGTGCTCCATCGGCCATCACCTATGGACGCCATAGCTGGAGTCAACGAGGACAACCCCCTAGAATCGCCGCCACGATTAAAGGAGACGACTTCATGCTGATGGTGATTTCACCCGCCAAGACCCTCGACTATGAAACACCGCCGGCGACCCAGCGCTTCACCCAGCCGCAGTACCTCGACCACTCTCAGGAGTTGATCCTGCAATTGCGTGAGCTGTCCCCGGCGCAGATCAGCGAGTTGATGCACGTTTCCGACAAGATCGGCGGGCTCAACGCCGCGCGATTCGGCAGCTGGACGCCCGCGTTCACCCCGGAAAACGCCAAGCAGGCGCTGCTGGCCTTCAAGGGCGATGTGTACACCGGCATGAATGCGCAAACCCTCAGCGAAGCCGATTTCGATTACGCCCAAAAACACCTGCGCATGCTCTCGGGCCTCTACGGCCTGCTGCGCCCGCTGGATCTGATGCAACCCTACCGCCTGGAAATGGGCACCAAGCTGGCCAACGCCCGGGGCAAGGATCTGTATGCCTTCTGGGGCACACGCATCAGCGAATGGCTGAACGAAGCCCTGGTCGATCAAGGCGATGACGTGCTGCTCAACCTGGCGTCCAACGAGTACTTCTCGGCGGTCAAGCGCAACGCCTTGAACGCGCGCATCGTCAATACCGAATTCAAGGATCTGAAGAACGGCCAGTACAAGATCATCAGCTTCTACGCGAAAAAGGCCCGCGGCTTGATGAGTCGCTTCGTCATCGATGAACGCATCAATGACCCGGCCACCCTCAAGCAGTTCGACGTTCAAGGCTATCGCTACAGCGCCGAACAATCCAAACCGGACAATCTAGTGTTTCTGCGCGATCACGCACCAGAGTGATGCATCCAGTCGGCGCACGACCTCCACATCCTCTCGTGCGCTGACCCTTGATTCACTTCAACCTTCCCCGTCATTTCGCCATTTTTATGGCGCCAAGAAAACATCGGCCGATTTTTTAACTTTAGTTTCACTCGACTTCGAACATTTTTTTGCGTAGTGGCACTGACTTTTTTTAACAGTAGTGGCAAAAAAATATCCCACCCAATGATCCGCCTATATATAAAGGGCGAAACGGCAAGTGCTATCAATTTGAGAGCAGTGCCATCTCTCTCAGTATTTCAAGAAATTTCAGATTTCACGATGAGCGGACTGGAACTATGTCCAAACGCGCCGCTCATACCACCGGTAACGATTCTCTCCGAACGTGTACGAGATAACTTACGCAGATAAGCGATTCATGTAGCGAAGTTGAAACACTAACTTGCGCTGAATAATCACTGATTTGGACAACAGCAATCGGACAGGAGATAACGCGGTATGACTATCCCCTACAAGGCCACGGCAGCGCCCCTATAAACGTGCTCACCCGAGCACCCAACCGCTTGATCCACGGGCTTTCGGCCTGACATCAAGCGTGCAAGGCCGTTGCACCTGCATCCTTCTGAAAGGAGGATCGGCTACATAACAGGGCAAATCATAACAACAAGGCCTAGTTGCGCACACCTTGAGTGCATTTATTTAGACACTCGTAACTTATATGCCAGCACAGGGCATCGTTGTGCCTGTAAGGCACACTTGCGAGTGCACTAAAACACGCTGAACACCATTAACTCCGGCCATCTAATGGCTTGATGTATACAGGCTTGATAACAGAGAGGTAATTGCGATGCGCATCAGCATTTTTGGTTTGGGTTACGTCGGCGCAGTCTGTGCCGGTTGCCTGTCTGCACGGGGCCATGACGTCGTTGGCGTCGATGTGGCCAAAGACAAGATCGATATGATCAATGCCGGCAAATCGCCGATCGTTGAACCAGGCCTGGGCGAACTTCTGGCACAGGGCATCCAGACGGGGCGTCTGCGTGGCACCACCAACTTCGCCGAGGCGATTCGCGACACCGACCTGTCGATGATCTGCGTGGGCACGCCGAGCAAGAAGAACGGCGATCTGGAACTGAACTACATCGAGGCCGTGTGCCGCGAAATCGGTTTTGTCCTGCGTGACAAGACCACCCGCCACACCATCGTCGTGCGCAGCACCGTGCTGCCGGGCACCGTGGCCAACGTGGTCATCCCGATTCTCGAAGACTGCTCCGGCAAGAAGGCCGGCGTTGACTTCGGTGTGGCCGTGAACCCTGAGTTCCTGCGCGAAAGCACCGCGATCGCCGACTACGACCAGCCGCCAATGACCGTCATCGGCGAATTCGACAAAGCGTCCGGTGACGTTCTGCAATCGCTGTACGAAGAGCTCGACGCACCGATCATCCGCAAGGACATCGCCGTCGCCGAGATGATCAAGTACACCTGCAACGTGTGGCACGCCACCAAGGTCACCTTCGCCAACGAGATCGGCAACATCGCCAAGGCGGTCGGCGTCGACGGTCGCGAAGTGATGGACGTGGTCTGCCAGGACAAGACCCTCAACCTGTCCCAGTACTACATGCGCCCAGGCTTCGCCTTCGGCGGTTCGTGCCTGCCCAAAGACGTGCGTGCACTGACCTACCGCGCCGGTTCCCTGGACGTGGAAGCGCCGTTGCTCAACTCGCTGATGCGCAGCAACGAATCCCAGGTGCAGAACGCTTTCGACATCGTTTCCAGCCACGACAAACGCAAAGTCGCTCTGCTGGGCCTGAGCTTCAAGGCCGGTACCGACGACCTGCGTGAAAGCCCACTGGTCGACCTGGCGGAAATGCTGATCGGCAAGGGCTATGACCTGAGCATCTACGACAGCAACGTCGAGTACGCCCGCGTTCACGGCGCGAACAAGGACTACATCGAGTCGAAGATCCCTCACGTCTCGTCCTTGCTGAACTCCGATTTCGACGCGGTGATCAACAACTCCGACGTGATCATCCTCGGCAACCGTGACGAGAAATTCCGCGCCCTGGTGCAGGACGTTCCACACGGCAAGCAGGTGATCGACCTGGTTGGTTTCATGTCCAAGGCCACCAGCACCAATAGCCGGGCCGAAGGCATCTGCTGGTAACGCGGTATCTGTAGGAGCTGCCGCAGGCTGCGATCTTTTGGCGCCGGCGTGATTGCTGAAGATCAAAAGATCGCAGGCTTCGCCAGCTCCTACAGGGATTCTGGCGTCATCCAGAGCGGGTGCCGCCAGTTTTCACAGGCCTGCCTTAACCCCATCGGGCCACCCCAAAGGCTCGCCCGAGATCGAGACGGATGCAGATTATGCACAGGCTAAAACACGGCCTACTCCAGGCCGCCGGTTGGCTGTTCTACCTGAGTTTACTGATGGGCCTCGCCATGGCGCTGCCCGTGTCCACGTTCGACTCCGAGTCGAAGGACTTCATTTTCCTGATTGGCGCCGTGGGTATCTGGCGCTACTCGATGGGTGCCACGCACTTTGTGCGCGGCATGATCTTTCTGTACATCGTCTACCCGTACCTGCGGCGCAAAGTGCGCAAGCTGGGTAAAGCGGCTGACCCGTCCCATGTGTTCCTGATGGTCACCAGTTTCCGTATCGACGCCCTGACCACTGCGCAGGTCTACAGCTCGGTAATCCGCGAAGCCATCGACTGCGGCCTGCCGACCACCGTGGTCTGCTCCATCGTGGAAATGTCCGACGAGCTGCTGGTGAAAAGCCTGTGGAGCCGGATGAATCCGCCGTCCCGGGTCAAGCTCGACTTCGTACGCATTCCCGGCACCGGCAAACGCGATGGCCTGGCCTACGGCTTCCGCGCCATCTCCCGGCACCTGCCGGATGATCGCGCCGTGGTCGCGGTGATCGATGGCGACACCGTGCTGGCCGAAGGCGTGGTGCTCAAGACCGTGCCGTGGTTCCAGATGTTCGGCAACGTCGGTGGCCTGACCACCAACGAATTCTGCGAGGTGCGCGGCGGCTACATCATGAGCGAATGGCACAAGCTGCGTTTCGCCCAGCGCCACATCAACATGTGCTCCATGGCCTTGTCCAAGCGCGTGCTGACCATGACTGGCCGCATGTCGGTGTTCCGCGCCACCGTGGTCACCAACCCGGAGTTCATCGCCGACGTGGAAAGCGACTCGCTGCAACACTGGCGCCTGGGTCGCTTCAAGTTCCTTACCGGCGATGACAAGTCGAGCTGGTTCAGCCTGATGCGCCTGGGCTACGACACGTTCTACGTGCCCGACGCGGCGATCAACACCGTTGAACACCCGCCGGAAAAGAGCTTCATCAAGGCCAGCCGCAAACTGATGTTCCGCTGGTACGGCAACAACCTGCGCCAGAACTCCCGTGCCCTGGGCCTGGGGATCAAACGCCTCGGCGTGTTCACTTCGGTGGTGCTGTTCGACCAGCGCGTGTCGATGTGGACCTCGCTGCTGGGCCTGACCGTGGCGTTGATCGCCAGCTTCAAGTATGGCACCGCGTTCATCCTGGTGTACCTGCTGTGGATCGGCATCACCCGGTTCATCCTGACCTTGTTGCTGTCGTGCTCCGGACACCGGATCGGCCCGGCCTACCCGGCGATTCTCTATTACAACCAGATCGTCGGCGCGCTGGTGAAGATCTACGTGTTCTTCCGCCTCGATAAACAGTCCTGGACTCGCCAGCCCACTTCTCTGACCCGTGATCTCGCCAGCTTTCAACGTTGGTTCAACACCTGGTCGTCTCGGACCATGACCTTCTCTGCCGGCAGCATTTTTGTCGCCGTGCTGCTGTTGATGGTCTGACCGAACTCGCCTGAATTAACTAGGAAAACGCCCCCTATGAATACCGCCGTCAACGCCAACGTAGTGCATGAATCCGAAGCCCAGCGCCAACACGCCCGCGTGAAAATCCCGGCCAAGCTGCGTTTCTTCGGCCCCGACCGGACACCGGTCGAAGCCCGGGTGATCGACCTGTCCGCCGGTGGCCTGGCGTTCAACGCCGGTCAATTGCCGCTGAAGATCGGTGACGTGTACAAGGCCCGCCTGCAATTCCTCATCGACAACCTCGGCCTGGCCATTGACGTCGAATTGCAGGTCCGCTCCTTCGATCGCGAGACCGGACGCGCCGGCTGCCAGTTCCAGAACCTGGAACCACGGGACATCTCGACCCTGCGCCACCTGATCACTTCGCACCTGGCTGGCGACATCGTCAGCGTGGGTGAAATGCTGGCGACCCTGCAGCGCGACAACTTCACCAAGGCTCGCAAGATGAAGGACGGCGGCCACGGCATGACCGCGTTCGGCCGCCTGAAAGCCGTGACCTTCAGCCTGGGGGTCTTCGTTGTCGGCCTGACAGCATTCGGCTTTGTTTTCAAATCGGTGTACGGCATGTACTTCGTCAGCCACGCCCAGGCCGGTCTGGTCAGCGTGCCGGGCGTGAACATCACCATGCCTCGCGACGGTACCGTGCAGAGCCTGGTGAAAGCCGACGGCGTGGCCGCCAAGGGCGCACCGCTGGCGACCTTCAGCACCAGCATGCTCGACGTGCTCAAGGGCCATCTGGACGAAGACCAACTGGCCCCGGCCAAGGTTGCAGAACTGTTCGGCAAGCAGATGACCGGCACCCTGACCTCGCCGTGCGACTGCACCGTGGCCCAGCAAATGGTTGCCAACGGTCAGTACGCCAGCAAGGGCGACGTGATCTTCCAACTGGTCCCGCGGGGCGGCGAAGCCAACGTTGAAGCGCGCTTCTCCTATCGCCAGTTCGGCGACGTGCGCCCGGGTACTTCGGTGCGCTTCCAGATCGCTGGCGAGGACAAGAGCCGCACCGGCAAGATCGTCAGCAGCACCAGCCTGAAAAGCGCCGATCTGTCTTCGGACATCCGCGTGCTGATCCAGCCGGACGAAACCCTGGACAGCTCCCTCGCCGGCCGCCCGGTGGAAGTCAACAGCGACCGTGGCCCGAACCTGAACTGGCTGATCGACAAAGCCATGGCTGTCGGTCTTTAAGTCGAGGACATGCTTGTGACCATCACAAAAATCTCGAACACACCGCAATCCCTGTGGGAGCGAGCCTGCTCGCGATGGGCCGGGGTCGCGCTCGACCGACGCGGTCTGTCTGATGTACCGAGTTGCCTGCATCGCGAGCAGGCTCACTCCTACATGGGAACACTGTGTGCAGTGGCATTGGCGGTGAGCCTGGCCGGTTGCGCCGGCCTGCCCGACCAGCGCCTGGCCAACGAAGCGCTCAAACGTGGCGATACCGCCACCGCCGCGCAGAACTACCGGCAACTGGCAGACCTGGGCTACAGCGAAGCGCAGGTCGGCCTGGCCGACATCCAGGTCGACAGCCGTGACCCGGCGCAGATGAAACAGGCCGAGGCGACTTACCGCGCTGCAGCCAGCGTTTCGCCGCGCGCCCAGGCACGCCTCGGTCGCTTGCTGGTGGCCAAGCCCGGTTCCACCGAAGCGGAACAACACGAAGCTGAAACCCTGCTGAAAAAAGCCGCCGCCGCAGGCGAAGGCAACACGCTGATCCCGCTGGCGATGCTGTACCTGCAATACCCGCACAGCTTCCCCAACGTGAATGCGCAACAGCAGATCAGCCAATGGCGTGCCGAGAACAAACCGGAAGCAGGTCTGGCGCAGGTGCTGCTCTATCGCACCCAGGGCACCTACGACCAGCATCTGGATGACGTGGAAAAAATCTGCAAGGCCGCACTCAACACCAGCGACATCTGCTACGTCGAGCTGGCCACGGTCTATCAGAAACAGGCCAAGCCAGAGCAACAGGCCGAGCTGATCAAGCAGATGCAAGCGGCGCACGCCCAAGGCACCGTTTCGGCGCAGCGCGTCGACAGTGTCGCCCGCGTGCTCGCCGATGCGTCCCTGGGCAAGACCGACGAGAAAACCGCACAGTCACTGCTCGAACCGATCGCACCGGGCTACCCGGCGTCGTGGGTCAGCCTCGCGCAACTGCTCTACGACTTCCCGGAACTCGGCGACGTCGACCAGATGATGAAGTACCTGGACAACGGCCGCGCCGCCGACCAGCCCCGCGCCGAACTGTTGCTGGGCAAGCTCTACTTCGAAGGCAAACTGGTGCCGGCCGACGCCAAGGTCGCCGAAGAGCATTTCCAGAAAGCCGTCGGCCGCGAAGTCGCTGCCGATTACTACCTCGGCCAGATCTATCGCCGTGGCTACCTGGGCAAGGTCTATCCACAGAAGGCCCTCGACCATCTGTTGACCGCTGCGCGCAACGGCCAGAACAGCGCCGACTTCGCCATCGCCCAATTGTTTTCCCAAGGCAAGGGCACCAAGCCTGATCCGCTGAACGCCTACGTCTTCAGCCAATTGGCCCTGGCCCAGAACACCCCGCAAGCCACCGAGCTTGCGCAAACAATCCAAACGCAATTGCCGCCCGACCGGTTGGCCGAAGCCCAACGCCTGTTGAAACAAGAACAGGCCGTGCGCGGTGCCCTGAGCCCGAACACGCCGGAACTGCACACCCTGCAAGAAGAAGTCAGCGAGGAATCCCAATGAAGTTGAATCCATTCATGAAGGCCGGCATCGGCCTGACATTCGCGCTGATCTGGTCTTGCCCGACGCTCGCTGCGATGACTGAAACCAAGAACTTTGGCCTGGACGTGAAAATCACCGGCCAGTCCGAAGACGACCGCGACCTCGGCACCGCTCCCGGCGGCGACGTCAACGGCGTCGGCCTGGACCTGCGTCCGTGGGTCTACGGCGAAAGCGGCGCGTGGAGCGCCTACGCCATGGGTCAGGCGGTGACGTCCACCGACATCATCGAGACCGACACCCTGCAACAATCCGATGGCGCCGAGAACACCGACAACGGTGATCGCGAGACCAAGAAAAACTACCTGGCCATGCGCGAATTCTGGGTCGGCTACAGCGGCTTCACGCCCTACCCCGGCGAGATCCTGAAACTCGGTCGCCAACGCCTGCGCAACGACGACGGTCAATGGCGCGACACCAACATCGAAGCCCTGAACTGGACCTTCGACACCACCTTGTTACGCGCCAACGTCGGTATCGCCGAACGCTTCAGCGAGTACCGCACCGACCTCAAGGAGTTGTCGCCGCAAGACAAGGATCGCCTGCACGCCTACGCCGATGCCGCATACCAGTGGACACCCGGCAACTGGGTCGGCATTCGCGGTCATCACACCCATGACAATGGCAAGCTCGACTTCCCGGAGCCAGGTGTGCCGACAGATTCGCTGGACAAGAAACAGAACGGCGACATCAGCTGGCTCGGCCTGACCGCCGACAGCGACGCCTACAACTGGCGCAATACCAACACCGTCAATTACTGGGGCAGCATCACCGGCATGAGCGGCGACATCGACAAGGTCAACCCGCTGAACGCCGATGGCACGCCGCCGGCTGAAGCCAAGCGAGGTGAAAACCTCAATGGCTGGGCTACCGATCTCGGCGTGCGTTTGCGCCTCGATCCGCAATGGCAAGTCGGTGCCGCCTATGCCCGCGCCAGCGCGGAGTACGAACAGAACGGACTGGAAAGCAACCGCTCGAACTACACCGGCACCCGCTCGCGGGTACACCGTTTCGGCGAGGCCTTCCGTGGCGAAATGAACAACATGCAGAGCGCCACCCTGTTCGGTTCGTGGATGCTCAACGACGAATACGACGCCAGCCTGATCTACCACAAGTTCTGGCGCGTCGACGGCAACAAGCCGGTCGGCAGCAATGGCATCAACGCCGTCCAGAACAACACCGACGACGTCACCGGCGCGATCCTCTCCAGCACTTCGCTGCCGCTGAACGATGGCGAGAAAGACCTCGGTCAGGAAATGGACCTGGTGGTCACCAAGTACTTCAAGCAAGGCTTGTTGCCCGCGTCGATGAGTCAGGCGATCGATGAGCCTTCGGCCCTGGTGCGCTTCCGTGGCGGCGTGTTCAAGCCGGGCGATGCGTACGGCAAGGAAGTCGATTCGTACATGCACCGTGCGTTCGTCGATGTGATCTGGCGCTTCTGATGCGAACCGCGAAGGGAGTGCCCGACATGAACAGTGCCAAGAAAGGTTCCTTGACCTTGCTGGCCGGCGCAATGCTGCTGGCCAGCGCGGCTGCCTTCGCCAATGTGGAGCCGGCGGTGCCTCAACAAGGCAAGCCGGCCACCGTCGCCAAGGGACTGCAACAGGCCAAGACCTACACCGTCAGCAGCGCACCGACCGCGCCGCTGGAACTGGCCAAGCCGAAACTGCCGGACGTTTCCGGCTACACCGCTGAGGCTATCGCCGCGAAAATCGTGCGCAGCAAGGCCGGCAAGATCAGCGTGCGCCGGATGATGCAGGAAGACGCCCTGAAGGACTTCATCGGTGGTGACAACAAGATGGCCGAGTGGGTGGTGCGTCAGCACGGCATCCCCCAGGCGATCTTCGTCGACGACGGCTACATGAACCTCAAGGACCTGGCGAAGAAGCTGCCCAAGCAGTACTTCAGCGAAACCTCGCCGGGTGTGTTCCTCTCGCGGTTGCCGATCGTGGTCGGTCGCCACGGCATCCTGGAAATCGACAAGCAGACCCAGGAACTGCGCCTGTCCCAGGAGGCCGGTACGTTCCTGGTCAACGACGGCCAGCTGTTCGTTCGCGATACCAAAATCACTGGCTGGCGCGAGAAAGACAACGGCCCGGCGACGTTCACTTCGCCCAAGGAATTCCGTCCGTTCCTGCTGGCCTGGGGCGGTACCGAGACCTACATCGCCAACAGCAAGATCGCCAGCTTCGGCTACGCCAACAGTAAGTCCTATGGCGTGAGTATTTCCCAGTACACGCCAAACATGGCCAAGGTGCTCAAGCGCCCTGAGCCGACCGGCTGGATCGTCGGCTCCGAATTCTCGGACATGTGGTACGGCTTCTACTGCTATGAAACCCGCGACTTCGTGGTCAAGGGCAACACCTACAAAGACAACATCGTCTACGGCATCGACCCGCACGACCGTTCCCACGGCCTGATCATTGCCGACAACACGGTGTATGGAACGAAGAAGAAGCACGGGATCATTATTTCCCGTGAGGTCAACGACAGCTTCATCTTCAACAACCGCAGCTACGACAACCACCTCTCGGGGCTGGTGATCGACCGTAACAGCGTCAACAACCTGATTGCCCACAACGAGATCTACCAGAACCACACCGACGGCATCACCCTCTACGAGAGTGCTGACAACCTGCTGTGGGGCAACCGCGTGTTGAGCAACAAGCGCCACGGCATCCGCATTCGTAACAGCGTGAACATTCGCCTCTACGAAAACGTCGCCATGGCCAACGGCCTGACCGGCGTCTACGGGCACATCAAGGACCTGAGCAACACCGACCGTGACATCAAGCTCGACCCGTTCGACGCCCAGGTGTCGCTGATCGTGGTCGGCGGTGAGCTGGCGGCCAACGGCAGTGGCCCGCTGTCCATCGACTCGCCACTGAGTGTCGAGCTGTATCGCGTGTCGATGCTCGCGCCGACCAAATCCAGCGGCATCAGCTTCACCGGCATCCTTGGCGAGCGCCAGGATGAAATTCTCGACCTGCTGGTGCGCCAGCAGAAAGCCGTGCTGATCGACCCCGTCGAACGCCAGACCGAAATGCGGGACTGAGGATAATCTTATGCACCCACACCTGATCAAATTACTCAGCCTGTCGGCCCTGACCGCCGGCATTCTCGCGGCCAGCGGTGGCGCGCGTGCCGATGAAGTTGCCCCACCAAAATTCTCTGCCGAACCGTGCTGCAGCCTGTGCCCGGCTGCTCACGATCCGAAGAACTACACCACCCGTTACCAGCAGAACTTCACCACGCTGGTACAGGCCCAGGGTGACTGGTTGTTCCGTACTCAAGAAGACTTGCGCACCGAATTCGACACCACGCCCGCCGGCTACAAACGCATGAAGCAACTGCACGATGCGTTCAAGAGCAAAGGCGTGGAGCTGGTTGTCGTGTACCAGCCGACCCGTGGCCTGGTGAATCGCAACAAGCTCAACCCGGCGGAGAAAGCCAGCTACGACTTCGACAAGGCACTGAGAAACTACAAGTCCATGCTCGGTCGTTTTGCGCAGATGGGCTACGTCGTTCCGGACCTGTCGCCGCTGACCAACGAGTCGTTGCCCGACACCCTGCCCGCCCACGATTTCTACTTCCGCGGCGACCAGCACTGGACCCCGTACGGTGCCCAGCGCACGGCGAAAATCGTCGCCGAGAAGGTCAAGCAATTGCCTGAATTCGCCGACATTCCCAAGCGCGAATTCGAGACCAAAAAGTCAGGTCGCATGGGCAAGACCGGCACCTTGCACAACATGGCCGGCCAACTCTGTGGCACCAGCTACGCAATCCAGTACATGGATCAGTTCACCACCGAGCCGAAGGGCGAAGCGGGCGATGGCGACTTGTTCGGCGAGTCCGGTAACCCGCAAATCACCCTCGTGGGTACCTCCCACAGTGGCAAGAACTACAACTTCGCCGGCTTCCTCGAAGAGGCCATCGGCGCCGACATCCTCAACGTAGCGTTCCCCGGCGGCGGCCTGGAAGGTTCGATGCTGCAGTACCTGGGCAGCGACGAGTTCCAGAAGAACCCGCCGAAGATTCTCATCTGGGAATTCTCGCCGCTGTACCGCCTCGACCAGGAAACCATCTACCGCCAGATGATGGCGCTGCTGGACAACGGTTGCGAAGGCAAGGATGCGCAGATGTCCGGCAGCGCCACGCTCAAGCCGGGCAAAAACGAATTGATGGTCAACAGCAAGAACCTGGACCTGCGCAACGGTAGCCACCAGGTCGACATCCGCTTCGCCGACACTTCGGTGAAAACCCTGCAAGCCACCCTCTGGTACATGAACGGTCGCCACGAGGACATCAAGATCGACAAACCGGAAACCTCCGAAACTGACGGGCGTTTCGCCTTCGAGTTGCGCACGGACGAAGACTGGGCCTCGCAGAACCTGCTGGCCGTCGAAGTCCAGGGCCCGGAACAAGCCGGTGCCGCGCCACAGAAAGTCGAAGCGAAAATTTGCAAACGCAACGTTTTCCCGGGCGCCGAGCAGCGTACTGCTTCGGTCGGGCAATGAGGTCTGCCATGCGCAATCCGAAATTTTCAACACTGTTGGCACCGACGCTCTTGAGCCTGGCGATGTTCGCCGGGGCCACGCAAGCGGCTGCGCCACTGCGTCCACCCCAGGGCTATTTTGCGCCTGTGGATAAATTCAAGACGGGCGACAAGAGCGAAGGCTGCGATGCAATGCCGACGCCGTACACCGGCTCGTTGCAATTTCGCAGCAAGTACGAAGGTTCGGACAAGGCACGCGCGACCCTGAACGTGCAGTCGGAAAAAGCCTTTCGCGAGAGCACCGCCGACATCACCAAGATCGAGCGCAGCACCAGCAAGCGCGTGATGCAGTTCATGCGTGACGGCCGTCCGGAACAGCTGGAATGCACGTTGAGCTGGCTTGCTACTTGGGCTCGGGCGGATGCATTGATGTCCAGGGACTTCAACCACACCGGCAAGTCGATGCGCAAATGGGCGTTGGGCAGTATGGCTTCGGCATATATCCGCCTGAAGTTTTCCGACTCCCACCCGCTGGCCACCCATCAACAGGAAGCCCAGTTGATCGAAGCCTGGTTCAGCAAGATGGCCGACCAGGTGGTCAGCGACTGGGACAACCTGCCGCTTGATCAGACCAACAACCACTCGTACTGGGCCGCCTGGTCGGTGATGGCAACGTCCGTCGCCACCAACCGCCGCGACCTGTTCGACTGGGCGGTGAAGGAATACAAGGTCGGCGCCAATCAGATCGATGCCGACGGCTACCTGCCCAACGAACTCAAGCGTCAGCAACGGGCGCTGGCTTACCACAACTACGCCCTGCCGCCGCTGGCGATGATCGCCAGTTTCGCCCAGGTCAATGGCGTGGACTTGCGCCAGGAAAACAATGGCGCACTCAAACGCCTGGGTGACCGGGTACTCGCCGGGGTGAAAGACCCGGATGAGTTCGAGGAAAAGAACGGCAAGGAACAGGACATGACCGACCTGAAAGAGGGCATGAAATTCGCCTGGCTCGAACCGTTCTGCTCGCTCTACACCTGTACGCCGGACGTGCTGGAGAAGAAGCACAAGATGCAACCGTTCAAGAACTTCCGCCTCGGCGGTGATCTGACCAGGGTCTACGACCCGGCCAATGAAAAGGGCAGCAAGGGTTCTTAGACCAGACACCCCCCCTGTAGGAGCAGCCTTCGGCAGCTCCTACAGGGTCGGTGTCGAAAGTAGGTTTTGTGAGTTAGCCCCCCGGATTTCTGTGGGGGGTTTGGGGGGGCCGTTGGCCCTTGACTGTTGGTTCAAACAAGGAGAGACCGGGATGGTTTTTTCATCCAACGTGTTCCTGTTTTTGTTCTTGCCGATCTTCCTCGGCTTGTACTACCTGAGCGGGCAACGCTATCGCAATCTGCTGCTGCTGATTGCCAGTTACGTGTTCTACGCCTGGTGGCGTGTGGACTTCCTCGCGCTGTTCGCCGGCGTCACGCTGTGGAACTACTGGATCGGCCTGAAAGTCGGTGCCGCCGGGGTCAGGACCAAACCGGCGCAGCGCTGGCTGCTGCTCGGCGTGGCCGTCGACCTGTGCATCCTCGGCTACTTCAAGTACGCCAACTTCGGCGTCGACAGCATCAATGCGATGATGACGTCGGTGGGTCTTTCGCCGTTCATCCTGACCCACGTGCTGTTGCCGATCGGCATCTCGTTCTACATCTTCGAGTCCATCAGCTACATCATCGACGTCTACCGTGGCGATACCCCGGCGACCCGCAACCTGATCGACTTCGCGGCGTTCGTGGCGATTTTCCCGCACCTGATCGCCGGCCCTGTACTGCGTTTCCGCGACCTGGCCGACCAGTTCAACAACCGCACCCACACCCTCGACAAGTTCTCCGAGGGCTGCACGCGGTTCATGCAGGGTTTCATCAAGAAAGTCTTCATCGCCGATACCCTGGCGGTGGTGGCCGACCACTGTTTCGCCCTGCAAAGCCCGACCACGGGCGATGCCTGGCTCGGCGCACTGGCGTACACAGCGCAGCTGTATTTCGACTTCTCCGGTTACAGCGACATGGCCATCGGCCTGGGCCTGATGATGGGTTTTCGCTTCATGGAAAACTTCAAGCAGCCTTACGTCAGCCAGTCGATCACCGAGTTCTGGCGGCGCTGGCACATCAGCCTGTCGACCTGGCTGCGTGACTACCTGTACATCACCCTCGGCGGTAACCGCAAAGGCACGCTGATGACCTATCGCAACCTGTTCCTGACCATGCTGCTCGGCGGTCTGTGGCACGGCGCGAACATCACCTACATCGTCTGGGGTGCGTGGCACGGCATGTGGCTGGCGATTGAAAAAGCCATTGGTCTGAATACTTCTCCACGCAGCTTCAACCCGATCCGCTGGGTGATGACCTTCCTGCTGGTGGTGATGGGCTGGGTGATCTTCCGCGCGGAAAACCTGCACGTCGCCGGGCGCATGTACGGCGCGATGTTCAGCTTCGGCGACTGGTCGCTGTCGGAACTCAACCAGGCCAGCCTCACCGGCCTGCAAGTGGCAACGCTGATCGTGGCTTATGTGACCCTGGCGTTCTTCGGCCTGCGCGATTTCTACACCAATCAGCCACCGGCCAAGACCAAGCCGGCCGTGAACGTCGATGCCGACGGCCCGGCTGCTGCGACACCGGGAACGATCAAGGCCGTGCCTGGGGATAACCCGGCGAGCATCCACCAGCCTGGCTACACCGTCGGCGTCGAAGCCCAGGTGCAACCGGCCTACTGGACCGCTGACTGGTCGCGCTACGTGATGCGCGCCCTGGTGCTGCTGCTGTTCATTGCCTCGATTCTCAAACTCTCGGCGCAAAGCTTCTCGCCGTTCCTTTACTTCCAGTTCTGAGGGATCTGACCATGACCCGCTCATTACGCATCTTCTACATCGCGCTGTTCCTGGTGACCCTGCTGGTGCTCGGTCTGTGGTCGGTGCGCAGCTTCTTCGGTTTCAGCACCAACGCCGACGCGACGGTGCTCAACGGCCGCTGGAGCAAAGCCGTGGAAACGCACTACGACGACGAGTTCCCGATCAAGCGCCTGGGCACCAACCTCTGGGCCGCGCTGGATTTCAAACTGTTCAACGAAGGTCGTCCGGGCGTGGTGCTCGGTCGCGACCAGTGGTTGTACAGCGATGAAGAATTCCACCCGGTGGTCAACGAAGAGCTGAACCTGCAAGGCAACTACGCGCTGGTCGAAGGCGTGCGCCAGACCCTGAAAGAGAAAGGCGTGCAACTGGTAATGGCGGTGGTGCCGGCCAAGGTGCGCCTGTACCCGGAACACCTCGGTGAGGTGAAACCGGCGAGCATCCACGCCAACCTCTACAAGGACTTCCACCAGCGCCTGGCCGCCGACCGGATTCCGGCCCCTGACCTGCTCGGCCCGCTGCAACAGGCCAAGCAGGATGGCCAGCAAGTGTTCCTGCGCACCGACACCCACTGGACGCCGCAAGGCGCCGAGATCGCCGCCAACCGACTGGCCAAAACCATTGCCGACAAGTACCCGCTGAGCGGCGAGCCGCAGCGTTTCGTCACTGAACCTGCGGAAACCATCACCCACAAGGGTGACCTGCGTCTGTTCCTGCCACTGGACCCGCTGTTCGAAAACCTGATGCCCAAGGAAGAACCCTTGCAGAAGCGCAATACGGTCGCGGCTGAAGATCAGCCCGCCGGCGACGACGCGCTGTTCGCCAACACCGAAGTACCGGTGGCCCTGATCGGCACCAGCTACAGCGCCAACCCCAACTGGAACTTCGTCGGTGCGCTCAAGCAAGCGCTGCACAGCGACGTGGTCAATTACGCCGAAGACGGCCACGGCCCGATTCTGCCGATGCTCAGCTACCTGAAAAGCGATGCCTTCAAGAACAGCCCGCCACAGGTGCTGATCTGGGAGTTCCCTGAACGATATCTGCCTGTGAACAACGAAATCGGCGACGCCGACCCGCAGTGGGTCGCAGAGCTTAAACAAGCCGGCGCCCGCCAACAAAACGTAGCCATCACCAACAAATCCGAGACGCCCGACCGGGCGCAAAACTGAAAGAGAGGTACACCATGACTTTCACTACAACTCCTCGTCGTCTCGCTAAACGCTTTGCCCTGGTTGCCGGCCTCAGCGTGCTGTCGGTACAGGCTTTCGCCGCTGGCGACGCCGCCCTGTACGGCCCGGTCGCGCCGAAAGGCTCGACCTTCGTGCGCATCTACAACGCCAGCAACGCCGAAGTCAGCGCCACCGTCGGCAGCACCAGCCTGAGCGACGTCGCACCACTGTCGAGCAGTGACTTCAGCTTCATGCCGGGCGGCGACTACAGCGCCAAGGTCGGCAGCCAGACCCTGCCGGTCAAACTGGCCGGCGACCACTATTACACCCTGGTCAACAACGCCAGCGGCGCACCACAACTGATCGAAGAGCCGCCGTTCAAGAACAAGCAGAAGTCCCTGGTACGCGTGCAAAACCTCAGCGACAAGGCGCTGACCCTGAAGACCGCCGACGGCAAGACCGACGTGGTTCCGAACGTGGCAGCCAAAGGCCGTGGCGAGCGTGAAATCAACCCGGTGAAGGTCAGCCTGGCGCTGTATGACGGCACCACCAAAGTCGGCGACGTGAAACCGGTCGCCCTGGAACGCGGTGAAGCCGCGGTGCTGTACGTCACCGGCAGCGGCAGCAGCCTGTCGCCGGTCTGGGTCAAACGCCCGGTGTCGACGCGCTAATCAATTTTCCGCAGAGGTAACGTCGATCTCTGTAGGAGCTGCCGCAGGCTGCGATCTTTTGATTCTCGGCGTCATTGAATACGCCAAAAGATCGCAGCCTTCGGCAGCTCCTACACAGGCAGCGCAACCCCTGCGACACGGAACAAAAACAAGAGTGAAACGACAGAACGCAGTAGCTCTAACCAATCGATATTCAAGGAGTAACAACATGATTCCGGTGATCTTGTCAGGTGGTAGTGGCTCACGTCTTTGGCCGCTTTCCCGCAAACAATTCCCTAAGCAGTTCCTGGCCCTGACCGGCGAACACACCCTGTTCCAGCAAACCCTGGAACGCCTGGTGTTCGAAGGCATGGACTCGCCAATCGTGGTCTGCAACAAGGACCACCGTTTCATCGTCAACGAGCAGCTGGCCGCCCGCAAGCTGGAATCCCAGCGCATCCTGATGGAACCGTTCGGTCGCAACACCGCGCCGGCCGTGGCCCTGACCGCGATGATGCTGGTCAGTGAAGGTCGCGACGAGCTGATGCTGGTATTGCCGGCCGACCACGTGCTGGAAGACCAGAAAGCCTTGCAACGCGCCCTGGCCCTGGCCACCGTCGCCGCCGAAAACGGTGAAATGGTGCTGTTCGGCGTGCCGGCCACCAAGCCGGAAACCGGTTATGGCTACATCAAGTCGACCAACGACTCGCTGCTGCCTGAAGGCGTCAGCCGCGTCTCGCATTTCGTCGAAAAACCCGACGTGAAGCGCGCCACAGAGTTCGTCCAGTCCGGCGGTTACTTCTGGAACAGCGGCATGTTCCTGTTCCGCGCCAGTCGCTTCCTCGAAGAGCTGAAAAAGCACGATCCGGACATCTACGACACCTGCCTTCTGACCCTGGAACGCAGCCAGCAGGATGCCGACACCATCACCTTCGACGAAGCCACCTTCGCCTGCTGCCCGGACAATTCCATCGACTACTCGGTGATGGAAAAAACCCAACGCGCCTGCGTCGTGCCATTGACCGCCGGCTGGAGCGATGTCGGTTGCTGGTCGTCGCTGTGGGAAGTCAATAAAAAAGACGCCAACGGTAACGTCACCAAAGGCGACGTGGTCATCCAGGACAGCAAAAACTGCATGATCCACGGCAACGGCAAACTGGTGTCGGTGATCGGCCTGGAAAACATCGTCGTGGTGGAAACCAAGGACGCCATGATGATCGCCCACAAGGACAAGGTCCAAGGCGTGAAACAGATGGTCAACACCCTCAACGAACAGGGCCGCAGCGAAACCCAGAACCACTGCGAGGTCTACCGTCCGTGGGGCTCCTACGACTCGGTGGACATGGGCGGGCGCTTCCAGGTCAAGCACATCTCGGTCAAACCGGGCGCGTGCCTGTCGCTGCAGATGCACCACCACCGCGCCGAACACTGGATCGTGGTCAGCGGCACCGCTGAGGTGACCTGTGACGAGAACGTGTTCCTGCTGACCGAGAACCAGTCGACCTACATTCCGATCGCTTCGGTGCATCGCCTGCGTAACCCGGGGAAGATCCCGTTGGAGATCATCGAAGTTCAATCGGGCAGCTACCTGGGCGAAGACGATATCGAGCGGTTTGAAGATATCTACGGGCGGTCTACGCCGATTGAGCGTGGGGTTGCGGTGAAGACTATCGCGCAGTAAGGGTTCAGCAAAAAACGGCCCCCATCCAGCTCACTGCGTTCCCTATCCGCAGTGGGTTGGATGGACCTTTTTTGACTGCCGTTGAACAAATGACCTCAGCTAAAATAGTCAGGAAAAATATTCATCCCCAAAAATAGGAAATTGAAAGGAGTCAGCTGTATTTCCTTATGCATTTTCAATTCGATGAACGGACTACCCTGAGTAATCGAACCTAAATCTTCCGGGACCTGGTCGGTACTAAAAATCACCATGTAGTCACCACTGCCCTTGTAACGCTCGTTACCTAAAAACAGCAGGCTCTCGACATTCTCATTATTGAACTGCTGACCTGGTGGATTGACATAGACGCCTCCCTTTGAACCAGCGCGTTTTTCACCTCGAGCTCTGTCATTGATACTTTTCTCACGAGAGATAGCTTCAGCACCCAAAGCGCTGGTGTAGTGAATATAGACAGGTTGACCATTGTGGATACCTGAATCCAGCACAGACAACCACTGCGGATCGTTTATGAGTTCCGCAGTAATGGGGGTTTTCTTGCTCTCAAGGCTCCTCTCCATCTCGGTTTTCGAGCGTTCTTTTTTACCACCCCGGGATGATGGTTGTGATAACGACATATTCGAAAGATCAGCTTCAATTTTTCGGGTTTTAAGGGCAAAGGCTTTCTTTGAGACTCGCTGGACGGCGTTTAATGAAACCGCCTGTTCACTTGACTGCAACTGCTCAAGCACCTGTTTTGCAGACGAAGCTTTTGTAGATTTTTTGACTGTGAAATTTGCGTTGTCGGTTAACTTTCCAGATAACGATCTCTTATTCGCACTCAGCCCGACAGAGTCAGTCAAAAGCATTGGATTATTCCTGACCATCCAATAGAAATTAAGACCGTCAATCGCTCCGGC
The DNA here is from genome assembly GCF_019219185.1 of Pseudomonas sp. PDM26. Taxonomy (NCBI): domain Bacteria; kingdom Pseudomonadati; phylum Pseudomonadota; class Gammaproteobacteria; order Pseudomonadales; family Pseudomonadaceae; genus Pseudomonas; species Pseudomonas sp. PDM26. Next base: position 155,133 of record NZ_JAHUWC010000001.1, on the reverse strand, counting down.
AGGATCAGCATTAATCCATCGCTGCCATCCAGCCACGTAATACCTGAACCCATAGTAATAAAGCCCTGTCGCATCCCGCTCCTTCCCCGAATAACGCACCGTTCGGTAGCCCGCCTCAACCTCCCCGCGCCCTGCGAACCACGCGGTGGTGCCGTACGGGTGATAACGCTCCTGGCTGATCAGTGCTCCGTCGTCGTCGAGTTCCAGGGTGCAGGAACTCAGATGATCATTCAGGTGGTAGCGGTATTGATCATTGGCGCTGTCCTTCGGTGGCGCCGATTCCCAGTGCAACACCCGTACACTGCTGCGCCCGGTCTGCACGCTGATCACCTGTAACACTTCGCCCGTGCCACTGTAATTGCGCAGCTCCAGGTTCGGCAGATAGCGGGTTTCAGCGATCAGCGTCCGGGCATTGGTGTGGGCCTCACGGACTTTGCGCAGGCGCATGCCATCGGCACCGTAGACGTAGCGTTCGCGGTCATTGAGGCCCGAATCGCGCTCCACCGGCCGCACTTCGCCCAACTGGTTGGGCAGGTCCCATGCCAAGGGCTGCCCCGGTTGCAGGTTGAGCAGGTTGCCGTTGCCATCGAAGCCTCGATGGAAGGCCTCTTCGTCCGGTTCCACGCCTTCCAGCACCGGCAGGCAACGGTTGCCGTGCGCCGCCGCGACCAGTCGATGGCCATGGCTTTGCGGGCCTTCGTGGACCAGTTCCAGCAAGTTGCCGCCCGCGTCGTAGCGATAGGTCTGGTGGTAATTGGCGCGGGGCGCGGGGTCATCAAAGGTCGAAAACTGCGGGCCTTTATTGGGGCCGCCCGCTTCCCAGCCAGTGGCTTCGATCAGTTGCGACAGGCTGTCGTAGGAGTAGCGATTGACCGGTTCGATCCGCTGGTTGGCGAAGTAGTAAACCGGCAACGCGGCATCCTCGATGCTCAGCACATTACCCACCGGGTCGTAGGCATAGCGCAGGTCTTGCAAGGCTTCGGTGCCGCGTTGGGCGTTGAGGCGGATCAGGCGGCCATCCTGCGCGTCGTACTCCTGCGTGGTGATTACGCCATTGCCGGCTACTTCCCGTTCGGTCTGGCCATGGGCGTTGTAGGTGATGGCGCTGACCAGCGTTTTCAGGGTGGGTACGCCGTTGAGTTGCAGGCTGACCGCGCACAATTGGCCGTCGAGGGTCTGACTGAACAACTGGCGGTGGCCTTTGGCATCGGTTTGATTGATTGTTTCGCCCAATGCATTGACGTGCGAACGGGTGATCGCACCCTCGCCCGGTTCCAGAAGCAATTCGCGCTCCACTATCGACTCGGGCCAGTCCGGTAGCGTTAACGCTTGCAGAAAATGCCGCGTCTGCTCCAATGCCGCGCCGTGCAATCCGAACTCGGTAAACCGCTGCGTGCCCGCCGGGTCATCATGGCGAATCAATTGGCCGCACTGGTTGCGCTCGGCAAAAGTCGGTCCGCTCGCGCCGTAACTCAAACGCTCCGCGCAAAGCGCTTCGCCGTCCATCGCCTGTTCGAACACCGATTCCGGGCGCATCTGAGCGTCGTATCGCAGCCAGCGCTGCGAACCCCGGCCATCCCAGGCATGAACCGCTTGCCCCGCCTCACCCAACAGCGCCACACGCCACCCGGCATCGACACTATTGGTACTCAACACCGCACCGGACAGGGCATGAATCGTTTGCAGATTAGGCGGCGCCGAAGCGTCCAGAAACAACCGCGGGTCCCACTGCGCAATCGCTCGCCCCGCCCAATCATGGACCGTACGGTTGACCCGTGCCTGGGGGGACACGTCGTCGATATCACGCCAATAACCGACCGCGCGCACCGCCAGCCCCCGAGGATCAATCGCGATCAAGGTCGGCGTGTGGCGGTGGATTGAAAGGGTCGCTGGCACAGTAGCCGCTCCTGGAGCACTGGCCTCAACTAAACCCGCCGCTCAGACACCTGCCTACTGTCAGAAATTACAGATCAGACGGACGGCCTAAAAGCCATGATCTTGTCCCGCCCATCGCCAACCCCACCTGCGCTTAGGTAGGATGACCCTCTCTACTCCCGAGACTTACGTCATGTTCATCGGCGTCCTTCTGGTCATCACCTGGCTGATCCTGTTGCTGCGCTACCCGGCCAAGGCCTTGCCCGTTTCCATGGCTGCCGCCGCGGGGTTGGGCATCGTCGCCACCTGGGTCATCTGGATGGATCACCGCGAACTCAAGCAGCTACAACGCCTGGAGTTGCGCATCAGTTACGCGCCACAACAATGTCCCGCCGATCGGCCACTGCAATTGACCCTGAACAACGGCAATGACGTGCCGCTGACTGAGCTGCGCTGGCGGGTCGCGGCTTATGCACCGGGCGATACGGTGAACCTGGCCGACAACCAATACACCGCCCCACGCTATCGTGGCCCCGGCGAATTGCAGGCCGGTGGCAACTGGGAAGATTGCTTGCCGCTGCCGCCACTGCGCCCTGGCTACCGTCCGGAAACCCTGGAGTTTCGCGCCGAGCGATTGCAGGGTAGTTTTTCCGACTGATCCCTCCCCCATTTTTTTGCACAAGGAATGCGCCATGCCCGTTGCGTTGATTACCGGTTGTTCCAGTGGCATTGGCCGTGCTCTTGCCGATGCGTTCAAGGGCGCCGGCTATGAAGTCTGGGCCAGTGCGCGCAAAGCCGAAGATGTCGCCATGCTGAGCGCTGCCGGATTTACCGCCGTGCAACTTGACGTAAACGACGGTGTTGCCCTTGAGCAGTTGAGCGACCGCATCAACCAGGAATGCGGTGGTCTAGACGTGCTGATCAACAACGCTGGTTATGGCGCCATGGGACCGCTGCTCGATGGTGGTGTGCCAGCCATGCAACGCCAGTTCGAAACCAATGTGTTCGCCATCGTCGGCGTCACTCGAGCGATGTTTCCTGTGCTGCGCCGGACCAAAGGATTGGTCGTGAATATCGGCAGCGTTTCGGGGGTGTTGGTCACGCCATTCGCCGGCGCCTACTGCGCCTCGAAAGCCGCAGTGCATGCCTTGAGCGATGCCTTGCGCATGGAACTGGCGCCGTTCGGCGTGCGGGTCATGGAAGTCCAGCCGGGGGCTATCGCGTCCAGTTTCGCCAGGAATGCCGGCCATGAAGCCGAGCAACTGATCAGTGAGCAATCGCCATGGTTCCCGCTGCGTGAAGGCATTCGCGCCCGGGCCAAAGCCTCTCAGGACAACCCGACTCCGGCCAATGAATTTGCCGCCGGGTTGCTCAAGGCTGTGCAGCAGAACAAACCTGCGCGACTGGTGCGCCTGGGCAATGGCAGTCGTGCATTACCGCTGATGGCCAGTTTGTTGCCCAAGGGGTTGCTCGAATCCGGGCTGATGAAGCGGTTCGGGTTGCGTGGGCAGCTCTGAGACCGATTCGGTCGAGCGCGACCCCGGCCCATCGCGAGCAGGCTCACTCCTACATTGAAATGCGTTTCCCTGTAGGAGTGAGCCTGCTCGCGATGGCGTCAGAACAGACACTGCAAAATTTCAGGAATGACTTCCATGACCGACTACACCGAATACTTCGACGAAGTGATCCAGGCCCACGTGGCCATCGAACAATGGCTGGCCGAAGAACGGGACGCGTCCGAACTCGAACAACTGCTGACCCGTTTTTCGCCGCAATTCTCCATGGTCTCGCCGCTCGGTCGGGTGCTGGATTTTGACGCGCTGAACGAACTGTTCACGTTGGCGGGTGGCAAGAAACTCGGGTTCCGCATCGAGCTCAGCGAGTTGCGTGGCATTGCGTTGTACGATGGCGGCGCCACCGTGAGTTATCGTGAGCAACAGACCGATGCCACCGGGCTGCATTCGGATCGTCGCTCCACGGTGGTGTTCGAGAAGGTAGATGACAGGATTCTTTGGCGGCATTTGCAGGAAACTTTCTGCTGAAACCGAGGGCGATCAACTGTAGGAGCGAGCTCGCTCGCGATGGACGTCAACGATAACGCGGACATTCGGGTAAGCCTGCGTCGCTCTCCGGTTTTTCGCGAGCGAGCTCGCTCCTACAAGGGTTAAGCACCATCACCTTGCTTGACCACCACCGTACACGTAATCCCCGCCGCCAACAGCACCCCCTCCGGCACTTCATCGATGTGAATGCGTACCGGCACCCGTTGCGCCAGGCGCACCCAGTTGAAGGTCGGGTTTACATCGGCGATCAACTCGCGGCTCTCCGGGTTGTCGCGGTCGTAGATGCCACGCGAGATGCTTTCCACGTGGCCCTTGAGCACTTCGCCGCTCATCAGTTGCATGTCGGCCTTATCGCCGACGCGCACATGGGGCAGCTTGGTTTCTTCGAAGAAGCCGTAGACCCAGAACGAGTTCATGTCGACCACGGCCATTTTCGCCTCGCCGATGCGCGCGTAGTCGCCGCGATGCACGTTGAGGTTGGTGACGTAGCCGTCCACCGCCGCGCGCACTTCAGTGCGCTTGAGGTTGAGTTCGGCGGCTTCCAGTTGCGCCTGGGCCTGCTGGTAATCCGCCAGGGCCGAGTCGGCGAGATTACTGGCATCGTCGCGGTTTTCCCGGGAGATCACCAGGTTGTCCATATCGGCGCGACGATGGGCGTTGACCTTGCGCATCTCCCAGGTCGCCTTGCGCGATGCCACCAGGCTTTGCGCCTGCTTGACTGCAAGGCGGTAGTGTTCGGGGTCGATCTGCATCAGCAAATCGCCCTTCTTCACCAGTTGGTTGTCGCGCACCGGCACGTCTACCACTTCACCGGTGACGTCGGCGGCGACGTTGATGATATCGGCGCGCACACGGCCGTCACGGGTCCATGGCGTGTTCATGTAGTGCTCCCACAAGGAGCGGCCGATCCACAGCGCGAGGGCCAGCACCAACAGGGTCGCGAGCAGGCTGAAAAACTTTTTCATCGGGGCATTCTTCAGAGATAGAGAGTCAGTGATAGAGAGTCAACGGTAGACAGTCAGCGCCAACGCGCCGAACAGACAGGTAAACAGGCTCAGGCGCAGCAACGCCGGATGCCAGAAAAAACGGTACAGGTCGAACCCGGACAGGAACCGGTCCAGCGCCCAGGCAAGCGCCGCCGCGATGAAAAACATCAGGGTCATGGTCGGCATGTACACGCCGTGGAAGGCGATTTCACGAGGCATGTGCAAGTCCTTGGGAATGACTGTTTGCGAACGTAGCAAGCGGTGATTGCGGATCGAGCAGCGAGGTACGGATGAAGTGCAGATAGCTCTTCACCCGGCGCAACGCCGAGGTATCGAAGTGCGGGGCGAAAGGTTCGTCAGTGGACTGCACACGACTGATCGCGTGATCGACGGCGACCAACGCGCGTTCGAGGTTGCTGCTGTTCGGTTGCAGGAACAGCCGCACCAATGCACGCCCCATCACCCGGATCGCCTGGCGCCATGGCTGGGATTCGGCATAGGCCGGATGCACCGGCAGAATCACCTGCTCCTTGCGCAGCTCGATAATCGCGTGGCCGACCTCCAGCACCACGAACATCCAGCGCAGCAAGTCCCGCTGCACTTGGGGTTGCCCCGCCGCGAAGCCGTAGGCCTGATGCACCAGATCGCGGGTGCGGCTTTCGAAACTCGACGCCAAACCCTTGAGCTTGCCACTGATGGCGTACACCACCTGAGCGCGCAAATCCTGCTCCAATCGGCGCCACAGCCAGCGACTGTTGGGCGGCAGAATGATCGCCCCGGCCGCTGCGCACACCAGCATGCCCATTACCATGGCGATGTAGTCGTTGATGAAGGTGTAGGGGTTGTAGACCGTGAGGTTGTCCGGCACCGAACCGGTGCTGAAGAAGATCAGCAAGCCCAGGCCGACGCCGACGTATTGCGGCCGCGAAGTCAGGAACGAGCCCAGTACGATCACCGGTGCGAGCATCACGCACAGCAACGCAAATCCGTCGATCCACGGGAAAATGAAAAACATCTCGACGAAGCCGATCAGCGCCCCGAGCAACGTCCCGCACGCCATCTGAAAGGCCATGCGTTTCGGGTTCGGGGTGGCGGCGGACAAGCCCACGGTCGCAGCAGCGATCAGGGTCATGGTCGCGCCGCTCGGCCAGGCGGTTGCCACCCAGTAGCTGCCCAAAACCACCAGGATGAACGCCGCGCGAATCCCCGATGCCGCCGCCGCCATCCAGTTGGTTTGCGGGGTGAACGGCTCGTCCCAGCGCTCCCGTTCGTGACTGTGATCGGCCAGGGAGGCGTGGGTCTGCGCATAACTGTGCAGATCGTCGACGAAGCGATAGAGCAACTCGTACGCAGTGTGGAAATCCAGTTGTTCGGCATCGCTCGGGCTGCTCTGCTGGAACGTCGCCCGCAGACAGCGTACCCGCGCCGGCAAGCCTTCCTTGTAGGCGCTCAGCACTGTGACCAACCGCGCCGCATCGGCGCTGGTCAGGGCACGACCGCTGAAACCGTCGAGCAGTTCGGCGAGGTCTTGCAAGCCCGGTTTTATCGCCGCCACGGCATGGTCCGTATTGTTGTTGTGCAAGCGTTCGAGCAACTGATGCAGGGCATTGAAGCGCGTGGTGATGCCCATGAACTCACTGTTCAGGCGACTGAGTCGTCCATTGCGCCGACGCATGTGCGGGTCTTCGAACACGGTGACGCTGCGCAACCCTTCCAGTCCGACTGCCTCGGCAATGAAACGCACGTTGCCGGTCTCGAACGCCTCGCGCTGACTGCGGCCACGCAAGCCGTCGGTGACGAACAGGGCAAACACGCCGAAGCGCTGATACAGGGCGTTGCGCATGGCGGCGCTGGCGGTTTGCGGCAGGATTGCAGCGCTGACCAATGTCGAACAGAGAATGCCCAATGAGATTTCCAGCACCCGCCAGACCGCCGCCATGAACGCACCCTCCGGATGGGCCAACGCGGGCAAGCCGACCATAGCGGCGGTGTATCCGGCGAGTACGAAACCGTAGGCGCGGAAGTTGCGGCAGCGGGCGGCGCCGGCCGTGCAGATACCGACCCAGATCGCCAGCGAACCGAGGAACAATTCTGTGTTCTGCGCAAACAGCGCGATCAGCGCGACCATCACCGCCGACCCGGCCAGGGTGCCGAGGAAACGATAGAAACTCTTGGCGAACACCTGGCCGCTTTGCGGCTGCATGACGATGAACACGGTGATCATCGCCGTGCGCGGTTGCGGCAGTTCCAGGCGCATGGCCAGCCACAGCGTCAGGAATGCCGCGAACAGCACCTTGAAGATATAAACCCAGGTCACGCCGTCGCTGCGTGCCCAGTCGAAGAACCCCCGGCGCCATTCCAGGGAGTACAGCCAGCGCAAGGGTGCGGGCAAGGGAGTCATCAAATCCTGCTCAGTTAGAAAAGACTTGGCATGAGGGAAATCCCGTGGCGAGCGAGCTTGCTCGCGCTGGGCTGCGTAGCGGCCCCAAAACTCCGGCACCCCGTGAACATTTTGTGAGTGCTGCGCACTCAAGCGGGAGCAAGCTCCCTCGCCACAAAAGCGGGTGTGCCTGAAACAATCTGGTCACTTCAAAAGACTCGGGGTTTTCGGCGCTTGTGTCTGGCTATCTTTCGGCACATTGTCGCCCGCGCCCAAACCACCGCCCAACGCCGTCACCAGTTCGGCGTGAGCACTCAAACGCGCCGCCTGAACCTGCTGTTGCACCTGCTGCTGCTTGAACAACAAGGTCTGGGCATTAAGCACGTTGAGGTAGTCGGTCAGGCCACGCTGGTAGGCGATCATCGCGATGTCGTAGGTCTTCTGCGCCGTGGCCACCGACTCGGCGGCGAAAGCCTGTTGCTTGTCCATGGACTCGCGGCGGATCAACTGGTCGGAGATGTTTTTCAGGGCATTGACCAGGGTCTGGTTGTACTTGGCCACGGCGATGTCATACCCGGCCGAGGCTTCGCCCAGTTCCGAACGCAAACGCCCGCCGTCGAAGATCGGCAGCGAAATCGCCGGCCCCACGCTGTAGTTGAGTTTCTTGCCGGTCAGGAACTCCAGCGCCCCGCCGCCGGTGGCCATGTAGCCGAGGCTGCCGACCAGGTCGACGTTCGGGTAGAAACCGGCATGGGCGACATCGATGCCCCGTGCCTGCGCCGCCACTTGCCAGCGACTGGCGACCACGTCCGGACGCTGCCCGAGCAATTGCGCCGGCAGCGAAGACGGCAGTTTCAGTGGCGCCCCCAACGACAACGTTGGCCGCTGCAACTGCGCGCCCTCCCCCGGCCCCTTACCGGCGAGGGCCGCGAGTTGGTTGCGACTCAGGGCGATCTCTTCGTCGAGGGCGTCGATCTGGCGATGGGTTTCCGGCAAAGGCGTCTGGGCCTGGCTGACCTCGAAATGAGTGCCGATACCCCCGCTCAGGCGTTTTTGCGCCAGCTCGAGGATCTGCTGTTGCTGCTTCAAGGTCGCGGCCACGATGTCCCGTTGCGCGTAATGCAACGAGAGCTCGATGTAAACCCGGACGATGTTGTCCTGCAATTCGAGCTGGGCCTGCCGCGCTTCAGCCACGGTCATGTGCGCCAGGTCCACGGCGCGCTCGGTGACATTGCTTTCGCGGCCCCAGAGGTCGAGGGCATAGCTGAAGCCCAGCGCGGCATTGTTGTCCCAAGTGGTGCTGTTGGCCAGTTCGCCAGGGCCATAGAACTGGTCGGTCGGCCAGTTGTGGCGCTTGAGGGTGGATTCGCCATTGATCTGCAACGACTCGGCGGCTTCGGCCACGCCGGCCATGGACCGGGCCTGACGCACCCGGGCGGTGGCCATGGCCAGGGTCGGGCTGCCTTGCAGGGCGAGGTCGATCCAGCGATTCAGTTGCGGGTCGCCATAGGCTTTCCACCATTGCGCGGTGGGCCAGTGCGCATCTTGCGCGGCGCTCTGGATCGCTTCGTCGGTGGCCAGTGAATTGGCCTCCAGCGCCTTGCCCTGTGGGGCAATACCTCCGGTTCCGATGCAGCCGCTGACTGCCAGGGTTAAAGCCAAAACACTGAGCGGCTGAAGCGCTCTGCTGATGCGACGCGGCACTGCTGCGATTTCCTGAGGTGGAGAGATGTTCGGGGCGTAAGAGGTGAGCGCAATTCTATGGGGCGGCCTGAAGGGCGATAAGCTCGGATTCTTGTGAATCTTTGTTACCGTTAACGAGATAATCCGTAGGTACATCCTTAGTCGCCTGTAAATAAACAGAAACTTCGTGTCACAATTTGTCATTCGACGAGAGAGCACCCCATGGACACTTTGCAAAACATGCGCGCCTTCAGTTACGTGGCCGAAGCCGGCAGCTTCACCGCCGCCGCCATCCAACTGGACACCACCACGGCCAACGTCTCGCGCGCGGTCTCCAACCTGGAAGCCCACCTGCAAACCCGTCTGCTCAACCGAACGACCCGCCGTATCGCCCTGACCGAAGCCGGCAAGCGTTACCTGCTGCGCTGCGAGCAGATCCTGGCCTACGTCGAAGAAGCCGAAGCCGAGGCCAGCGACGCCCATGCCCGCCCGGCCGGGCAACTGAAAGTGCACACCATGACCGGCATCGGTCAGCACTTCGTGATCGACGCCATCGCCCGCTACCGCAAGACCCACCCGGACGTAACCTTCGACCTGACCATGGCCAACCGCGTGCCGGACCTGCTCGACGAAGGCTACGACGTGTCCATCGTCCTGGCCCGCGAACTGCCGGACTCGGGTTTCGTCTCCCAGCGCCTGGGCATCACCTACAGCATCGTTTGCGCCTCGCCGGCCTACGTCAAAGCCAACGGCTGCGCACAAAAACCCAGCGACCTGCTCAACCACGCCTGCCTGCGCCTGGTCAGCCCGGTGATTCCGCTGGAGAAATGGGCCTTCGACGGTCCTGACGGCCAGGAAATGGTCACCATCAACAGCTCACCCTTCCTGGTGAACTCCGCCGACGCGATGAAATCCGCGATCATCAGCGGCATGGGCGTTGGCGTGCTGCCGCTGTACGCCGCGATAGAAGGCCTGCGCAACGGCACGCTGGTACGCATGATGCCCAAATACCGCTCGCAGGAACTGAACCTGTACGCCATCTACCCGTCGCGCCAGTACCTGGATGCGAAGATCAAGACCTGGGTCGAGTATTTGCGCGGATCGTTGCCGGAATTGCTGGCGGCGCATCAGGCGGAACTGGCGGCGTATGAATTGAGCGGGAGTCTGGGTGGGGTTCGGGTGGCGAATTGACAGGTCCCACGTAGGAGCTGTCGAGTGAAACGAGGCTGCGATCTTTTGATCTTGTTTTTAAAAGGCAAGATCAAAAGATCGCAGCCTTCGGCAGCTCCTACCAGGCTTCGCTCCGGTTCTGCGTAGTGGGCAACCCGGCATGGATGGGCGGAACCATAAGCCGCCACTACCGAAGAAACGGATATGTACTCGGTCAACCAATAACCTGGTCGGCCCAGAGGCCGCCAAGACCAGGCCAAATCGCAAACTGACAGCGCCGTCAGTTAGCCGTCACCCTCCTGACCGGCAAACAGGTTTATAAAGGAAAATACCAACCGCCCCCCCAGCCCCGGCGCCCCACTCGCATGCGAATCCAGAAAAAATCGGCCCTGCTCGTCGCCCTTCTGATCGTCCTGGCAGCGCTGGGCCTGTGGTATGCCGCCAAACCGGCCAAAGCCAAACTCGCCCCCCCCACCGCCATCCCCGTGCGCGTGGTCGCCGTCGCCGAAAAAGACGTGCCGCGCTACGTCAGTGGCATCGGTTCGGTGTTGTCCCTGCACAGCGTCGTGGTCCGCCCGCAAATCGACGGCATTCTCACCAAAATCATGGTCAAGGAAGGCCAACTGGTGAAAAAAGGCGACCTGCTTGCCACCATCGACGACCGGTCGATCCGCGCCAGTCTCGACCAGGCCCGGGCACAACTGGGCGAAAGCCAGGCGCAACTGCAAGTGGCGCTGGTCAACCTCAAGCGCTACAAACTGCTGAGCGTCGACGACGGCGTGTCCAAGCAGACTTACGACCAGCAACAGGCGCTGGTCAACCAGCTCAAGGCCACAGCCCAAGGCAACCAGGCGTCGATTGATTCCGCCGAGGTACAGCTTTCCTACACACAAATCCGCTCACCGGTCAGCGGTCGTGTCGGTATTCGTACGGTGGACGAAGGCAACTTCCTGCGCATGACCGACACCAAGGGCCTGTTCACTGTCACCCAGATCGACCCGATCGCCGTGGAGTTTTCCCTGCCGCAGCAAATGCTGCCGACCTTGCAGGGCCTGATCAACGATCCACAGCACGCCCAGGTCAAGGCCTACATCGGTGCCGACACCGACGGCGAAACCGGCAACCTGCTCGGCGAAGGCCACCTGACCCTGATCGACAACCAGATCAACGCCAGCACCGGCACCATCCGCGCCAAGGCCGAGTTCGACAATCCAGGGCAGAAGCTCTGGCCGGGCCTGCTGGTGACGGTAAAGATTCAGACGGCCCTGGAGAAAAATGCGCTGGTGGTGCCGCCGACAGTCGTACAACGCGGCCTCGACCAGCACTTCGTGTACCGGGTCAATGGCGACAAGGTCGAAGCCGTGCAGGTGCAGATGGTCTATCAAGGCAGCGGCCAGGACATCATCAAAGGTGTGAAGCCCGGTGATGTGCTGGTCAGCGATGGTCAGTCGCGGCTCAAGCCCGGCGCTACTGTGCAAGTGCTGACCGAGCCGCCGCAAGTGGTGCGATCGGAGGCGGCGCAATGAAGGGTCATGGTTCGATTTCAGCCTGGTGCATCGACCACCCGGTGGCCACGGTCCTGCTGACGTTCGCCCTGGTGCTGCTGGGTGTCATCGCGTTTCCGCGCCTGCCGGTAGCGCCGTTGCCGGAGGCAGAATTCCCGACCATCCAGGTGGCCGCGCAACTGCCCGGCGCCAACCCGGAAACCATGGCTTCCTCGGTGGCCACGCCTCTTGAAGTGCAATTCAGCGCCATTCCCGGCGTGACCCAGATGACCTCGAGCAGTGCACTGGGCTCGACCATCCTGACCCTGCAATTCACCCTCGACAAGAGCATCGACACCGCCGCCCAGGAAGTGCAGGCGGCGATCAACACTGCCGCGGGCAAGCTGCCCAAGGACATGCCGAACCTGCCGACCTGGCGCAAGGTCAACCCGGCGGACAGCCCGGTGCTGATCCTCAGCGTCAACTCCTCGCTGATGCCCGGCCCGCAGCTCAGCGACCTGACGGAAACCCTGTTGTCCCGTCAGCTCAGTCAGGTCGACGGTGTAGGCCAGGTCGTCATCACCGGTCAGCAGCGTCCGGCGATCCGCGTCCAGGCTTCGGCGGACAAGCTCGCGGCCATTGGCCTGACCCTCGCCGACATCCGCCTGGCGATCCAGCAGACCAGCCTCAACCTGGCCAAGGGTGCGCTGTACGGGGAGTCGAGCATCTCGACCCTGTCCACCAACGACCAGTTGTTCCACCCGGAGGACTACAGCCAGCTGATCGTTTCCTACAAAGACGGTGCACCGGTTCATCTGCGCGATGTCGCCAAAGTCGTCAACGGCTCGGAAGATGCCTACATCCAGGCTTGGGCAGGCTCGCAACCGGGGGTGAACCTGGTGATCTTCCGCCAGCCGGGGGCCAACATCGTCGAAACCGTGGACCGCATCCAGGCCGCCTTGCCGGCGCTGGAAGCGATGCTCCCCGCCTCGGTGCAGGTCAAGACGCTGATCGACCGCACCCAGACCATCCGTGCCTCGCTGCATGAAGTGGAAATCACGCTGCTGATTGCCATCATGCTGGTGGTGGCGGTGATGGCGCTGTTCCTGCGCCAGTTGTCGGCGACCTTGATCGTCTCGGCGGTGCTGGGGGTTTCGCTGATCGCCAGCTTTGCCCTGATGTATGTGATGGGCTTCAGCCTGAACAACCTGACGCTGGTGGCGATCGTGGTGGCCGTGGGCTTTGTGGTCGACGATGCGATCGTGGTGGTGGAAAACATTCACCGGCACCTGGAGGCCGGCGAAGGCATGCGCGAAGCGGCGATCAAGGGTGCCGGGGAGATCGGCTTCACCGTGGTGTCGATCAGTTTCTCGCTGGTGGCAGCGTTCATTCCGCTGCTGTTCATGGGCGGCGTGGTCGGGCGGTTGTTCAAGGAGTTCGCTCTGACTGCCACCTCGACCATCATGATTTCGGTGGTGGTATCCCTGACCCTGGCGCCGATGCTGGCCGCGCTGTTCATGCGCGCGCCGGTGCACCACGCCCACGACAAACCGGGCTTCGGTGAACGCCTGTTGGCCTGGTACGAAAAAGGCCTGCGCCATGCCCTCGCCCACCAGAAAACGATGATCGGTGTGTTCGCTTTATCGCTGGGTCTGGCCGTCGCCGGTTACATCTTCATTCCCAAGGGTTTCTTCCCGATCCAGGACACCGGTTTCGTTTTCGGCACCACCGAAGCTGCTGCCGATATTTCCTATGGCGACATGGTGAAAAAACACCTGGCGATGGCCGAAATCGTCGCTGCCGATCCCGCAGTCGAAACGTTTTCACATTCCGTCGGTGTCTCGGGCAGCAACCAGACCATCGCCAATGGCCGCTTCTGGATCACCCTGAAAAAACGTGGCGACCGCGACGTCTCCGCCAGCCAGTTCATCGACCGGATTCGTCCGCAACTGATGAAAGTACCGGGTATCGTCCTGTACCTGCGCGCCGGCCAGGACATCAACCTCAGCTCCGGCCCAAGCCGTGCCCAGTACCAATATGTACTCAAGAGCAACGACGGCGGCACACTCAGCACCTGGACCCAGCGCCTGACGGAAAAACTGCGCGCCAACCCGGCCTTCCGCGACATTTCCAATGACTTGCAACTGGGCGGCAGCATCACCCATATCAGCATCGACCGTAGCGCCGCGGCCCGTTTCGGCCTGACCGCCAGCGACGTCGACGAAGCGCTGTACGATGCGTTCGGCCAGCGCCAGATCAATGAATTCCAGACCCAGGTCAACCAGTACAACGTGATCCTGGAACTGGACACCAAGCAGCGCGGCAAGGCCGAGAGCCTCAATTACTTCTACCTGCGCTCGCCCCTGAGCGGGGAAATGGTGCCGCTGTCGGCCCTGGCCAGGTTTGATGCGCCAACCATCGGCCCGCTATCCATCGCCCATGACGGCATGTTCCCGGCGGCCAACCTGTCATTCAATCTGGCCCCCGGCGTGGCGTTGGGCGATGCGGTGATCATGCTCAACCAGGCCAAAGTCGACATCGGCATGCCGACCGCCATCAGCGGCAATTTCCAGGGCGCGGCCCAGGCGTTCCAGAGTTCGCTGGCCAGCCAACCGTGGCTGATCCTGGCAGCGCTGGTGGCGGTGTACATCATTCTCGGCGTGCTCTACGAGAGCTTCGTACACCCACTGACGATCATTTCGACCTTGCCTTCAGCGGGCCTCGGCGCGGTGATCATGCTGTGGATCTGCGGCCAGGACTTTTCGATCATGGCCTTGATCGGCCTGGTGCTGCTGATCGGTATCGTCAAGAAAAACGGCATCCTGATGATCGACTTCGCCCTCGAAGCGCAGCGCAATGGCGGACTGTCGCCTGAAGAAGCGATCTTCAAGGCCTGCATCACGCGTTTCCGGCCGATCATCATGACCACCCTCGCCGCCCTGCTCGGCGCCCTGCCGCTGATGATCGGCTACGGCACCGGCGCCGAATTGCGCCAGCCCCTGGGGATCGCGGTGGTCGGCGGTTTGCTGGTGAGCCAGGCGCTGACGCTGTTCACCACGCCGGTCATATACTTGTGGCTGGAGCGTCTGTTCCATCGGCCTAAACCTTCGCCAGTACCGGCGCTGGCGAGCACAGACTGAGGCGGGGTCATGCGCGTTCTGATTATCGAAGACGAAGAAAAAACCGCGGACTATCTGCATCGCGGCCTGACGGAACAGGGTTTCACCGTGGATCTGGCCCGCGATGGTGTGGAAGGCCTGCACCTGGCGCTGGAGAGCGACTACGCGGTGATCGTCCTCGACGTGATGTTGCCGAGCCTCGACGGCTTCGGCGTGTTGCGCGCCCTGCGTGCGCGCAAGCAAACCCCGGTGATCATGCTCACCGCCCGCGAGCGTGTGGAAGATCGCATCAAGGGCTTGCGTGAAGGTGCCGATGACTATCTGGGCAAACCGTTTTCCTTCCTGGAACTGGTGGCGCGCCTGCAAGCGCTGACCCGGCGCAGCGGCGGTCATGAACCGGTGCAGGTGAACATCGCCGACCTGTGGATAGATTTGATCAGCCGCAAGGCCACCCGCGCCGGTACACGCCTGGACCTGACCGCCAAGGAGTTCTCGCTGCTCAGCGTGCTGGCCCGGCGCCAGGGCGAAATCCTTTCGAAAACCGCCATTGCCGAAATGGTCTGGGACATCAATTTCGACAGCGACGCCAACGTGGTCGAAGTCGCAATCAAACGCCTGCGGGCCAAGCTCGACGGGCCGTTCGAAGAGAAACTGCTGCACACCATACGCGGCATGGGTTATGTGCTGGAGAGCCGTGGTGTCCAGTAATTCCATCGCGCTGCGTTTAAGCGGCATGTTCACGCTGGTGGCGCTTCTGGTCTTTCTGTTGATCGGGTGGGCGCTGTACCAGCAGGTCGACAAGGGCCTGGGCCTGTTGCCCGAAGCCGAACTCGATGCGCGCTACAGCGTGCTCGAATCCACGGTCGGCCGTTACGGCACGCCCGAGCATTGGGTGAAGATCAACAACAAGCTCAATCTGCTGAGCGAAGAAGACAAGCGCATCCGTTTCTGGATCATCAGCGGCGATCCACACTACGAATACGGCAACCCGACACCGCAAATCCGCGCCTTTGCCCAAGGGCCGCTGGGCACCCGCGACATGCATCTGCCGGATCACCCCTATCCGCTGAAAGTGCTGGTCAGCGAATTCCCGGCCAAGGATCAGCGTCCACCGCTGCGTTTCATGATCGCCATCGACACCGAGTCGTTTTTCCAGACCCAGCATCATCTGCTGGTCGCGCTGATCAGCCTGGCGATTGTCGGTGTGTTGCTGGCTTCGGCACTGGGCTATTGGGTGGCGCGGATCGGGCTCAAGCCGCTGATCAAACTGTCCCAGGAAGCCCAGCGCCTGGCCCCGCCGTTGCGCTCGGGGCGCTTGCGACTCTCACCGTTGCCGCCGGAACTCGATCAATTCGTCAGTTCGTTCAACTCGACCCTGGAACGGGTTGAACAAGCGTACTCGCGCCTTGAGTCGTTCAACGCCGACGTCGCCCACGAACTGCGCTCGCCACTGACCAACCTGATCGGCCAGACCCAGGTCGCATTGACCCGCGGACGCTCCGCCGAGCATTACTTCGAAGTACTGCAATCGAACCTCGAAGAGCTTGAGCGGCTGCGTTCGATCATCAACGACATGCTGTTCCTCGCCAGCGCCGATCAGGGCAGCAAGGCGACCAAACTCACCTCAACCTCACTGGCCGATGAAGTGGCCACGACCTTGGAGTACCTGGATTTCATTCTCGAGGACGCTCAGGTCCGGGTTGAGGTCAGTGGTGACGCGCAAGTGCGGATCGAGATCGCTCATCTGCGCCGGGCGTTGATCAATCTGCTGAACAACGCAGTGCAACACACCGCGCCCGGGCAGGTTATTCAGGTGCGCATTGAAGCCGCAGAACACCAGGTCAGCATCGGCGTCGCCAATCCCGGTTCGCCGATTGCCCGTGAACACCTGCCACGGCTGTTCGAGCGCTTCTACCGGGTCGATGCCTCGCGCAGCAACAGCGGTCAAAACCATGGATTGGGACTGGCCATCGTCAAGGCCATTGCGTTGATGCATGGCGGCGATGTGTTTGTGCGCAGCGACCATGGGATGAATACGTTCGGTATCCATCTCCCGGTCTGACACACCTGGAAAGTCAAAAGATCGCAGCCTGCGGCAGCTCCTACAGTTGGACTGTTTTTCTGTAGGAGCTGCCGCAGGCTGCGATCTTTGCTTTTAGCGTAATAGTCCTTTCATGAATCCACTCTTTTTCCCCTCGCCCCATATCCTTATCTTTGCCCGCACCAAACAGCACTTGCCAAGCAAGAAGGTTTTAAAGATGTCCAACAGTATGGGTATTGCCAGCGCTTTCGTTTTGTCCTCTTTGTTCCTGTCGCCGTTGGCGATGGCGGAAGAATCGCAGACTTTCGTCGCGCATAACACCGCACGCGCTACGGTGTTCGAAGAGCATCGGATCGAGATGACCGCCAAGGCTGCGCAAAACGCCCAGGTCCCGCAAGCATCCAGCACCCAGGCGCAGCCACGGGCCGAGAAAGACAGCTGATCTGCACTGTTCACTCACGCTTCCCTCGACACTTTTCATCGGCTCTTCCCTTTGAAAAGTTGTCTTCAAAGCCGCTGCTGTCAGCGGCTTTTTTTTAGCGGCGACTCAACCTTCATTGCAACTTTTGCAACGAAAGTCACTGACGCCCACCCCATCGATCAATCGTTCGAGCAACAGAAACGATTCACTCGGCTGCTACGTTTATGCAACTACGCTTACAACGTCCCTCTAGCAGACGCCAGCCCTATGACCGCAAGCCGCACCCCACACTTTCAAGGCCCGCCCGGGCGACCCGAGATCATGGTGATCCTCGGCAGCACCCTGACTGTCATCTCGATCCTGTGCATTGTCACTTACCTGCTGATCCGCGAGCACGCCAATGCCCAGCTGACCGCCACACGCAGTGCGACCACCATTGCGCAACTGATCGATGCCGATGTCCTGCGTACGGTCGAGCTCTATGACTTGACCTTGCAGGGCCTGATCGCCGCCGCCCAACGGGACGACCTGAAACAGGTTTCGCCGCAAATCCGTCACCTGGTGCTGTTCGACCGCTCCACCACCGCGCGCTACAAGGGCGACATCCTGCTGCTGGACAAGCACGGCGACGTGCTGGCCGACTCATCGTTGATCGAACCGAAACCGGGCAACTTCGCCGACCGCGATTATTTCCTGGCCCATGTCTTCAATCGCGACGCCGGCATGTTCATCAGCCGTCCGTTCAAGACACGTTGTGACTGCGATGACAGCGACGAATGGCGCATCAGTTTCAGCCGACGCATTTCCTCGCCCACAGGTGAATTTCTGGGGGTCGCGGTGGCGTCGATGCGCATGAGCTACTTCGACCAGCTGTTCAACAGCCTCGAAATCGGCTCCGGCAGTACGCTGGGCATCATCAACGACGACGGGATTCTCCTGGCGCAGAAGCCGTACCGGGAACAAAACGCCATCGGCAAAAACTTCTCCAGCCGCCCCAACGTCGCACGCATGCTGCAGGAGCGCAGTGGGACCTTCGAAAGCGTGTCGAGTGTCGACCATCAACGGCGCCTGTATACCTTTACCCGGGTCGGCAATCTGCCGCTGACCGTCATCGTGGCCCTTTCCATCGATGAAGTGTTCGCCACCTGGAACCGCACGGCCTATGTGATCAACGGTGCGACGGGGGTTTTGTGCATCGGTCTGTTGTGGCTGACCTGGCTGCTCTGCCGCGAACTGCGACTGCGCCAATATGCCGAGCTTGAATTGTCGCAATTGGCGGCCACCGATGCCTTGACCGGCGTGGCCAACCGTCGATCCCTTGATCAGACCCTGCGCCATGAGTGGTTTCGTGCGCAGCGCAGCGGCAAGCCGTTGTCGTTGCTGATGATCGATGCCGATCACTTCAAGGCCTTCAATGACCGGCACGGGCATCAGGCCGGCGACGACGCCTTGCGGGCATTGGCCGAGGTCATCCGCGCCAGTGTCCATCGCCCGGCAGACCTGGTGGCTCGCTATGGTGGTGAAGAGTTTTCGGTGATCCTGGCCGAAACTGACAGCGAAGGCGCGCGGCGGATCGCCGAACAAATCCGTGAGGCGGTGCAAAAACTGCTGCTGGCGGATGCCGGTGAACCGCCGATGAGCGTGAGTATCGGTATTGCCACCTGGACTGAAGCCAGCGATATCAACCTGGAGCAATTGCTGTTCAGTGCCGACAAGGCGTTGTATCAGGCCAAGGAAGGGGGGCGTAATCGGGTGGTGTGCGCGGATTAAAGCAAAGATCAAAAAGATCGCAGCCTTCGGCAGCTCCTACAGGGAAATGCGTTCCAAATGTAGGAGCTGCCGAAGGCTCGGTTCGCGCTCGGGCGATCTTTTGCTTCATAAAAAAAGGCCACCCGAAGGCAGCCTTTAAAAACTAGAGAGGTTTTTACTTACACGGCCGCAACCGGACGCATGTAAGAGATCGGTGCAGTGCTGGCGTCTTCGAACGTCACGACTTCCCAGGCATCTGTCTGCTCAATCAACTTGCGCAGCAGCTGGTTGTTCAGTGCGTGGCCGGACTTGAAGCCCTTGAACTCACCAATCAGGCTATTGCCCAGCAGGTAGAGGTCACCAATTGCATCGAGGATCTTGTGCTTCACGAATTCGTCTTCATAGCGAAGGCCGTCTTCGTTCAGTACGCCATCGGCGTCGACCACAATAGCGTTTTCAACGCTGCCGCCGAGTGCGAGGTTGTGCTTGCGCAGGTACTCGATGTCACTCATGAAGCCAAAGGTACGGGCGCGGCTGACTTCTTTTACAAACGAAGTGCTGGAAAAATCCACGCTTGCACTTTGTGTGCGGTCACGGAAAACCGGGTGATCGAAATCGATCTCGAAGCTCACCTTGAATCCTTCGAAAGGGACGAAAGTGGCGCGCTTGTCGCCGTCTTCCACTGTCACTTCACGCAGGATGCGGATGAACTTCTTGGCGGCGTCCTGTTCTTCCAGTCCAGCCGATTGAATCAGGAATACGAAAGGTCCAGCGCTACCATCCATGATCGGGACTTCGGACGCGGAGAGCTCGACGTAGGCGTTATCGATGCCCAGGCCTGCCATGGCCGAGAGCAGGTGCTCTACCGTGTCCACTTTGACGTCACCGTTAACGAGCGTGGTCGACATAGTGGTTTCACCAACGTTTTCCGCGCGGGCAGGAATCTGCACCACGGGGTCGAGGTCGGCGCGACAAAACACAATGCCGGTGTCGACAGGCGCTGGCTTGAGGGTCAGGTAGACCTTCTCCCCGGAGTGCAGGCCGACACCTGTGGCACGGATAATATTCTTCAGGGTGCGTTGTTTAATCATGGCATGGGCCGCTTCAGCGCAAATTGCGAACTGGTATCAACAAAGGCTGGCGATGATAGCAGACCAGACCTTTGCTGAACACCAATCACCCTAATACCCCTGATACATTTCATCAATCGGCCTGACGACGCAGGAATGCCGGGATGTCCAGGTAGTCCAGGTCATCTTGCGGATTCATCTTCGCGGCAGCCGCAGCACCGGCCTGGGCCTGGTTACGCATGACGGTCGGACGGTCCAGGTCACGGTAGTTCACCGCTGGAGCTTCATGACGAACAGGGGCCTGTTGTTGTGGCTGTGCAGCCATCGAAGTATGGACGGTGTTGTCGATGACCTTTACAGGCTTCTCGATTTTGGCGCCCAGACCCGTGGCAACGACCGTCACGTGCAGCTCGTCGCGCATGTCCGGATCGATAACGGTACCGACCTTGACCATCGCGTGCTCGGAAGCAAACGCCTCGATGATGCTACCCACGTCGGAGTATTCGCCCAGAGACAGATCGGGACCTGCGGTGATGTTCACCAGGATGCCGCGAGCGCCTTGCAGGTTCACGTCTTCCAGCAGCGGGTTACGAATGGCCGCTTCGGTGGCTTCGCGTGCACGGTTCGGACCGCTGGCGCAGCCAGTGCCCATCATCGCCATGCCCATTTCGCTCATCACGGTACGCACGTCGGCGAAGTCGACGTTGATCATGCCCGGACGCTTGATGATGTCGGAGATACCGCGAACGGCACCGGCCAGTACATCGTCAGCCTTGGCGAAAGCCGACAAGAGGCTTGCGTCTTTACCGAGGATGGTCAGCAGCTTCTCGTTGGGAATGGTGATCAACGAGTCGACGCTTTCAGACAGCAGACGAATACCTTCGTCGGCAATCTGCATGCGCTTGCGGCCTTCGAACGGGAACGGACGAGTCACCACCGCAACGGTGAGAATGCCCATTTCCTTGGCCACTTCGGCGATGATCGGCGCAGCACCGGTACCGGTACCACCGCCCATGCCCGTGGTGATGAACACCATATTGGTGCCCTGCAGGACTTCGGCAATGCGCTCACGATCTTCGAGAGCGGCCTGACGACCTACTTCAGGGTTGGCGCCAGCGCCGAGACCTTTGGTCACACCAGTGCCCAGTTGCAGGATGGTCCGCGCGCCGATGCTTTTCAGCGCTTGGGCATCAGTGTTGGCGCAGATGAATTCAACGCCTTCAATGTTGCTCTTGACCATGTGGTTGACAGCGTTGCCGCCGCCACCGCCGACACCGATAACTTTGATTACCGGGCTTGCGGGGATGTTGTCTACGAGTTCGAACATTTTCCCTCTCCTTTACATTCTCTAGTTTTTTCGCCTACTGCGTGCTTCGGTGTAACGGTAAATCTTCAGAAATTGCCCTGGACCCACTTCTTCAGGCGGTCCAGCAGCGGAGCCTGTGGCTCTTCGTTGCTGTAGCTGTCGCGGCTGCCGATGCCCGAGAACGAGATGCCGTCGGACTGCTTCTGCAGGCCGTACATCAACAGGCCGACGCCGGTGGAATAGATCGGGTTGCGCACCACGTCATCCAGACCTTTCACGCCGTGAGGCACGCCCAGACGCACCGGCATGTGGAAGATTTCCTCGGCCAGTTCGGTAGCGCCTTCCATCTTCGACGTACCGCCGGTCAGCACGATGCCGGCCGGGATCAGATCTTCGTAGCCGCTGCGGCGCAGTTCGGCCTGGATCAGCGTGAACAGTTCGTCGTAGCGCGGCTCGACCACTTCGGCCAGGGCCTGGCGGGACAGCTCGCGTGGTGGACGGTCGCCAACGCTTGGCACCTTGATGGTTTCACCGGCACCGGCCAGTTTGGCCAGGGCGCAGGCGTAGCGAATCTTGATTTCCTCGGCGTACTGGGTCGGAGTGCGCAACGCCATGGCGATGTCGTTGGTCACCTGGTCGCCGGCAATCGGGATTACCGCGGTGTGACGGATCGCGCCTTCGGTGAAGATCGCGATGTCGGTGGTGCCGCCGCCGATGTCCACCAGGCACACGCCCAGCTCTTTCTCGTCATCGGTCAGTACCGAGTACGCGGAAGCCAGTTGCTCGAGAATGATGTCGTCGATTTCCAGGCCACAGCGGCGCACGCATTTTTCAATGTTCTGTGCAGCATTGACGGCGCAGGTGACCACGTGGACCTTGGCTTCCAGACGCACGCCGGACATGCCCAGTGGCTCGCGGACGCCTTCCTGGTTATCGATCACGTAATCCTGCGGCAGGGTGTGCAGCACGCGCTGGTCAGCCGGGATCGCCACGGCCTGGGCCGCGTCGAGTACACGCTCAAGGTCCGCCGAGCTGACTTCGCGATCACGAATCGCCACGATGCCGTGGGAGTTCAGGCTGCGGATGTGATTGCCGGCCACGCCGACGAACGCCGAGTGAATGCGGCAACCCGCCATCAGCTGCGCTTCTTCGATGGCGCGCTGGATCGATTGCACGGTGGATTCGATGTTCACCACCACGCCTTTTTTCAGGCCACGGGACGGATGGGTACCGATCCCGACGATTTCCAGCGTGCCGTCGTCCGCGACCTCGCCCACCAGCGCCACCACCTTGGAGGTGCCGATATCGAGACCGACGATCATTTTGCCGCTTTGCACGTTTGCCATGGGTCCTGCCTCTTCTTAATTCTTCGCGACAGCGGGTTGGGCTGCCGTGGGCGCTACAGGTTCTCGCCAGCCAACAGCGAGGCCGTTGGCGTAGCGCAGATCGATGCGCGCAATGTTCGTAATCTGTTCTTTGAGCGTCTTGTCATAGATGGCGATGAAACGGCGCATCTTTTCCACCTGGTTGCCGCGTCCCAGCAGCAGTTCGATCCCGGGACCCGCGCTGCCGGGGCCGGTGGTCAGGAACCAGCTGCCACGATCACGCAGTTCCAGGCGTGCGATCGAGAAGCCCAGCGGCCTGAGCATCTGGCTCAGCACCTGGTATTGCTGCATCACTTGCTGTTGAGCCCGCTGCGGGCCGAACAGCTGAGGCAAGTGTTCGTAGTTCGCCAGCTCGCGCGGGGTGAAGGCCTGGCCCTGGTTGTTCAACAGCGACTCGTCGCCCCAACGGGCCACCGGCAGTTGTTCTTCCAGGCGGATCACCACTTGATCCGGCCACACCCGGCGCACTTCGGCGTGGGCAATCCATGGCATCGTTTCCAGCTCGGTGCGCATGCTCGCCAGGTCGATGGTGAAGAAGCTCGACGCCACGTACGGGGCGATCCGCTGCTGCACCGCTTGCTGGCTGATGTAACTCAAGTCGCCCTGCACGTTGATTCTGGTGATCGGCCGGTCGGCATACGGCAACAGCCGTGTCGCGCCTTCGTAAGTACCGAACCCCAAAGCCACCAGCACTACCGGCCAGAACAGCGCTTTGAGAAAACCGAAGTTGGCTTTCGGCAGGCGCGCGGACATCGGCTCTTTGGCCACCATTCGGCTGGCACCCCGCGGCACCGGCTTGCGGCCGGGCGATGCGGAGGGCTGATGTCTGAGCTGAGCGCCTTGCATGGCCTTAACCTCTCGTCGACTCTTGGTTACCGGCAGTGTTGCCGGCAACGCTCTCGGCCAGAATGGCCAGTACCAGTTGCTGGAAATCCAGACCGGCGGCACGGGCCGCCATCGGCACCAGGCTGTGATCGGTCATGCCCGGTGCGGTGTTGACTTCCAGGAACCAGAACTGCCCGTCGGCGTCCTGCATCACGTCTGCCCTGCCCCAACCGGCGATACCCAGCGCTTCACAGGCTTTCGCCGTGAGGTCCATGAGTTCCTTTTCCTTGGCGCTGTCCAGACCGCACGGAATGCGGTACTGGGTATCGTTGGCGATGTACTTGGCGTCGTAGTCGTAGAAGCTGTGCGTCGTGCCCAGGGCAATCGGTGGCAACACCTGGTCACGCAGGGTGGCTATGGTGAACTCCGGACCGTGAATCCATTGCTCGACCAGCACTTGCGAATCGTAGGTACTGGCCGCTTTCCATGCGTCGATCAATTCGGACGCGGAACTCACTTTGGCCATACCGATACTTGAACCTTCATGGGCCGGTTTGACGATCAAAGGGAAGCCCAGTTCCGTCGCCGCCGAAATACAATCGGCTTCGCTGCTCAGTACCGCGTGACGCGGGGTCGGAATGCCCAGGCTGTGCCAGACCTGCTTGGTGCGCAGTTTGTCCATGGCCAGCGCCGAAGCCAGGATGCCGCTGCCGGTGTACGGAATGCCCAGGCATTCGAGCAGGCCCTGCATGCTGCCGTCTTCACCGCCACGGCCGTGGAGGATGATGAAGGCGCGGTCGATCTTTTCATTGAGCAGTCGCTGCAGCAGGTCATCGCCCACGTCGAGACCGAACGCGTCCACACCGGCGCTTTGCAGTGCGTCCAGAACGGCGTTACCCGACTTCAGGGAGACCTCACGCTCGGCACTCTTGCCGCCGAACAGCACGGCGACGCGGCCGAAGTCTTTCGGCGCGATCGTGGAGACCAGGTTGGCGTAGGCAGCAGTCATTTCAACTTCCCCTTCTCCGGCGCGGCAACGGCACCGGCGAACAACTCGCTTTTCAACAGTTTTGGTGCAAGACCGCCGATATCGCCGGCGCCCTGGCACAGCAGGATGTCACCGGCGCGCAGCAGCGGCTTGACCACTGGCGCAAGGTCGACACCACGCTCGATGTAGATCGGGTCGAGCTGGCCACGCTGACGGATGCTGTTGCACAGCTTGCGGCTGTCGGCGCCCGGAATCGGCTCTTCGCCGGCCGGGTAGACTTCCATCAGCAGCAGTACGTTGGCGTCGGCCAGCACATTGACGAAATCGTCGTACAGGTCACGGGTGCGGCTGTAACGGTGCGGCTGGTAGACCATCACCAGGCGGCGTTCCGGCCAGCCACCGCGCACGGCCTTGATCACGGCCGCGACTTCGGTCGGGTGGTGACCGTAGTCGTCGACCAGCATCACATTGCCGCCGTCTACCGGCAGTTCGCCGTAGACCTGGAAGCGTCGGCCGACACCCTGGAACCCGGACAGGCCCTGGACGATGGCTTCATCGCTGACGCCTTCGTCGGTGGCGATGCAGATGGTCGCAAGGGCGTTCAATACGTTGTGGTTGCCCGGCATGTTCACCGAAACATCCAGTGGCTCGCGGTCGGGACGCAGTACGGTGAAGAAGGTCTGCATGCCTTGTTGGCGCACATTGATGGCGCGCACGTCGCAGTCTTCGCCGAAGCCGTAGGTAACGGTCGGACGCTTGACCTGCGGGAGGATTTCACGCACCACCGGATCGTCCAGGCACACCACCGCCAGACCGTAAAACGGCAGGTTATGGAGGAATTCGACGAAGGTTTTCTTCAGTTTGTTGAAGTCACCATCGTAGGTCGCCATGTGATCGGCATCGATGTTGGTGACCACGGCCACCAGCGGCTGCAAGTGCAGGAAGCTCGCATCGCTTTCGTCGGCCTCGGCGATCAGGTAGCGGCTGGTGCCGAGCTGGGCATTGGTGCCCGCGGCATTCAGGCGGCCACCGATCACGAACGTCGGGTCCAGGCCACCGGCGGCGAACACCGAAGCGATCAGGCTGGTGGTCGTGGTTTTGCCGTGGGTACCGGCAACGGCGATGCCGTGGCGATAACGCATCAGCTCAGCCAGCATCTCTGCGCGCGGCACCACCGGAATGCGGCGCTCCAGTGCGGTCGCGACTTCCGGGTTGGACGTGTTCACGGCGCTCGACACCACCAGCACATCGGCGGCAGCAGCGTTCTCGGCGCGGTGGCCGATGAAGATCTGCGCCCCAAAGGACTCCAGACGCTCGGTCACTGGCGAAGCCTTCAGGTCGGAACCGGACACTTCATAGCCCAGGTTCAACAACACTTCGGCAATCCCGCACATGCCCACACCGCCGATACCGACGAAGTGGATGCGACGGATACGGCGCATTTCCGGTTGCGGCATGGCTTTCTGACTCTCAACCATGGGCCACCTCCAGGCAGCTGTCGACCACGTTACGGGTGGCATCGGGTTTGGCCAGGCGGCGCGCCGCGGTAGCCATTTCATTGAGTCGTTGTGGTTGCATCAGGACCTCTGTCAGGCGAGCGGCAAGATCCGCTGCGCCAGTCGTTCTTTGCGGCATCAGGAAGGCTGCGCCTTCACGGGCCAAATATTCGGCGTTGCGGGTCTGGTGATCGTCGATGGCATGAGGCAAAGGCACCAGCATCGAGGGCAGACCGGCGGCGGCCAGTTCACTGATGGTCAGCGCGCCTGCGCGACATACCACCAGGTCGGCCCAGCTGTAGGCTTGGGCCATGTCTTTGATGAAGGGCTGCACCTGCGCCTCGACGCCAGCCGCGCGATAGCGCTCTGCAGTCACTTCATCGTGGTTTTTGCCGGCCTGATGGAACACTTCCGGACGCAAATCGACAGCGACTTGCGACAGGGCTTCAGGCAGCAACTTGTTCAACGGTTCTGCGCCCAGGCTTCCGCCCAGGATCAGCAAACGCGCCTTGCGACCGGCCAGGGCAGGTCGCGATGTCTCGAGGAACAGCTCGGTGCGCACCGGATTACCGGTGGTCCGGCGGCTGCTCGACAGGGTAAAGGTGTCGGGGAACGCTTCACAGACTCGGGCGGCCAACGGCACCAGCAACCGATTGGCGGTACCGGCCACGGCGTTCTGCTCGTGAACAATCACCGGCACGCCGGCCAGTTTGGCGGCAACGCCACCAGGACCGGTCACATAACCACCAAAGCCGACCACGCAGACCGGCCGCAGCCGACGAATGATCGCCCGCGCCTGCCAGACCGACTTGAACAACATGAACGGTGCCTTGAGCAGGGACAATTTGCCCTTGCCGCGCAGACCGCTGGCGTTGATCCGATGCAACTCGATACCGGCCGCCGGCACCAGATCGTTCTCGATGCCACGCGGGGTGCCGAGCCAGTGCACGGTATAGCCGCGCGCCTGGAATTCGCGGGCACAGGCCAGCGCCGGGAACACGTGGCCACCGGTGCCGCCGGCCATGATCATGACGTTAGCGCCCATGGTTCGGCTCCTCGGCGAAGTCGCTCTCATGGAACTCCATCTCCTCACTGCCCAGGTGGGTTCGACTTTCCCACTCGATGCGCAGCAACAAGCCGAGACAGGCACAGCAGATCACCAACGAACTACCGCCATAACTGAGGAACGGCAGGGTCAGACCCTTGGTCGGCAGCAGACCGACGTTTACACCAATGTTGATCAGGAACTGACCAATCCACAGGAACGACAGACCGTAGGCGACATAAGCAGCAAAAAACTGCTTGGCCTTTTCAGCCCATAGTCCGATGTACATGCCACGAATACACACGAAGACGAACAATGCCACGGTGCACAGCGAACCCACCGCGCCCAGTTCTTCGGCCAGGACCGAGAATACGAAGTCAGTGTGGGCTTCCGGCAGGTAAAACTGTTTCTGCACGCTGTTGCCCAGGCCAACGCCCAGCCATTCGCCACGGCCGAAAGCAATCAATGCCTGGGACAACTGATAGCCGGCGCCGAACTGGTCGGCCCACGGATCGGCAAAGTTGGTCAGACGCGCCATTCGATACGGCTGCATTTGAATCAACAGCACCACCGCGCCGACGGCCAGCACCACCATCAGGGAAAAACGGAACAGCCCGACGCCGCCAAGGAACAGCATCGCCGCCGCCGCCCCCATCATCACCACGGTGGCACCGAAGTCCGGCTCCATCAGCAGCAGGCCCGCCATCGGCAGCAGCACGATGAACGGTTTGAAGAAGCCCATCCAGCTTTCACGCACTTCCTTCTGGCGACGCACCAGATAACCGGCGAGGTAGATCACCACGAACACCTTGGCGATCTCGGAAGGCTGGACGTTGAAGAAACTGAAGCCGATCCAGCGCATCGAGCCGTTAACCTCACGACCGATTCCCGGGACGATCACCATCACCAGCAAGCCGAACGCACCCAGCAGCATCAACCAGCCCAGGCGTTGCCAGGTGGCAATCGGGATCATCATGGTGACGATGCAGGCACCCAGACCCAGCACCACGTAAATAAGGTGGCGAATCATGTAATACAGGGCGCTGCCAGACTGCACTGCCGCCACTTCGGTCGATGCCGAGGCAATCATGATCAGCCCAAGACCGAGCAGCGTCAGGCAACCGGCAAGCATCGGGAAATCGAGGTCGATACCGCGCCCGGTGATGAGCGGCGATGGATACGGCTTGATGATGCCTTTGAGACTCATGCCAGATCCTCCACGGCTTGGACGAACTGGTGACCACGGTCTTCGTAGTTTTTGAACATGTCAAAACTGGCGCAGGCTGGCGACAGCAGCACCACGTCGCCCGGCTGGGCGGCGGCACGGCATTGCTCGACGGCGTCGACCAGGGAGCCGGCGCGGATCAGCGGTACAGCATCGCCGATGGCTTCGCCGATCTTGTCGGAGTCACGCCCCATCAGCACCACGGCGCGGCAGTTGGCCGCCACCGGATCGCGCAGGTCATTGAACTCGGCACCCTTGCCGTCGCCACCGGCGATCAGCACGATCTTGCCCTCGATGTCCGCACCCAAGCCTTCGATGGCGGCCAGTGCGGCGCCGACGTTGGTGGCCTTGGAGTCGTTGTAATAGGCCACGCCGTCGAGGTCGCGGACCCATTGGCAGCGATGTTCGAGACCGGCGAAGGTACGCAGGCTCGACAGCATGGCATCGAATGGCAGGCCGACCGCATGGCCCAGGGCCAGGGCCGCCAGCGCGTTGGACTGGTTATGGGCACCGCGAATCTTCAATTCGCGCACCGGCATCAGGTTCTGGAACTCGAAGGCCAGGTATTTTTCGCCGTCTTCTTCACGGATACCGAAGGATTTGAAGTCGGGTTTGCTCAGGCCGAAGGTCCAGCATGGCTGCCCTTCTCCCATCAACGGACGACTCAGGGCATCCTGACGATTGACCACGAACTGTCTGGCGCCACGGAAGATCCGGTGCTTGGCCAGGTGATAGGCCGGCAGACCGCTGTAACGGTCCATGTGGTCTTCGCTGATATTGAGCACGGTGGCCACTTCGGCGTTGAGCTGATCGGTGGTTTCCAGCTGGAAACTCGACAACTCCATCACGTACAGCTCGACGTCGTCGCGCAGCAGATCCAGCGCCGGCGTACCGAGGTTGCCGCCGACGGCAACACGCTTGCCCGCCGCAGCAGCCATCTCGCCGACCAGCGTGGTCACGGTACTTTTCGCGTTGGAGCCGCTGATGGCCACGATCGGCGCCTTCGCGTTACGCGCGAACAGTTCGATGTCGCCGGACAATTTCACGCCACGGGCGGCAGCGGCCTGCAGGGCCGGGGTCGCCAGCGCCAGACCGGGGCTGATGTAGAGCTCGTCGGCACGGCACAGGAACTCGACGTCCAGCTCGCCACAACGCACTTCCACGTGCGGATAGTCACGCTTGAGCGTGGCCAGTTCCGGTGGATTTTCCCGCGTATCGGCCACGGCAAACGCCACGCCCCGGTTCGCCAGGAAGCGAACCAGGGACATGCCGCTCTTGCCGAGGCCGACAACGATGCGGAAGTGGTCAGAAGCGATCAGAGACACGAGTTTCTACCTCAGCTTCAGGGTGGCAAGGCCGACCAGCACGAGAATCACGGTGATGATCCAGAAACGGACGATCACGCGTGGCTCGGGCCAGCCCTTGAGTTCAAAGTGGTGGTGAATCGGTGCCATGCGGAATACGCGGCGACCGGTCAGTTTAAAAGAGGCAACCTGAATGACCACTGACAGGGTTTCCATCACGAACACGCCGCCCATGATGAACAGGACGATTTCCTGACGGACGATCACCGCGATGGTGCCCAGGGCCGCGCCCAGCGCCAGTGCGCCGACGTCGCCCATGAAGACTTGTGCCGGATAGGTGTTGAACCAGAGGAAGCCCAGGCCGGCTCCGATCAGTGCGCCACAGAACACGATCAGCTCACCTGCGCCCGGTACGTAAGGGATCAGCAGGTATTCGGCGAATTTCACGTTACCCGACAGGTAGCAGAAAATGCCCAGGCCGCCGCCCACCATCACCGTCGGCATGATCGCCAGGCCGTCGAGGCCATCGGTCAGGTTGACCGCGTTGCTCGAACCGACAATCACGAAATAGGTCAGGACGATGAAGCCGGCGCCCAATGGAATGCTGTAGTCCTTGAGCATCGGCAGGATCAGCGTGGTTTCCACCGGCGTGGCGGCGGTTACATACAGAAAGATCGCTGCGCCCAGACCGAATACCGACTGCCAGAAATACTTCCAGCGACTTGGCAGCCCCCGAGAGTTTTTCTCGATGACCTTGCGGTAGTCGTCGACCCAGCCGATGGCGCCGAACAGCAGGGTCACCAACAGTACGACCCAGACGTAACGGTTGCTCAGGTCAGCCCAAAGCAGGGTGCTGACACCGATGGACGACAGAATCAGTGCGCCGCCCATGGTCGGTGTACCCGATTTGGACAGGTGTGACTGCGGGCCGTCATTGCGAACGGACTGACCGATCTGACGGTTCTGCAGGGTGCGGATCATCCACGGGCCATAGCACAGCGACAAGACCAGCGCGGTCAGTACACCGAGAATCCCGCGCAGGGTCAGGTACTGGAAGACCGCGAAGCCTTTGTAGAACTGTTGCAGATACTCCGCTAGCAGCAGCAGCATTAATGTTTCTCCAGACTGGACCCGCACAAGGCGGCAACGACGTTTTCCATCGCAGCGCTGCGCGACCCCTTGATCAAAATGGTGGTGTTTGTGTCTTGTTCGGCGCCCAGGGCCTTGATCAGCTCAGCCTGCGTGCTGAAGTGAAAAGCCTTTGGACCGAATGCGTTCACGGCGTGAGCCATCATTGGCCCGACGGCGTACAGCGCAGAAACCTTGCCACGGGCGTACTCGCCCACGTCGCGGTGCCCCTGCTCCGCCCATTCGCCCAACTCGCCGATATCCCCGAGCACCAGGACGGTGCGACCGGAAAAGCCGGCCAGTATATCAACGGCAGCGCACATGGAGGTGGGATTGGCGTTGTAAGTGTCATCGATCACGCGCATGCCATTGCTGGCCAATTGCGCAACGGTGCGACCCTTGACCGGTTGCACCGCGCCAAGGCCAGCGGCGATACCGGACAGCGACACACCCAGGGCATGGGCGGCAGCGGCGGCGGCCATGGCATTGGCGACGTTGTGGGTGCCGAGCAGGTTCAGTTGAACGCGCGCCACACCTTCAGGACTGTGCAGGTTGAACGCCGGGCAGCCGCGAGCATCGGTGGCCAGGTCACTGGCATGGAAATCGGCGCTGGCGTTGCTCAACGCAAACGTCAGCACTTTGCGGTCACCGGCGCGCGCTTTCCAGATACCGAATGCCTTGTCGTCAAGATTGAGAACGGCGACGCCATCGGCATCCAGCCCTTCGATAATCTCGCCCTTGGCTTCGACGATTTTTTCCGGACCGCCGAACTCGCCGACGTGGGCGGTCCCGGCGTTATTGAGAACGGCCACATGGGGTTTGGTCATGCTCACGGTGTAGGCAATTTCGCCTAGGCGCGAGGCACCCAGCTCGATCACCGCAGCGGTATGTTCCGGCGCCAGTTCGAGCAGGGTCAGCGGAACGCCAAGGTCGTTGTTCAGGTTCCCACGAGTCGCCAGCACTGCGCCGCGCGTGCGCAGGATGCTCGCAAGCATTTCCTTGACCGTGGTCTTGCCGCTGGAACCGGTAACGGCCGCGACCGGACGGGTGTAGGCGGCGCGATTCAGCGCGCCTAACTGGCCAAGGGCCTGGCGAGTGTCGCTGACCAGCAATTGCGGCAGCGTGCTGTCGGCGACTTCACGCTCGACCAGCGCAGCCACGGCGCCCTTGGCGGCGACTTCATTGAGATAGTCATGACCGTCAAAACGCGGACCGGCCAGGGCAATAAACAGCTGACCCGGCTTGATTGCACGGCTGTCGATACTGACGCCGTCGAAGCTGGCATCGGCAGACACCAGACGAGCATTCAGCGCACCGGTCAGTTCACTCAGTCTCAAGGCCTTAAGCATGGGCCACCTCCCACGCGGTCAAGGCACGACCGGCCTCGACCAGATCGGAAAAGGCATGGCGTTCGCCGTTGATTTCCTGATAGTCCTCGTGACCTTTACCGGCCAGGACAATCACGTCATCCACCGAGGCACCGGCGATCAACCGGGCAATCGCCTGACCGCGACCGGCAACGAACTCCACTTTATCCTCAGCCGTGAAACCGGCGCGGATGTCATCGAAAATCACCGATGGATCTTCAGTGCGCGGATTGTCATCGGTCACCAGTACGCCATCGGCCAGGCGCTCGACCACTTCGGCCATCAATGGACGCTTGCCGCGATCGCGGTCGCCGCCACAGCCGAACAGGCACAGCAACCGGCCCTTGGCGTGTGGACGCAGGGCCAGCAGTACTTTTTCCAGCGCATCCGGGGTGTGGGCGTAGTCGACCACCACCAATGGCTGCGAGCCACCGCCCAGACGCTGCATGCGCCCGGCAGGGCCTTCGAGCGCTGGCAGCACCTTGAGGATTTCGTCCAGTGCGTAATCCAGTCCGAGCAACGCGCCGACCGCCGCCAGGACATTGCTCAGGTTGAAGCGACCGAGCAAGGTGCTGCGCAAGAGGTGCTCGCCCTGTGGCGTGACCAGCGTGGCGCGCACACCTTCGTCGTCGAATTGCGCCTGGCGGCAATACAGGTAGGCGCGGGAATCTTCCAGGCTGTAGGTGATCAATCGCGATTCGAGCTTGTCGGCAGCCAGTTGCCGGCCAAACTCGTCGTCGAGGTTGATCACGCGGCATTTCAAGTCATTCCAGGCAAACAGCTTGCCCTTGGCTTCGCCGTAAGCTTGCATGGTCCCGTGGTAATCCAGGTGATCGCGGGACAGGTTGGTCATCACCGCCACATCGAAGGCCAATGCCGTTACACGGCCCTGGTCCAGGCCATGGGAAGAAACCTCCATCGCCACGGCTTTGGCCCCGGCCTTCTTCAAGTCCGCCAGGGTCGCTTGCACGGCAATCGGATTCGGCGTGGTGTGCAGGCCGCTTTCCAGCGCGCCGTAGAAACCGGAACCGAGTGTGCCGACCAGGCCGCAGTGCTGGCCGAGCAGGTCCAGTGCCTGGGCGACCAATTGCGTCACACTGGTCTTGCCGTTGGTGCCGGTTACGCCCACCAGGTTCAGGTGATGGCTCGGCTCGCCATAAAAACGCCCGGCGATGTCCGACAGTTGAGCCGCCAGGCCCTTGACCGGAATCAGCGGCACTTCGGTGATTGGCAGGATCGTGGCGCCTTCTACTTCATAGGCCACCGCAGCCGCGCCGCGTTGCAAGGCGTCGGCAATATGTGCGCGCCCATCGAACTTCCCGCCCGGGACGGCCAGGAACAGATCACCTGCGCGCACATTACGGCTGTCCAGGGCGAGTTCGCGAATCAGCAGATCGTGGCCGGCGTGAGGGAAAATCTTGTTCAGGCTCAGAGACATCAGCCGCGCCCTCCATTGGCTTTCAGCGGAACGACCGGTGTTGCGTTCGCTTGTTGAGTAGGTGGCAGGTTGTCCGGTGTAATGTTCATCAGGCGCAGGGTGCCCGACATCACGCGGCTGAACACCGGCGCGGAAACCAGGCCACCGAAGTAACCGGCCTTGGTCGGCTCGTCGATCACCACCACGATGGCGTAACGCGGATCGCTCATCGGGCCGAAGCCGGCGAACAGCGAACGGTAGGAATTCTCGGCATAACCTTTGGTGCCGACCGAAGTTTTACGCGCAGTACCAGACTTGCCGCCTACGTGATAGGCCGGCACCTGTGCACGGAACACACCGCGCGGCGCTTCGATCACTTGCTGCAGCATGCCTTGCATGGTTTTCGCGACGGCTTCCGGCAGCACCTGGGTGGTCTGCGGCGCCTTGTCGGTTTTGATCAAAGTCAGCGGTGCAAGGCGACCGTTGTTGGCCAGGGCCGAGAAGGCGTGGACCAACTGGATCGCCGTCACGGAAACACC
This sequence comes from Pseudomonas sp. PDM26, assembly GCF_019219185.1. NCBI lineage: Bacteria > Pseudomonadati > Pseudomonadota > Gammaproteobacteria > Pseudomonadales > Pseudomonadaceae > Pseudomonas > Pseudomonas sp. PDM26. The sequence goes on along the minus strand of NZ_JAHUWC010000001.1, from coordinate 121,067 downwards.
GTAGCCGTAGGACAGCGTGGCAGTTTCAGCCTTGCGCCAATCGCGGTAGTTCGGCAGGTTGCCGACACGCTCGCCCGGGAAGCCAAGGCCGGTATCCTGGCCAAGACCGACTTTCTGGGCGAGGCGGAAAATCGTCTCGCCACCGATATCGAACGCGATCTTGCTCATGCCGACGTTACTGGAATTGATCAGGATGCCGGCCAGGTCGAGCACTGGACCTTCGCTCTTGGATACGTCCTTGATGGTGTACTTGCCAATCTGCAAGGAGCCCGGATACACCTCGACAGTGTCGCTCGGTTTCCAGCGCCCGGTTTCGATGGCCGCGGCCATCGAAATCGCTTTCATGGTCGAACCCGGCTCGAACACGTCGATCATCGCGCGGTTACGCATCATCGCCGGTTGCAGGTTGCGACGGTTGTTCGGGTTGTAGGTCGGCTGGTTGACCATCGCGAGAATCTCGCCGGTCTTCACGTCCATGATCACCAGGCTGCCGGCCTTGGCGCCGTTCTCGATGATCGCGTTGCGCAATTCGCGGTTGGCCAGGTATTGCAGGCGCAGGTCAATGGACAACGCCAAGGGCTTGCCGGCCTTGGCGTTTTTGGTGACCTGGACATCCTTGATCAGCCGGCCGCGCCGGTCCTTGATCACCTGACGCTTGCCAGGGACCCCGGCCAGCCATTCGTCGTAGGCCAGTTCGACGCCTTCACGACCGTGATCGTCGATGTCGGTAAAACCGACCATATGGGCGGTGACCTCGCCGGCAGGATAAAACCGCCGGAACTCTTCGATGCCGTAGACACCTGGCACCTTCAGGTCGAGCACGGCCTGGCCCTGCTCAGGCGTCAGCCCGCGCACCAGGTAAATGAATTCCTTGTTGGCCTGGGCTTCGAGACGTTCGGCCAGGGCTTTCGGGTCCTGCCCCAAGGCAGCCGCCAGTGCCGGCCACTTCTCTTTGGCCGTTTGCATTTCCTTGGCATTGGCCCAAAGGGTGGTGACCGGAGTACTCACGGCCAAGGGCTCGCCGTTACGGTCGGTGATCAGACCACGGTGAGCCGGAATTGGAATATGACGAACACTGCGGGCATCGCCCTGACCTTTGAGGAAGGCACGGTCCACCACTTGCAAATCGATGATGCGCCAGGCAATCGCGACCACCATGATGCCGAGCAAACCCAGCACCACGCGGAACCGCCAAGGAAAGAGTGCACCTTCGAGTTTCATCATGGCGCCACCATCTTCACGTCAGCGGCACCGGGGATGTGCATTTTCAATTGTTCGGTGGCCAGCACTTCAATACGGCTGTGGGCGGTCCAGGTGCTCTGCTCCAGAATCAACCGGCCCCACTCGGCTTGCGCCTTGTCGCGCACGCTCAATTCGTTGTACAGCGAATTCAATAGCTGACGGTTCCAGTGAGCGCTGTAGGACACGCCAATGGCCGAAATGAGCACGCCGACAAACAGCAGCAGCATGAAGAAGCTTCCGCCGGGCAATGGCTTGGCGAAAAGCTTGCTCACCGCAGCTTCTCCGCCACACGCATGACAGCACTACGGGAACGTGGGTTGGCTTTGAGTTCGGCGTCGGAGGCCGTCTGCGCTTTGCCATGGACTTTGATTTTCGGTTCGAAGGCGACATGCCGAACCGGGAGGTTGCGCGGCAGGTTGTCGGCTTCGCCTTTCACCAGCTTGCGCATGAACAGTTTGACGATACGGTCTTCCAGCGAGTGGAAGCTGATGACGACCAGGCGACCGCCCACTTCCAGGCATTCCAGCGCGGCTTCGAGGCCGGTTTCCAGATCACCCAGTTCGTTGTTGACGTGAATACGCAAGCCCTGGAACGCACGGGTTGCAGGGTTCTTGCCCTTTTCCCACGCCGGGTTGGCGACCTTCAGGACTTCCGCCAGGTCACCGGTGCGCTCAAATGGCTTGATGTCGCGGCGCTCGGCCACTGCTCGGGCCATGCGGCCGGAGAAACGCTCTTCGCCATATTCCTTGAACACCCGCGCGATTTCTTCCACGGGAGCGGTGTTGACGAACTCGGCGGCGCTGATGCCACGGGACGGATCCATGCGCATGTCCAGCGGACCATCATTGAGGAAGCTGAAGCCGCGCTCAGGATCGTCGAGCTGTGGCGAAGACACGCCCAGATCCAGCAGCACGCCGCTGACCTTGCCGGCCAGACCGCGTTCGGCGACTTCCGAACCGAGCTCGGCAAAGCTGCGCTGCACAACGACAAAGCGGCCGTCTTCGGCCGCTAGCGTTTGCCCGGTGGCAATCGCTTGTGGATCTTTATCGAATCCGAGCAACCGACCATCGGGACCGAGCTGACTGAGGATCAACCGGCTGTGTCCGCCGCGTCCGAACGTGCCGTCCAGATAGCAGCCATCAGGACGTACGGCGAGAGCCTCGACGGCTTCGTCAAGCAGTACGGTGATGTGGTTAAAGCCGCTATCAATAGTCACAGGATCAAATCACGCAGTTCATCAGGCATAGCGCCCGGTTGTTGAATGGCAGCCAGGTCAGCGGCAGAAACCGCGTTCCAGGCATCCTCGTCCCACAATTGGAACTTGTTCAGTTGGCCTACCAACATCGCGCGCTTATCCAACCTGGCATATTCACGAAGACGCGGCGGAACCAGAAAACGACCACTGCCATCGAGCTCGAGGTCGACGGCATTACCAATCAGTAAACGTTGCAGGCGACGGTTCTCTTCGCGAAGCGAAGGCAGTGCGCGCAGTTTGGTTTCAATAATTTCCCACTCATCGAGGGGGTAAACACACAAACATGGATCAACGGCATCAATCGTGACGATCAACTGCCCGGAACTCCGCGAATCGAGCTCGTCACGGTACCGGCTCGGCATTGCGAGACGGCCCTTTGCATCGAGACTGATAGCGTTGGCTCCGCGAAACACGTCAGCGCTTCTCCAAATTCTAGCGTTTTGAGTTCAAAAAACCCACTTCATGCCACTTTCCGCCACTTACGCACACTATAGGAATGCCCCCACCACACCGTCAAGGCGCGGATTAAAGGAAAATCCTTACAGAACTGAGATTTAGGAGCATTAACGGAGGGGTAACGAAAATCTGGCAGATGAATCCGCCCGATAACTTGAATCAGCACAGAAGGCTGCGTTATGAAGTTAAAGTAATTTATTAAGAGTAAGATTTTTTTGGTATTACAAAAGAGGTTCTGCGGATGATTGTGTAAGGAGGGAAACCGGTGCTGCGTGGAGTTTATGCGATCACTACAAGCGCGGGCTAATCGATATCACAAAACCGCTTCTCCTGACGACTGTGCAAGGAGGGAAATTGCTACCACCGACACACTCTGCCTAATAACTTACAGCAGAGAGGAGAAAAAAAGGTGGAGAGTCGATCTGTAAGCCGGGTTCTGTCTTGAACAGTCATTCGTCTACGATGGCCATCACTGGACATCTTTAGCAACCTACCCGGTCCCAGCGCGGGCCACGCCTTGGGACCCTATTTGGTCTTGCTCCAAGTGGGGTTTACCTAGCCACGAACTGTTGCCAGACGTGCGGTGCGCTCTTACCGCACCTTTTCACCCTTACCGGCGCCGAAGCGCTTAGGCGGTTATTTTCTGTGGCACTTTCCGTAGGCTCGCGCCTCCCAGGCGTTACCTGGCACTTCGCCCTATGGAGCCCGGACTTTCCTCCCCCCCCTAATTTTCATAGGAGGCAGCGACTGTCCGATCGACTCTCCGCCGCGAAGGTTACCGGCAGAGCGCCCGAAGAACAAGCACCAAGCGCCATAGAGCACGCCTGTGCGTCGGGTTTTACTCGCCTTTCTGCTGATCCAGCGCGATCTGGTACAGCACATTCTTTCGCTCGCCGGTGATTTGCGCCGCCAAAGCCGCCGCACGCTTGAGCGGCATTTCTTCGAGCAACAGGTTGAGGATGCGCATCGCCTCGCTGCTGACGGCACCTTCCTCCTCCGGCGCGGACCAGCCCGCCACCAGCACCACGCACTCGCCGCGCTGCTGGTTGCTGTCCAACTCTACAAACTCGCGCAGCTCAGCCATTGGCAGGCCCTTGAGGGTTTCAAACGTCTTGGTCAACTCACGGGCAAGCAGCGCCGGACGCTCGGGACCGAACACCAGCTCCATGTCTTGCAGGCATTCAAGGATGCGATGCGGAGCCTCGTAGAAGATCAAGGTGCGCGGCTCTTCCTTTACCTGCTCGAGACGCGCCCGCCGCCCCACCGCCTTGGCCGGGAGGAAACCTTCGAAAATGAATCGGTCGGAAGGCAGACCCGCCGCCGACAACGCTGCAATCAACGCGCAGGCACCTGGAACCGGCACTACATTGATGCCTGCTGCCCGAGCCTGCCGGACCAGGTGATAACCCGGATCGGAAATCAGCGGCGTCCCGGCGTCGGAGATCAACGCCACGTTGTCACCGGCAAGCAGGCGAGTGATAAAGCGGCTACCTTCATCCCGCTCGTTGTGCTCATGGCAGGCCGCCAATGGCGTGGCAATGCCGAAGTGTTGCATCAGGCGCTGGGAATGGCGGGTGTCTTCCGCGGCAATCAAGGCCACTTCACGCAGGATCTTCAGCGCCCGCGCACTGATGTCATCCAGGTTGCCGATGGGCGTCGCCACCACATAAAGCGAGCCAGCAGCGGAATTCAAAGCACCTGGAGCAGTCAAAGCGCACACCTCATGATCGGTAAAAGTCGCCATTGTAACGCGTCGCGAGACTCACGATACGCGCAACCAAAGGAGGTCTCGGCGACTATTTGTGCGCTGGCGCAACATTTACACCAGCTAAATTGATCGATTCACACCAGTAACATCGCGCCCCGGCCAGTGCTTGGGTACAATTCCACGCTAATTTGATCGAGTATCAGGAACGCTTACATGATCGCTTGCCTGCGGCTGTTATCTGCCCTCTGCCTCGCTGCCTTGCTGGCGGCTTGCGCCAGCTCGCCCTCCTCCAGCCTTGGCGAACTTCCACGGACACCGGATGCCAGTATCGAGCAACTGCTTGAGAAGGCCTCCCAAAGCAAATCGCCGGAAGATGCCGCCTTGCTGCGCTTGAGCGCTGCCGACCTGGCCTATCGCCAGGGCAATGCCGGCCAATCCGCGCAAATCCTGCAACAGGTTCCGACCGAGCAGCTCAAGCCGGGCCAACAGATTTTCGCCAACACTCTGGCGGCTGAACTGGCCATGACCCGCAACCAGCCCAAGGCCGCACTGACGGCCTTGAGCCATCCGAGCATGCAACGCTTGAGCGAACTGCCCGTAGAGCAACAGGTCCGCACCGGCACCGTTCACGCCCGCGCCCTTGAAGCCGATGGCCAGACCCTCGCCGCTGCTCGGGAGCGCATTTTCATCGCACCGATGCTAGAAGGTGAAGCCGCGAGCAAAAACCACGAAGCTATCTGGACGCTGATCGCTTCGCTGCCGACCGAGCAATTGCAACCGAACACCACCGACGATCTCGGCGGCTGGATGGCCCTCGCGCTGGCCGTGAAATCCGCCGGCACCCTGGAGCAGCAACAAGCCGCCATCGACAAATGGCGCGCGCAGAATCCGAAACACCCGGCAGCCATTCAATTGCCGCAGCCACTGACCCAACTCAAGGAACTGGCCAGCCAGCCCCTGAACAAGATCGCCCTGCTGCTGCCTCAGGACGGTCCCTTGGCCTCGGTCGGCAAAGCACTGCGCGACGGCTTCATGGCTGCTCACTACCAGGCACAACAGGCCGGGCAGAAACCACCCGCCATCGAGTTCTATGACAGCTCGCGCCTGACCTCCATGGACGAGTTCTACCGCAAGGCCCAGGCCGATGGCGTGCAACTGGTCGTCGGCCCACTGGAGAAGCCGCTGGTCAAACAGCTGAGCGCTCGCCCGCAATTGCCGATCACCACACTCGCGCTGAACTACAGCGAAGGCGATCAGGGTCCGGCGCAGTTGTTCCAGTTCGGTCTTGCCGCTGAAGATGAAGCCCGTGAAGTGTCGCGCCGCGCTCGCGCCGACGGCCTTCACCGCGCAGCCATCATGGTGCCAAAGGGTGAGTGGGGCGACCGCGTACTCAAGGCGTTCAGCCAGGACTGGCAAGCCAATGGCGGCACCATCGTCGCCACCGAACGCGTCGATCAACCGGTCCAGTTGGCCCAGCAGATTGCCGACATGTTCCAGCTGCGTCAGAGCGAAGGTCGCGCCAAGAGCCTGCAAAGCACCGTTGGCTCGCAAGTCGCGGCCCAGCCATCGCGCCGCCAGGACATCGAGTTCATCTTCCTCGCGGCAACACCACAACAGGCCCAGCAGATCAAACCGACCCTGAACTTCCAGTACGCAGGCGATGTACCGGTCTACGCCACCTCTCACGTGTTCAGCGCCAGCGGCGACGTCAACCAGTACAACGACATGAATGGCATCCGCTTCTGCGAGACGCCATGGTTGCTGGACGCCAACGACCCGCTGCGCCGCCAGGTCACCGCCCAGTGGCCTCAAGCCGCCGGCAGCCTGGGGCGCCTGTATGCCATGGGTGTGGACGCCTATCGCCTGGCACCGCGCCTGGGCCAACTCAAGTCTCTGCCGGACAGCCGCATCAACGGTGAATCGGGCAGCCTTGGCATGTCTCAGAGCCAGCGGGTCGTGCGCCAGTTGCCATGGGCCGAGTTCGCCAATGGCCAGGTCCAGCGCCTGCCGGATACCACTCGCTGATGCCTGACAGGTCACGCCAGCAAAGCGGCAGGGATGCCGAGCGCCATGCGCTCGAGCATCTTCAACAACAGGGTCTGCGCCTGCTGGCGCAGAACTGGTTGTGCAAACGCGGCGAGCTTGATCTGGTCATGCTAGATGGCGATACAGTAGTATTCGTTGAAGTCCGCTACAGAAAAAACACTCAATGGGGTGGCGCGCTCGACAGCATCGATGAGCGCAAACGGCAAAAACTGATTTTCGCCGCGCAATATTTTCTTCAGCGCGAGTCGCGCTGGGCCAATTCCCCTTGCCGCTTCGACGTGATTGCCATCGACAGCCACCTCGATCAGTTGAACTGGCTACAGAATGCCTTCGACGGCTGATCGCCGGCAGTGCGAACCGGACACTATCACCGAACACTTTTGCTCTTTGCTTTGCGGGCTGCACATTCATGTGCCGAACAGCCGCGCCACTTAAGGTCACACAGATGGACATGCAATCCCGAATTCGCCAGCTTTTTCAGGCCAGTATCGACACCAAGCAACAGGCGATGGAAGTACTTGCACCGCACATCGAGCAAGCCAGCCAGGTCATGGTCAACGCCCTGCTCAACGAAGGAAAAATGCTTTCCTGTGGTAACGGCGGCTCTGCCGGCGACGCCCAGCACTTCTCGTCCGAGCTGCTCAATCGCTTTGAGCGCGAGCGTCCGAGCCTGCCGGCCATCGCCCTGACGACCGACAGCTCGACGATCACCTCGATCGCCAACGACTACAGCTACAACGAAATCTTCTCCAAGCAGATCCGCGCACTCGGCCAACCGGGCGATGTGTTGCTGGCTATCTCCACCAGCGGCAACTCGGCCAACATAATTCAAGCGATCCAGGCCGCACATGATCGCGAAATGATTGTCGTAGCATTGACGGGACGTGATGGCGGCGGCATGGCGTCGCTGCTGTTGCCCGAGGACGTCGAGATTCGCGTACCGGCCAACGTCACCGCTCGTATTCAAGAAGTCCACCTGCTGGCGATCCATTGCCTTTGCGACTTGATCGACAGCCAATTGTTCGGGAGTGAAGAATGACCCCTAATCGCCTTGGCCTACTGGCCTTGACCCTGTGCCTCGGCATCAGTGGCTGCACCTCGGTGGTGACTGCCAGCCGTGAAGCACCGATTGAAGATGACCGCGGCACCCGCACACTGGGCAGCAAGATCGACGACTCCCTGATCGACACCAAGGTTGGCGTGAACATCGCCAAGGCTGACCCGGCCCTGGATAAGGACTCGCACATCGTCGTCACCAGCTTCAACGGCGTCGTGCTGCTCGCCGGGCAAACACCACGTGCAGATCTCAAAGCCAAGGCCGAACAGGCCGCCGCCGCTGTTCAGCGCGTGAAGCAGGTGCACAACGAACTGCAAATCCTGCCACCCTCCAGCTTCCTGGCCCGTCAGAACGACACCTGGTTGACCTCCAAGATCAAGGCCCAGATGCTCGCCGATGCCAACATCCCCGGTTCGCGCATCAAGATCGTCACTGAAAACGGCATTGTCTACATGCTGGGCCTGCTGACCAAACAGGAAGCTGCACAGGCGACCAACCTGGTGCAAGGTGTTTCCGGCGTGCAGAAGATTGTGAAGTTGTTTGAGTACATCGACTGACACACGCCACCTGTAGGAGCTGTCGCAGGCTCGGGCCGCGTTCGGACGATCTTTTGATCTTAAAAAACAAAATCAAAAGATCGCAGCCTCGTTTCACTCGACAGCTCCTACGTTTGAAGGTGGTGAAGTAATAAAAAAGGCGATCCTCTCGGATCGCCTTTTTTATTACTTCACCACCTTCAAACTGGGTCGACCGCTTGGACGCGGCGGCTCACTGTCGGGTGGTGGAAGATCGTCATCCGGCTCGATCTCTTCGTCCTCGCCCATCGGCGATTCCAGATCAAACACCATGCCCTGACCATTCTCCCGGGCGTAGATACCCAGGATCGATGCAATAGGCACGTACAAGGTGTGCGGCACTCCACCAAAGCGCCCCTCGAAACTGACCGCCTCGTTATCCATGTGCAAGTGGCGCACGGCCTGCGGCGATACGTTCAGGACGATTTGTCCGTCACTGGCAAACCCCTGAGGCACCTGTACCGACGGATACTCGGAATTGACCAGCATGTGCGGGGTGCAATCGTTGTCCACAATCCACTCATAGAGCGCGCGGACCAGATAAGGTCGACTGGAGTTCATAGCGGCTCCTTAAGCCTTAGCGCATATCGCGTTCGACACCAGACAGACTCGCCTGGAAAGCCTCACGCGCAAACTGGCGCTCCATATAATCAAGCAGCGGCTTGGCCGGCCGCGGCAGTTCTATACCCAGGATCGGCAATCGCCAGAGTATTGGTAGTAGGCAGCAGTCCACCAGACTTTGTTCCTCGCTGAGGAAAAACGGCTTGTCGGCGAACAGTGGCGACACACCCGTCAGGCTTTCGCGCAACTCTTTACGAGCCACGGCACGGGCCGCTTCCTTGGTCCGCGAATCCAGAATCAGGTCCACCAGACCACACCAATCTCGCTGAATACGGTGTATCAGCAGGCGACTGTTGGCACGCGCCACGGGATAAACCGGCAGTAGCGGCGGGTGCGGGTAACGCTCATCCAGATATTCCATCACCACAGTCGACTCCCACAACGCCAGGTCGCGATCGACCAGGGTGGGCAAGCTGCCGTAAGGGTTCACCTCAATCAGTTTAGGTGGCTGACGTCCAGCTTCCACGTAAATGATCTCGGCGCTGACACCCTTCTCTGCCAGTACGATGCGCACTCGGTGGGAATAGTGGTCGGCGGGGTCGGAGTAACAGGCCAACCGATTGGTCACGCCCATGGCGATCCTCCTCGCTTGTAGAAATTATCGAACGCGGAAAAACGAGCGCGCCCAGAGGGCGCCTCCCGTAACGACTGGATAACCAGGCTCGCTACATCTTCAGAGGCGCCCTTGGGCGCGCGCGATTAACAGCAATAGCTTGAAGCTTTATCAGTGCACGTCTTTCCAGTATTCGCGCTTGAGCAGGTAAGCGAAGACGAAGAAGAACGCCAGGTACAACAATACGTACGTACCGATGCGCTGATGTTGCAGCTTAACCGGGTTAGCCGAGTAAGCCAGGAAGGTTACCAGATTCTTGACCTTCTCATCGAACTGCTCTTCAGTCAGAGCACCGCTTTTCGGCACGATGGTCAGTTGATCGCACGCTTCATGAGTCAATGGCGTACCGGTCAGCGGATCAAATTGCTTTTTTCCGCCTTCGACGATCTGAACCTGTTTGCAACCAACCACCTGGCGACCTTGCAGGCCGGCCAGGACGTTTGGCATGCCCACGTTCGGGAAGACCTTGTTGTTCACACCCCATGGACGCGACGGATCTTCGTAGAACGACTTCAGGTAACCGTAGAGCCAATCGGTACCGCGAACACGGGCAACCAGGGTCAGGTCCGGCGGCGCGGCGCCAAACCAGGCCTTGGCGTCCGCCGGCTGCATGCCGATGCTCATGTGGTCGCCGATCTTGGCGCCAGTGAACATCAGCTTCTCCAGCATCAACTCATGGGGAATGCCCAGGTCGTCGGCAACTCGCTCATAGCGTTGGAACTTGGCACTGTGGCAACCCATGCAGTAGTTGGCGAACGTACGTGCGCCATCCTGCATGGCTGCTTTATCGGAAACGTCGATGTCGACTTTTTCGAGCTCCGGGCCACCGTGCTCAGCTGCGAAAGCGAACACTGGCAGCGCAGCAAGCATCAATACAGCAAATAGTTTTTTCATCAGCCAGTCACCCTTTCCGGAACCGGTTTGGTCTTCTCGAGCCGGGTGTAGAACGGCATCAGAATGAAGTAGGCGAAGTACAGGAAGGTACATACCTGCGACAGCAACGTACGCTCAGGGGTTGGAGCCAATACGCCCAGCACACCCAGGATCACGAACGCGATGCAGAACAACCAGAGCCAGATCTTGCTCAGCCAGCCTTTGTAGCGCATCGACTTGACCGGACTGCGGTCGAGCCATGGCAGGACGAACAGCACAGCAATGGCCGCGCCCATGGCGATCACACCAAGGAGCTTGTCCGGAATCGCGCGCAAGATGGCGTAGAACGGGGTGAAGTACCAGACCGGAGCGATGTGCTCTGGGGTCTTGAAGGCGTTCGCCACTTCAAAGTTCGGCTTTTCGAGGAAGTAACCGCCCATTTCCGGGAAGAAGAACACGATCGAGCAGAAGATGAACAGGAACACCACCACGCCGACGATATCTTTCACGGTGTAGTACGGGTGGAAGGCAATGCCGTCCAGCGGTATGCCGTTTTCGTCCTTGTGCTTCTTGATGTCCACGCCGTCCGGGTTGTTCGAGCCGACTTCGTGCAACGCCAGGATGTGCAGTACCACCAGACCCAGGATAACGATCGGCAGGGCAACCACGTGCAAGGCAAAGAAACGGTTCAGGGTAATACCGGAAATCAGGTAGTCACCACGAATCCACTGGGTCAGGTCGTTGCCGATGACCGGGATCGCACCGAACAGCGAGATGATTACCTGGGCACCCCAGTAGGACATCTGACCCCACGGCAGCAGGTACCCCATGAAGGCTTCGGCCATCAGCGCCAGGTAGATCAGCATGCCGAAGACCCACACCAGCTCACGCGGCTTCTGGTACGAACCGTAGAGCAGGCCACGGAACATGTGCAGATAGACCACGATAAAGAACGCCGACGCGCCGGTGGAGTGCAGCAGACGCAGGATCGAGCCGTACTCGACGTCGCGCATGATGTATTCGACGGAGGCAAACGCCTCTTCCGCCGACGGGTTATAGCTCATGGTCAGCCAGACGCCGGTAACGATCTGGTTGACCAGAACGAGCAGCGCCAGGGAGCCAAAGAAATAGAAGAAGTTGAAGTTCTTCGGAGCGTAATACTTGCTGAGATGGTCTTCCCACATCTTGGTGGCGGGAAAGCGTGCATCAACCCAATCCATGAATTTGCTCATCACGCCTTCTCCGTATCGACGCCAATGACAATGATGTCGTCGGTCTCATAGGAATGCGGGGGAACTGGCAGGTTCAAAGGCGCAGGTTGCGACTTGTAGACGCGACCAGCCAGATCGTAGTGGGAACCGTGGCAAGGGCAGAAATAACCGCCTACCCAGTCTTTCCCCAGATCCGCAGGTGCCACTTCGGGACGGAAGGTCGGCGAGCAACCCAGGTGCGTGCAGATACCGACCAGCAGCAGAACCTCAGGTTTGATCGAACGGGTTTCCGGATCAACGTAAGTCGGTTGTATCGAGTTCTTGGAGGTCGGGTCAACGAGCTGGCCCTCGATCTTCTTCAGATTCCCCAGGATTTCCGGCGTACGGCGGACGATGAACACCGGCTGGCCGCGCCACTCAGCAATCATCTGCTGGCCTGGCTCGACTTTGCTGACATTCACTTTCACCGGTGCACCTGCGGCTTTCGCCTTGGCACTGGGAAACCATGACCCCACGAACGGGACCGCAGCCCCCACCGCTCCTGCAGCACCCACCACGGATGTGGCTGCTACCAAGAAGCGACGCCGGCCTGCATTCACGCCGTCATTGCTCATTCAGTCCTCTCCCATCAGCTTTGTGGCCTGTTAAATCAGGCATCTACTAAGTAAATCTATGTACTTATAAAAATTTTGCCGAATGGTAATGAAAAGCCCCAATTCTGACAAGGTAATTACCGGAGCCCATCACCCCCAAGCCTTGTAGTATAGGGCGTCTGCGGATGTGGCAAGTTGTCACAGCGCAATTCTTCGATAAATCGCAGACACAAAAAAAACGCCCAGCTCCGTGAGGAAACTGGGCGTTCTTTTTTGAACGTGAAAGCGAATTAACGCTTCGAGTACTGCGGACGCTTACGCGCTTTACGCAGACCGACTTTCTTACGTTCAACTTCACGAGCATCGCGGGTTACGAAGCCGGCTTTACGCAGGGCGCCGCGCAGAGTCTCGTCGTAATCCATCAGAGCGCGAGTGATGCCGTGGCGGATTGCGCCAGCCTGACCACTTACACCACCGCCGATCACGGTGACGTAGATGTCGAACTTCTCGACAGTCTCAGTCAATTCCAGCGGCTGACGAACTACCATGCGGGCAGTTTCGCGGCCGAAGAAATTATCCAGCGAACGGTTATTGATGGAGATGTTACCAGTACCCGGACGCAGGAAAACGCGTGCGGTTGCGGTCTTGCGACGGCCAGTGCCGTAATTTTGAGTCGCCGACATAATGTACTATTCCGTTAAAACTTCAGTTCTTGGGGCTGCTGAGCAGTATGTGGGTGTGCAGCGCCCGCATAGACTTTCAGCTTACGGTACATGTCGCGACCCAGCGGGTTCTTAGGCAGCATGCCTTTGACCGCGGTCTCGATCACGCGCTCAGGGGCCTTGGCGATCAGCTTTTCAAAGTTGATCGACTTGATGCCGCCCGGGAAACCGGAGTGGGAGTAGTACATTTTGTCAGTGGTTTTAGCACCGGTAACACGGATCTGCTCAGCGTTGATTACGACGATGTAGTCGCCGGTGTCAACGTGAGGAGTGTACTCAGGCTTGTGCTTGCCACGCAGACGGCTCGCGATTTCGGTGGCCAGACGACCCAGGGTCTGACCAGCAGCGTCGACGACAAACCAGTCGCGCTTTACTGTTTCCGGTTTAGCAGTAAAAGTTTTCATTCTTTATAGCCTCAGGGGCCGCCCTGTAAATTAGACGGCGGATCTTACTGAATAGTGCGTACTTTGACAAGTCAAAGGCAGCCGGATACAGACGCTTTCGGGGGCTCGGGTCGGCGCGTCCGTTCAACGGCAAGATTCTTCGGCGGCGGCGCATCACTTCCACTGCAGAAAGAGGTGCGCAATTATGCAGATTGCGAAAAATAATTCAACCTGCTTTTATGATTGTTTTGCCCAAGGAGCACCCGATGGACTATCGCCAGCTAGGCCGAACCAATCTGAACGTGAGTGCCCTCTGCCTCGGAACCATGACCTGGGGCGAGCAAAACAGCGAGGCAGACGCCTTCGCCCAGATTGAGCGGGCCAAGGGCGCCGGGATCAACTTCATCGACACCGCCGAGATGTACCCGGTACCACCCAAGGCCGAAACCTACGCCACCACCGAACGCTATATCGGCAATTATTTCAAAAGCCGCGGCGACCGCGCCGACTGGATCCTGGCCAGCAAAATCGCCGGCCCCGGCAACACCATCGACTACATCCGCGATAAAAACCTGCGCCACAACCGCCGGCACATCACCGAAGCGGTGGACGCCAGCCTTCAGCGCCTGCAGACCGATTACATCGACCTGTATCAATTGCACTGGCCGGAGCGCAGCACCAATTTCTTCGGGCAACTCGGCTACAAGCACAAGATCGAAGCCAACCTGACCCCGCTGGAAGACACCCTCGAAGCACTGGACGAGCAGGTCCGCGCCGGCAAAATCCGCCACATCGGCCTGTCCAACGAGACGCCGTGGGGCACCATGCGCTTCCTGGCCCTGGCCGAAGCCCGGGGCTGGCCGCGCGCCGTGTCGATCCAGAACCCGTACAACCTGCTCAACCGCAGCTTTGAAGTCGGCCTGGCGGAAATCGCCATCCGCGAGCAATGCGGTTTGCTCGCCTATTCGCCGCTGGCGTTCGGCTTCCTTTCAGGCAAATACGAAGGTGGTGCCCGCCCGCCAAAAGGTCGCCTGAGCCTCTACAGCCGCTTCAGCCGCTATTTCAACCCGCAATCGCAAGCGGCCTGCAGCCGTTACGTGGCCCTGGCTCGCGAGCACGGCCTGGACCCGGCGCAAATGGCCCTGGCGTTTGTGACGCAGCAGCCGTTCGTGACCAGCAACATCATTGGCGCGACCACGATGGAGCAACTGGAGAGCAACATCGCCAGTTTTGATCTGAAATTGTCGGAGGAGGTACTGGAAGGGATCGAGGCGATTCACAACGATCATCCGAATCCGGCACCTTGATTGATTCATAGACCCCATCGCGAGCCTGCTCGCGATGACGGACGATCAGTCGCCGCGAATCAAAGCGACCGCGCAATAATCTCCTTCATGATTTCATTGGTCCCGGCATAAATCCGCTGCACCCGCGCATCCGCCCATGCCCGCGCGATCGGGTACTCCCACATGAACCCGTAACCGCCGTGCAACTGCACACACTCGTCGAGTACCTTGCATTGCAGATCGGTGCCCCAGTACTTGGCCATCGCCGCCGTTGGAACGTCGAGCTTGCCTTGCAGGTGCAGTTCCAGGCAACGGTCGACGAAGACCCGGCCGATCTGGATTTCCGTGGCCATCTCCGCCAGCTTGAACCGGGTATTCTGGAAGTCCGCGATCGACTTGCCGAACGCCTTGCGCTCGCGGGTGTAGTCCAGCGTCCATTGCAGCGCCGCTTCAGCTGAAGCCAGCCCGCCTATGGCCACCGTCAGGCGCTCCTGGGGCAACTCCTGCATCAAATAGGCAAAGCCCATCCCGGCCTGGCCCAGCAGGTTTTCCTTGGGCACACGCACGTCCTGGAAGAACAGCTCCGAGGTGTCCTGGGCTTTCATCCCGACCTTCTCCAGGCGCTTGCCCTTGTCAAAGCCCGGCGTATTAGCCTCCACCAGAAACAGACTGGTGCCCTTCGCACCGGCCTTCGGATCGGTCTTGGCCACGACGATCACCAGATCGGCCAGGTAGCCGTTGGTGATAAATGTCTTGGAACCGTTGATCACGTACTCATCGCCATCGAGCACGGCCGTGGTTTTCACCCCTTGCAGATCGGAACCGGCGCCCGGCTCGGTCATGGCGATCGCGGTAACCATCTCGCCGGACACCAGTTTCGGCAGGTATTTATGCTTCAGAGCCTCACTGCCGTAATGCAGGATGTACGGCGCCACGATGTCCGAGTGCAGGGAAAAGCCGATGCCGGTCAGACCCAGACGCCCCACCTCTTCGATCACCACCGAGCTGTAGAGAAAGTCCGCCCCCAGGCCACCGTACTCTTCCGGCAAGTGCGAACAAAGCATCCCCGCCTCCCCCGCCTTGTTCCACAGTTTGCGGTCGATATAGCCTTGTTTTTCCCATTGCCCATGGAACGGCACCGCCTCTTTTTCGAGGAACGTTCGCACGCTGTCGCGGAAAAGCTCGTGCTCGGAACTGAACAGGGTTCTGGGGATCATGCGACACCTTTTCTTTGTAATTAGAGGGAATTGATCTTCAGAGCCTAAGCCTCGCTTCCGATACTGGACACTGGACACATCCGACAAAAAATAAGACGATCCAGCCGTCTGGTGACCACTTCCCCCTATAAAAATAAAGTTGAATTATGTCTAACCAAGCCTCCACGCCATTGCGGCGCGTCAGCATCCTGGCCATTGATCGGGTTTTCGCTTCCACCCTCATGCAAGCCAAGGATTTCTTCCACCTCGCCAGCCTGCGCTACGGCAAACAGCTGGGCCAGGGCCTGACACCGGCGTTCGAAACGCGCCTGGTCAGCCCCGACGGCAAACCGGTCAACACCTTCAGCGATGTGCTGATTCCGGTGGATGGCGGACTGGAAAACGCCGACATCATCGTTCTTCCCGCGTTCTGGGACGATTTCGAGAGCCTTTGCAAACGTTACCCGCAAGTCTTGCCCTGGTTGCGCCAGCAACATGCGCGCGGTGCCGTACTGTGCGGCGAGGCCACCGGTGTTTTCTGGCTCGCTGAAGCCGGGCTGCTCAACGGCAAGGAAGCGACAACCTACTGGCGCTTCTTCAATGCCTTCGCCGAACGCTTCCCCCAGGTTCAACTCAATCAGGACAAGCACCTGACCGACGCCGACAACCTGTACTGTGCTGGCGGTACCACCTCGGCATGCGATCTGTACATTTACCTGATCGAGCGCTTCTGCGGTGCCAATGTGTCCCAGGCCGTTGCGCGGGACATTCTGTATGAGGTGCAACGCAGCTACGCGCCTGGACGCATCGGGTTTGGTGGCCAGAAGCTGCACCAGGACGTGATCATCCTGCAGATCCAGCACTGGCTCGAAGAACACTTCGCCGACAAGTTCCGCTTCGAAGACGTCGCCCGCGAACACGGCATGAGCATCCGCAACTTCATGCGCCGCTTCCAGACCGCCACCGGCGACAAGCCACTGCATTATCTGCAGCGCCTGCGCATCGAAACCGCCAAGGGCTTGCTGTCCGCCAGCCGCAAGAGCATCAAGACCATCAGTTACGAAGTCGGCTACGACGATGCGAGCTTCTTTGCGCGACTGTTCCGACAGCACACGGAGTTGTCGCCGAATCAGTATCGGCAGCAGTTTCAGCAGGCTGCGTAGCCGAACACCAACCGAATGTGGGAGCGAGCCTGCTCGCTCCCACATTGAATCTTGCGCCGGCCACGCAGTTCTTTCGCTGTGCATTTTCCTACGGAAAAAGCGGAATACAGAGTGCCGGAGAACCCAACCCTGCCCACAGACGCAGCCCCTTGAAAACTTCAACATCTTCCCTGCAAACACCATCAGGGAAGATCACCCATGACTATCGGATCAAGCTACAACTACCCTTCATACATCGCCAAGGAGGCCACCCGAACAAAGCGTTCGGCTAAAAACAAATGGGCGGCTCGATTTCCCAATCCGCCGGATTTGTGCTTTGACTATCGTGCCCTGGTAGAACAGGAAAACGGCATCGCCAGGGCAACTGACCCGCAACATAAAATCTGCATCATCGGCGCCGGTGTCACAGGCCTGACCGCCGCCAGAGAACTCTATCGCTGCGGCTTTACCCATATCACCCTCATTGAACAATCCAGACGCATCGGCGGCAGGCATCTGACCGTTCCCGGTAGCCGAAACTCGGCAGCAAGCCATACACCATTTGAAATGGGCGCCATGCGCATGCCCTTTTTCAACCGGGCGGATGAGCCACCGACAGAGGGTCGGTCGCTGATGGCTTACTACGCCAATCAATTTGAATTGGCGTTTTCAGACTTCGCCAACCCCGGTAGCCAATGGGTTAACTCGACAGGCATCTATCTCCGGGAGGGCAGCATGGGCGGCGGATCGGCGCCGCAAATGTTGATATGGAAAAACAAAGACGGCGTCACACCGCCTCCCGGTGATGAATTGCAAAAGGTTTATTCCAAGTGGAAGGCCTTTGCCGATCGCATGACCCGCCACGTTGCTGAGCTCTATGCGAGCCAGGGATGGGAAGCCATTTGGGCTTCAATCGTTGAAAAATACGAGAGCGTCTCGTTCCGCGACCTGGTCAGCATGCCAGCACTGGAAGCTTGGGATGGCCACTCAACCGGGGATTTCGGCGGAATGGGAATGTCTGCGCAAGAGTCCGCAATTTTTTACGCGATAGGTATAGGCGACGGTAGCTGGGGAGCTTTTTACGACGTCTGCTGCCTCTACCCTCTGCGTACCGCGATTTTCGGTTTCAGCAGCCAATTGCAACTGATCCATGGTCGAGTGGACTCAAACGGCGATCCACTGGATTCGCCCTACCTGAATAGCGAAGCCGTTTTTGACTCAATGGGGCAGAGTTTCGACAGGCCCCGCTACATCGGCCTCGCCGCGCTGGACGAATGCCTGCTGTTTGTGAAAACCGACGAAACCGGAAAGTCCTTCTACGAACATTGCCTCGAAAGAAGCAATGGGCTTCTCACCGACTCATCCGTCACAAAACTGGAAAAGCTGACCAATCAAAAAATACGTGTCCATTACAACTGGAAACACAGTCAACCCGAGCAAATCCAGGAGCAATTTGATGACTTTGACTCGGTCATCATGACACTACCCTCCTGGCTGATTGAAACTCGAATCAAGCTCGAAAATTTCACCCGGGAGATGCTGCCTTTCGAGACGATTAACGCCTACAAAACCGCACACTGGGAAACCAGCTGCAAAGTGTTTGCACCGCTGAAAAAATCATTTCTCTCGAAAAGCAAAAACATCCCGCAAGCCATCGTAACCGACAGTTTTATCCACGATGTCTATACCTACCGATACAACGACAATTACAGCTATGACTGCATCCTGCTGAGTTATACCTGGGAAGATGACGCAACCAAGCTCGCCTCACTCAGCGATAAAGAGTTGGTATCAAAATGCGCCGAAGAGCTGGATCGCATACTCATGAACTCTGCCAACGTCCAGGAAAAGATCTCTCCCTACATCAGCATCGATCAAGCTGTGGTTCAGCGTTGGATCACTGATAAAAATGCTCTGGGCTGTGCCAAGCTTTACCGACCGGGTACCTACTACGATGCCGTCGGCCTGATGAAGTACAACCGGGACCTTGCTCATATATCAGGCTTGTATTTGTCCGGCGAGTCATTTTCCGTCGATGCAGGTTGGACGGAGCCATGTTTTCGCGGTGCTGTCGATGCAGTGATTCATATCTGCAACAAAACTGCCGCGACCTTCAATGGCGGATTTTCCTTGAGCGACTACCCGCACTACCAAGTCAAAATCTGATCACATCCCCGTTCCAGAGCCATGCACGCAATACATGGCTCTACCTCTCGCGCCGGCTACCCACTGCCATCAAACATCACTCTGATCCATTTTCGGACAAGGACTACGACCTAAACGGAAATAGCTGACTTACACCCCATTCCTGATTCCCCTCTTATACACACGCCATTTAACAGTTTGAAAAACAATAAAAAGAGGAACGACGGAATGACTGAGCCAACAAGCCCTGTTCGTGTAGCAGTCGTGCAATTTGATCCACAAGTCGGAATCGAGAAATGTGTAGGTAATCTGCGTCGCAGCCTGGAGTTGGCGCTTGAAGCGGTAAACGGCGGTGCGAATCTCATCGTTCTGCCCGAGCTTTCCAATACCGGCTATTTCTTCAGCAATCGACAGGATGCCTTCGCCCATGCCGAAGCGGTTCCCGACGGGCCAAGCGTGCAGTGCTGGATCGACTTCGCCCGCGAACACAACGTTTACCTCGTGGCCGGTCTGGCCGAACGCGACGGCATGCGACTCTTCAACACCGGCGTTCTGGTGGGACCAGACGGATTTATCGGCAAGTACCGCAAAGCCCATTTGTGGAATCTGGAGAAGCTCTGGTTCACCCCCGGCGACCTGGGTTTCCCGGTTTTCGACACACCGATCGGCCGCATCGGGCTATTGATCTGCTGGGACATCTGGTTTCCGGAGGTGCCACGGATCCTCGCCCAGCAAGGCGCAGACATCATTTGCAGCCTGAACAACTGGGTCTGGACACCGCCGCCGCTGTTCGACGATGCCGGTAAGTGCATGGCGTCGTATCTGACGATGACCGCCGCTCACGTCAACAACGTGTTTATCGCTGCCGCCAGCCGGATTGGCGAGGAGCGCGGCGCGCGCTACCTGGGTTGCTCGTTGATTGCCGGAACCAACGGCTGGCCGATTGGCGCCGTGGCTTCGGCAGACAGGCAGGAAATCCTGTTTGCCGATGTTGACCTGACCAGCTCCCGCAGTGCGCCCATCTGGAACAACCTGAACGATCTGCATCGCGATCGCCGAGCCGATCTTTACGATCAGATGCTCGGCTACACCCAACACCCTTGCCTCCCACGTTGATCAGGAGGCCTATCCCATGGAAGTTACAACCGACAAAAACCAACAATCGCGCAAATCACCGATTGATACAGCCGTCGTCCTGCTAATGATCGGCGCGACACTGCTGATCGTCTGGCTTTCTTTCAGCAACCGGACTTTCTGGGGAGCGCATTGGCCCGGGTACGGCGACATGGTATCGCTGCTACCCGAACCGAGTGCCTGGTTGCGCTGGGTGTTAGGCGACATCAGCGAGGTGGCTTTCTACAAGCACGAGTTCGCCTCGATCGGCCTGCTGGCGGGCGCTTATCTGGCTTACTGGGCGAATCGAACGGGGAAATCCTGGCAAGGGTTTGCCATCTCCTATGGAACGGGACTTTGGCCCTGGCTGGTCACCAGTTCGTTGCTCGGGCTGCTGCTGAGCAATCTGCTGTGGGGCTGGACGGTGACAGCCACAACCTGGCAACCCACATTCGTTGCATTCGTCTCGCTGCCAGCGGCGATGGTGCTGATGTTTGGCGGAGGCTGGAGGGTCACGATCAACGGCGCACTCATGGGCGCCGTACTCGTCACACCAATGTGCCTGCTGATCGTCAACTACGTGTGCCAACCGTTGGCCTTGCCTGCAGTGATTGGCAATGTGCTGGGCATGGCGGTTGCCAGTGTCCTGGCGTTTCTGTTTTGCCGCTATTGGCCGAACCTGGTGAAATCCAGGTCGTCGCAAACGCCACCCGCCTCGATCGCCCCCGCCAAGGCTCCCGATTATGGCGTCATCTGGAGCCTGCGTCGGATTCTGGCGGACTTTTCCGAAGCACCGTTCTTCGGCAATGAGCTGGCCAGCCTTGGCCTGATACTGGGTGCATTGCTGGCGTACAGCTTGAACCCTTCAAGCCCCGCGTACGGATCGGGCCTGTTGCTGCACATCATTGGCGCGCAGGCATTGGCCTCGGCCATCGGCGTGCTGATCTGGCGTAAACAATGGATGCTGCGCGGCTGGTATCCCACTTACATCCCGCTGGTTTCAGTGGTGCCCGCGGCGATCCTGGCCTATGGCGGCAGCTGGCAGATTATCGTCTCGAGTGCACTGCTGGGGGCTTTGCTCGCACCACCGCTAGCCTGCGTGATTGCCAGGAAATTACCGGCCGACATGCACGCCTACATCGCCAATGTACTGTCGATGGCCATCAGTACACTGCTGATCGTGCCGCTGATCGGTTTTCTGATCGCTGATTAATGCCCCAGCCATTCGGCTGTATCGCGGCCTCAAAAGCGGATACAGCCACTTTTCATTACAATCAAGCGAGGTATCCCATGGACCTGCCCAAACTGTCCATCGCGGCACTTGGCGGCACGGTAAGCATGCAAGCGAGCAATGCCGGTGAAGGCGTCATCCCGACCGTCAGCGGCGAAGCCCTGCTGACTTCCATACCGGAACTGACGACACTGGCCGGAGTCACCGTCGAGACCCTCGGCCTGCTGCCCAGTGCCTCCCTGGATTTCGAGTTTTTGCTGAACGTATTGTCCTGGGCTGAGTTTCAGGTCAAACAGGGCGCCGTTGGGGTCGTGATAACCCAGGGCACCGACACCCTCGAAGAGGCCGCGGTGTTTTTGGATTACCTGTGGCCCTACGACACCCCCTTGGTGCTGACCGGTGCAATGCGTTCAGCAGCGCAACCAGGTGCCGATGGACCGGCCAATATGCTGGATGCATGTCGCGTTGCCTTGGCGCAGAACAGCCGGCAGCGCGGTGTCCAGGTCGTGATGAACGGACAGATTCATCAAGCGTGCAGCGTACGCAAAACCGATTCGCTGGCATTGCAGGCGTTTTCCTCTCCGGTCGTGGGGCCCGCAGGCCTACTGTTGGAAGACCGTGTTCGCTACCTGCGCCCGCCAGGGCCACGCACGTTGTTACCGCTGCCGCAACAGACCACACAGAAGGTTGCGCTGCTTGAGGCCTCACTTTCGGCCGACACCCTGCTACTGGAAAACATTCTCGCACTCGATTACGACGGGCTGGTGATCGGCGGTTTCGGCGCCGGCCACATCTCGCAGCGCTGGGCGACAATGATTGAGCATATTGCCGAACGAATCCCCGTGATCATTGCGACCCGAACCGGCTCCGGCTCCACCGCACGTGCCTCTTACGGTTTTGGCGGTGGTGAAATGGACTTGATCCGCAAGGGGGCATCAATGGCGGGTTTTCTATGTCCGCGAAAAGCCAGGATTCTGCTTTGGCTGCTGCTTGGTTGCCAACGGCAACACGAGCTTGCGCAGTATCTCAACGAAGACATTTGACTTCAAAACAATGTACAAACCTGTGGGCGGAGGAATTGCGCTGACAAAAAAGGCCTGCATTTGCAGGCCTTTTTTATTTTCCGAATCGTCCTACGGCTTGTGCGCCCGGGCCAGGAATTCGTGGGATTGCATTTCCAACAGACGACTCAGGGTACGCTGGAATTCGAAATTCAGGCGACCGCCGGTGTACAGATCCTTGAGCTCGACTTCGGCAGAAATGATCAGCTTCACGTTGCGGTCGTAGAACTCATCGACCATGTTGATGAAGCGTCGGGCGATGTCGTCGGTGGTGACGCTCATCTGCTCGACATCGCTGAGCAACACAGCGTGGAAGATCTTGCCCAGCTCGATGTAGTCGTTCTGGCTGCGCGGGCCGTCGCACAGTTCGCGGAAGTTGAACCAGGCCACGTCATCGCAGGTGCGCAGGGCGCGAATTTCACGATTTTCGATCATCAGCACGTCATCTTCGACCGCTGCCGTGCATTCCGGCGTCAGCGCACGGAAGCTCTTGCGCAGGCTTTCGTTGGCGGCTTCGTCGAGCGGATAGTGGAACAGCTCGGCTTGTTCCAGGTGACGCAGTCGATAGTCGACGCCGCTGTCGACGTTGACGATCTCGGTATGCTGCTTGATCAGCGCAATGGCCGGCAGGAAGCGCGCGCGCTGCAGGCCGTCCTTGTACAGGCCGTCCGGCACGATGTTCGAGGTGGCGACCAGGGTCACGCCGTTCTTGAACAGTTCTTCCATCAGGGTGCCGAGGATCATGGCGTCGGTGATGTCGGAAACGAAGAATTCATCGAAGCAGATGACCCGGGCTTCAGTGGCGAAGCGCTTGGCAATGATGGTCAGCGGGTTTTTCTCGCCGCCCAGGGTTTTCATCTCTTCGTGCACGCGCTTCATGAAGCGGTGGAAGTGCGTACGGGTCTTTTCCTTGAAGGGCAGCGCTTCGAAGAAGGTGTCCACCAGGTAAGTCTTGCCGCGACCTACGCCGCCCCAGAAATACAGGCCCTTGACCGGGGTCTGATCCTTCTTGCCAAACAACTTGCCCAGCAGGCTCGGCTTGTTTTGCTCGGCCGCGACCAGGTCGTCGTACAGGCGCTGCAAATGACGCACGGCGGTTTCCTGTGCGGCATCATGGAAGAATTCCGGGCGTTTCAGATCAGCTTGATATCGTTCTAGGGGCGTCATAATTCGTTAGCAAGGCAACAAAAACGGGCCGACACTGTAGCGACGGCCCGGAGGAATGGCAATCGGCCCTTGGTCGGGCCGAGCCGTTGATTATTCCTGAATCGGTGTCAGGGCAATGCGCAAGGCCTCGATGGCCGCGTCGCGTGCGGCGCTGTCGGCGAAGGTCGGGCTGTCGGCAACGCACTGACCTTCGAGCCAGACGTTGAAGCACTGTGCTTCACTGCGCACGTCCAATGCCTGTCCTGATTGCAACTGCTTGGTCACTTGACCTGCGGTCTTGCCGTCGGCGAAGTTGCGCGACAGCAGCAATTGCTCACCATCGGCGGCCAGCAGACGGAAGCGGAAACTGCCGTCGTCTTCGCGGAAGCTGACAAAACGTGCAGCTTTTGCAGCTTTCTTCCTGGTGGTCGCCGCCACTTGCGTCTGGGCAACGAATGAGCGCAGGCCCACCGCTTCACGCAGTTCGTTGAGGAAAGGTGTCGCTACCGCTCGGGCCTTTTTCGCGCCGTGTTGCAGGATGTCTTCCAGATCCGCCGGGCGCTCGATCAACAGGTTATAACGCTCGCGGGACTCGCCCAATTCGTTGTCCAGTAGCTGGAACAGACGATTCTTCGCCTCGCCCCAACCCAGACCCTGCAACAGTTCGCTGCGGAACTCGTCGGACTGCGCCGGGGTGGCGAACGCCTTGAACAAGGTGAACAGGTGCGAATTGTCCGGATCCTTGGCTTCGCCCGGCGCGCGGGAGTCGGTGACGATCCGCGAAATCGCGTCCTTCATCTCTTTGGCGCTGCTGAACAGCGGGATGGTGTTGTCGTAGCTCTTCGACATCTTGCGACCATCCAGGCCCGGCAACGTGGCGACGCTCTCTTCGATCAACGCCTCGGGCATGGTGAAGAACTCTTTGCCCTGGCCAAACAGGTGGTTGAAGCGCTGACCGATGTCCCGCGCCATTTCCACGTGCTGGATCTGGTCACGACCGACCGGCACCTTGTGCGCGTTGAACATCAGGATGTCCGCGGCCATCAGCACCGGGTAGCTGTACAGGCCCATGGTGATACCGGCATCCGGGTCTTCGCCGGTCTCGACGTTCTTGTCCACCGAAGCCTTGTAGGCGTGAGCGCGATTGAGCAAGCCCTTGGCCGCAACGCAAGTCAGCAGCCAGGTCAGTTCGGGGATTTCCGGGATGTCGGACTGGCGGTAGAAGGTCACGCGGTCGACATCCAGGCCACCGGCCAGCCAGGTCGCGGCGATTTCCAGACGCGAGCGCTGGATGCGCAGCGGGTCATCGCACTTGATCAGGGCGTGATAGTCGGCCAGGAAGTAGAACGAATCGGCATTGCTGTCACGGCTGGCGACGATCGCCGGCCGGATGGCGCCAGCATAGTTGCCCAGATGCGGCGTGCCGGTGGTGGTGATGCCGGTGAGGATACGGGTACGAGTCGTCATGGGTAATCGCTTGTCAGACTGCAATCAATTCGAGAGACGCGGCAGGATCAGATCCTTGAGATCGGTCAGCTTGCCATGAAAAAAGTGTCCGCATTCTGCCACTTTCAGCAGCTCATGGGGACGTTCGAGCTTGTCGGACCATTGGTAAACGACTTGCGGATCGATCACTTCGTCGGTTTCCGGCTGAATCAGGGTCAGTTCGCCGTGCTGCGGCAGTTGATCCTGGTCGCCGAGGCGCATGACCGCTGGCGCGACCATGAACAGGTGCTTGAGCTGCTCGCCCCTGGCCTCAAGGCGCCCGCCGAGACTTGCTGCAACAAATCCACCGAAGGAGAAACCGAACAGGGTCAGCGGCAATTCCGGGTGTCTGGCGCGAAACCATTCGGCGACAGCCTGGGCATCATCGACTTCACCAGTGCCCATGTCGTGGGTGCCTTCGCTGGCACCGACACCACGGTAGTTGAAGCGCAAGGTGATCAGACCGGCATCACGCGCGGTGCGCTGCAGGGTCGAGACCACTTTGTTGAGCATGGTGCCGCCCTGCACCGGGTTTGGATGGCAGATCAGCGCCAGGCCACGCGGCTGCTCGTTGTCCAGGTACAGTGCTTCCAGTTGACCGACCGGGCCGTCAATCACTACAGGGGTTTCACGCATAAGCAAGGAAGGAACTCCGTGACCTCGAATAAGGTCGACTCGTCTAGCAAATTGTCTGTGGCTGTCTATCGCGAGTGAATCGCGGTATACAGCGCAGGTTCGAGCCGTTAACGTAAAGCAAAGCCGTTTATAGAGGAAGGACTCGTGGAACACTCGCTCTTAGTTTGGTTGTTACCGACTCTTGCCCTGGTTGTGGGTGTCGCCATTGGGTTTCTGATCGCTCGCCTTGCGCCGAATGCCGCGCCTAACCGCACGCAGCGTCAGCTGGACGATATTCAGGAACGTTTCGACAGTTATCAGAACGAGGTGGTGACCCACTTCAACAGCACAGCGACACTGGTCAAGAAGCTGACTCAGAGCTATCAGGAAGTGCAGGACCATCTCGCCGAGGGTGCCAACCGCCTGGCCCTGGACGAACAGACTCGCCAACGCCTGCTGGCCTCCCTGCATGCCGACGCAGCGCAGGCTCCACGGGAACGCCTGACGCCGCCACGCAATCAGGAGCCGCCACGCGACTACGCACCGAAAACCCCGAACTCGCCGGGCATGCTCGATGAGCATTACGGCCTGAAGAAGTAAGCAGCTTTCGCGCATAGCAAAAAGCCCCCGGACAAGCGGTTGTCCGGGGGCTTTTTTATTTCTGACGACTCATTGTAGGCGCTGTCGAGTGCAACGAGGCTGCGATCTTTGATTTTCAGAAGCAAGATCAAGGGATCGCAGCCTGCGGCAGCTCCTACAGGTGGCCGTTGTGGCGGGGGTTAGCCAAGCACCTCACTGGCCACCTGATCAATCGCACCTTTGGTGATGCCAACAATCAGCTCCGCCTCTGCCTCGGTGAGAACCAGCGGCGGCGCGAAGCCAAGAATGTCGCCATGGGGCATCGCCCGGGCGATCATGCCGCGCTCAAGGCAAGCCGCCGAAACTTTCGGGCCCACCTTCAGTGCCGCATCGAACGGCGTGCGTTGTTCACGATCGGCCATGAACTCAACCGCCGCGAGCATGCCGTCGCCGCGCACTTCGCCTACCAGCGGATGCCCTTCCAGGGTTTCGCGCAACCGACGGTTGAGATAGCCGCCGACCTTCTCGGCATTGGCCGTGAGGTTTTCCCGTTCCAGAATATCGAGGTTGGCCAGCGCCGCCGCGGCACAGATCGGGTGTCCGGAATAAGTCCAGCCATGGCCCATGGCACCTTGGGATTCGGACGCCTTTTCGATGACATCCCAGACTTTTTCGCCGACGATCACTGCCGACAATGGTGCATAGGCACTGGTCAGGCCTTTGGCGGTGGTAATCAAGTCCGGGCGCATGCCGTATCGTTGACTGCCCATCTTCGAGCCGAGGCGACCAAAAGCGCAGACCACTTCGTCGGCGATCAGCAACACATCGTATTTATTCAGCACGGCTTGAATGGCAGCCCAGTAACCCGCTGGCGGCACGATGATGCCGCCCGTCCCCATCAACGGCTCGCCGATAAACGCCGCTACGGTGTCAGGGCCTTCGGCGAGGATCATTTTCTCCAGTTCGTCGGCGCAGTAACGCACGAACTCGGCCTCGTCCATGCCGGTCGGCGCCTTGCGATACCAGTGGGGGCACACGGTGTGCTTGATGCCTTCGGCCGGCAGGTCGAAATGTTGATGGAAACTTGGCAGGCCGGTCAGGCTGCCGGTCATGATGCCTGAGCCGTGATAACCGCGGTCCCGGGAGATGATTTTCTTTTTCTGTGGACGACCCAGTACGTTGTTGTAGTAGCGCACCAGCTTGATCTGGGTTTCGTTGGCGTCAGAACCGGAGAGGCCGTAGTAGACCTTCTTCATGCCTTGCGGTGCCCAGTCGATAATGCGACTCGACAGTTCGATGATCGCTTCAGTCGAATGCCCCATGTAGGTATGGTAATAGGCCAGTTCCTTGGCTTGCTTGTAGATCGCATCAGCGACTTCGGTGCGACCATAGCCGATGTTCACGCAGTACAGGCCAGCGAAGGCGTCGATGAATTCGCGGCCTTCGTGGTCGCGAATGCGGATGCCCGATGCGCCCTTGATGATGCGCCCCTTGAGTGCTCCGCTGGCGTGGTCATGGGCGTGGGTCGATGGGTGCATGAAATGCGCACGGTCTTGCTCGAACAGGGTGTCGAATTCTTGGCTCATGGTAGATCTCCTCAGAACTGGCCTTGATGGTGCAGGCAGAAGTATTTGGTTTCGACAAAGGCTTCGAAGCCCTCGGTGCCGCCTTCACGGCCCAGCCCCGAGGCTTTCATGCCACCGAACGGAATCGGATGGCCGGTGAACTTGACGCCGTTGACCGCAACCATCGAGTGGTCGAGACGGCGAATCAGCGGGTAGATCAGGTCCAGGCGATTGGAACAAATGTAGGCGGCCAGACCGTATTCGGTGTCGTTGGCCATCTCGACGGCCTGCTCGAGGGTGTCGAACGGCATCACCCCGGCAATCGGTGCGAAGTTTTCTTCACGGTAGATGCGCATTTGCGGCGTGACGTCGGCCAGCACCGTCGGCTGATAGAACAGGCCGCCGAGCGCATGGGCTTCGCCTCCCACCAGCCGTTGCGCCCCTAGTTGCAAGGCATCAGCCACGCGCTCGGCGGTGACATCGAAGGCGGCCTGATGCATCAACGGGCCGATATCGACCTGTTGTTCGCGGTCGCCGACCATGGCCGGACCGACCTTTAACTCACGCACGGCGGCGGCAAAGCGCTTGAGAAACTCCGGATAGATCGTGCGATCGACCATGATGCGGTTGGCCGCGCAGCAATCCTGGCCGGAGGTCTGGAACTTGGCGGCGACCGCGACTTTTACCGCCAGCTCAAGATCGGCATCGGCGCAGACAATGAAGGGTGCGTTGCCGCCCAGTTCCAGCGAAACCTTCTTCACGTCCGCCGCTGCCGCTTGCAGCACCAACTTACCCACGCGGGTCGAGCCGGTGAAACTCACCGAGCGCACGCGACTGTCCTGCACCAGGGTTTGCATGGTCATTTGCGGCTCGCCCAGCACCACGTTGAACACGCCGGCCGGGAAACCCGCCTCCTCCGCCAGTTGCGCCAGGGCAAACGCCGAGTACGGCGTTTCATGCGCGGGCTTGATCACCACGGTACAACCGGCTGCCAAGGCGGCGGCCGCTTTGCGGGTGATCATGGCGCTGGGAAAATTCCACGGGGTCAGCAGCGCACAGACGCCGACCGGCTCCTTGACTGTGCCCAGGTGCGCGCCGGGTATGTGGCTGGGAATGTTCTGCCCATAAAGGCGCCGCGCCTCCTCGGCGAACCAGGGAATGAAGCTGGCCGCGTAGGCGATTTCACCGCGGGACTCGGCCAGGGACTTGCCCTGCTCCAGGCTGAGAATCCGCGCCAGGTCTTCCTGATGCTCAAGAATCAATGCCGCCCAGCGCCGCAAAATTACCCCGCGCGCCTCCAGGCTTTGTTCGCGCCAGCCGGTAAACGCGCGGTGCGCGGCGTCGACGGCCGCGACAATTTGCGGCTGATCGAGCATCGGCACATGGCCGATCAGTTTTTGATCGGCTGGGTTATGCACGGCGATACTGTGACCGCTGTCGCTGTGGACCCAATGGCCATCAACGTAGCAAAGTGCTTTGAACAGCAGTGGATGTTTGTAGGTCATGGCGTTCACTCCAATCCGTGTGCGTGGAACCATGCTAGGGCAGCCGGGCGTTGAGGATTTGGCGTTTGAACGGGGTGCGACAGGTGGTTTTTTCTGATTGAGCGGGGGTGAACAGCGGATTTTTGCGGTTGAAGCAAAAACACTGTGGGAGCGAGCCTGCTCGCGAAGAGGCCACAACATTCAACATCCAAGCTGACTGTTACACCGCTTTCGCGAGCAGGCTCGCTCCCACATTTGGATTTGCGGTGCGTTCAGGAATCTTGAGATAGCTCAGCGGGCAAGGCGCCGCCGGTCTTGATTGTCTTGGTGACGATGTAGGTGAAGTAGCGTTCGATACCCAGATCGTCGAGCAACAACTGGTCGATGAAGCGCTGGTAATGGTCAATGTCCGGTGCCTGGATCATTGCCATGTAATCGACACCGCCACCGGTGGCGTAACAGAACGCCACTTCGGCAGCCTCGTTCATGCGCTGTTCGAAACGCCGCATATCCTGTGCGGTGTGTCGGGCCAAGGTGATTTCCACCAGCACCTGCTGGCTTTTGAACACCGCATTCCAGTCGATCTGCGCGCGGTAGCCCTTGATCAAGCCCTGGCTTTCGAGTTTGCGCACCCGCTCCCACGCAGGCGTTACCGACAGGTTGATCGCCTCGGCCAGGCTCGATTTGGTGATACGCCCGTCTTCAGCGAGGATTCGCAGGATTTTCAGGTCATAGCGATCGAGTTTGTGCATGGGTGACGATCTCGTGAATATTTAGGAGACCCTGTGGGATTGATGTCAGGTCAACACGTCGGCGATTACCGCAATGGTATCGCCACACCGCACCAGTCCCGGAAAATGCCGCGCCGCCAGCAGACCGCTGCGCGCTGCACGGTATTCCATCGGCGCCACACCGCTGCGGGTGGCATCGTAGACACGGGCAATCACTTCACCTTGCTTCACGTTGTCCCCCAGATCACGGCACATTTCCAGCAGGCCGTCGTGCTCGCTGGCGATGAAGCAATCGCCGTCGGGCATGTCGAGCATGATCGACGGTGCGAGTTGTACCTCGCCTTCAAGGATCCCGGCATGCACCAGCAGATTTCGCACGCCGCGTTCGGCAATCGCCACGCTGCGTGCGTTGGAAGAGCCGCCGCCGCCCAGTTCGGTGGTAACGAAGACTTTGCCCTGGCGTTCGGCGGCGGTGTCATACATCGCCCCGGCGTCGAGCTCCAGCATGCGCATGCTGTACGGCGCATTGAAGGCACGCATCCCGGCCTCGCATTGCGCCTGCTGCCGTTTATCCGGCAGCACATGACAAGCGGCGAATGGCAGAAAATCCAGGGTGCGACCGCCGGAGTGAATGTCCAGCACGATGTCGGCCAATGGCAGCAAGGTACGCGTGAAGTAATCGGCGATTTTCTCGGTCACCGTGCCGTCCGGCTTGCCGGGAAAACTGCGGTTGAGATTACCTTTGTCGATCGGTGACGTGCGCCGCCCGGCATGGAACGCCGGGGTGTTCATGAACGGCACGATTATCACCCGCCCACTGACCTCGGCGGCGCTCAGC
Source organism: Pseudomonas sp. PDM26 (assembly GCF_019219185.1). NCBI lineage: Bacteria > Pseudomonadati > Pseudomonadota > Gammaproteobacteria > Pseudomonadales > Pseudomonadaceae > Pseudomonas > Pseudomonas sp. PDM26. The sequence continues at coordinate 90,095 of NZ_JAHUWC010000001.1, read as the reverse complement.
CCCTGGGCCAGCTTGCTCAGCGCCACCGGCCCTTCGTATTCGTCGCCATGGTTGCCACCGGTGAGCAGCGCGGTCGGCCCTTTGCCGCGTTGAATCACCGTAAGCGGAATCATCACCGCCCCCCAGGCCGAGTCGTCCCGGGAATACGGCAGTTTGAGAAAGCCGTGCTGCACGCCTTCACGGGTGAAATCCACCGTGGCGCTGATCGGGTTGTCAGGCAATTCGCTCATGGTTCAATCCTTCACGAACAGTTGGCGTGGCACGTTGCACAGGGTTTCGACGCCGGTTTCGGTGATCAGAATGCTCTCGGTGATCTCCAGCCCCCAGTCGTCCATCCACAGGCCCGGCATGAAGTGGAAGGTCATGCCCGGTTGCAACACGCTGGTGTCGCCGGGACGCAGGCTCATGGTGCGCTCGCCCCAATCCGGTGGATAACTGATGCCGATCGGGTAGCCGCAACGGCTGTCCTTGTGGATGCCGAATTTCTCCAGCACCTTGAAGAATGCCACTGCGATGTCGCCGGTGGTGTTGCCCGGTTTGGCCGCCTCAAGCCCGGCGGCGATGCCTTCGACCACGGCATTTTCACCGTCGAGAAAATGCTGCGGCGGTTTGCCCAGGTAAATGGTGCGCGACAACGGGCAGTGGTAACGCTTGTAGCAACCGGCGATTTCAAAGAAGGTGCCGGCGCCCTTTTCGAACGGCGTATCATCCCAGGTCAGGTGCGGCGCGCTGGCATCGGCACCGGTGGGCAGCAGAGGCACGATGGCCGGATAATCACCGCCATGCCCGTCGGCGCCGAGGATGCCGCTGCTGTAGATCTCGGCCACCAATTCATTCTTGCGCATGCCTGGCTCGATCCGCTCGAGGATCCGCCCGTGCATTTTTTCAACGATGCGCGCGGCGATGCGCATGTAGGCGATTTCCTGCGGCGACTTGATCGCCCGTTGCCAGTTCACCAAACCGACCGCGTCCACCAAAGTGGCATTCGGCAGGTTGTTTTTCAGCGACAGGTAAGCGGCGGCGCTGAAGTAATAGTTGTCCATTTCCACGCCGATGGTCAGCGCGTCCCAACCGCGGGCGCTGATGACTTCCCGCGACAGGTAATCCATCGGGTGACGTTCCCGGGACTGCACGTAGATGTCCGGATAACCGACGATATTTTCCTGCTGCATGAACACCGTGCGCTTGGCGCCGTTGGCATCCTGCCCGCGACCGAACCACACGGGCTCGCCGTCGAGCGCCAGCAGCACGCACTGATGGACATAAAACGACCAACCGTCGTAGCCGGTCAGCCAGGCCATGTTCGACGGATCGGTGACCAGTAATAGCTCGATACCCTGCGTTTGCATGGCCGCTCGAACCTTGGCCAGACGCTGGGCATATTCCCCCCGTTCGAACGGGAGATTGACGACTATCTGAGACATGCTCCTGCCCTCTGATAAATGACACGCGGATGAAAAAACCGGTTAACTGCCGAACTGAAAACCCTTGCCAGCCGAACGCGCGCGCTCGAATGCCAGGTTGGCCATGGCCGTGTCCTGGGCACCGGTGCCGGTGAGGTCGCACAAGGTGATTTGCATTTCGTTTGTGCGACCGGGGCGCTGCCCGGCCAGCACCTGCCCCAACTCTGCGAAGTCGGACTTGTCGCGGATGACACCGGCTGCAAGGGCGTGATGCAATTCGCCGAGGATGCGGGTCTGGCTCAAGCGATCCGCCACGTAGCAATCGACCTGTGCCAGCGCCTTGGGGGCAATTTCGTTTTTGTGTTCGGCATCCGAACCCATGGCCGTGATGTGCAGGCCCGGTTGCAAATGCCGCACTTCAATCAACGGCTCGCGGCTCGGCGTGCAGGTGATGGCGATGTCCACGTCAGCCATGGCCTCGTCGATGCTCGCGCACGGCCTGACCGCCAGACCGCTGTCACGCGCCAGTTCGACACTGAAGGTTTCGGCCTTGGCGTAGTCCCGGGCCCAGACCCGCACGCTGTCGATCGGCCGCACCAGTCGCAAGGCCTGAAGCTGCAACGCCGCCTGCTCGCCGGCTCCGATCAGCGCCACGCTGCGACTGTCGGCCCGCGACAATGCCCGCGCCGCCACCGCTCCGGCTGCCGCCGTGCGCACGGCCGTCAGGTAGCCGTTATCCAGCAACAAGGCATCGAGCAGACCGGTGCGTGCCGACAACAGCATCATCATGCCATTGAGGCTCGGCAGGCCCAGTTTCGGGTTATCGAAAAATCCCGGGCTGACCTTGATCGCGAAGCGCTCCAATCCGGGCAGATACGCCGTCTTCACGTCCACTTCGCCGTTATGCTCGGGGATGTCCAGACGCAGGATCGGCGGCATGGCCACGGCGGCGGTGGCCAGCAGCACGAAGGCTTGCTCGATGGCTTCGATACTCGGCAGATCAAGGGCCACGCAGGCTCGCAGATCCGCTTCGCTCAACAGGGTGATTTCACTCATCAACGCGGCGCTCCAGTCTGATTTCTGTTTGAGTTCACGCATCCGCGCCGGCCAGCACACGCAGATGCTGATCGACTTCGACATTGCGACCGCTGACCACCACCACGATCGGTCCGTGCGGTTCGATCAAGCCATCAAGCAAAGCGCCAATCCCCACCGCCGCCGCGCCTTCGAGCACCAGGCGCTCCTCGCGATAGGCATGGCGCAAGGCATGGGCGATGGAGGTTTCGCTGAGCAAATGCAGGTGGTCACAGGTGTCGCGGGTCATGTTGAAGGTGTAACGGTTGTCCAGGCCGATACCGCCGCCGAGGGAGTCGGCGAGGGTCGGCAGTTCTTCGACTTCCACAGGATGTCCGGCGGCCAGGCTGGCGTACATGGCCGCACCGCGCTGCATGCTGACGCCATGAGTGACGATCTGCGGGTTGGCGCTTTTGAGTGCCAGCGCCACGCCGGCAAACAGACCGCCACCGGACAACGGCACCAGCACTTGGGCGACATCCGGCAGTTGTTCGAGGATCTCCAGCCCCAGCGTGCCCTGCCCGGCGATGATGGCCGGGTGATCGAATGGCGGCAGCAGCGTGGCGCCCTGCTCGCGGGCAATACGCTCGGCTTCGCACTGGGCGTCGTCCTGGGACTGGCCGACGATGCGCACTTGCGCACCGAGATCGCGAATGGCCTGAACTTTATTTCCCGGCACCAGATGCGATAGACAAATCGTCGCCTTCACGCTTTGCTGCGACGCGGCATAGGCCAGCGCCCGCCCATGATTGCCCGTCGATGCGGCAACGACCCCACGCGCCCTTTGCTCGGCACTGAGCTGTGCCACGGCATTGCTCGCGCCGCGCAACTTGAAGCTGCCGGTGATTTGCTGGGATTCGAGCTTGAGATACACCGGCACGCCCAACCGCCGGGACAGGCTGGGCGAATGTTCCATGGGCGTGCACCGGACCAGTGCTGCGATGCGCTGGCGGGCGAGGTAAATATCGTTGAGCTGTAGCGCTGACATGACCGCATCCCGATGAGGTATTGGGCGCAGTCTAAGAGGGCTGGATTGTCGCGATGAATGTACTAGGGCAATTTAGTCGACAAACTTTTTTGCCCCGATTGCCCGCTCAAAAATCATGGATCTGCGGGTACTGACCGAAGATTTCACGCATGCCCATCAGCGCGTCGCGCATTTCGTCGTCGCTGCATTCGGCACCGACACACACCCGAACTGCCCGGGGCCTGGGCGTGCCACGCACCGTAAACGGATCCGGCGAAGTGACAGCAATGTGCTTGTGCCGCAGCGCCCGCACCAGGCTGTCGACTTCCCAATGAGGGGGAATGCCGATCCAGGCACTCAACGCATAGGGATGCTGGCCGAGCAAGTACTCGCCCAGGTACTCGCTGACCATCGCTTGCCGTCCGGACAAGAGTTGGCGTTGCAGGTCCACCAGGGTGTCGGCGCGCCCGTCGCGAATCCAGCGCGTGGCAATCTCCGCGACCATGGGCGTTGCCATCCAGCTGTTGACCCGCAAAATACTTTCGGTGCGCAACGCCAGCCGCTTTGGCATCACCAGATAACCGACGCGCAAACCGGTGAGCACCGATTTGGTCATGCTGGTGCAATAGAACGACAGTTCCGGCAAATAATGGCTGATCGGCGGCGCCCGGCGCTCGTCCAGCAGAGGGCCGTAAACATCGTCTTCGATAATGTGCACGCCAAACCGCCGGGCGATCTCGGCAATTTCCCGTCGACGGCTGTCCGGCATCAGGCTGGTGGTCGGGTTGTTCAGGTTTGGCGTACAGACCAGCGCGGTGATGCGTTCGTTGCTGCACATGTCCTCGAAATGCTCGGGGTCGATGCCATGCCGGTCCATCTCCAGACCCTTGAGGGTAAACCCGAGCACCTGGGAATTGCCGATCACACCGTGGTCGGTCAACCCTTCGCAAAGCACCACATCATCCGGGCCGGCAAGGGATGCCAACGCCAGAAAAATCCCGTGGGCAGCGCCGTTGGTGATCAGGATGTCGTCGCGCTCGACCCGCAGGCCTTGCCGGGCGATCCAGTGCATCGCCGCCTCACGGTGCGACTCGAAACCGGCAATCGGGCGAAACGCGTGAATCCAGGGCTGATCCTCTTCGGTGCTGAGTTCGCGGCAGGTTTCGCGCCAGAACTGGTCATGCTCACGGGTGTGCATGATCCGCGCGATGGAAAAATCCACCAGCGCCCGTTCAGGACTGTCGAGAATATAAGTGGCAACCCGGTCGCTCATTCGCCGCGAAACAAAACTGCCGCGCCCGACCTCGCACCTCACCAGGCCCTGGCGCTCGAGCTCCTTGTAGGCATTGGTGACGGTTTGCACACTGATGCCCATGGCATCGGCGACATTACGTTGCGGTGGCAGCCGCTGATCATTGGCCAGCACACCCTGCTCGATATCGTCGGCAATCGCCTGGACCAGGATCTTGTATTTCGACTCGCCGCTGCGGGCGATTTGCAGTGCTGCTTTCCACTTGTCCATCGGCGCCGAACCCACGTGTTTGCCAGTGCCGACAGCATCCCGCGGGAAACCATGCAAAGCAATTGTCCTAGTGCAATGCAATGTGGCGCAGGGCTTTTGTATGCTCGGTCCAAGGTCGATGCACAGGCTGCTGAACCAGCCGCAAACAACAATCAATCGATCTGTACCGGAACTGTCTCCCCACGCTTGCGCTCAACAGGTGGGCCAGCCCTCGTACGCTTTGCTCTTGTCACACTGCCTCCTACCACAGAGCCGTCAACGACGGGTCCACAAGAAACAGGAGATTTTATCGATGAGCAATTCCATTCCCCGCACTCCCCATGTCTTGCGTCACCTGTTCATGGCTTGCGCGATATTCGGCCTGGCCACCAGTGCCCACGCCACGACGCTGGAAACCATTACGAAAAACAGCAGCATCCGCATTGGTTACGCGAACGAAACCCCATTCGCCTTCACTGAAACCGATGGCAGTGTCACCGGTGAATCACCGGAAATCGCCAAGCTCATCTTTGAAAAAATGGGTATCAAGAAAGTCGATGGTGTGCTGACCGAATGGGGCTCGTTGATCCCCGGCCTGCGCGCCGGGCGTTTCGACGTGATTGCCGCGGGCATGTACATCACGCCCGAGCGCTGCAAGCAGGTCATCTTCACCGATCCGCAATACCAGTTGCCCGACGCCCTCCTGACCACCAAAGGCAACCCGAAGAATCTGCACAGCTATGAAGACATCGCCAAGAACCCGGATGTGAAACTGGCGATCATGGCCGGCACGGTCAACCTGAAATACGCGCGAGACTCTGGCGTGAAGGACGCGCAAATCCTCCAGGTGCCCGACACCACCGCGCAGTTGCAAGCCGTGCGCGCCGGGCGTGCAGATGCGGCCGTCGGCACCCAACTGACCATGAAAGGCCTGGCCGGCAAGGGTGGTGAAAAGGTCGAAGCGGTCACCGAATTCAAGGATGACCCGTCGCATACCGGTTACGGCGCCCTCGCCTTCCGCCCGGAAGACAAGGACCTGCGAGATGCCGTCAACGCCGAACTGAAAAAGTGGCTGGGCTCCGAAGAGCACCTCAAGACGGTCGCCCCTTTCGGCTTCGACAAATCCAACGTGACCAGCAAAACGGCTGCCGAGCTCTGCGCTCAATAGCCGGAATGGGCATGGCGCTGCGGCGCGATGCCTATTTCCCTGCTGACTCCGGATGTTGAACCACGCAGGTGTGAACAATGGGTGAATTACTTCCGCTTTTGGTACAAGGCGCCTGGGTGACACTCCAGGTGACATTCTTCAGCTCGCTGCTGGCGATCGTCGCCGCCATTCTGGCGGCAGTCGGGCGCATGTCGCCGTGGCGAGCGGTGAGCTGGTTTTCGGTCGCCTACATTGAAGTGTTCCGCGGCACGTCGTTGCTGGTGCAATTGTTCTGGCTGTTTTTCGTGTTGCCGCTGCCACCGTTCAATCTGGAACTGAGCCCCTACAGCGTGGCCATTGTCGGCCTCGGCCTGCACATCGGTGCTTACGGCGCGGAGGTGATGCGCGGTGCGATCAGCTCCGTTGCCAAAGGTCAGTACGAAGCGGCGACCGCATTGAACTTCAGCGGCTACAAGCGCTTTCGGCGAATCATTCTGCCCCAGGCGTTGCTGGCGGCCATTCCACCGGGCACCAATCTGCTGATCGAGTTGCTGAAAAATACTTCCCTGGTCTCGCTGATCACCCTGTCGGACCTCAGCTTCCGGGCCCGGCAACTGGACCAGGCCACTTTCCAGACCCTGGAAATCTTCAGCCTGGCGCTGGCGATGTACTTCCTTCTGGCTCAAGCGATCAACCTCGGCATGCGCAGCATTGAGCGACGTTTGGCTCGCGGCCGGATGCGTGGAGGTCTGTCATGACCCTGTTCGATTGGACATATGCCTGGCAGATCCTGCCCGATTTGCTCCGGGCATCGCTGAACACCGTGGGCATTACCCTGCTCGGTTTCCTGATCGCCATTGTGCTGGGATTGTTTCTGGCCATCGGCCGACGCAGTCGCCTGTTCTGGCTTTCGTGGTCGATCGCCGGGGTGATCGAATTCATCCGCAGCACGCCGCTGTTGATCCAGGTGTATTTCCTCTATTACGTGCTGCCCAATTTCGGCGTGAGCATGACAGCCATGCAGGTGGGGGTGATCGGCATCGGTGTGCATTACGCCTGCTACATCGCCGAGGTTTACCGCGGTGGCCTCGACGCCGTGCCGCGGGCGCAGTGGGAGGCCGTTACGGCACTGAACATCGCGCCGTACAGCGCCTACCGCAACATAATCCTGCCCCAGGCCCTGCGGCCGATCCTGCCGCCGCTGGGCAATTACCTGGTGGCCATGCTCAAGGACACGCCGGTGCTGTCGGCCATTACCGTGGTCGAGATCATGCAACAAGCCAAGAACATTGGTTCCGAGAACTTCCGTTATCTGGAGCCGATCACCATGGTCGGTCTGTTTTTCCTCGCCCTGAGCATCGCTTTGGCTTATCTGGTACGGCGCCTCGAACTGCGTCTGGAGCTACGCTAATGACTTCTCCTATCTCGACTTCCAACGACCTTTCCCGGCGCGGCAACCTGACATCGCTGCATCAGCAAGAGGCCTGTGCCATGCATGAATCGAAACCGGTCAAGCCGATTGTCAGCTTCCAGGACGTCACCAAGAGCTACGGCAGTTTCACGGTGCTCGACCACTTGAATCTGGACGTCACTCCAGGCGAAAAAGTCGCGATCATCGGCCCCAGCGGCTCGGGAAAATCCACGCTGCTGCGGGTGTTGATGACGCTCGAGGGCATTGATGACGGATTGATCCGCATCGAGGATGAATTGTTGACGCACATGCCCAATCGCAACGGCGTGCTGGTGCCTGCCAACGACAAGCATATCCGTCGCGTTCGCGGCAAGATCGGCATGGTGTTCCAGAGCTTCAACCTGTTTCCGCACATGACGGCCTTGCAAAACGTCATTGAGGCGCCGGTGCAAGTGCTGGGCATGAAGCCGGCCGAAGCACGCGAACGAGCGGCGGACCTTTTGGAACTGGTGGGCCTGGGCAGCAAGCTGGGGCATTACCCTTCACAGCTGTCCGGTGGGCAGCAACAACGGGTGGCCATTGCCCGGGCGTTGGCCATGCGTCCCAAAGTCATGCTCTTCGACGAAGTGACTTCAGCGCTCGACCCGGAACTGTGCGGCGAAGTGCTCAACGTGATCCGCAAGCTCGGCGCCGAACACAACCTGACCATGCTGATGGTCACGCACCAGATGGGGTTTGCCCGGGAGTTCGCCGACCGTGTGTGCTTCTTCTACAAGGGTCAGATTCACGAGCAGGGCACACCGGCGCAGATCTTCGAACATCCACAGCAGGAACGGACCTGCGCATTTCTCAGCGCGGTGAAGGAAGCCAACTAGGGATCGCAATGTGGGAGCGAGCCTGCTCGCGAAGAGGGTGTGCCAGTCGACATTGATGCTGTCTGACACACTGCTTTCGCGAGCAGGCTCGCTCCCACAATTTGTTTTTACGGTATGGCCGGAGCCTTACTGCTGAGCACCATACTGCTGGCCAGGAATCGCCTTGAGGTTGACCTCTACACGGCGGTTCTGCGCACGGCCATTGACGTCAGCGTTGCTGGCAACCGGGCTATCCGGGCCGGCGCCACGGGCGCTCAGGTTGGCACCGCTGACACCTTGCGAGGTCAGGTAGGTTGCCACGCTTTGGGCGCGACGCTGGGACAGGTCCATGTTGTGCTGGCGACTGCCGGTGCTGTCGGTATAGCCGACGATCTCGATCTGGTTCTGGTTGAACTCTTTCAGCGAGCCCGCCAGGTTGTTCAGCGGCTGATAGAAACCTGAGGCAATATTCGCCGAATCGGTCGCGAACGTGATGTTGCCCGGCATGATCAGTTTGATCTGGTCGCCCTGGCGCTGCACTTCAACACCGGTGTTGGCCATGCTGGCGCGCAGCTTTTTCTCTTGTTGATCGGCGTAGTAGCCGTAGCCGGCGGCAGAAGCACCGACCACCGCAGCACCGATCAGGGCGCCCTTGCCACGGTTATCGTGGTTGATCGCAGCACCGGCCAGCGCACCGGCCAGAGCGCCGAGGCCACCGTATTTCGCGGTCTTGCTCATGCCTTCGGAGCCGCTATCCGTCTGGCCCTGGGCTTGCCCCTGACCGCCGTATGGGTTAGGCGAGGCACAACCGGACAAAACGGCCACAGCCGTAGCGAGAATAATCAAACGACGCGTGGTGAACATGTAAAGCTCCTACTTTTTTGCATTCTGTGGTGCAACGGACCAAGGCATCAGTCTTTGCGGGCGTTGGATCATGTTAACGGGTAAAAATTCCGAATGTTACAAATCAGCCCCGAACAAAGGGGTTCTCGCGCATTTCGTCGCCCAGACGGGTGTCCGGACCATGTCCGGTTACCACGGTCGCGTCTTCGTCGAGGGTGTACAGCCGCTGCTTGATCGAACGCACGATGGTGGCCTGGTCGCCGCCCCACAAATCCGTGCGCCCGACGCCGCGACGAAACAGCGTATCACCGGCAATCAGCAGCTTGGCCTCGGAAAACCAGAAGCTCATGGAGCCCGGCGTATGACCTGGCGTGTGCAGCGCCACGCCACATCCGCAGGCCAGTTCTTCATCATCGGCCAGCCAGCGGTCCGGAGACGGCACCGGGGTGTAAGGGACACCGAACATCTGGCACTGCATTTCCAGGTTGTCCCACAGAAACTGGTCTTCCTTGTGCAAATGCAGGGTCGCGCCGGTTTTCTCCTTGAGTTGACCGGAAGCCAGGAAATGATCGAGGTGGGCGTGGGTGTGAATGATGCTGACCACTTTCAGCCCCAAGGCATCGAGACGCGCCAGGATCAGTTCATGATTGCCACCCGGATCGACAACGATGGCCTTTTTCGTCACCGGATCGCCGATGATCGTGCAGTTGCACTGCAAAGGACCGACGGGGAAGGTTTCGCGGATGAGGGTGGATTGCTGGGACATCAGGGCCTGCTCGATAAACGGGGACGAGGGATTTTCGCACACTTGAGTATCCAGCCAATGGCCACGATGGGTAACGTGAAGAATCCTTAACCCAAAACTCCCAGCTCCTTGGCCCGCGCCACCGCCTGCGTGCGCCGTTCGACCCCAAGCTTGCTGTTGATGTGGCTGGCGTGGGTCTTGACCGTGTGCAGGGAGATAAACAGCTGATCGCTGATTTCCTGGTTCGAACAGCCTTGGGCGATCAATCGCAGAACCGCCATTTCCCGCGTGCTGAGCTGTTCCGCGGCCGCGCAGGACTCCAGTCCGGGACGAGCAGCCAATGCCGGCAGTTTTTCACTGAGGTTCAGGGAAACGGGGGTTGGCGGACAGCTTTGAAGCTGCCCACGCAGCCAGTCCGGGTGCTCGGCCAACAAGCCCTCAAAGGGTTGCAACACGCCTCCGCCAGCGGCGTCCAGCGCCTGAGCCAGTGCCTTGCGTGCTTCCGGCTCCCGCCCACTACCCAGCAATAACGCCACTTTCTGGGTCAACGCCATGACACTGAGCAGCTGCCGACCGCTTTGCTGGCCATGTTCAAGCAGTGCATTCAAACGCCCTTCGGCCAGCATCGGTTGGCCCAGGATGACGTCGAGCAAGGCTTGTTGCAATTCGATATGCAGCGGCAATTGCGGGTGGAATTCCGGTGGTGCCGCCCCGTTTTCGCCGTTATAGGTCTGCCCCAGGCGCGACAGCCAGGCTTCGGCCAGATCGGTACGCCCCTGGGCCAGCCAGAGCTCACATTTGACCAGGGTGATCATGGCCAGGTAGTAGATCGGTGGCACATCCCAGATGTGCATCAGCCGTTCGGCTTCGGCCAGTTCGGCAAAGGCTTTGGCGAACTCGCCGCTGCTGCCCTCCAGCCTGGCAATCACACAATGGCCGATCAGTACGCTGATGTCACGACAGGCGCGCGCCTCGCTCAAACCGGCCTGCAATCGCAGCCGCGCCGCCTGCGGCTGCATGCGCAGGGCCAGCAGAAAGCCTTCATACAAGGTCAGCCGGGCTCGAACTGCATACAGCCGCTGCGCAGACAAGCTCTGCAGGCGTCGCATCCCCTGACGGACCTCCTCCAGCGCCCGACAGATTTCTCCGCGCGCTTGCAGCACCCGGGCGCGGTCGTAGTGCGCCAGCGCTTCGAACAACGGGTTGCCGACCCGTTGCGCCAGCTCCAGCGATTCACGGTTCAGCCCCCGCGCCCGCCACAAATCACCGTCGGCAATGGCCAGGTTGGACAGGGTCGAGAGGCACATCAGGCGCTGGCCGTAACGCTTGCATGGAAGACTTTCCAACGCTTCGCGGCAGTACCGCAGCGTCAGTTCGCGGTTGCCGCGCCCACGGGCAATGATGCCACTCAATGCCAACCATTGAGCCAGCATGGACTTCTGGGCGGTGGCCGACGGAGCGGGCAGGAAGCGACTCAAATGGCTGGCCAGTTCCTCGGCGGCATCCAGTTGACAAGCCATCCCCAGCGCCCAGCTATAGAGCACAATCAGTCGCGGCGTGCTGATCAGCAAACTGTCAGGCAAGTCCATTTTCCAGCGCAGCAACATGCCGACGTTCTGCTCGGCCAGCAGTTGCTCTTCGGAGAGGTTCTGCACCAGGTTCGCCGCGACGTCCAGGTGACCGGCACGCAAGGCCTGCTCCACGGCCTCATCGAGCAGTCCCTGGGCATTGAACCAGCGGCAGGCACGCAGGTGCAGACTGGCGGCCGGCACCATCGACTGGGAAGCAGGCCGTGTGCGCAACAGATCGGAAAACAGGTGGTGGTAACGATACCAATGGCCATGCTCGTCCAGTGGCACCAGGAACACCTGGTGGGCAAGCAGAAAGCGCAGGATCTCCCCGCTGTCATGGGCGTCGCGAACGGCGTCGCACAGTTCGCTGCAAAAGCGTTCCTGGGGTGCCGTGTCGTAGAGGAACGACTGGACCTCGGCAGGCAGGCAATCGATGACTTCTTCGAGCAGATAATCGCGGATCAGCCCTTCCCCGCCGTGCAACGATTGCGGCAGCGCGCCATCGGTGCCTGCCTCCGAGGCGGCCAGCAGCCAGAAGCGCAACCCCGCGACCCAGCCTTCGCTGCGCTGGATCAGGTTTTCCAGTGCCTCACCGCGCAAGGAGCTGCTGTGCCGGTCGAGCAGGCTCAAGGCTTCGTCGTGGGTCAGGCGCAGATCCTGTTCATGCAACTCAAGTAGTTGCCGTGACAGCCGCAGTCGCGCCAGGTGCCAGTCGGGACGTTGACGACTGGTGACCATCACCAGCAAGCCATCGGGAAGATGATTGAGGAAAAACTGCAGGCAGCGGTCCAGCACCGGCCCTTGGGCCAGATGGTAATCATCCAGCACCAGCAGTAATGGCGTCGCTGTAGACAGGTGCACGGCCAGTTCGTCAAGCAGGCCGTCCAGCCATTCTTCGAACGCGAACGGCTGATGGCGCTGGCGCATTTTCAACAGCCCGAGCGATTGCCTGCCCAGATGCGGGAAATAGTCCTGAAGACCTTCCAGCAGTCGTTCGAGAAAACGCCCCGGGTCACTGTCGCGCGGGCTCAACCCCAGCCAGAGACTTCGCCAATGCGCCGGCAGCCCCTGACAAAACTCCACCGCCAACGAACTCTTGCCGAATCCTGCCGGTGCGCTGACCAGCAACAGCCTGCCGCCGAGCCCGGCACTCAGGCGTTCGCACAAACGTGGACGCAGCACATGGCCGTCGGGCAGCGGCGGGCGGAAGAAGCGCCCGTCGAATGTCGCGGCAGCAACGTTTGCAGAACCTGGGGATGTAGACAAATCAGTCATAGCCGGCTCTTGTTTGAATTGCGGGTGGCGGCGTTGCAGATGTCCGCAGACTAGCCGTAAACGGCTAGGGAATGAAGGTAGTTGCTACAAATGGCTACAAAAAGTCTACAAACAAAAAAAACGCCCCGAACCAGTCGGGGCGTTTTCAGAGGATGCGGCCTCTACTCAGATCACCTTAGCGAACACCGTCCTGACGCAAGGCGGCCGGGGTGAAGTCGCTGGTGGTGGCAGTGAAGCCGAAGTCATAAGCCGACTTCTCTTCGTTCTTCATGCCCAGCGCCAGGTAACGACCCGATTGCAGGTCATACAGGGCTTCGAGGGCATACCACGGCACTTGCTTGTCGTAGTAGTTCTCGGCATGGGCCTCGGCGACGCGCCAAAGTTGTCCGCGACCGTCGTAGTGATCGATGACCGCTGCTTGCCAGGTGTCTTCGTCGATGTAGAAGTCACGCTTGGCGTAGATGTGGCGCTGACCTTCCTTCAGGGTTGCAACCACATGCCACACACGACGCAACTCGTAACGAGCCAAGTCCTGGTTGATGTGACCGGCCTTGATGATGTCGTCGTACTTGAGCGTTGGCGAGTCGAGTTTGTAGCTGTCGGAGGCGATGTACATCTCTTTCTTGCCTTCGAGCTTCCAGTCGTAACGATCCGGTGCACCGTTGAACATGTCCAGGTTATCGGAAGTACGCAGGCCATCGGCAGCCGTACCCGGACCGTCATAGGACACTTGCGGGGCACGACGCACACGACGCTGACCAGCATTGTAGACCCACGCCGAACGCGGTTCCTTCACCTGGTCGAGGGTTTCGTGCACCAGCAGTACACCACCGGCCAGACGCGCTGGCGCGGTCACTTTCTGCTTGAAGTAGAACAGGATGTTGCCCGGGTTTTTCGGGTCGTAATCCTTCATCTTGTCGCGGAACACGAACTGGTCCTGGAAGTACACCATGCTATACGAGCCATTCGGTTGCGGTGTGGCCTGGGTCACCAGACGGGTCACGCTGCCCCCGCGATAGCGGGTGATGTGGTTCCAGATGACTTCAACGCCGCTTTGGGGAATGGGGAATGGAATGGCGGTTTCAAAGTTCTCCAGGCCGTTGCCGCCGGACACCAGCTTGGTGTTGGTGGCGTTCTTCTTGATGGCGGCGAACACGTCATCCGGCACGGTGGCACCGCGATGTGACGGATAGACCGGCATCTTGAAGGTTTCCGGGTAGCGCTTGAACATCGCGTACTGGCCCGGGGCGAGCTTATCCTTGTATTGGTCGACGTTCTGCGCCGTGATGGTGAACAGCGGTTTTTCGCTGGCGAACGGATTGGACAGGAAACCTTTGCTGTCGACCGTACCGGCGTTCTTCGCCATCGGCTTCCAGACCGGGATCGAACCGTCGGCGTTGCCCGCCATTTCGGCGCCCATCGGGGTCAGGCTCTTGCCCAGCTTGTCGGCCTCGGCCTGGGGAACCGCTGCGATGACGCTGGTCGCCAGCAGCGAAAGACCCAGAACACTGGCGTGGAACAGACTCTTTGTTATTTTCATATGTGCGTTCGTCCAGAAAATGCAGTGCTTAGAAGTTCACGCCGACGCTGAGCGCAACGAAGTCGCGGTCATCCACGGTGGTGTACTTGCCGTCGAAGAAATTGGTGTATGCCAGGCTCGCGGTGTAGGTGTTCTGGTACTCGGCATCGACACCCAGGCTCACCGCTTTGCGGCCTTCCTCGAAGTTGCCGCCAGGGCCAGGGGAGTAACCGCTCACGTCATGGGACCAGGCAACGTTCGGCTTGAGGTTCACACCGGCAAACACGTCGTTGTACTCCCAGATGGCGCGACCGCGGTAGCCCCACGAAGTCGGGGTGGTGAAGCCTTCGTTGGTGCAGTTGCGGCTGCGGTTGTTGGTCGGCGTACCCGGGCCCGCACCGTTGATGGTGCTGGTGTTGAGCGCCACGCAGGTATCGAGCGCACCAGAGGCTGGCAACTCACCCGGGCCGTAGACCGGATCGCGGCCATAACGAACGTCGGAAGTGCTTTCCAGGCCGCCAACGTGGGTCACGCCCACTTCACCCACCAGGGTCAGACGGCTGGCGCCCATGACCTGGTCGAAGAAGTGCGTCAGGGTAGTCTGGAACTGGGTGACTTCCTTGCGACGATACCCGTGCAGGTCTTGACCCGGCACGCCGGTCAGCAGCGATGCGTTGGTCAACGGATTGTTCGGGTTGTTATTACCCAAAGGACGTACACCGGCGAACAGGATGTCGGTGGAGTTGAGCTGCACCGGAGCGTTCGGACGGTAGCTGATCTCACCACTCCACGCCGTACCGGTAGGCAGGGTGGTGGAGAAGCTCAGGCCATACAGGCGAATGTCTTCCGGGTATTCGATGAAGTACTGCGAATTACCCGCCACCAGCAATGGCGCCAGCGCGGCGAACGGGCCCGGAAGCCCCGCTGCGGTGTTGTAGACCGACTGCGGCGCACCGGTGGCGCTGAAGATCGGCGCACGGCTGTGGTAGTTCATGAAGTAGGCGCCGAACTCGGTGTCCAGCGGATCGAACATGTACTTGAAGGACGCGCCCCACTGGCCGCTGTCACGGGCATCGCGATCGCCGCCACGGCGTACCAGAACACCCTCGTTGTTGACGTCGACGCCATTGGCGGCCAAAGGCCCCAGGGCAACGGCCGGAATTTGCGAGCGCTTGGCCAGTACACGCAGGTTGTCGTTGCAGCCGTCGGCAACGATGTCTGGCTGGGAGAAGAACGTGCCGCAGTTGTCGACGACGGTCTGGTCCCATTCAATTTGGTAGAACGCTTCGGCCGAGAGGTTTTCGGTCAGGCTCTGGGACACATAGAACATGTTGACCGGGATCAGGCCTTCCTTGATCTCGGCACCCGGACGACGGAACGCGGACACGTCGATCGGGTTGATCGAGTTGATGCCACCACCGATGAAGGTACTTTCACCCCAGCTCACGACCTGCTTGCCCAGGCGCACGGAACCTGGTTGATCGGCAATGGAGTAGTTGTGGTAGACGAAGGCGTCGAGGATCTGGCCGCCGGCGGACTTGGCGCCCTCCTTGCGGCCCTCGTCGCTGATGTCCTTGAACGGACGGTTTTCGTCCTTCAGTTCAAAGTCGTACCAGTATTTGCCACGGACGAAAACACCGGTATCGCCGTATTTCAGTTCAAGGTCATGGATGCCCTTGAAGATCTTCGAGAAGGTTTCCCCGCTCTTGAAGTTCAGGTGACCGTCATCAGAGGTCTGGGACAAACCCTTGCCGCCGTTGTTGACACCGATGAGGTTCTTGTTCGGCTGCTGAGTAGACCAGCTGGCACCAATCGACAGGGATGAGTCGAACTGACCTTCGATTTCACCTACGTTGAAACTGACGCCGAATGCTGGCCCGGCGAGCGTAGAGGCAAGACTGACAGCCAGGGGCAGTTTCGCCCGGCGCCAGAACTGGTTTACTGATGTCATCGACGCTACTCCATGTGCATTTTATTTTTATGGCAATGAGCACTTCTAAAAACGCTGTGGATAACCGGGAGCCATAGCGTCCCAAAGTCATTCCAAAGATGCATCGCCCCGGTTCGTGCGGTTGCTCCGTTCTTAAAAATCCTTGAGCGGACTATAGCCAGCAGGTAGTTGTGCTTGATCCCTCTAAAGTGTGATTTGCAGCTGCCAGCCACTCTGGAACAGTCCTTTCGCCAGTCCGACGCCCGTCGGCACGGCAAGGATGGCTGAAAAAATCGATTTGACAAGCCAAGCGCTTGCTTGGTGGGGCTGGCGTGCCCTTTCGGGCACGCCGGGAGGCGCTTAAAGCGTCGAGAGGAAGGTACTGTTGGTGGCCTGCCATTCGGTGATGTCGACACGAATACGCTTCTTGTCGAGTTTGCCGACGCTGGTCTTGGGAATTTCAGTAACAAGCGCGATCTGGCTCGGAATCGCCCACTTGCTCAGGTGCCCCAGCTCCACAAACGGCTTGAGGTGTTCCTTGAGTTCCCGGGCTCCGATTACGTACCCCTCACGAACCACCAGCAGGGCAAACGGCCGCTCCCCCCACTGCGGATCGGGGATCCCCACCACTGCTACTTCACGTACCGCTTCATGACGGCTGATCAGGTCTTCGAGGTCCAGGGAGGATATCCACTCGCCACCGGTCTTGATCACGTCCTTGATCCGGTCACGAATGTCGATCACGCCCATGCTGTCCAGGGTCGCCACGTCGCCGGTGTGCAGCCAGCCGCCGGCCCAGAGCTCGGCGCCCTTCTGCGGCTCGTTGAAATAACCCTCGGTGAGCCACGGTGCACGCAGCACCAGTTCACCCTGAGTCTCGCCGTCGGCGGGCAGGAAGTTGCCCTCGGTGTCGACGATCGCCGCCTCCACCAGTGGCCCCGGCACACCGGCCTTGATCCGGTAAGTGGTGCGTTCGTCTTCGGTTCCGGCCATCAATTCGTCGTTGAGGTGCGCGCACGACACCAGCGGCCCGGTTTCCGACATGCCGTAGGCGGCGGTCAACTGAATGCCTTTGGCCTTGGCCGCCTCATACAAGGTGCGGTTCAGGGCGCTGCCGCCGATGACGATTTTCCAGCCGCCGAAGTCGACATTCTGCGCAGCCTTGGCATTGAGGACCATCTGCAGGATGGTCGGCACGCAATGGGAGAACGTGACCTTCTCCTTGCGCCACAATTCCACCAGGTACTCCGGGTCATAGCGGCCGGGATACACCTGCTTGAGCCCGAGCATGGTCGCCACATACGGCAAGCCCCAGGCGTGGACGTGGAACATCGGGGTGATCGGCATGTACACGTCGCTGGTGCCCAGCAAGCGCACACTATCGATCGCGCCCATGATGGTCGACACCCCTATGGTGTGCAGCACCAGTTGCCGATGGGTGAAGTACACACCCTTGGGGTTACCGGTGGTGCCGGTGGTATAGAACGTGGTCGCGACCGAGTTTTCGTCGAAATCCTCGAAGTCGTACTGCGGGCTCGCCGCGGCCAGCAGTTGTTCGTATTCGCCGACGAGGTTCGGCAGGTCCGCGGTTTTTTCCGGCAGGTCAGTCAGCAACAGGGTTTTGTCGACCGTCGTCAGATGCCCTTCGATGGCCTTGTAGAGGCCGACGAACTCGCTGTTGACCAGCACGAAGCGGTCCTCGGCGTGGTTCATGGTGTAGAGGATCTGTTCCGGCGACAGGCGCACGTTGATGGTATGGATCACCGCACCGATCATCGGGATGGCGAACATGCATTCCAGGTAACGATGGCTATCCCAGTCCATCACGCCCACGGCATCCCCGGGCTTGACCCCGGCCGCTGTCAGCACGTTGGCCAGACGGGCCACCCGTTCGATCAGGGTCGGGTAGCTGTAGCGCAACTTGTCGCGGTAGATGATCTCGCGGGTTTTCTCATAACGGGCACCAGACATCAGCAGCCGCTTGATCAACAGCGGGTACTGGTAAGCGCCTTCGGCCGGGGGGATAACGCGAGTCTGCAACATAAGAATCCCTTTTTCTGACTGCACGGTCGTGACTGAAAGTACGCACTGTAGTGCCCTTGATCGTCAGCCAAATCAGCCAAAGGAATGATTTGCAGAGCCGCGCAGTGCTAGCGTTGCGCCAGCATCCGTAGGCTTTCATGACAGGAACTGTAGGAACTGCCCCTGGCTGCGATCTTTTGATCTTGAAAAAGCAATATCAAAAGATCGCAGCCTTCGGCAGCTCCTGCGGGATGTGTGATTGATCAATGCATCTCGGTAAAAGCCAGCTTCACGCCAATCGCAATCAGCACCGCGCCCATGGTCCGGTCGAACCAGTGCCCCATGCGCGCAAACCCGGCGCGTACGCGCTGCTGGCTGAACAACATCGCCACCAGGCAGAACCAGGTTGCCGTCGCCACCGCCAGGTAAACCCCGTAACCGGCCTGTACGGCCAGTGGTGTTTGCGGGTTGATCACCACGGTGAACAGTGAGAGGAAGAACAGCGTGGCCTTCGGATTGAGACCGTTAGTGACGAAACCTGAGGTGAAGGCACCACGGGCCGTGCGCTCGCCGGCTTCCTTGTGCAGATCGTCCGCCACAGGCTTGGCCGGTTGCGCGCGCAGTGCCTTGTAACCGATGTACAGCAGGTAAGCGGCGGCGGCCCATTTCAAGGCATTGAACAGCACGATCGACTGGGACACGATCAGGCCGATACCCAACAACGAATAACCCACGTGCAGGAAAATCGCCGTCCCCACACCCAGCGCGGTCCAGGTGCCCGCGCGGCGACCGTGGGTAACACTCTCACGCACCACCACGGCAAAGTCCGGGCCGGGGCTGGCCACGGCCAGCAGGTGAATCAGGGCAACGGTCAAGAACTCTGTCCAGTACATGGGGGGCTCCTTCAGGCCAAGCGTAACTATTTATTCCATCTGGTAGGCTCGGCAGATTACGCCTTCAGTTCAATGCACAAAAGGTACAGTTGATGACGAACACTCGCCGCGCCGTTTTCCTCGACCATCCGTCCCTGGACCTCGGCGACCTTGACCTCAACCCGCTGCGCAATTGTTTCAGTGATTTGCAGCTGTTCGCCCAGACCTTGCCCGATCAAGTCATCGAACACCTCAAGGGCGCCACCGTCGCCATCAGCAACAAAATTGTCATCGATGCCGCCGCCATGGCCGCCAGCCCTGATCTCAAGCTGATCCTGATCACCGCCACCGGCACCAACAATGTCGACCTCGCCGCCGCCCGCGCCCATGGGATTACCGTGTGCAACTGCCAGGGCTACGGTACGCCATCGGTGGCGCAGCACACGATCATGCTGCTGCTCAACCTGGCCACACGCCTGGCCGATTATCAAAAAGCCGTCGGCGAAGGCCGCTGGCAGCAGGCCAAACAGTTCTGTTTGCTGGATTACCCGATTGTCGAACTCGAAGGCAAAACCCTTGGACTGCTGGGCTACGGCGAATTGGGCGGCGCGGTCGCACGGCTGGCCGAAGCCTTCGGCATGCGCGTTCTGCCGGGGCAAATTCCCGGACGCCCCGCCCGGCCGGACCGCTTGCCGCTGGATGAACTGTTGCCACAGGTCGACGCCCTGACCCTGCACTGCCCACTCAACGAACATACCCGCCACTTCATCGGTGCCCGTGAACTGGCCTCGATGAAGCCCGGTGCATTTGTGGTCAACACCGCACGCGGTGGTCTGATCGACGAACAGGCACTGGCCGACGCCCTGCGCAACGGGCATCTGGGCGGCGCCGCCACGGACGTGCTGAGCGTCGAGCCACCCATTAATGGCAATCCGCTGCTGGCCCACGATATTCCGCGCCTGATCGTCACCCCGCACAACGCCTGGGGCAGCCGCGAAGCGCGCCAGCGAATCGTTGGTCAAGTGACCGAAAATGCACAGGGATACTTCAGCGGTAAGGCGCTGCGGGTCGTCAGTTGATAAACTGCGGCACTTTTTTTCACGGGAGCAGTTATGGATCCGCGCAGTGAAGTACTGCTTCGTCAGACCGAGTTATTCCAGGGTTCGGTGTTGTTGGCCGGTTTGCCTGCCGACGACTTGCTGGGCCGTCTGCCCGACGCTCACGGCTGGTGCTGGCACGCCGGCGATCAGGCCGTGCTGGACGCCCGTTTCGCCGAGCGCAGCCATTTTGGCGTGAATGCGCCCGAGCGTGCGTTCGATACCGCCGTGGTGTTTCTGCCCAAGGCCAAGGACCTGACCGACTACATCCTCAACGCCCTCGCCTCGCGGCTGGCCGGCCGTGAGCTGTATCTGGTCGGCGAGAAAAAAAGCGGCATCGAAGGTGCCGCCAAACAACTCAATCCGTTCGGCAAGCCACGCAAACTCGATAGCGCGCGGCACTGCCAGCTCTGGCTGGTCACCGTAGCCAACGCGCCTGAAGCCAAACCGCTGGAAAGCCTGGCGCAGACGTACGAACTGCCACTGGCCGAAGGCCCGCTGAAGGTCATCAGCCTGCCGGGGGTGTTCAGCCATGGTCGCCTGGATCGCGGCAGCGCGCTGCTGCTGGAACACCTGGACAAACTGCCGAGCGGTCACCTGCTGGACTTCGGCTGCGGTGCAGGGGTCTTGGGCGCGGCGGTGAAACGTCGTTACCCGCACAACCAGGTCACTTTGCTGGATGTGGATGCCTTTGCCGCTGCCAGCAGTCGTCTGACCCTGGCGGCCAATGGTCTGGAAGCCGAGGTGATTACCGGTGACGGTATCGACGCCGCGCCCATGGGGTTGAGTGCGATCCTGAGCAATCCGCCGTTCCATGTCGGGGTGCACACCGACTATTTCGCAACGGAGAACTTGCTGCGAAAAGCGGCCAAACATCTGAAAAACGGTGGCGAACTTCGCTTGGTTGCGAACAGCTTCCTGAAGTATCAACCGCTGATCGAAGAGCATCTGGGTGTATGTGCGATCAAGGCCGAAGGACAGGGTTTCCGAATCTACCGGGCCAAACGCGGATAGTAATTTGTACTTGCCGAATGGATTTTGCCTAGGCAGAATCCGCTCCGTCCTAGGGGAGTAGTCTCCCACGAGCGCCACGCTCGTCCGGCATGCGTCAACATACTTGGTCAAAAGACCATGGCGCATGCGACCCAAGCATCCACATCAGATGGATCGCAGGGTTTGACAAGACCTATGACACGAACACCTTACCCGGGGCGGGAAGGCTGTACGTGTCATAGCCGTGTCGACCCGCCCCTTAGGAAAACCCCTGATGCTGGATTCACTACTCGTACCTACCGCAATCGTTGCCTTGGCCGAAATCGGCGACAAGACGCAACTGCTCGCGCTCATTCTCGCTGCCCGCTTCCGCAAGCCCTGGCCGATCATCGCCGGTATCGTCGCCGCGACCCTGGCCAACCACGCTGCAGCCGGTGCGATAGGCGCCTGGGTCGGCAGTTTCTTCTCGGATACGATGCTGCACTGGATCCTCGCCGCGAGCTTCGCCGCGACTGCCTTGTGGACCCTGGTGCCGGACAAGATGGATGACGACGAAGCCAGCACCGCCCGCAAGTTCGGGCCATTCCTGACCACGCTGATCGCGTTCTTCCTGGCGGAAATCGGCGACAAGACGCAGATCGCGACCGTGATGCTGGCTGCACAATATCCGGAGTTGTGGCTGGTGATCATCGGCACCACCCTCGGCATGTTGATTGCCAACGTGCCCGTGGTACTGGCCGGTAACTTTGCCGCGGACAAGTTGCCATTGACCCTGATCCGTCGACTGGCGGCATCGGCGTTCTTCGTCCTGGCGATTGTCGCGGTGTACAAGGCGATGCAGAGCAGCGGGTGGGTTTGACCCGGGTACTGAAATCAATCGGTGGCGAGGGGGCAAGCCCCCTCGCCACATTTTCAGCACATGACTATCAGGACTTCTTGGCTTGCTCGTAAAGCGGCATGACCTTCGGAATCGCCGCCTGCAACGCCGCAATACGACTCGACGACGCCGGGTGAGTGCTCATGAACTCCGGTGGCGCACCTTCCGAAACCTTGCTCATTTTGTTCCACAGGGTGATCGCGGCATTCGGGTTGTAGCCGGCGCGGGCCGCCAGTTCCAGGCCAATCAGGTCTGCTTCGTTTTCATTGGCGCGACTGTTGGGCAAGGTCATGCCGTAGTTGGCCACGGTATCGGCCAGGGCCATCGTGTCCTGCCCCACCCCCAATAAGGTACCGGCGCCCTGCTTGGCCATTTCGATGCCGTAAGCCTTGGACATCGCTTCACGACCGTGCTCACGCAGGGCGTGGGCGATTTCATGGCCCATGATCGCGGCGATTTCATCGTCGGTCAGTTTCAGTCTGTCGATCAGGCCGGTGTAAAAGATGATCTTGCCACCAGGGCCGCAGTTGGCGTTGAGCTCATCGCTCTTGATCAGGTTGACTTCCCACTTCCACTGAGCCGCGTCCGGACGAAACGTCGGCGCCTGGGCAATCAGCCGGTCGGCAATCGCCTGAACCCGCTGGGCTTCATTGCTGGTCTTGTCCAGCACACCTTTGGTGGACGCTTCGCCCACTGTCTTCTGATAGGACTGGGCGTACATCTGGTCGACCTCTTGCGAGGACAACATGCTGAACATGTACTGCTTGCGCTCAACGCCCACGGCACCGCCGCTGGTGGTATTGACCGACTGACAACCGGTGAGCAGCAGCGCTGCGCCCAGTGCACTGACAACCAAAATCTTGTTCATCAAAAAATTCCCTGAAAACATGCCGCGTATCCTAGGCGTGGAAATGTAACGATGCTAGATACAACGGACGTAAGACGCACAATTCGGACAAAGCTCTCATCACCGTAGAAAAAATTCACATACGGCGAAAACCCGCAGCCGATCACGTCGCGCATTGATTCAATTACGACATCCGACACGTAAGAACAGTCCTTTCAACTGCCGCGCTCATACCCACCCAAGCAGATCGCCGAGATCGACCAGGTGGCCAATGAAGTGGCCGGCGGTGCGGATGAGTCGAGCGCGGCCAGTGCGGATTTGACCAGGCTGACCGAGCAGCAGCGGCGGTTGATCAATCAGTTCAGGGTTTAAGAGCAAGATCAACCCGGAGTGAGACACTCCGGCCCATTGAGTTTCGGGTCATTCACCATGTTGGCCAGGACCCGTTCGCGCAATGCGGCAGGTTCACTGGCCAGCAAGGCTTGCAAAGCATGCAATGGCGTCTCGGGGTCCAGCCACGCAGCCTGCCCCGCCTCATCCAGAATCAACGGCCGCCGCTGGCTTGCCGCCGGCTGGGTAATCACGGCGGTACTCAGCCAAACCTGCTCTTGCACCGGATACGCCTCCCAGATCGCCGCAAAGAACAATGACGAGCCCTCCCCCGGTGTCAGCCAGTACGGGCGCTTGCGCGTCGTGCCGCGCCATTCGTAGAAACCGTTGGCCGGCAACAGGCAGCGGCGCTCGCGCAGGGCCTGGCGAAACATTGGCTGTTCGGCGACGGTTTCGGCGCGGGCGTGGGCCGGGGTGCGGGACAGATCGGTCAGCCAGGGCGGCGTCAAGCCCCAGCGGGCGCGGGCCAGCGTGCGCTGGCCGTCAGGCCCGGCCCGCAGCATCAACACCGAATCATTGGGGGAAATGTTCCACTGCGCCTGCTGGTCGGCGGGAAAACCGGGCAGCGCCGCGAAGGCGGGATTCCAGCGAAACAGGGCATAACGTCCACACATGGGGCAACACGGCTCTTGATCAAACGAACGCCAGCCTAACAGACCAGCGTGCCGGGAAAGCTCTCCGGTTCATCGCCGGACAGCGGCAGCGCGGCATTGTACGCGGTGATCAGCTCCCGGGCGTATGCAGCCTGATCGTTCTCGACCGACAGCCCGAGCAAGCCATAGATCGGCAACTCCCCGCTGCCCCCGAGCAAATCCCGGCCCACCAGATGCGCCTCGATGCCCTCGCTGGCGAGCATGCCTTGCAGCAACTCGCCTTCCATCAGGTTCTCCGGATCGTAGATGCGCTGCATACATGCCCCTCAGTCGTTTTCACTGAACACTTCGAGATGCCATTCCTCTTCATGAACCTGCAATACGAAGGTTATCGGCCGGCAGCACACCTGACAGTCTTCAATATAGGTCTGATCGCCACCGGACAAATCCAGCGTCGTCTCGACTTCCTCACCACAATACGGACATTCATATTGCGCAGTTTCCAGCATCGCGGTCTCCCAGGTGACTTGTGCGTATAATCGCCGGTCTATTTGCAGGGCTATTTTTATCTGGCTGCTTTTTTAGACCGTGCCCCGCCGGTTTTTCGATCAAAACCTTTACTTACCCTAGCCGTTTCCAACAAGAGAGCATGATGGGCGAATTCGATGCCATCCGACCTTACGACGACAGTGAAGTCCCGGCAGTGCTGGCACGGCTGCTCGGCGACAAGGCGTTTCTAGATATCCTCACCCACTTCCGCTTCCCGCGTTTCGCCGGCGCTTTAGGCTGGGCACTCAAACCTCTTATAGCCCATCGGTTGCGCCGTGAATTTGCCGGCATTACCTCCGTGGCCACGTTACAGGACAAAGTCGAGGTTTACGTCGACCACACCATCGAGCGCGCCACCGACGGTGTCACTTATACCGGGGTGGAGCAATTCAAGTCCGGCAATGCCTACCTGTTTATCGCCAACCACCGCGATATCGTGATGGATCCGGCCTTCGTCAACTATGCCGTATACCACGCCGGCCTGCCGACCCCGCGCATCGCCATTGGCGACAACCTGTTGCAAAAGCCTTTCGTCAGCGACCTGATGCGCCTGAACAAGAGCTTCATCGTGCACCGCTCGATCAGCGGACGCCGGGAGAAAATGGCGGCCTATCAATTGCTGTCGGCGTACATCAACCATTCGATCCGCAACGATTGCGCCTCGATCTGGATTGCCCAGGCCGAGGGCCGCGCCAAGGACGGTGACGACCGTACCGAATCGGCGATCCTCAAGATGTTCCACATGAGCCGCAAGGACGAGCCCTTCGGCGAGGTCATCCAGTCGCTGAACCTGACCCCGGTGTCGATCAGCTACGAATACGACCCCTGCGATCAGGCCAAAGCCCGCGAGCTTTACATCCGCGCCACCAGCGGAAGCTACACCAAGGTGCCAGGCGAGGATGACGTGAGCATCGCCAAGGGCATCACCGGCTACAAGGGTCGGGTGCACGTGAACTTTGCCGCGCCGATCAGCGAACGGTTCGAAGACACCAAGCAGTTGGCGGTCGAGATGGACAGGCAAATCCTCAGCGGCTATCGCTTGTTCCCGGTGCACTACCTGGCTTATGCGCAGTGGAAGGATGCCGATCCGCAGTTGCAGGTGCCAAAAGCCGCCGAAGTGTTCCCTGCCGAGGAACTGGTCAAGGCCCGGGAGGAATGGCAACGCCGCCTGGACGTCTGCCCTGAAGAGCATCGTCCGTTCCTGGTGCTGCAATATGCAACGCCGGTGCGCAATCAGTACCGGGTGAAGGCCGGGTTGCCGCTGTAAGCGGCTTCGACTGGATACGAGAACGGCGCCTTCGGGCGCCGTTCTTTTTAGATCAAGATCAAGAGATCGCAGCCTTCGGCAGCTCCTACACAGGATTGATGTACACCTGTAGGAGCTGCCGAAGGCTGCGATCTTTTACTTTGAAAAGGCTCAGACCTGAGTGCTGATCCAGGAAACCAGCAGCGCCATCCCCATGCAGGCAAAACCGAAGATGTAGAAAAACCGGTTCTTGCGCAAGGTCGCCCAGTCCAGCGTGGGCTCTACGTTGGGGCTGCTCTGGCGCTGTGACTGAAGGCTGGCCATCGCGCGCATTTCACGACGACGGGTGGCGTGCAGCAGCCAGCCGCCCGGGAAGGCAAAGAGCAAGGCCAGCAGATTGATCAATTTGGCGGGATGGGCGGTAAACAGCGTCATCAAGTGCAGCGACATCACAAACCTCAAGTCAAACAGGTGGCAGGTGCCGGACCGGCGACCGCGGCGCGGATTCTACCGAAAGCCTGCGCGCCTGCCCTCTGTTTCCGACAAATAACAATGCAATTGATCAATGGCTGTCCTGCGTCACGGCTTCGTCATCTGTATCGGCGACCATGCGCGCCTCGAAACCGACAGGGACCACGTCATGCTCCACGCCGAAAACCAGGATCGTCTTTACCTCATCAGCCCCAGCGACGAACAGCAAGCCCTCGTCGGCAGCCTCGCTTTCAACGTTCAGGACCGCCATTGGCTGGTGTATTGCGCCCTGGGCGGGCATCAACATGCGGATTTGCCGGAGATGGATTTGCTGACGGGTGTCAGTGTGCTGGATTTTTACTCACAAGCGGCTTGACGATATCTTTCTGTAGGAGCTGCCGCAGGCTGCGATCTTTTGATTTTGATCTTCGGCGGCTCCAAGCCTTAAAAAACAAGATCAAAAGATCGCAGCCTGCGGCAGCTCCTACATGGCTCGCATTACTCGCCGAGAATCTGACCCACGGTCGGGTCCTTGAACAGGCGGGTCAATGCATCGCTCAGCACATCGCTGACCAGCTTGGTGTTGGTTTCCTGGTTCGGCGCCATACCGAAGCGCTGGTCCAGGGACGAACCATAACGGCCGCTGTAGCGACGATTGGCGTTCTGTACATCGGAGCGGAACGTCGCGCCGATGGTAGCTTCGGTCACGTACATGCCTTCCTTGGGCGACTGGTACTTCAACTCTGCCAGGGTCACGGTCAGTTGCGGTGCATTCATGGCATTGTTCGTCGGGGTAAAGCCCAACAGACGCACGGCAGCTTCAGCCTGGGCCTGCAGCTTCGGCAGGATCTGCGCGCCCTGCACGGTGATCGCACTGGTCTCCGGGTACAGGCCACCACGGGTGCCCAGCGTCGGCGACGGACGACCGTCCACTACGCGCACCACGACAGGCTGGCCATGGCCGACAGGGGCCAACTGGGCAGTCAGCTTGGGTTCCGGGTTCAGTTGTTGCGGGCTGTGGGCGCAGCCAACCAGGGTCAAACTGGTCACAGTGATCAAACCGAACAACAGGCGTTGCAACATGCTCTTCTCTCCAGAATCAGGCACAAACAGGCCGGCAGTATAGCGGTGCGCCACTGCGGGGAACCAGCACCTCACAGCGTTTGATGAAATCTCTGACAGCCCCTGGGGAATGCGGTTCCTGTCACACAGGTGTCACTACTCATACACTTGCACGTAATGACCTGAAGGCAATCTTATCGGCAGTCACCCACACGGTACTTCACCATGCGCCATCTGATCTCTCTGTTCGCCCCACGTCCACTGCATCGCTGCTTCGCCCTGCTCGACCGCAATGGCCACTGCCAGGCCTTCAAGCAGTGCAGCCTCCAGCCCATGGGCGATGGCTGGGTTGAAATCGAAGAAGTCCGTCTGAACTGGCTGAATCAGCCGCTGCCGGCCGGCGCCCGCGTCGTTTCGCAACAGCAACAGCCACGCTCACGTGCGCAGCATCTGATGACGACCTGACCAAACACCTAATAAAAGTCATTAAACACGACCATTTCCCTGCGTTTCTTAGATACAATCTCCCCCCGATTATAAGGACGTCTCCTGATCGGGCCTCGCAGCATCGTCAATGCGCTTGTATTGACACCCCGCACCGCCCACAGAGAGCCGCCCACACAGATCGAGTGAAGCTGGCGCGCTTGCTGTTTTGTTGAGCAAAACCTCCACTTTTCGCGAATCTGCAGAGCTGTCATTACGCTCGGTCACTGAGCTGTCTGCCCGTTTTGCCTGCCTTGTATCCCATGGCGGCAATTTCATCCGGGCACGGTGCCAGGCTGGGACAGCCCTTTTTGAGGTTCACGTCTTCAAAAGAGCGTGAAAAAAACGGGTTTTCACAACTTCACAAGAGTGTGGCGAGCAAATGAATAGTTTTGCGTCTGAACATGCACCATTAGCGTCTACAACAGCCCAACGACACAGGACCGAGTACTCCTCGAACACCGGAGCCTGAAGCCTGTCCGCTACGGATTTGGTTGCACAAACGGATGTATCGACCATAAGTCGAATTGCCTCCCGCGCGCTGAAATGAGTTCATATGGCTCATAGGCCCGGCAGGTAGCGTCCGTCGAAGTTGCGATAAATTGCGAAGATTCGGACATGGCGATCCTGCCATGGGTACCTGGGGCAACACTGACACGCCCCGTCACTCCTGGCAGCCATGCCGACAATTTGGTGCTGCAGATTTTGGAGACGCGTTAAATGGCGCATAACGAAGCAGTCGACGTAGTACTGGTTGGGGCCGGCATCATGAGTGCCACCCTGGCGGTACTGCTCAAAGAGCTCGACCCCGCGATCAAGCTGGAAGTCGTCGAGCTGATGGATTCCGGTGCCGCGGAGAGTTCCAACCCGTGGAACAACGCCGGTACCGGCCACGCCGGGCTGTGTGAGCTCAACTACACGCCGCAGGCCGCCGATGGCACCGTCGACATCAAGAAAGCCGTGCACATCAACACCCAGTTCGAGGTGTCGAAGCAGTTCTGGTCGTATTTGACCAGGAAAGGCACGTTCGGCTCGTGCAAATCGTTCATCAGCCCGGTGCCACACCTGAGCTTCGTGCAGGGCGACAGCGGCGTGTCCTTCCTCAAGGAACGCTTCAAGGTGCTGAGCAAGCACCACGCCTTCGCGGACATGGAATACACCGAAGACAAGGCCAGGATGGCCGAGTGGATGCCGCTGATGATGCCTGGCCGCGATCCTGGCGAAACCCTCGCTGCGACCCGCGTGATCAATGGCACCGACGTCAACTTCGGCGCCCTGACCAACCAGTTGCTCAAGCACCTGACCAGCGCACCCGATGCCCAGGTCAAGTACTGCAAGCGCGTGACCGGCCTCAAGCGCAGCAACGGCGGCTGGACCGTCAGCATCAAGGACGTCAACAGCGGCAACACCCGTGAAGTCGATGCAAAATTCGTCTTCCTCGGCGCGGGCGGTGCGGCGCTGCCGCTGCTGCAAGCCTCTGGTATCGAAGAGAGCAAAGGCTTCGGCGGCTTCCCGATCAGCGGCCAGTGGCTGCGTTGCGACAACCCGGAAGTGGTCAAGCACCACCAGGCCAAGGTCTACAGCCAGGCTGCCGTGGGTTCGCCGCCAATGTCCGTGCCGCACCTGGACACCCGCGTGGTCGAAGGCAAGAAGTCCCTGCTGTTCGGACCATACGCCGGCTTTACCACCAAGTTCCTCAAGCACGGTTCCTTCATGGACCTGCCGATGTCGGTTCGTGCCGGCAACATCGGCCCGATGCTGTCCGTTGCGAAAAACAACATGGACCTGACCAAGTACCTGGTCAGCGAAGTGATGCAGTCGATGGAGCAGCGCCTGGAATCCCTGCGTCGCTTCTACCCGCAAGCGAAAGCCGAAGACTGGCGCCTGGAAGTGGCCGGCCAACGGGTGCAAATCATCAAGAAAGACCCGAAAAAAGGCGGCATCCTGCAATTCGGTACCGAACTGGTCGCGGCCAAGGACGGTTCCCTGGCGGCACTGCTCGGCGCTTCGCCAGGTGCCTCGGTAACCGTTTCGATCATGCTTGAGCTGATCGAAAAATGCTTCCCGGGCAAAGCCAAGGGCGAATGGGCCACCAAACTGGCCGAAATCTTCCCGGCCCGGGAAAAGGTTCTGGAAACCGACGCTGCGCTGTATCGCAAGATCAATGCGCACAACAACGTCGCGCTGGAACTGGTTGAAGCCAGTAACGAGACCGAAAGCTACGCTTGATTCGGCCGCATGAAAAACGCCCCGTCCTCATTGAGGGCGGGGCGTTTTTTTGTGCCGTTAAAAGATCTTAACCGCGAGCCTTGTTGATCAGCTCGATGTACTCGGCGGCATTGCGCTGATCCTTGATCAGGGCAACGAAGTCATTGCCGTGCTCATCCTTGCCATTCACGTCGTAACCCGCTTCGACGAAGAACGTCAGGAAACGCTCGAAATCGTCGATGCGCAGGCCACGGTAGGCCTTGACCAGTTTGTGCAGGGACGGAGAAGTCGCGTCGACCGGTTCGAAATCGAGGAACAACTTGATCTGCTCATCGCCGATCTCGTCACCAATCACTTGTTTTTTATCTTTACGCATTGCCGACTCCAGCTCGCAGACATTACACGGGGCGGGCAGTTTACCCCTGCGCAGGCACAAGGCTCAACGCGGACGAGTGCTGCCGGTGTGCAGATCGGCCCAGACATGGCCATTGGCGTAGCTGAGAAACTGACAATACACCGTGTCATTGCGCAGCAAATCGATCACCACGCGGTATTGAGCGAGCGGGTAATAGAGGGTCAGGGTTTTGCTCTTATCGTCGTAGACCGGCTTCTTCAGGCTTTTGCTTTCACCATCGAAGTTGACCAGCACCTGACTGATGGTGGCGCCCTTGTTCAGGGATTTACCCTTGAGACGAATCATTAAAGGCGACGTGACCGGAATCGGCTGTTGATTGGACTGACGCTGGGCACCGACCACCACCGAATAATCGGTGACTTGCATCAGTTGCTGCTGTTCGGGATCGGCATCGCGCAGAGTGAGATCGTCCGGCGGCAGAAATTGACTGTGCATGGGCGCAGGTGCGGCAGCCAAAGGCAGGCTGAGGGTCAGCAACAAGGCGGCGCAGCAGCGGATCGAACGGCTCATGACAAGCTCCGGAGGGCGAGGCCGGGCACTTTATCACGCCCCTGTAGGAGCGAGCTTGCTCCGGGCGGCGTTCCGACGATGAACTTGAAGGCGACGCATGCTTCCAGACAGCACGCGTTATCGCTCACGCCCATCGCGAGCAAGCTCGCTCCTACAGAAGGCATGTATCAATCGAACTGCGCGCGCATCCAGGCCTGATACTCGGCCACACCAGGTTCGCCTTCACGCGGCGCCCAGTGAGCCAGCTCACCTTCGCCGACCGGACGATAGGGACCCGCCTTGCACTCGAACATCAGGCTGTCGGCTTCGAGCACCACCAGGCCATGGAACACGCCCGTAGGCAGGTCCACGCCGACACAGTCACCGCCAGCCTGCAGAACCGTCTTGCTCAGCACCGCACCGGTCTCATCGAAGATCAACACACCCAGCCGGCCCTTGAGGACCAACAGGGTTTCGGCCTTGTTGTCGCCCAAATGCCGGTGAGGCGGGATATACGTGGACGGCTGCAGCCCCACCGCCATGCGATGGCATGCGTCTTCCATCTGATGGAAGTTGTGATGCTGACGCCCACGAGGATTGGCCGCGGCTTTCCCGGCCAGCTCGGCGAACAAGGTCTGATCCAGAAAGCGAGGCGTATCCATGTCTTACATTCCTTTAACGGCAAAAATCCCGTTGGCGTTACGCCAGTAGCCTTTGTAGTCCATGCCGTAACCGAAGATGTAGCGGTCGATGCACGGCAGACCGACGAAATCGGCCTTGAGGTCCGGACGGGCCTTGCGGTCGTGGTCTTTGTCGATCAGCACGGCGGTGTGCACTTTACGTGCGCCAGCGTGTTTGCAGAAGTCGATGATCGCGCCCAGGGTGTGACCTTCGTCGAGGATGTCGTCGATGATCAGCACATCACGGTCGATGAAGGACACTTCCGGCTTGGCTTTCCAGAACAGGTCGCCGCCGCTGGTTTCGTTGCGATAGCGGGTGGCGTGCAGGTAGGACGCTTCCAGCGGGAAGTGCAGATAGGTCAGCAGCTTGCCGGAGAAAATCAGCCCGCCGTTCATCACGCAGAACACCACCGGATTGCTGTCCGCCAGTTGATCGTTGATTTGTGCACCGACGCGGGCGATGGCCGCCTCGACTTCAGCTTCGGTGTACAGGCAGTCAGCCTCTCGCATGATTTGACGGATATGCTCGAGATCAGCGGACATGGCGCTCTCCAGGGGGTTTGAGGGGAGGGACGGATTCGGAAAAGCGGGCAAAGGTACGCATCAAGCGAGGCCAGATCAAGCCTTTGTGGACTAACGTACTGTATGTCTATAGGACAACACCCTCGGATAGATTAATCTAGACCGGTTTTTTTGCCCGCCGCCGGAGCCTTTCCCCATGCCCATTCATGAGATCCGCCACCCGCTGATCCGTCATAAACTTGGCCTTATGCGCCGCGCAGACATCAGCACGAAGAATTTCCGTGAGCTCGCTCAGGAAGTCGGCGCCCTGCTGACCTATGAAGCTACCAAAGACCTACCGCTGGAATCCTACGATATCGAAGGCTGGTGCGGCACCGTATCGGTCGAGAAAATCGCCGGCAAGAAAATCACCGTGGTGCCAATCCTGCGCGCCGGCATCGGCATGCTCGAAGGCGTACTCAGCCTGATCCCAGGCGCCAAAGTCAGCGCCGTCGGCGTGGCCCGTAACGAGGAAACCCTCGAAGCCCACACCTATCTGGAAAAACTGGTACCGGAAATCGACGAACGCCTGGCCATGATCATCGACCCGATGCTCGCCACCGGCGGCTCGATGGTAGCCACCATCGACCTGCTGAAAAAAGCCGGCTGCAAGGACATCCGCGCCATGGTGCTGGTCGCCGCGCCAGAAGGCATCGCCGCCGTAGAGAAAGCTCACCCGGACGTGATCATCTACACCGCCTCCATTGATCAAAAACTGAACGAGCACGGCTACATCATCCCAGGGCTTGGCGATGCCGGTGACAAGATCTTCGGCACCAAGCAGAAGGACGCGTGAGCATGCAGCAAGAGTTCAACGATCCGCTCTGGCGCACGGTGCTATCCGGCGCACAGATGCTGTTCGTGGCCTTCGGTGCCCTGGTGTTGATGCCGCTGATCACCGGCCTTGACCCGAACGTGGCGCTGTTCACGGCCGGCCTGGGGACGATCCTGTTCCAGATCGTCACCGGGCGTCAGGTGCCGGTGTTCCTGGCATCGAGCTTTGCCTTCATCACCCCGATCATTCTCGCCAAGGGCCAGTTCGGCCTCGCCGCGACCATGGGCGGTGTGATGGCGGCGGGTTTCGTCTACACATTCCTCGGCCTCGCGGTGAAGATCAAAGGCACCGGTTTCATTGATCGCCTGCTGCCGCCGGTAGTGATCGGACCGGTGATCATCTCGATCGGCCTGGCCATGGCGCCGATTGCCGCCAACATGGCCATGGGCAAGGCCGGCGACGGCAGTGAATTGATTCATTACCAGACGGCGATGATGATCTCGATGCCCGCACTGCTGACCACGCTGATCGTCGCGGTTTTCGGCAAGGGCATCTTCCGCCTGGTTCCGATCATCTCCGGCGTGCTGGTCGGTTTTGCGATGGCGTTCTACTTCGGCGTGGTCGATACCGCGAAGATTGCAGCGGCACCCTGGTTCGCCATCCCGAACTTCACCGCGCCGGAATTCAACTGGCAGGCGATCCTGTTCATCGTTCCGGTAGCCCTGGCTCCGGCCATCGAACACATCGGCGGCGTGATTGCCGTGGGTAGCGTGACCGGTCGCGATTACCTGAAGAAACCTGGCCTGCACCGCACCCTGCTCGGCGACGGCATTGCCACCACGGCGGCCGGTCTGTTCGGCGGCCCGCCCAACACCACCTACGCCGAAGTGACCGGCGCAGTCATGCTGACCAAGAACTACAACCCGAAAATCATGACCTGGGCGGCGATCTTCGCCATCAGCCTGGCGTTCATCGGCAAGTTCGGTGCACTGCTGCAAAGCATTCCGGTACCGGTGATGGGCGGGATTCTCTGCCTGTTGTTCGGTTCGATCGCGGCGGTGGGGATGAACACGCTGATCCGCCACAAGATCGATCTGGCCGAGGCACGCAATCTGGTGATTGTTTCGGTGACCCTGGTGTTCGGGATCGGCGGCGTGCTGATCGGCACCGGCACCGGGCCGGACGATTTCGGCCTTAAAGGCATTGCGCTGTGCGCAGTGGTGGCGATTGGCTTGAACCTGATTCTGCCGGGCAATGACAGCTGGAAGCACAAGAAGGCGCAGGAGCCGCTGATCTAAAGCCTCACGCAACACCCTGTGGCGAGGGAGCTTGCTCCCGCTGGGTTGCGAAGCGACCCCATTTTTTTGCAGTCAATGCAAATGTTGTGACCGCTACGCGCTCAAGCGGGAGCAAGCTCCCTCGCCACAAATTGTGTTCCTACAGCACCAACGGCGCACGCTCGCACAACGCACTCAACGCCCGCGCCCAATGCGGGTCATCGTTGAGGCACGGCACCAGCACCAGGTCCTCCCCTCCCGCTGCGCGGAATTGCTCCTTGCCGCGATCACCGATCTCTTCCAGTGTCTCGATGCAATCGGCAACGAACGCCGGGCACATCACCAGAATCTTTTTCACGCCGCTTTTGGCCAACTCATCGAGACGCGCTTCGGTGTAGGGTTCGATCCATTTGGCCCGCCCCAGACGCGACTGGAACGACACCGACCACTTGCCCTCCGGCAGCCCCAAACGCTTGGCGACCTCTGCCGCCGTGCGCAGGCATTGGCCGCGATAACAGGTGGCGACCACCTCCGGCGGCGCCCCGGCGCAGCAATCACCACCACCCTCGAAGCTGTGACCGGGGTTGAGCTTCTTCAGATGCCGTTCCGGCAGGCCGTGAAAGCTCATCAGCAAATGATCGAAATCCTGCTCCAGATAGGACCGGGTCGTGGCCACCAGCGCATCGAGGTATTCCGGTTGGTCGTAGAACGGTTGCAGCACCGAAAGCTGTACGTCGAGGTTTTTCTCGCGCACCACGCGTTTGGCTTCCTCGATGACCGTGGTGGTGGTGCTGTCGGCGAACTGTGGATATAGCGGTGCCAGCGTGATTCGCTTGTGCCCCGCCCCAGCCATGCGAACCAGTGTCGATTCGATCGAAGGCTCGCCGTAACGCATGGCCAGTTCGACCGGGCCGTGGTGCCACTGGGTGGTCATGGCTTGTTGCAAACGACGGCTGAGCACCACCAGCGGTGAGCCCTCGTCCCACCAGATCGAGGCATAAGCATGGGCCGACTGCTCGGGCCGCTTGATCAGGATCAGCGATACCAGCAAGCGTCGAACCGGCCATGGCAGGTCGATCACGTACGGGTCCATCAGAAATTGGTTGAGGTAGCTGCGCACATCCGCCACCGAGGTGGAGGCAGGTGAGCCCAGGTTGACCAGAAGCAACGCGTGATCGGTCATGCAACGTCCTATTTCAAAGGCGACTGGACAGATCGTCCAGAGCCGCGCGCAAATCCATGAACTTAAAAGTGAAACCAGCCTGCAACAAACGCACCGGGGTGGCGCGCTGGCCGCCCAGCAACAGCAAGGACAACTCGCCTAGCCCCACCTTCAATGCGAAGGCCGGCATCGGCATGAACGCCGGGCGATGCAGCACGTCGCCCAACGCCTTGGCAAACTCGCGGTTGCGCACCGGTTTGGGCGCGCACGCATTATAGGGACCGCTGGCCTCGTTGCGATGCAGAAGAAAATCAATGAGGGCGATTTGATCGTCGACATGAATCCACGGCATCCACTGCCGGCCGTTGCCGATCGGCCCTCCCAGCCCCAGTTTGAACGGCAGTAACAGCCGCGACAAAAAGCCACCCTCCGCCGACAGCACCAACCCGGTACGGATGTGAATGACGCGAATGCCCATCGCTTCGGCCCGCTGTGCAGTCTCCTCCCAGGCGATGCATAACTGGCTGGCGAAGTCTTCACTGATCGGCCCCGAATTCTCGGTCAGTTCACGCTCGCCGCCGTTGCCATACCAGCCGACAGCCGAACCGGAAATCAGGACCTGGGGTTTCTGCTCGCGACTTTCGAGCCACGCCAGCAGGGTTTCGGTGAGCGTGATGCGACTGCTCCACAACAAGGCTTTTCGCTTGTGCGTCCAGGGTCGGTCGGCAATCGGCGCTCCGGCCAGATTGACGATTGCATCCACCGGCTCCTGCCCCAGATCCTCCAGCCGGGCAATTCCACGCACTTGGGCACCACATATTTTCGCGACTTTTTCAGGCTGACGACTCCAGACTGTCAGGCGATATCCCTGAGCCGACCAGTGCCGGCAAAGCTGACGTCCTATCAAACCAGTACCGCCGGTCAGCAATATGTGCATGACTTCTTCCTCGCGTGGCGTTTTACCCTGTCCATTAGTCTATTTTTATAAGCAGGGATCTTTGGTATCGAGCAGGCTCTATGTTTAACAATAGGCCAAGCTGTCAGAACAAGAACGCTAAAAGTTATACCAAAAAACAATATTGTACAGGTTTGAACCCCGGCGTAGTCTGTACAGAAAGGTAAACGAGGCACCTATGACTGTACCTATCGCAATCATTGGCACCGGCA
The DNA here is from genome assembly GCF_019219185.1 of Pseudomonas sp. PDM26. NCBI lineage: Bacteria > Pseudomonadati > Pseudomonadota > Gammaproteobacteria > Pseudomonadales > Pseudomonadaceae > Pseudomonas > Pseudomonas sp. PDM26. Next base: position 53,619 of record NZ_JAHUWC010000001.1, on the reverse strand, counting down.
TTGCCGGACTCTCCGCCGCCCAGGCTCTGACTGACCTCGGGCATGTGGTTCAATTATTCGATAAAAGCCGCGGTAGTGGCGGGCGCATGTCGAGCAAGCGCAGCGATGCGGGGGCGCTGGACATGGGCGCGCAATATTTCACCGCCCGTGACCGGCGCTTTGTCACCGAAGTCCAGCGCTGGCAAGCCGAGGGTTGGGTCGCCGAGTGGACGCCGCAGCTGTACACCTATCATGGCGGCCAGCTTAACCTGTCGCCGGACGAGCAGACCCGTTGGGTCGGCACGCCGCATATGAGTGCCATCACCCGCGCCCTGCTCGGTGACCTTGAAGTGCATTTCGCCTGCCGTATCACCGAGGTCTATCGCGGTGAAGAGCACTGGCACCTGCAGGACGCCGAGGGCTTCACCCACGGACCGTTCAGCCACGTGGTCATCGCCACGCCGGCCCCACAGGCCACGGCTCTGCTGGCAACAGCGCCGAAACTCGCGGGTGCCGCTGCCGGGGTGAAAATGGACCCGACCTGGGCCATCGCCCTGGCCTTCGAAACACCGCTGGAAACGCCCATGGAAGGCTGCTTCGTCCAGGACAGCCCACTCGACTGGCTGGCCCGCAACCGCAGCAAACCCGGGCGCGACAACACCCTCGACACCTGGGTGCTGCACGCCACCAGCGCCTGGAGTCGCCAGCACATTGACCTGCCCAAGGAAGCCGTGATCGAACAACTGCATGGCGCCTTCGCCGAACTGCTGCACGATTCCATGCCCGCACCGACCTTCAGCCTCGCCCACCGCTGGCTCTACGCCCGCCCCGCCAACAGTCACGAATGGGGCACCCTGGCCGATGCCGACCTGGGGCTGTACGCCTGTGGCGACTGGTGCCTGTCCGGGCGCGTCGAAGGGGCCTGGCTCAGCGGTCAGGAAGCCGCGCGCCGTTTGCATGCGCACCTCCAATGAACCGTAGGAGCTGCCGAACGCGGCCCGAGCCTTCGGCAGCTCCTACAGGGGCATTGCACCACCAAAAACCTGTACATAAAATTTGACTTGTACAACTTCGAATCTATGATGAAGTTATCTTGTACAGACTCGACCGTCTGCACAGCGTCAGATTCGAGGTACTCCGATGCCCCACGTCCTCGCCAAACCGAAAATCGCCATCAGCGTCCACGAAGACCTCGGCGATGACTTAAAAAAGGCGTTGGACGAAGGCTGGCTGCCGATCCGTGAAGTGGCGCGGCAAACCGGGGTCAATGCCGTGACCTTGCGCGCCTGGGAGCGGCGCTACGGTCTGATCGTTCCGCTGCGCACACCCAAGGGGCATCGGTTGTTCTCGGCCGACCATATACAGCGTATCAAGGCCATCCTCACCTGGCTCGATCGTGGCGTTGCCGTCAGCCAGGTCAAGCCATTGCTCGACACGCCGCCAGCCTTCAGCGAGTCCGTCGACAACGATTGGCACATCCTGCTGCAAACGTTGCTGCAGGCGGTCAGCCGATTGCAGGAACGTGCCCTGGATGACAGCGTCAATCAGGCGATGGCGCTGTATCCGCCGCGAACCCTGTGCGAGCAATTGCTGATGCCCTTGCTGTCCGCTCTGGAGCAACGCTGGCAAGGCCAGTTCGGGGCGCAGATGGAGCGGGGCTTTTTTTGTGCCTGGCTGCGCAGCAAGTTCGGTGCGCGCATCTACCACAACAATCGTCAGTTGCGCACTGCGCCGCTACTGCTGGTCAACCACTCGGACCTGCCCATGGAGCCGCACCTTTGGCTGACAGCCTGGATGATCAGCAGCGCGGATTGCCCGGTGGAGGTCTTCGATTGGCCGCTGCCTGTCGGAGAACTGGCATTGGCGGTCGAACTTCTACAACCCCGCGGGGTTCTGCTGTACTCAAGCAAAGCCCAGAATCCGGCGCAGTTGCTGAAACTTTTCAAAGGCATCAGTTGCCCAAAAATGATTGCCGGACCAACGGTATGCATCCACCACACCGAGTTGTCCGTCAGTACTGCCCAGATCGCTGATTTGTACCTGGCCGAAGACCCGCTGTCGGCACATCAGGCACTCGTTCAGCGCGGGCTGATTTAAATGGATCGAGTGGACACCCGCATGCAATTGATCTGGCTGCGCAGCGACTTGCGCCTGCATGACAACACCGCCCTCTCGGCTGCCGCGGCTCGCGGCCCGTGCGTGGCGGTGTTTCTGCTGAGCCCGGGACAATGGCTGGAACACGACGATGCGCCCTGCAAAGTGGACTTCTGGCTGCGTAACCTGCGCGAGTTGAGCCGCGAACTGGGTCAACTGAACATTCCCCTGCTGGTCCGCCTGGCACCTCGCTGGAATGACGCACCCAGTGTATTGCTGAACCTGTGCCGACAGTTGCAGATCGACGCTGTGTACCTCAACGAAGAGTATGGCATCCACGAATCCCGGCGCGATGCAGCCGTCACCCAGACGCTAAAGGACGAAGGCATCGAAGTTCGCCGCTACCTCGATCAGTTGCTGTTCAAGCCCGGGAGCGTGCTGACCCGCACCGGCACTTACTTTCAGGTCTTCAGCCAGTTCCGCAAAGTCTGCTACGAACGACTGCACCACTCGCTGCCCAGCCTGGTCTGCGCGCCGCACAAACAAGCGTCGCTGAACATTGCCAGCGATGCGATCCCCGCGAGTGTCGACGGCTTCGCAACGCCCGATGAGAACCTGCGCGACCTGTGGCCGGCGGGCGAAACCGAAGCCCGGCATCGCCTCGACAGCTTTAGCGATGTGCAGATCGAGCGCTATCGAAGCGAACGGGATTTCCCGGCGAAGCCCGGCACCAGTCAGCTCTCGGCCTATCTGGTCGCCGGGGTGATTTCTGTGCGCCAATGCCTGCACGCGGCCTTGAACAGCAATCAAGGTGAATTCGAAAGTGGCAAGACTGGCGCCGTCACCTGGATCAACGAACTGCTGTGGCGCGAGTTCTACAAACACATCCTGGTGGGCTACCCTCGGGTTTCCCGACACCGCGCGTTTCGTCCGCAAACCGAAGCATTGGCCTGGCGCAACGCACCCGAAGAACTGGCCGCCTGGCAACAGGCGCGTACCGGTTTGCCGATTATCGACGCCGCCATGCGCCAACTGCTGGCAACCGGCTGGATGCACAACCGCCTGCGCATGGTGGTGGCGATGTTCCTGACCAAGAACCTGCTGATCGACTGGCGCGAAGGCGAACGCTTTTTCATGCGTCACCTGATCGATGGCGACCTGGCGGCGAACAATGGTGGCTGGCAGTGGAGTTCGTCCACCGGCACCGATTCGGCACCTTACTTCCGGATTTTCAACCCGCTGAGCCAGTCGGAAAAATTCGACCCCGAAGGCGTGTTCATCAAGCAATGGCTGCCGGAACTGGCCGGATTGAATAAAAAAGACGTGCACAACCCTGCCAATCTCGGCGGTCTTTTCGGTATTGTGGATTACCCCTCACCGATCATCGACCTGAGTGCTTCCCGTACACGTGCGTTGACGGCATTCAAAAACCTGCCCTCGCGGCAATACGCCGCCGTTGGGTCATGAATTACCGCCACCGGGATGACTTTGATGCCGGGGCTTTGCTTTATGAACATTTACCCGTATTGGGCCGGGCAATTGCCTGGCTGAAAAGGAGATTGGGATGAGTCGGACACTCGCACGACGATACTGGCTGACGGGTGCAAGCAGCGGCATCGGTGCCGCCCTGGCCGAAGAAATCCTCAAAACCGGTGCGCACCTGGCCGTCAGTTCGCGCACCGTGGCACCACTGAAAAACTTATCGCTACGTTACCCGGGGCAAGTGCTGGTGCTTGCCGGAGACCTGACCAACAGCCAGACCGTGCGCGAGATCGGCGAGCAGATTGCCGAGGACTGGGGCTCGCTGGACACCGTGATACTCAATGCCGGCACCTGCGAGTACGTGGACGCCAAGCAGTTCGATGCGTCGATTGTCGAGCATGTGGTGCGCACTAACCTGCTGGCCAGCAGCTATTGCATCGATGCCGCCCTGCCATTGCTGCGGGCCGGCATCGCACCGCATATGGTAGCCATGGCCAGTACGGTGACTTACCTGCCGTTGCCCAGGGCAGAAGCCTACGGCACCTCAAGGGCCGGGCTGCGTTATCTGTTCGAATCCCTGCGCATCGACCTGGCCCCGGAAGGTATAGAGCTCACAGTGATCAGCCCCGGGTTTGTCGAAACGCCGCTGACCGCGAAAAACGACTTCTCCATACCCTTGAGCTGGCCGGTGGAGAAAGCCGCACGGTACATCTTCGAAAAACTCAAGGACCGCCCGCTGGAAATCGCTTTCCCGGCAGCGTTCATGGCCACCCTCTGGCCGCTCGCCAAACTGCCGGACCGAGTGAAACTGGAGATCGGCAAACCCATGGTGCGCAACCAGCCACCGAGCAAGGATCAACCGTGAAAAGCGCCATCATCGGCAGCGGTATCGCGGACGTTCCGATACTTGAGCGTCCGTCCGACCTTTCACACAGCACCCGGCGACTGCCTTACACTGCGCGCCATGAAAACCATCCCACATACGCAAATCGCGGAACCCGCGGTTACTTGCTCGACCTGCGCAGCCTGCTGCTGTCAGCTCGAAGTCATGCTGATCACCAATACGGGTGTGCCTGAACGGTTCATCGATACCGATGACTGGGGCGGGGAAGTCATGCTGCGCCTGGACGACGGCTGGTGTGCTGCGCTGGATCGCAACACAATGATGTGCACCATCTACGAAAAACGCCCGCTGATCTGCCGGGAGTTCGAGATGGGTGCACCGGAGTGCATCGACGAACGCCAGGGGATTTCGACGGCGTATCGCTGAACAGGAAAACAACACAGCTCCTGTAGGAGCGAGCCTGCTCGCGATTGCGGATTATCAGCCAACTAAGCTGGCAACTGACACACCGTCATCGCGAGCAGGCTCGCTCCTACAGGGGGATGCCATTACAACGGCAACGTGTAATGCAGCGAGTAGCTTTCTACACCGTCGTTGGAACTGGCGAGCCCGGCGTTGGAATAGTGCGTCGCGCGGACCCCGACTTCGTGGCCGCCATTGAAGCGCAGGCCAAAACCGAACCGGTCTTCAAACTGGAAGGCACTGCCGAGGTTGTTGTCTTCGACTCGCGTATTGGAGAACGCCGCCACGCCAATGCCCGCTTCAACGTACGGTTTGACATTCTGGCCGGAAAATTCGTAAACGAATACCGGGGAGAACGACAAGCTGTTAGTGCTGGAGGTCTTGTCGCCTTCCCAGTAGGTGTAGGCGCCGCTCCAGTAACCGGTCACGCGACCGACGTCACTCTGCCACCAGCTCTGGTCCCAATCGAACTGCATGCCCAGTCGATACGTCATGGTCGAATCACTGGTCTGACCAACCGCGAACTCCACACCTGCCGCCTGCGCAGTGAAGGTGTGCCCCATTAATGCGGCCGCAATCGCGGCCAAACAGAATAGTCGCTTCATTAGAAACTTCCCTTTCCGAACAATTTCGTATGGTTTTTTTTGTTGCTCAGCCCTGCAAAGCTATGGAAATCGGCGATTTATCAGAAGTTCCCCCAATTTTTCGTTTGATTCCATTGGACTTTCTTACCTGTTGAAGCTTCGCACAATGCCAGCCGTATTCCACAGTATCGGCAAGATATTTCTGAAATGAACCGGATCGGCGCTGGTCCAGAACTGCGCTTCACGGGCAGGCTCCTCGGCGAGCAGTTCGCCTTCGGCCAGCAGCCGCTGAAGCTGGCGCGCGACGGCGGCGCCGGTGTCGATCAGGCTGATGTCATCGGGGATCATCTGCCGCAGCAACGGCTTGAGAAAGGGGTAATGGGTACAGCCGAGAATCAGGGTGTCCGCGCCGGCGGCCAGCAGTGGCCGAACATACCCGGCCAACAGCTGGCGCAACTCGGGGCTGCGCAGGTCGCCGCTTTCAATCAGCTCCACCAGCCCTGGACAGGGCTGGGTGATCACTTTCACGTCGGTGGCGAAGCGGTCGAGCAACGCGGCGAACTTGGCGCTCTGCAAGGTACCGGTGGTGGCCAGCACCCCCACCACGCCGGAACGGGTTGCGGCGGCGGCCGGTTTGACTGCCGGCTCCATGCCGACGATGGGCCATTCTGGATAGTCGCGCCGCAAGTCGGCGACTCCGGCCACCGTCGCCGTGTTGCAGGCCAGCACCAGGGCCTTGGCGCCCTGCTGCCGAAAGAACTCAGCCATCACGCTGCAACGTTGCTGGATAAATTCCGGGGTTTTCTCGCCGTAGGGAATATTCCCGCAGTCGGCGACGTACATCAGCGTCTCATTGGGCAACAAACGCTGGATCTCGGCCAGTACCGAGAGCCCGCCGACACCGGAGTCGAACACGCCAATCGGCGCTTCACGCATGTTTCGACCCACAAACGCTGCAACCCGGATCGCGCTTGACCCGCAATTCGCGAAAGCGCGTGCCCAAGGCATCGATCAACAGCAGGCGCCCCACCAGCGGCTCACCGAATCCGGCCAGCAACTTCAGTGCTTCGAGCGCTTGCAGACTGCCGACCAGCCCCACCAACGGACCGACCACGCCGGCCTCGCTACAGGTCAATTCGGCTTCGCTGCCGTGCCCGTATAAACAGTGGTAGCACGGACTCTCCGGCCGACGCGGATCGAACACCGACAACTGCCCTTCGAGGCGAATCGCTGCGCCGCTGACCAGCGGTTTGCCAGCCGCCACACATGCGGAATTGACCGCTTCACGGGTGGAAAAATTGTCAGAGCAATCGAGGACCAGATCCACGCCTGCCACCACGGCAGCCAGGGAGTCTTCATCCAGTGCCGCGCGATGGGCGATCAGTTGAATTTCAGGATTGATCGCGCTCAGGCGCTTGAGCGCCGAATCGACCTTGGTCATGCCGACGCTGTCGGTGTCGTGAATGATCTGGCGTTGCAGGTTGGTCAGATCGACCGTGTCGAAGTCCGCCAGGTGCAACTCGCCAACGCCGGCCGCCGCCAGATACAGCGCCACTGGCGCGCCAAGGCCGCCAAGACCGACGATCAATACGCGGCTTCCCTTGAGCCGCAACTGGCCGTCGATATCGATGTGTTGCAGCAAAATCTGCCGGCTGTAACGCAGCAATTCCTGATCATTCAGCACGGCAGGCGCCCCAGACTGATGCGTTGGTGACCGCCCAGATCGGTGCGGCTGTGGACTTCTTCAAACCCGCGGGTCAGCAGCAAATCGCGGACCGCCCCGGCCTGATCATAGCCATGTTCGAGCATCAGCCAGCCGCCAGCATCGAGATGGTCCGACGCCTGGGCGACGATCAGACGCAGATCGTCGAGCCCGTCGACACCGGCCACCAGGGCACTGGCTGGTTCAAAGCGCACATCGCCCTCGACCAGATGCGGATCGGCCGCTGCGATGTAGGGCGGATTGCTGATGATCAGTTGAAAACGCAGACCTTCCAGGGCACTGAACCAATGGCTGCTCAGCACGGTGGCGTTGTTCAGGTGCAGGCGCTGGCGATTGCGTTCGGCCAGGGCCACGGCTTCCAGAACCCGGTCCACGGCAGTGACGCTCCAGGCCGGACGTTCGCTGGCCAGGGCCAGGGCAATCGCGCCGCTGCCGGTGCCGAGGTCGAGCACTTTCGCCGGTGTGGCCGGTAACAGTTCCAGCGCGGCTTCCACCAGCAGTTCGGTGTCCGGGCGCGGGATCAATGTGTGCGGTGCCACTTCCAGATCCAGCTTCCAGAAACCCTGCTGGCCGAGGATATAGGCCACCGGCTCACCGTTGCGACGGCGCTGCAAATACTCGGCGAACGTCAGCGCCGCTTCGCTCGGCACGATGCGCTCCGGCCAGGTGTGCAGGAAACTGCGGGACTTGCCCAACGCCGCCGCCAGCAGCAATTCGGCATCCAGACGCGCCGTGGGCGAGTCGGGTAAATCGGCGGCGCGCAACAAACTGGCAATGATCGTCATTTACTCACCTATCGCTGCCAGTTGATCGGCCTGGTATTCGGCCAGCAACGGCTCGATCACCGCATCTACACCGCCGGCGAGGATCTCGTCGAGGGAATACAGGGTCAGGTTGACGCGGTGGTCGGTGACCCGGCCCTGGGCAAAGTTGTAGGTGCGGATGCGCTCGGAGCGATCACCGGAACCGACCAGCAACTTGCGCTCACTGGCGATGGCGTTGGCCGCAGCGGAGGTCTGCTGATCGTTCAGCTTGGCCGACAACCAGGACATCGCCCGGGCGCGGTTCTTGTGCTGTGAACGTTCTTCCTGGCACTCGACCACGATGCCGGATGGCAAGTGCGTGATGCGGATAGCCGAATCGGTCTTGTTGACGTGCTGGCCACCGGCGCCGGAGGAGCGATAGGTATCGATGCGCAGGTCGGCCGGGTTGATCTCGATGGCTTCCTGCTCATCCGGCTCGGGCAATACCGCCACGGTGCAGGCCGACGTGTGGATGCGGCCTTGGGATTCGGTCGCCGGAACCCGTTGCACGCGGTGCGCACCGGACTCGAATTTGAGCTTTCCGTAGACGTTGTCGCCCTCGACCCGGGCAATCACCTCTTTATAGCCGCCGTGTTCACCCTCGTTTTCCGAGAGGATTTCCACCCGCCAGCCACGGCGCTCGGCGTACCGCGAATACATGCGGAACAGGTCGCCAGAGAAAATCGCTGCCTCGTCGCCGCCGGTGCCGGCACGGATTTCGAGGAACACGTTGCGCCCGTCGTTCGGGTCCTTGGGCAGCAGCATGCGTTGCAGGTCGGCTTCGAGCGCGAGAAGGCGTTCCTTGGCCTCGCGGACTTCTTCCACGGCCATTTCACGCATGTCCGGGTCGCTGTCCTTGAGCAGTGCCTGGGCACCTTCGAGGTCATCCTGCACTTTCAGCAGTTCTTTATAGACGCCCACGATCGGTTCGACTTCCGCGTACTCCTTGGAATAGGTGCGGAACTTGTTCTGATCGGAAATGACCTCGCCGTCGCCCAGCAGGGCAGTCAATTCCTCGAAACGGTCCTGGAGGATATCCAGCTTATTGAGCAGTGACGCTTTCATTGCGGTTTTTTATCCGAAAAGCTATCCGATGAGCCCTCACCGAGGGCAAAGAGTTCCTGGGCCATCGCCAGCGCATCGAGGCGACCTTCGGCAGAGAGCTTTTTCAACTGCACGCTCGGTGCGTGCAACAGTTTGTTGGTCAGGCCGCGCGCCAACTGCACCAGCACTTCTTCGGCGCTGGTGCCGTTGGCCAACAGGCGCTGGGCCTTTTGCAGCTCTTCGTCGCGCAAGCGCTCGCTTTGTTGACGATAGGCCTTGAGTACGTCCACCGCCGCCAATTCACGCAGGCGGACCATGAAGTCTTCGGCGCCGACCGAAACCATCTCTTCGGCGGCCTGGGCTGCGCCCTGACGGCTCTTGAGGTTCTCGGCGACCACTTCGTGGAGATCGTCGACGCTGTAGAGGTAAACGTCGTCCAACTCCCCGACTTCTGGCTCGATGTCACGCGGAACGGCGATATCGACCATGAAGATCGGTTTGTGCTTGCGCAGTTTCAAGGCGCTTTCCACTGCACCCTTGCCCAGGATCGGCAATTGGCTGGCAGTGGAACTGATGACGATATCGCTGCGTACCAGCTCCGCCGGAATATCCGACAGCAACACCGCATGAGCACCGAACTGTTCGGCCAGGATACTGGCGCGCTCCAAGGTACGGTTGGCCACCACGATACGCTTTACACCCAGCTCATGCAGATGGCGGGCGACCAGGGTGATGGTCTCTCCGGCGCCGATCAGCAAGGCCTGGCTGCGTTGCAGGTCGCTGAAAATCTGCTTGGCCAGGCTCACCGCGGCAAACGCCACCGACACCGGATTCTCGCCGATGGCTGTATCGGTGCGCACCTGCTTGGCCGCATTGAACGTGGCCTGGAACAACCGCCCGAGCAACGGCCCGATGGTGCCGGCCTCGCGGGCCACGGCATAGGCCGACTTCATCTGGCCGAGAATCTGCGGTTCGCCCAACACCAGTGAGTCGAGCCCGGAAGCGACCCGCATCATGTGACGAACTGCCGCATCATCTTCATGCACATAGGCGCTTTCGCGCAGCTCGTCGTAGCTCAAATGATGATATTCGGCCAGCCAGCGCAGCACGACGTCCGCCGACAGGTGATCCTGTTCTATATAGAGTTCACTGCGATTGCAGGTGGAGAGGATCGCAGCTTCGCGGCTGTCGGTAAGTCGGCAGAGCTGCTGCAAGGCCTCAACCAGCTGCTCAGGGGTAAAAGCCACGCGCTCGCGGACGTCTACTGAAGCAGTCTTGTGGTTAATACCGAGTGCAAGGAAGGCCATTCAAAGTCGCTGATGGTGACGTGAAGCCGGTAATTGTCCTACTTCGACGGAATCAGAACAACCACTCGATATCTATCGCGCCGGTAGACAACGTCGACGTTGCGAGCGGTTCTCGTTTACACACAGTCAATGTGCATGCATCGATCCCTGTAGGAGCTGGCTTGCCAGCGAAAACGACAGGACAGACAACCAATCTGTCGACTGGACCATTGCCTTCGCTGGCAAGCCAGCTCCTACAGGGACCGTGTGCATGCGAAAATGGCGGGCCGGTTATGTTTGGCCGAACGCTTGTGTCATGATGATCCGACCGCAGGTTAGTCGTCCTCTTCCTATATGAATAGATCTTCCGCGTTGCTCCTCGCCTTTGTCTTCCTCAGCGGCTGCCAGGCCTTGGCACCCGTACCGTCGGACCATACGTCGCCGGTTGAAGACAGCACCCCGGCCCCTGAAAAGCCCAAGGTCTACAGCTCATTCAGCGAGGAAACCATCTTCAGCCTGTTGAGCGCCGAACTGGCTGGCCAGCGCAATCGTTACGACATTGCCCTGGACAACTATGTGACCCAGGCCATCAACACCCAGGATCCGGGCATTTCCGAGCGGGCATTCCGTATCGCCGAATATCTGGGCGCCGATCAGGCAGCCCTGGACACCGCGCTGATCTGGGCCAAAAACGCCCCCAACGACCTCGAAGCGCAACGCGCCGCCGCCGTGCAGCTGGCACGCGCCGGACGTTATGACGACTCCATGGTCTATATGGAGAAAGTCCTGCAAGGCAAGGGCGACACGCATTTCGACTTCCTCGCGCTGTCCGCGGCCGACACCGACCAGGACACCCGCAACGGCTTGATGAAAAGCTTCGACCGTTTGTTGCAGCGTCATCCGGACAACAGCCAGCTGATTTTCGGCAAGGCGCTGCTGATGCAACAGGATGGCGATACCAAAGGCGCGCTGAAGCTGCTGGAAAACAATCCGCCGGACGAAGGCGAAATTGCCCCGATTCTGCTGCGCGCACGCCTGCTGCAAACCCTCAATCGCGGTGACGAGGCCTTGCCGCTGCTGCAAAAAAGCATCAAGAAATACCCGGACGACAAGCGCCTGCGCCTGACTTATGCGCGGATGCTGGTTGAGCAGAACCGTATGGACGATGCCAAGGCCGAGTTCTCGAGCCTGGTTCAGCAATACCCGGAGGACGACGAACTGCGTTACTCCCTGGCACTGGTCTGCCTGGAAGCCAAGGCCTGGAGTGAGGCCAAAGGTTACCTGGAAGACCTGATCGCCCGGGAGAGCCACGTCGACTCGGCGCACCTGAATCTCGGTCGCATTGCCGAAGAACAAAACGACCCGCAAGGCGCGCTGATCGAATACGCCAGGGTTGGCCCGGGCAGTGACTTCCTGCCGGCGCAATTGCGCCAGGCCGACATCCTGATGAACAACGGCAGGACCGCCGAAGCGCAAAGAAAGCTGGCGGCAGAGCGCGATGAGCAGCCCGATTATGCAATTCAGCTGTACCTGATCGAAGCCGAAACCCTGTCCGCCAACAACCAGGGCGACAAGGCCTGGAAAACGCTGCAACAAGCCTTGCAGCAATACCCGGACGACTTGAATCTGCTCTACACCCGAGCCATGCAGGCGGAAAAACGCAATGACCTGGCGCAGATGGAAAAAGACCTGCGCGCGATCATCAAGCGCGACCCGGACAATGCCATGGCGTTGAACGCCCTTGGCTACACCCTGTCTGACCGCACCACACGCTACGCCGAAGCCAAGGCCCTGATCGAACAGGCGCACCAGATCAGTCCGGAAGACCCGGCGGTACTCGACAGCCTTGGCTGGGTGAATTATCGCATGGGCAATCTCGACGAAGCCGAGCGCCTGTTGCGCCAGGCCCTGGATCGCTTCCCCGACCAGGAAGTCGCCGCTCACCTGGGCGAAGTGCTGTGGGCCAACGGCAAACAGCGCGAAGCCAAACAGGTCTGGGGCAAGTTCCTCAAGGAACAACCCGACAGCCCGACCCTGCGCGGCACCATCAAACGCCTGACCGGATCAGAGACTCTTTAAGATTATGTTTTTGCGCCATTTCATCGTTTTCAGTTTTATCGCCCTGCTCGCCGGTTGCGCGGGCCTGGGTCCCCGCGAATCAGTCGAGGGTCACGGCAACCCCGCCCAATGGCGAGAGCACAAACAGCAGCTTGCGGGCCTTGATGGCTGGCAGATCGACGGCAAGATCGGCATTCGCGCACCGAAAGATTCGGGCAGCGGCACGCTGTTCTGGTTGCAGCGTCAGGATTACTACGACATTCGCCTGTCCGGACCACTGGGCCGTGGCGCAGCTCGCCTGACCGGACGTCCGGGCAAGGTGTCGCTGGAAGTCGCCAATCAGGGACGGTACGACGCACCGAATCCGGAAGTGCTGCTCGAAGAACAGTTGGGCTGGAAATTGCCGGTGTCAAACCTGGCCTGGTGGGTGCGCGGGCTCCCGTCTCCGGACAGCAAAAGCCGTCTGACGCTGGACGGCGACAGTCGTTTGGCCAGTCTCGAACAGGACGGTTGGCAGGTCGAGTACACCGAATATACCCAACTGAACGGTTACTGGCTGCCCGAACGGATCAAACTGCATGGCACCGACCTGGATGTCACACTGGTGATCAAGGCTTGGCAACCACGCAAATTGGGGCAGTGAAATGCCAGACAATCGCCTGACACTGCCTTCGCCAGCCAAACTCAATTTGATGCTGCACATCCTGGGGCGCCGCGAAGACGGCTACCACGAACTGCAGACGATGTTTCAGTTTCTCGATTATGGCGACGAAATCACCTATGCCCTGCGCGATGACGGTGTCATCCGCCTGCACACCGAATTCCCGGGCGTCCCCCACGACAGCAACCTGATCGTCAAGGCCGCGAAAAAACTTCAGGAGCAATCCGCTTGCTCGCTGGGCGTCGATATCTGGATCGACAAGATCCTGCCCATGGGCGGCGGCATTGGAGGCGGCAGCTCGAATGCCGCAACGACTCTGCTCGGCCTCAATCACCTGTGGCAATTGGGCTGGGATGAAGATCGCCTGGCTGGCCTGGGGTTGACGCTCGGCGCCGATGTCCCGGTTTTCGTACGTGGCCACGCGGCTTTCGCCGAAGGCGTGGGGGAAAAACTGACCCCTGTCGACCCGGAAGAACCGTGGTATCTCGTGCTGGTGCCGCAAGTCTCTGTAAGTACGGCAGAAATTTTTTCAGATCCGTTGTTGACACGTAACACTCCTCCCATTAAAGTGCGCCCCGTTCCCAAGGGAAACAGTCGAAATGACTGCTTGCCGGTGGTAACAAGGCGTTATCCAGAGGTACGTAACGCTTTGAATTTGTTAGGTAAATTTACCGAAGCAAAACTCACCGGAACTGGAAGTTGTGTGTTTGGGGGCTTCCCAAGCAAAGCTGAAGCTGATAAAGTCTCGGCCCTTCTGACAGAGACCCTTACAGGTTTTGTAGCAAAAGGAAGCAACGTTTCGATGTTGCATCGCAAGCTGCGAAGTCTGCTCTAAAGGAACCGATTACTGGGTAATCGTTGCAACAGATACAGGGGCGTCGCCAAGCGGTAAGGCAGCAGGTTTTGATCCTGCCATGCGTTGGTTCGAATCCAGCCGCCCCTGCCATTTTCCTATACTCATCCAGGTTACCCTCAGCCTTCAGGTACTGCGCGTGTCCAAGATGATGGTCTTTACGGGGAACGCCAACCCCGATCTGGCTCGGCGTGTCGTACGTCAGCTGCATATCCCTCTCGGTGACATCTCTGTCGGTAAATTCTCCGACGGCGAAATTACAGCCGAGATCAATGAAAACGTCCGCGGTAAAGACGTCTTCATTATTCAGCCGACTTGCGCTCCGACCAACGATAACCTGATGGAACTGGTTGTGATGGCTGATGCCTTCCGCCGCTCCTCGGCTACTCGTATCACTGCTGTTATTCCTTACTTTGGTTATGCCCGTCAGGATCGCCGTCCGCGTTCCGCACGTGTGGCTATCAGCGCGAAAGTCGTGGCTGACATGCTTACCGTAGTCGGCATCGACCGTGTTCTCACGGTTGATCTGCATGCTGACCAAATCCAGGGTTTCTTCGATATTCCGGTAGATAACATCTACGGCTCCCCGGTACTGGTGGATGACATTGAAGATCAGCGCTTCGAAAACCTGATGATCGTGTCCCCGGACATTGGTGGCGTCGTGCGTGCACGTGCCGTTGCCAAATCCCTGGGCGTGGATCTCGGGATCATCGACAAACGCCGTGAGAAAGCCAATCACTCTGAAGTGATGCATATCATCGGTGATGTCGAAGGGCGTACCTGTATTCTGGTCGATGACATGGTCGATACCGCCGGCACTCTGTGCCACGCGGCCAAGGCCCTGAAAGAGCATGGCGCTGCCAAGGTTTTCGCCTACTGCACACACCCTGTGCTGTCCGGTCGGGCGATCGAAAACATCGAAAATTCCATGCTGGACGAACTGGTGGTGACTAACACCATCCCGTTGTCCGCTGCTGCACAAGCCTGCTCGCGTATCCGTCAACTGGATATCGCGCCGGTAGTTGCCGAGGCGGTTCGCCGCATCAGCAATGAAGAATCGATCAGCGCGATGTTCCGCTAAGGGCCCTGCCCTTCTCGAAATGTCTCGTTGACGAAAAGCGCCCCGCCCCGGCATTCCTGTCGGGGCGGGGCTTTTTTGCCCATATCGCCTTTAGCGCTGGTCGCAAACGCTGGGGCGAATGTGGTTATTTTGGAGATACAACATGAACGATTTTACCCTGAATGCTGAAGTGCGTTCCGACCTGGGGAAAGGTGCGAGCCGCCGCCTGCGTCGTCTCGCAAGCCTGGTTCCAGCTGTAGTTTACGGTGGCGAAAAAGCCCCTGAATCCATCAGCATGCTGGCCAAAGAAGTTGCCAAACTGCTCGAAAACGAAGCGGCTTACAGCCACATCATCGAGCTGAACGTTGGTGGCACCAAGCAGAACGTCGTGATCAAAGCCCTGCAGCGTCACCCGGCCAAAGGCCACGTGATGCACGCTGACTTCGTACGCGTAGTCGCTGGCCAGAAACTGACCGCTGTCGTTCCAGTGCACTTCATCAACGAAGAAGCACCGACCAAGAAAGGCGGCGAAATCTCGCACGTTGTTGCCGAGATCGAAGTTACCTGCCTGCCGAAAGATCTGCCTGAGTTCATCGAAGTCGACCTGGCTAACGCTGAAATCGGTTCGATCATTCACCTGTCGGACCTCAAGGCGCCTAAAGGCGTTGAGTTCGTGGCCCTGGCACACGGCGATGACAAGGCTGTTGCCAACGTCCACGCTCCACGTGTTGCTCCAGAAGCTGCAGAAGGCGCTGCAGAGTAATTTTACTCTGTACGCCGGAGTGACCGGAAACATCGCGGACTAGAGCGTAGCGAGAAAGCGGGCGAGAACGCGGAGTTTACATCATGGTAAATGAGCTATTTTCGTCCACTTTCGCCGCTCTCCCTGATTGCGGCGATGTTATCCACCACTCCAATGAAGGGCCCCTATCGTGACTGCCATCAAACTGATCGTTGGCCTGGGAAATCCAGGCGCTGAATACGAACAGACCCGGCATAACGCAGGGGCCCTTTTTGTTGAGCGCATCGCGAACGCACAAGGCGTCAACCTTGTGGCGGACCGCAAGTATTTCGGCCTGACCGGGCGCTATTCGCATCAGGGTCAGGATGTTCGTCTGCTGATTCCCACCACGTACATGAACCGTAGCGGCCAGGCCGTAGCAGCTCTGGCAGGTTTCTTCCGCATCTCGCCTGAAGAAATCCTCGTGGCGCACGACGAACTCGACCTGCCACCCGGCGTCGCCAAGCTCAAACAGGGCGGCGGCCATGGCGGTCACAACGGGTTGCGCGACATCATTGCGCAACTGGGCAATCAGAATACCTTTCATCGCTTGCGGCTTGGCATTGGCCACCCGGGCGTTGCCAGTATGGTTTCAAATTTCGTCCTGGGTCGTGCGCCACGCGCCGAACAGGAAAAACTCGATGCCAGCATCGACTTTGCCCTCGGCGTGCTGCCGGATATCCTCGCCGGGGAATGGAACCGCGCGATGAAAACCCTGCACAGCCAGAAGGCCTGACTCTAACTCCTCGGGGAAACACCATGGGATTCAATTGCGGCATCGTCGGCCTGCCTAACGTCGGCAAGTCCACCCTGTTCAACGCCCTGACCAAGTCCGGGATCGCGGCCGAGAACTTCCCCTTCTGCACCATCGAACCCAACAGCGGTATCGTGCCGATGCCGGATCCGCGCCTGGACGCCCTGGCGGCCATCGTCAATCCAAAGCGCATCCTGCCGACCACCATGGAATTCGTCGACATCGCTGGCCTGGTCGCCGGCGCGTCGAAAGGTGAAGGCCTGGGCAACAAGTTTTTGGCCAACATCCGTGAAACCGATGCCATCGCCCACGTGGTCCGCTGCTTCGAAGACGAGAACGTGATTCACGTTTCCAACAGCGTCGACCCGAAACGCGACATCGAGATCATCGACCTGGAACTGATCTTCGCCGACCTCGACAGCTGCGAGAAGCAACTGCAGAAAGTCGCACGCAACGCCAAGGGCGGTGACAAGGACGCAGTGGTCCAGAAAGGCCTGCTGGAGCAACTGATCGCTCACTTCACCGAAGGCAAGCCAGCGCGCACTCTGATGAAGAACATGGGCGCCGACGAAAAAGCGGTGATCAAGGGCTTCCACCTGCTGACCACCAAGCCGGTCATGTACATCGCCAACGTCGCAGAAGACGGTTTCGAGAACAACCCGCTGCTGGACATCGTCAAAGCCATCGCCGAAGAAGAAGGCGCTGTGGTTGTTCCGGTGTGCAACAAGATCGAAGCGGAAATCGCCGAGCTCGATGACGGCGAAGAGAAAGACATGTTCCTCGAAGCCCTGGGCCTCGAAGAGCCTGGCCTGAACCGCGTGATCCGCGCTGGCTACGAAATGCTGCACCTGCAGACCTACTTCACCGCCGGTGTCGAAGAAGTCCGCGCCTGGACCGTCCGCGTCGGAGCCACCGCACCGCAAGCCGCTGGCGTGATCCACACCGACTTCGAAAAAGGCTTTATCCGCGCCGAAGTGATCGCCTACAACGACTTCATCCAGTACAAGGGCGAAGCCGGTACCAAGGAAGCCGGTAAATGGCGTCTGGAAGGCAAGGATTACATCGTCAAAGACGGCGACGTGATGCACTTCCGCTTCAACGTCTAAGCCATACGCTCACAAAAAAGCCGCGTTTGATACGCGGCTTTTTTGTGCCCGAAACAATCCTCCAACACCCCACCAATTCCCTGTAGGAGCGAGCTTGCTCGCGATGGTCTATCAGACAATCACGCGCTGACTGACACACCATCGCGAGCAAGCTCGCTCCTACAGAGGATTTGCCGGATCAGACCTTTTTGGTTCGTGGCAAAAAGATCGCCAACACCCCAAACAACGGCAGGAACGAACACAGGTAGTACACGTATTCGATGCCATGAATGTCCGCCAGATGGCCGAGCAACGCCGCGCCAATCCCGCCGAAACCGAACATCAGGCCGAAGAACACTCCGGCGATCATCCCGACATTACCCGGCACCAGTTCCTGGGCGTACACCACGATGGCCGAGAACGCCGAGGCGAGGATGAAGCCGATGACTACGCTGAGGATGCTGGTCCAGAACAGGTCGACATGGGGCAGCATCAGTGTGAAGGGTGCAACACCGAGGATCGAGAACCAGATCACCGCCTTGCGCCCGATCCTGTCGCCGATCGGCCCGCCGAAGAATGTCCCCGCGGCGACCGCGCCGAGAAACAGGAACAGGTGCAACTGCGAACTGGCCACCGACAGGTCGAACTTCTCGATCAGGTAGAAGGTGAAGTAGCTGGTGAGGCTCGACATGTAGAAATACTTGGAGAACACCAGCAACCCGAGTACCACCAGCGCACTGGTGACTCGACCCTTGGACAGACCGTGAGTCGCCGCCTGGCCTTGCTTGAGCTTGAACAGGTTCAAGTGGTTGGCGTACCAGCGGCTGATCCGGTAGAGCACGAACAGCGCAAACACCGCGAACAGGCCGAACCACGCCACCTGCCCCTGACCGTAGGGAATGATGATCGCCGCCGCCAGCAACGGGCCGAACGCCGAGCCTGCGTTACCGCCGACCTGGAAGGTCGATTGCGCCAATCCAAAGCGCCCGCCCGAAGCCAGGCGCGCCACGCGGGAGGCTTCCGGGTGGAAGGTTGAAGACCCGATGCCGATCAGCCCCGCCGCCAGCAGAATCAACGGGAAGCTACCGACCACCGACATCATCAGAATGCCGACCAGGGTGCAGACTGTCCCCGCCGGCAGCAGCCACGGCTTGGGATGGCGGTCGGTGTAGTAACCGACCCACGGTTGCAGCAGCGAGGCCGTCAACTGGAACGTCAGGGTGATCAGGCCGACCTGGGTGAAGGTCAGGCCATAGTTGGCCTTGAGCATCGGATAGATCGACGGCAGCACCGACTGGATCAGGTCGTTGATCAAATGCGCCAGCGCTACCGCGCCGATGATGCGCATCACCAGGGGACTGCTTTGGGGCGTAGCGGACGCCGGCACTGAGCCGGTCTGGGCGTTGCTGATAGCCATGGGAGTTTCCAGACAACAGGAGGTGCAAACGGGCAGGTGCGTCAATGTGCCATTTTTCAGTGCAGCAACGCCATCCCCTTAGCCTGCTAACGACCTTCGTTTTTCATCGCCACAACCTTGATGGCGCAAAGCCATGGTCTGAATCTTGCCTTCCTTCTCGGCTTGAACGCGGCCTCCTTACAAAGGAGACCGACAATGGGAAGTTTCGCTACAGAGTCGGCCTACAGAGCGGACAAGGGTGAACTTTCGAGGCCTTTTTAGAGGGCACGAGTCGGAGGTGCGACAACCTCCGATGCACGCCAATGGGGCGTGGTGTCCAGAGGAGTCATGGGGCATGCAGGCTTTTTTATCACCGGGGATCGGGCTGCTGGGGCGCTTCGGCTTCGCACGCAAATTCCAGCTGTTGTTTCTGCTGTTCATCCTGCCGCTGGCCGGCAGCCTGTGGATGATCGGCCAGGACTATCGCGACAAACTCAGCCTGATCTCCGGCGAACGCGCCGGGGTACGGCAACTGCTTGCGCTCGATGCGCTGGATGACCTGCTCGCCGCCCAGCGTGATCGCGCCGCCCGGTGGCGCGCCACGGAAACCAATCGCCAGCCAACGCCGGCCACCCTCGCCGCGATGGCCGCCTTCGATGCGGTTCAACCTGCCGTCAGCCAGGCCACCGCCGAGTTGGGCAATGCCCTGCAGAAAGAAAGCGCCGAGAGTGAAACCCTGTCGCGTTACCAGGCCCTGCAAACTGCCCTCGATGGCCTCGACTCAAAAAGCCTGAGCAATGTCGGCTGGTGGCCGGATGGCTATGATCGTTTCACCAATGCCTTGAGCGCCCTGCAAGCCTTGCGCGAACAGATCGCCATGGACAATCGCCTGACGCTGGCACCGTGGCTGGAAACCTACTTGCTGACGCAGATCTCCACCCAACATGCGCCAGACCTGATCGAACGGGTCGGTCGGCTCGCGGCGGTGGGTCAGGCGTCAGTGGTGTCCGGACAGTTCACCTTGCAAAGCCGCCTGCAACTGCGCGACCTGCGCAGCCGCATCGGCGATGCGCGAGAGCAGCTGGTGAAAACCGCTGGCCTGCTCGAAGCGCGCTTGCCCAGCGCCCTGCAAACCTGGGCCGGGCAATACCATGCCAGCCTCAAACGCCTCGATGCAGGCCTGAAGGTGCTGGATGACGGCGTGTTCGGCGGCAGCATCAACCTCAAGCCGGAGGACTTTGAACGCAGTCTCGATGCCCTGCTCTCCGACCTCGCCTCGTTGCGCCAACAGTCGCTGGTGTCGCTGGATCAACGCCTGGATTACTACCACGGCTCGGCGATCCGCCAGTTCATTGTGGTGGCCGCCGTGTTGGGCTGCCTGCTATTGGCGGCGCTGTATCTGTTCATCTGCTTGCAGGCCTCGATCCGCCGCAGCGCCAGCGGCATCACGGTACTGGCCGAGGCCTTGCGCGATGGCAATCTGAGTCTGCAAGTGCCGGTTCAGGGCCGGGACGAGCTGGCAGTCATCAGTACCGCGCTGAACGTCGCCGTGGTGCAACTGCGCACCAGCCTGCAAGGGGTGGATCACGAAACCCTGCAACTGAGCCACGCGGTGCAAACCCTCAACCATCATTCAAGCGACGCCCTGGGCGAAGTCGAAGCCCAGCAGTTGCAGATCAGCCAGATTGCCGCAGCGGCGACGCAATTGGCCGCCACCTCCCAAGGGGTGGCCCACAGTTGCGAACAGGCGTCCGGCAGCGCCCAACACACCCATCGCATTGCCGCCGACAGCAGCCGTGACAGCCAGCGCACCACCGCGAGCATCCAGCAACTCAATCAACGCCTGAACGAGACCGCTGCTGCACTGGGCCGGGTCAGCGAGCAGGGACAGCAGATTCAACTGGTGGTCGACACCATTCGCGGCGTCGCCGAGCAGACCAACCTGTTGGCACTCAATGCCGCCATCGAGGCGGCTCGGGCGGGCGAGCAAGGGCGCGGCTTCGCGGTGGTGGCCGATGAAGTGCGCAGCCTGTCCCAACGCACCCAATCGTCAACCGCACAGATTGCCGGCACGGTCGACAGCCTGCGCAACACCGTGAATGAGGCGGTCAACCTGATGCAAGCCGCGTGCAGTCAGGCAGAGTCCGATGCACAAGCGGTCACTGGCCTCGGTGAACGGCTCGGGGAAATCGCCAGTGCCGTGCAGAGCGTCACCGATACCCTGGCGCAAATCGCCACGGCGGTGGAAGAACAGGCCAGTACCGCCGACGAGGTCAGCGGCAATATCCAGCAGGTCGATCAAGCGGCGGTGCGCTTGCTCGAAGGGGCCCGCGCGGTGAACCAGGCAGCGGACACCTTGAGTCACGGCAGCAAGGCCCTCAGTGACAATACCGGGCGCTTCCGTTTGAGTTGAATCCGACAGGGCTTCTCAGGCGTGGATCACCGCCTCCGGGAAGTCCTGCTCCAGTTCGCTCTTGAGCCAGTCGATAAACCACGCCTCGTCCGCCGAGAGCTCGGCGGACGGCGTCAGCACCCGATAACTTTCCAGCTTCACTTGCGCGTCCACCACCCGCACCAGCTTGCCGCTACGGAGTTCTTCGCGCACCAGCACTTCGTTCGCCAGCGCGATGCCCTGCCCGCTCTCGGCTACCGACAAGGCGTGGTCGTTGTTGACGTAGAGCATGTCCGAGTTGAGGTGGATGTCGAGGTCGTTGGCGGCGAACCACAGGTTCCACCACTCGCCGTCATCGACGTGGATCAGGTTGTGTTTTACCAGGTCCGCGGGGCTGTCGATGGGCTCGACGCTGGCCAGATAATCGGGGGAACAGATCGGAAACACCCGAGGACAAATCAGGCTGGTGCGCGAGTGCGCATATTGACCGTCCAACCCGTAGACGATGCCCAGGTCAGCGCTTTTGCCATCCACTTCGGTGAAGGTCGAATTGGGTTCGATGGCGAACTTCAAGCCCGGGCGCAGGTGACGCATGGCCTCGATGCGCGGCATCAGCCAGCGCTTGGCAAACCCCGGCACCACCATGATGCGCAGCCAGCGTTCGGCGTGTTTTGGCTGCGCCTCTTTTCCGGCTTCGATGATCAGTTGCAAGGCAGCGGTGATCTTGCGGTGGTACTTCTCCCCCGCCGTCGTCAGGTTGACTCCGCGAGAGGTGCGCTCGAACAGTTGGATGCCCAGCCAGTTTTCCAGCAATTTCACATGGCGACCGATGGCCGGCTGGGTCACGTGCAGGGCCTTGGAGGCTTCGACATAGCTGCCCAACCGAGCGGCGGCATCAAAGGCACGCACCGCGTTGAGTGGCGGTAAACGGTGGTCAGGCATGGTTTCCGGGCGCCTTTTGCTGTTAAATTTTTTAACAGCCCCTATGTTAAAATTGAAGTTTCGCCCCCGCAACCCCTCGCTGATAATCGATCCACAGCAGAACAAAAAACAGCTGGTTACAACACCCGAACGCAATCTCGATCCTGCCCAGAAAAATAATATCCATGGCCCGACGGCACAGCTGCTTTCAGCACGTGCGCAGGCGATGGGGGAATCGGAGGTAACGCATGAATGCCCTGCATTCGCTGCAAACGCTGGCGGTGTCCATCCGCTCAGTGCGTAAAGTCTACGGTGATCCAAAGACTGGCCCGGTGGCGCTGAAAAGCATCGACCTGGACATTCGCGACAACGAATTCTTCACCCTTCTCGGCCCTTCGGGCTGCGGCAAAACCACGCTCCTGCGGATGATCGCCGGGTTCGAATTCCCTACCGAAGGCGAGATTCTGCTCTACGGCGAAAACATCGCCGACCGCCCGCCCTTCCAGCGCCCGGTCAACACGGTGTTCCAGCATTACGCGTTGTTCCCACACATGACCATCGCCGAGAACCTGGCCTTCGGTCTTGAGTCCCACCCGATGGGCAAAGTCCTGAACAAAACGCAAATGGCCGAACGGGTGCGCGAGATGCTCGCCCTGGTGCAGATGGAACGCTTTGCCAACCGCAAGCCGGCGCAACTGTCCGGCGGCCAGCAACAGCGCGTCGCCCTCGCTCGCGCACTGGCGCCACACCCGAAAGTGTTGCTGCTCGACGAACCGCTCTCGGCCCTCGACCTCAAGCTGCGCCAGGCAATGCGCGAAGAGTTGAAAACCATTCAGGCCCGTACCGGCATCACCTTCATCTTCGTCACCCATGACCAGGAAGAAGCCCTGACCATGTCCGACCGCATTGCCGTGTTGTCCGAAGGCGAGGTGCAGCAGGTCGGCCGCCCGGAGGACATCTACGAACGTCCGCGCAATCGCTTTGTCGCGGACTTCATCGGTGAGACCAACTTCATCGAAGGCACGGTCACCCGTGTCGAAGACGGTCTGGCCTGGTTCGCCGGCCCGGCCGGTCATCCGCTGCCTGCACAGCCGTGCAGCGATGTGCGGGTCGGTGCCAGCGTCGCGTTGTCCGTGCGACCCGAGCGTTTGCACCTGGTACCGGGCAATACCGAATGTGCCTTGCCATGCCGAATCGAAGCGCAGATCTACCTCGGCACCGACCTGCAATACCAGGTCAGCCTGAGCGACGGTTCGCGCCTCACCGTGCGCACCCCCAACTGCGTCGACCAGAGCAAGCGCTTCGCAGCAGGAAGCCAGGCCGGTCTGTTGTTCGACCAGGGCAGCGCCAGCGTCCTGCACGATTGAGCACGAGGAATTGCCATGCACGCACTACCGATTGCCAACACGCTGGAACGTCGGCGGGCCTTCCAGAGCTTTCTCGGGGTCAGCCCGGCGCTGATCGCCATCGGCCTGTTTCTGATCGTGCCGATCCTGATCGTCATCGGCTATTCGCTGATGGAGGCCAACCCCTACGGCGGGGTGAACAAGGTATTCAGCAGCGACGCCTACACCTCGCTGCTGTTCGAGCGGCAACTGGACGACAGCCTGGCCTTCGCCGACGCCTACCTGATCATCGCCCTGCGCTCCATCGGCATCGCCGGGCTGACCACGCTCATCACCCTGTTGATCGGCTTTCCGGTGGCCGTGTGGCTGGCCATGCAACCGGCGCACCGCCGTGGTTTGCTGATCTTCCTGATCACCGTGCCGTTCTGGGCCAACCTGCTGATCCGCACCTATGCATGGATTCTGCTGCTGCGAAACACCGGAGTGATCAACAACAGCCTGATGGGCCTGGGAGTCATCGATCAGCCGCTGCAACTGCTCTACACCGACGGCGCAGTGCTGCTGGGCCTGGTCTACACCTACGCGCCCTTCGTCGTGCTGCCGATCTACGCCACCCTGGAAAAAATGGACATCCGTCTGCTCGAAGCCGCTCAGGACCTCTACGCCGGACGCGTTCGAACCTTGCGCAAGGTGGTATTGCCGATCGCCAAACCGGGGATTCTCGCCGGCGCCATCCTCACTTTCGTGCCTTGCCTGGGCGCGATGATCGCCCCGGAATTGCTTGGCGGCGGCACGCGAATGATGCTCGGCAACCTGATCTTTCGCCAGTTCAGCGATGCGCGGAACTGGCCGTTCGGTGCGGCGCTGTCGCTGGTGTTGATGGCGGCGGTGATGTTGGTACTGACAGTCTATGCCTTGCGTGCCGAGCGCCAGCGCATCGCCAAAGGAGGTGCGTGATGATCGGCCTGTTCAAACGCAACACGCTGGGCGTGCAGGACTTTCCCGGCTTCGGCGGCTTCAGTTTCCTGTTCTACCTGTACCTCTACGCGCCGATCGTGGTGCTGGTGGCGTTCTCGTTCAATGCCAACCAGTCGGCCACGGTATGGACCGGCTTCAGCCTCGACTGGTATCGCGCGGCCTTCGCCAACCAGGCCCTGCGCCAGGCGGCCGGCAACAGCCTGTTGATCGCAGTCTGCGCCAGCATGATCGCCACGGCCATCGCCACCCTCGCCGCCCTCGGCACGTCACGGGGTGCGAAGTTCAAGGGCCTGCAACTGTCCATGGGCGCGATCATGTTGCCCCTGGTGCTGCCGGAAATCGTGGTCGGTGTCGCCACCCTGGCGCTGTTCTCCACCATTGGTCTGTCCCTGGGCTACGGCAACCTGATCATCGCGCACACGGTGTTCTGTATCCCGTTCGCCTTTCTGCCGATACGGGCACGCCTGAACGACATGGACCTGTCCCTGGAACAAGCCTCGGCCGACCTGTATGCCAGCCCGTGGCGGACTTTCCGCAAGGTCACCCTGCCGCTGTTGATGCCGGGGATTTTCTCCGGGCTGATGCTGGCCTTCATCGTGTCGCTGGATAACTTCGTGATCTCGATGATGGTCTCCCAGGCCGGCACCACGACCTTGCCGATTTTCATTTTCGGCCTGTTGCGCATGGGTGTGACACCGGACGTCAACGCAGTCTCGACCCTGATCCTGGGCGTCTCGGTACTGTTCGTGACCCTTTCCTATCTGCTGGGCAAAAAGAAATCCTGAACCTTCTACGTACTGTGGGGAAATAGCATGAGCAAGTGGATTAAAAGCATCGGCACTTCGTTGTTCCTGACTTTACCGCTACCCCTGGTCGGCAGCGTTCAGGCCGCGGAAAAACTCAACGTGGTGAGCTGGAGCGGCTACTTCTCGCCGGAGATTCTCGCCAAATTCCAGAAACAGACCGGCATCGAAGTCACGGTCGATTCCTACGACTCCAACGAAACCCTGCTGGCCAAATTGAAACAGGGCGGTGCCGGTTACGACGTGGCAATCCCGTCGCACCAGTTCGTGCCGATCCTGATCAAGGAAAAACTGCTGGAACGTTTCGACCCGGTCAACGAACCCTACTACGCCAGCGTCGTCGACAACCTGAAAAAACCCACCTGGGACCCGGAAGGCGCCTACTCCGTGCCGTTCATCTGGGGCACCACCAGCGCGGTGCTCAACACCGAGCGCTACAAGGGCCCTGCCGACAGCCTCAAGGTGCTTTACGAGCCGCCGGCCGAGTTGCAAGGGCGAATCAACATGTTCGACTCGGTCAGCGACGTGGTGGACATGGCCAGCCTGTACCTGAACATTCCGCTGTGCAGTGAAGATCCGAAGCAGATGCAGCAGATCCTGACCCTGCTCAAGGCGCAGAAACCGTTCGTCAAAACCTACAGTTCCAAGGCTGGCTCGATTCGCGAAAACCTCGCCTCGGGTGAAATCGACATGTCGACCTTCTGGGGCGGTTCGTCGATGCGCGCCCGGGAGATGAAACCGAGCCTGAAATACCTGTACCCGAAAGAAGGCGTACTGGCCTGGGTCGACAACATGGTCATTCCGACCGGCAGCAAGAACCCGGCGAACGCCAAGGCCTTCATCGCGTTCCTCAGCCAGCCAGAAAACGCGGCGATGACCCAGAACTTCCTCAAGCACCAGAGCCCGATCAAGGGGGTGGAACCGTTCCTCGATGCGAGCCTCAAGGACGCGCCGGAACTGCACATTCCCGAAGGCACCAATGTGGTGTTCAGCAAGACCTGCGGCGAAGGCGCGATCCGTCTGGCCGACCGTCTCTGGACCAACCTGATGCGTTGATCGCTACCGCCCCGACGCGATGGCGGGGCGTTTTTCCAGCCGTCTGAAAGGCCGCTTGCAATGAACTCGAATAACATCAGCGAACTGGTCCTGTTGCAGGCCCACGAGCTCGCCGAACGCATCCGCCTGCGCCAGGTTTCCTGCCGGGAAGTGATGCAGACTTATCTTGCCCATATCGAACGCTTCAACCCGCGGGTCAATGCGCTGGTGAGCCTGCAAACACCAGAAGACCTGCTGGCCCAGGCCGATATCCGCGACGCCGAGCTGGCCCGTGGTCAATACCGTGGCTGGATGCATGGCTTGCCCCATGCCATCAAGGACCTGTCCCTGACCCGCGGCATCCGCACCACGTTGGGCTCGCCGCTGTACAAGGACTTCATCCCCGAGCGCGACGGCATCATGGTCGAGCGGATCAGGGCCGCCGGCGCGATCATCATCGGCAAGAGCAACACCCCGGAATTCGGCCTCGGCTCGCAAAGCTATAACCCGCTGTTCGGCGCGACCGGTTGCGCCTACGACCCGAGCAAGACCGCAGGCGGTAGCAGCGGTGGCGCGGCGGCGGCGCTGGCCATGCACCTGGTACCGGTGGCCGACGGCAGCGACATGATGGGCTCGTTGCGCAACCCGGCGGCCTTCAACAACATCTTCGGTTTCCGTCCGTCCCAGGGCCGCGTGCCCTTCGATGACAGCGCTGATCTGTTTATCGACCAACTCGGCTATGAAGGCCCCATGGCTCGCAGCGTGCGCGATGCCGCGTTGCTGTTGTCGGTGCAGGCCGGGGCCGATGCGCGGGCGCCACTATCGATCGCCGAATCGGGCAGCGCCTTTGCGGCACCGCTGGATCGGGACTTCAAAGGCACTCGTCTCGGCTGGCTCGGCGACTTCAACGGCTATCTGCCGATGGAAAAAGGCATCCTCTCATTGTGCGAAAAGGCCTTCGGCGATTTCGAAAGCCTGGGTTGCCATGTCGAACCCGTACAGTCCGAATTCGCGCCAGAGAAGCTGTGGAGCAGTTGGCGGACGTTGCGCCACTGGATGGTCGCCGGCTCGTTGGGCGCGACCTATGCCGACCCGCAAAAACGCGCGCTGTTAAAACCGGAAGCCTGCTGGGAAGTGGAGAACGGCCTGAAACTCTCGGCCACCGAGGTGTTTGCCGCCTCGGTGACGCGCAGCGACTGGTATCGCGCGATCTCCAGGCTATTCGAAAAATACGACTACCTGCTGCTGCCCAGCGCTCAGGTGTTCCCGTTCGATAAAACCCAAACGTGGCCCGCCTCCATCGAAGGCGTGACCATGGACACCTATCACCGCTGGATGGAGGTGGTGATTCCCGGCACCTTGTCAGGCTGCCCGGTGGCTAACGTGCAGGTCGGCTTCAACGCCAGCGGCCTGCCCATGGGCCTGCAAATCATCGGCAAACACCAGGCCGACTTCGCCGTGCTGCAATTGGCGCACGCTTATGAACAGGCCAGCCGCTGGTTCCAGCGCTGCCCTTCGCCACTGCTCAGGTGAGAGATTTTGATAAACGGTTGAAAGCGCAGAGAAATATTTTAGATTTATGCTTGACGCATCCCCGTTACCGGTGAATAATGCGCGCCACTTGGCTACATAGCTCAGTTGGTTAGAGCATAGCATTCATAATGCTGGGGTCCGGGGTTCAAGTCCCTGTGTAGCCACCAAGTACTAAAAACGGCTTACCGCAAGGTAAGCCGTTTTTTTATGCCTCGAAAAAATGCGCTGCGGTGACAGGGAAATCCTGCACCGCCTGCGCGTCTCGATCAGACGCGAACCGTCGGCAATGCCGACAACGCCCGCTCCCAGATCTGCCACGTGCGCAGCCAGACCATCGCCTGCCAATCGCTGTCGGCGGGATAGAACTGCTCGAGCAGATTCAGCTTGATCTCGCGCCCTGTTGCGTCATTCGGGTTACCGTACAGATGCAACCAGTGGTCATCGCGCAGATGCCGGTGAACCTCCGGCCCCGGATAAGTCCCGCATTCAATGACAAACGGCATCAGCCGCACCTGCGGCAGCGCATTGACCAGCGCCTGCGAGGTGTAGCCGGTGGCCGTTGCGGCCACGCCGGTTTCGCTCAGGGTGTCGGCGCCGGTTTGCAGGCTGTAGAGCCACGGACCATAAATCGCCTGTGCATCCGCCAGCGCCGGATAGGCGGACTCGGTGATGGTCAACAACATCGGATGACCGTACTCGCCAGCGCCCGTGTGCAAGTCGAAACACATGGCGACCTCGGCATGGGCCACGTGCTTTTGCACGATATTGTGCAGCGTGCGGTTCGACCAGCTCGGCGCCAGCCCGCCGAAAAACAGGCCGTCGGGATGAGCATGCTGACCGCCTTCGACAATCGACATGACTGCCGGCCAGCCGTGCAGGCGAATCTGCTCGTCGAGCAAGGCATCGGCACGCTCACGATCCGGACCGCGCAACTGCGGGCAGGCATAGATTTCATGCAGGGCGCTGTAGGCCTGGTTGTCTGGCAGCGGTCGCTGGAAATCCAGGTGATTGCGGTTCAGGTCGATGTTGTCTTCGTTCACCCGGCGCAACCACGCCATGCCCCAAGGGTTGATGGCATGGATCATGACCACGGCGACATCCGCTGGCAGGGAACGCTTGCCCAACTCCTGCAGCCATTTGATCTGGCAGCCCGAGCCATAGAAGCCTTCGACCCCGTGGGTGCCGCTCAGCGCGATCAGCAGGTGCTTGGCGGCCGGATCACCCAATACCG
Organism: Pseudomonas sp. PDM26; assembly: GCF_019219185.1. Lineage (NCBI taxonomy): Bacteria > Pseudomonadati > Pseudomonadota > Gammaproteobacteria > Pseudomonadales > Pseudomonadaceae > Pseudomonas > Pseudomonas sp. PDM26. The sequence goes on along the minus strand of NZ_JAHUWC010000001.1, from coordinate 24,431 downwards.
CCACATCCGTGCTCAGGGGCTCACCAAACGGCCCTTTGAGCGGGTGTGGATACTCGGTCAACGTTGCGCCGGCGTTGGTCGCTGCGACCAGAAACTGGTCGCGCTGAGAGCGATAACTTGGCTGGGTTGGAAACTCGGTCTGCATGTCTGCCTCTTGTTGATTTTCTGGCCTGCCTGTTGGCAACGACCCTACAGAAAACCCCGCCATTGATGAAGGACAAAAACGCCGGTGCCGTGGGACCGGGTTTGCGTCCCTCCCGGTCGGCCGATAAAGTCCACCGATCGTAGATCCAACGGACGGAGTACCCCACACGTGTTCTCAACCTTCCCTTTGCGCCGCTATCGCCTGCCAGCTCTGGTTCTGCTCGCCAGTGCCTTGACCCTGACCGCGTGCAACAACGCTTCAGTCCCGACCCTGCCGCTCGCACCGGAAAGCGCCTCCGGTTTCCGCACCGACCTGAAAACTCAACACGCCGAGAAATACATGGCCGCGGCGGCCAACCCGCTGGCGGCCGAAGCCGGGCGAGACATGCTGCGCCGGGGCGGCTCGGCCATCGACGCGGCGATTGCGATGCAAGCGGTGTTGACGCTGGTCGAGCCACAGTCTTCGGGCATCGGTGGCGGCGCATTGATCGTGCTCTGGGATGGCAAGGCCGTGCGCACCTACGACGGACGTGAAACCGCCCCGGCCGGCGCCACCGAGAAACTTTTCCTGCAAGCCAATGGGCAACCGATGGGGTTCACCCAGGCGCAGATTGGCGGTCGCTCAGTGGGCACACCCGGCGTATTGCGCGCCCTGGAACTGGCCCATCAGAAACACGGACGCCTGCCCTGGGCGCAGCTGTTTGAACCGGCCATCCGGCTCGCCGAGCAAGGCTTCGCCATTTCGCCACGCCTGCATCAGTTGATCGCCGCGGATTCGTCCATGCCACGCTCGCCGGAAATGATGGCTTACTTGCGCAATGCCGATGGCAGCCCGAAAGCCGTCGGCACAAACTTGAAGAACCCGGCCCTGGCCGCCGTGTTCAAACGTATCGCCCATGAAGGCCCGGATGCCCTGTACAAAGGCCCGGTCGCCGAGGAAATCGCGGCCAAGGTACAGGGGCACGCCAACCCCGGCAGCCTGTCCCTGACTGATCTGGCCAACTACCAGGCCAAGGAACGCGCGCCGCTGTGCACCGACTACAAGCGCTGGCAAGTCTGCGGCATGCCGCCGCCGTCGTCAGGCGGGATCGCCGTGGCGCAGATCCTCGGCACGCTGCAAGCCCTGGAGACTCGCGATAAACGTCTGGCGCTGGCACCGCTGAAGCCGGTCAAGACCACGGCCCCCGCCGGCATCGAACCCGACCCGCAAGCGGTGCACCTGATCTCGGAAGCCGAACGCCTGGCCTACGCCGACCGCGCTCAGTACGTCGCCGACACAGACTTCGTACCCGTGCCGGTCAAGGGCCTCGTCGACCCGGCCTACCTCGCCAGCCGCGCCGCCCTGATTGGCGAACGCAGCATGGGCACAGCCAAACCCGGCACTCCGCCGGGCATCCGGGTGGCCTATGCGCCGGACCGTTCGCCCCTGCGGATTTCCACCTCGCAAGTGGTGGCCGTCGATGACGCAGGCGGCGCCGTGTCGATGACCACCACCATCGAGTCCGCGTTCGGCTCGCACATCATGGTCCAGGGTTTCATGCTCAACAACGAGATGACCGACTTCTCGTTCATCCCCGAGGAAAACGGGCAAAAAGTCGCCAACCGCGTCGAGCCCGGCAAACGTCCGCGCTCCTCCATGGCTCCGACCCTGATCTTCGACCGCCAGAGCGGCGAATTCCTCGCCACCATCGGTTCCCCCGGCGGCTCGCAAATCATCGAATACGTGGCCAAATCCACCATCGGCCTGCTCGACTGGAGCCTCGATGCCCAGGCCGCCATCAACCTGCCCAACTTCGGCAGCCGTAACGGGCCGACCGAACTGGAACAGGGGCAGTTCAGTCCCGCGCTGATTCAAGCGTTGAAAGACAAAGGGCACACGGTGAGTGAAATCGACATGACCAGCGGGACCCAGGCGATCGTTCGGGTCAAGGACGCCCAAGGCAAAGCGTCGCTGACAGGCGGGGCCGATCCGCGGCGTGAGGGGCAAGCGCTGGGGGATTGAGTCGTACACGGGGATGAGAAAGGGCTTACCGGTGAGTAGGTCCTTTTTATTGGTAAAGAGTCCAGGTCGCCTCTCTCCCGCTGCTTTTTCCTACCCGCAATCCATTGCGTCCTGGTTAGAGTTTCCGCGCCTCCACAGACTTGCATCAGTCCCACGATGGGACTAGGATCATGCCATGAGAATCATCGCCATCAATCAGCTGAAGCAATTTTGGGAGAGATACCCGAGCGCAGAACAACCCTTGTTGGCCTGGATTGACGAGGTAAGAAATGCAGCCTGGAAAACGCCCGCCGACATCAAGCTGCACTTCGCTACGGCCAGTATTCTCAAAAGCCGAAGAGTCGTGTTCAACATCAAGGGTAACGACTTCAGGCTGATAGTCGCCGTGGCTTATCGCTTTGGCGCCGTATACATAAAATTTGTCGGCACTCACAAGCAATACGACACGGTCGACGCTGATAACGTCGAAATGGAGTAACCCATGAACATTCACCCGATTCACACCGAAGAGGATTACCGCGCCGCTCTCAAGAGCGTGTCTGCACTGTTTGAGAATGAACCAGAGATTGGCACTCCCGAGGGAGACTACTTTGACATCATGATTACGCTGATCGAGTCGTATGAGTCGAAGCACTTCCCGGTCGACTTACCCAACCCTATCGATGCGATCAAGTTCAGAATGGAGCAGTCCGGGTTGTCCGCCGCCGATCTTGCGCCCGCCATCGGCCGCACAAATCGTGTTTATGAAGTACTCAATGGCAAGCGAGCGTTGACGCTTCCGATGATCTGGAAACTGCACGAGCTGTTCGGGATACCCGCTCAGAGCCTGATCAAACCGGTCAAACACGCTTGATCAAGGTCGGCTCTTGCAAGCATACCCACCGGTAATACGGACGACGCAGTACTCCGCTTATCGACTGATCTTCAACCCCTGCCGAACCTGGTGCTTTTCCAGCGCCAGCTCGATCAGTCGCGTCACCAGTTCGCTGTAGGTCATACCGGTGGCCTGCCACAGTTTCGGGTACATGCTGATGCGGGTGAAGCCGGGCAGCGAGTTGATTTCGTTGATCAGCACTTCGCCGCTGTCGGTCAGGAACACGTCGACGCGGGCCAGGCCAGAGCAGCCCAGTACCTGGAACGCTTCGACGGCCAGGGCGCGAATGCGCTCGCTGGCCTCGACGCTGATATTGGCCGGCACCACCACCTCGGCAGCCGTGTCGTCGATGTATTTGCTGTCGTAGGAATAGAACCCGCTGCGCACCACGATCTCGCCGCAGCCGCTGGCGATGGCGTCTTCATTGCCGAGCACCGCGCATTCAATCTCGCGGCCGCTGACGGCAGATTCGATCAACACCTTGGTATCGAAACTCAAGGCCAGTTCCACCGCTGCGGTGTATTCGGCCTCGTCGGCGACCTTGCTAACGCCCACGGAAGAGCCCTGGTTTGCCGGTTTAACGAATAGCGGCAAACCCAACTTGCCCTGCACCTCGGCAAACCCGGTACGCGCGGCCGTGGCACGGGTCAATGTCACGAACGGCGTCACGGCCAGGCCGGCATCGCGCAGCAGGCGCTTGCTGATGTCCTTGTCCATACACACGGCAGAGCCGAGCACATCGGAGCCGACAAACGGCAGATCGGCCATGCGCAGCAAGCCTTGCAGGCAACCGTCTTCCCCGAGAGTGCCGTGGACAATCGGGAAAATCACATCGACATGGCCGAGCATTTCCTGGCTGGAGGTTTCCACCAGTTGCTGGCTGGTTTTACCCGGCACCACCGCCAGCTCACGATTGGATTGATTGAGGGCGATCAGCGCCGGGTTTTCCTGGTTCAGCAAAAAATTCGAAGGATCGTTAAGGTGCCAGTGGCCTTGTTTGTCGATGCCGATCAGCACCGGCTCGAAGCGTGAACGATCCAGCGCATCGACGATGTTTTTCGCCGACTGCAACGACACCTCATGCTCCGCCGAACGGCCCCCGAAAATGATCCCCACGCGCAGCTTGCTCATGACCCGGCCTCATCCTGACAAATAAAAAACAACCTGTAGCGAATGCGCCCCACAGTGCAGTATTTGCCCTTGGTTTTCTAGCGGACAAGCCGCCTTCCGATCAGAAGACAGGGAACCGTCGGCTGGGTTACCGTGTTGCCCACCAAGCTCAAGACGATCAACACCATGGCCAAGCGCACGCCTCGCAATGACTGGTTCCTTCGCGCGCCCGATGTCGGCGGGCTACAGCGTTTCGAGGCGTTTTTTGCCGGCCATGGCTACGACCTTCACCGCCACGACACCTATGCCATCGGCCACACCCTGGCCGGGGTGCAAAGCTTTCAGTATCGCGGCGGCTGGCGTCACAGCCTGCCCGGCGCAACGATCGTGCTGCACCCGGACGAAGTCCACGATGGCGAGGCCGGTACCGAGTCCGGTTTCCAGTACCGGATGATGTACATCGAACCGGCGCTGATCCAGCAGATGCTCGGCGGGCAAGCGCTGCCATTCATCAAGACCGGGCTGTCGAACGATCCCCGTTTGTTCGCCGCCACGGGCGCGTTGCTGCGCAGCCTGGATTGCCCGCTCGATCCACTGGAAGAACAGGACGCGCTGTTCGATCTGGCGCAAGCCATGAGCACGGTTTGCGGTGCGTCGGGCAAACGCTCGGGTTTCGATTACGTGGCCGCGCAGCGTGCGCGGGAATACATCCACGGCGCCCTGGATCGCACCGTGACCCTCGATGAGCTGGCGCAGCACAGTGGCCGTGATCGCTGGAGCCTGTCCCGGGATTTTCGCCTGTTGTTCGGAACCAGCCCCTACCGCTACCTGACCATGCGCCGCCTGGACTTGGTCCGTGCACTGCTGATTCAGGGTCAGAGCCTGGTCAGCGCCGCACTGATCGCAGGCTTCACCGACCAGAGCCACATGACCCGGCAATTCGGCAAAACCTACGGTCTGTCACCGGCCCGCTGGATGAACATGCAGCGTCGTTGAGCCACGCACAATCGTACAAGAAGCGCGCCGGGGCGCTGGCTATCGTGGGTTCACCAACCACCGCGAGAGCTGTTTCATGAACGCTTACGAAAGCCTGAACTTCGCTGAAAAAATCAGCCGGATCGATTCCCACTGGTCGCCCCGGGTCATCGCCGAAATGAACGACTACCAGTTCAAGGTGGTAAAGCTGCTGGGGGACTTTATCTGGCACGACCACCTCGATACCGACGAAACCTTCATCGTGCTTGAAGGCCGGCTGCGCATCGATTTTCGCGATGGCCACGTGCTGGTGAATGCAGGGGAAATGTATGTAGTGCCCAAAGGCGTCGAGCATAAGCCCTGTGCCGAACAGGAGGTAAAACTCCTGCTGATCGAACCCAAGGGTGTACTCAACACCGGTAGCGAAGGTGGCGAGCGCACGGCAGAGAATGATGTGTGGATATGAGCGCTGACCGGCTTACACCTGCAAGGTCTTGCCGTCCACCGGCTCGCCAATGGTCAGGAAGTGTCCGCCTGCTACGTGGTGCAAGGTACGCAAGGCATCTTGCCCTTCGAAGTGCCAGCGCCCCTCGCTGAACACACGTTCGTCAGCCTGGGCGGCAATCACTTCGGCCAGGAACAGATCGTACTGCTGGTGGTTGTTCGGCTCCGGCAACAGGCGACATTCCAGCCAGGCCACGCAGCCTTCGAGCATCGGCGCATCGACCGACTCGCCAATGAATGTCTGCAAGTCGTAGGTTTCAAACTTGTCGCGGCCCTGGCCCTGGGTCAACTCCAGGCCGGAGGTCGAACCGACGGTTTGCACAATGTCGGCCTGGGCGGCGCATGGCACGCTCAGTACAAAAGTGCCTGAGGCCTCCAGCAACTGGCGAGTCCAGGTGGATTTGTCCAGCACCACGGCAATTTTCGGCGGTTCGAAGTCCAGCGGCATGGCCCAGGCTGCCGCCATGATATTGCGCTGGCCACCGTGGGCTGCGCTGACCAGCACGGTCGGGCCATGATTGAGCAGACGATAGGCCTTGGACAAGGGAACCGGACGGCGGTGGGAAGCGCTCATGTAAGTCTGCTCCTGGGGGAAAAGAGCCGATTGTAGCGCCCACGTAACCCTGTGGGAGCGGGCTTGCTCCCACCAAGAGCTGATCGCAGGTCAGTTGGTGAGTTGATTGGCAAACTGCCCCACCGCATTGACCACTTTCTGCGCGCCGTCCTGGATCTCGACAATCACCGTACCCGCTTCCGCCGCCAGTGCCAGGCCCTGTTCGGCCTGGAGCTTGCCGTCGGTCATCAGCGCCACGGCGTTGCGCGCCATGTCCTGGTTCTGCCGTACCACGAGGACGATTTCGTCGGTGGCCTGGCTGGTGCGCGACGCCAGTTGCCGGACTTCATCCGCCACCACGGCGAAGCCCCTACCCTGCTCGCCTGCACGCGCCGCTTCGATGGCCGCGTTGAGCGCCAGCAGGTTGGTCTGCTCGGCAATGCCGCTGATGGTTTTGACGATGCTACCGATCACCAACGACTGCTCGTTCAAGGCTTCGATGCCATCGCCAGCGGTTTGCATATGCTTGGCCAGGTCACGCATCACTTCCACGGCCTGGGTCACCACGGCGTTACCGCGCTGGGCGCTTTGGTCAGTTTGCTGCGAGGTGCTGTAGGCAATGTTGGCGGCCTCGGCGACGGCTTGTTCCTGATTGACCTGATCGGTAATCACCGTGGCGAACTTCACCACCTTGTAGAGCCTGTTGTTGGCATCGGCCACCGGGTTGTAGGACGCCTCCAGCCAGACCGTACGACCGTGGCTGTCGACACGCTTGAAACGGTCGGCCACGTACTCGCCCGCGTTCAGGCGACGCCAGAAGTCCTGGTACTCGGCACTGTTGTACTCCTCCGGCAGACAGAAGGTGCGGTGATGTTTACCTTTGATCTGCGCCAGGCTGTAACCCATGCCACTGAGGAAGCGGTCGTTGGCAGTCAGCACGTTGCCGTTGAGGTCGAATTCGATCACCGCCGTGGAGCGCACCAGTGCGCCGATCAGGTTCTCGTGCTCGCGGGAGGCCTCGATGGTGCGGGTCAGGTCGCTGGAGAAGATCGAAAAATACTTGATCCGCCCATCGGCCGAGCGCACCGGTTGCAGGATCGAACGCAACCACGCTTCCTGGCCCGTACTGCGCAGCAGGCGCACTGCGCCGGCGAAGTGCTCGCCACGGGTCAGCGCGTGCTTGAAACGCTGCTGGAATTCGTCGAACTTCACGTGATCCGGGACGAAGTCGTCGATGTGTCGGCCGATCAGGTCACCGCTCTTGTAGTGCATTTCGCCAAGGAAGTTCTGATTGACCGACTGAACCCGTCCATCGCTGTCGAGAGTCAGTACCAGCATCTCGCTTTCCAGACTTTCCTTCACTTGCTGGAGGCTGGAGAGTTCTTCACGAAGAGCCGACAGCTCCTGCTTCAAGCGTTTATTGAACATGGGAAAGCACCGATGGACAGGGGTAGAAAGCGATAAGCAACCTAACCATCGGCCTTGGAAACATTTTCTTAAGCGTGTTTCAGGCTTGTCCTGTAAAAATAGTTACGACACGCAAAATCAATGCGCGCCAGCAGTGGAACAGCCTGCGATTCTCGGCATCCGTGCACCGAAATAAGCCGCACTGCCCACGCCCACCGCGCCCATCACCGCACTGAACATCACGCAGATCCATGGACTCCATGGCATCAGACCGATCAACAACAGCGGTGTGACACTCGCCCACGCGGCGTAGGCAATGTTGTAGGTGAACGAGATACCCGAGACGCGAATCCGCGCCGGGAACAGGCTGACCATCACCGATGGCACCGCGCCAACCACCCCGCAGCACAGCCCCGCCACGGCGTAGGCCAGGCCGAGCCAGTCGCCGCCCATGATCAGGCAGGCATACAGCACGCCGATACCCAGCGGCAGCAGCAGGCTATAGAGCATCACCGTGCGCCAGGCGCCGATGCGGTCGACCAGCAGCCCGGCGAGCACGCAGCCGATGTTCAAGAACACGATGCCCAGTGCGCTCAGGGCGAAGGTATGGCTGGCGGTCATGCCAAAGGTTTTCTGCATCATGGTCGGGGTGATGACCACGAACACCACCACGGCCGAGGTCAGCACACAGGTGAGGATCATCGCCGGCAAAATGGCCAGGCGATGCTCGCGCAGGACCGTGCGCAGCGGCAGTTCGCCGGCCGCCTCGCGTTGCGCCTGCATGGCCATGAACACCGGGGTTTCGCTGAGCCAGCGACGCAGCCAGACGCCAATCACCCCGAACACACCGCCCAGCAGGAACGGGTAACGCCAGGCGTAATCGAGGATTTCCGCCGGGGTGAATGCCTGCGCCAGGAAGGTCGCGGTCAATGCGCCGATCAAATAGCCGAAGGTCAACCCCGCCTGCAGGAAACCCAGGGCATAACCGCGATGGGCGACGGGTGCGTGCTCGGCGACGAATACCCAGGCGCTCGGCACTTCGCCGCCCACTGCCGCCCCCTGGAGGATGCGCAGGGCCAACAGCAGTAACGGTGCCCAATAACCGATCTGCGCGTAAGTCGGCATGGTCCCGATCAGCAGGCAGGGCAGCGCCATCATCAGGATGCTCAGGCTGAAGACTTTCTTGCGCCCCAATCGGTCGGCGAAGTGCGCCATCAGGATGCCGCCCAGCGGTCGCGCCAGGTAACCGGTGACGAAGATCCCGAAGCTTTGCAGCAGGCGCAGCCACTCGGGCATTTCCGGCGGGAAGAACAGCTGGCTGAGGGTCAGGGCGAAGAACACGAAAATAATGAAGTCGTATATTTCCAGCGCCCCGCCGAGGGCGGCAAGCCCCAGGGTCTTGTAGTCCGAGCGGCTGAACGGCGCCGCGCGCGAATCAGTGTTGGCAGTCATGTAAAGAACTCTGGCACAGGCAAAAACCAAGGCGCCCATGGTCTACGCAAACGCACCGGCGAACAACCCGTTAGACCAAAGTCCCATAGCCACGAAACAGCCCCGCAAAAATCCTCGGCTTGAATTAATGTTGGCGTCTGTCCAGACGGGCGGTTACTGCCCTGAAGACCACAACAAACATAAAAATCCGAGGTAATCTCCGTGGCCGCTGATATCGAAGATAGCCGCTCCGCCCGCTTTGCCCTGCGCTGCTCAAGTTTTGCCGAACGCTGGTTTCCCGACTCCTGGGTGTTTGCTGCCCTGGCGGTGATTATCGTGGCCCTGGCCACCATGGCGATGGGAGCCAAACCCACCGACGCCGCCATGGCCTTTGGTGATGGCTTCTGGAGCCTGATCCCCTTCACCATGCAGATGGCCTTCGTGGTGATCGGCGGTTATGTGGTCGCCAGTTCGCCGCCAGCGGTGAAACTGATCGACCGACTGGCAATGCTCCCGAAAAACGGCCGCTCCGCCGTGGCCTGGGTCGCGCTGATCTCGATGGTCGCCTCCTTGCTGAACTGGGGGCTATCCCTGGTGTTCGGCGGTTTGTTGGTGCGCGCCCTCGCCCGTCGTACCGACCTGAAAATGGACTATCGCGCCGCCGGTGCCGCCGCCTATCTGGGGCTTGGCGCGGTATGGGCCTTGGGCCTGTCGTCGTCCGCCGCACAATTGCAGGCCAACCCGGCGAGCCTGCCGCCGTCGATTCTGTCGATCACCGGGATGATTCCATTCACGCAGACGATCTTTCTTTGGCAGTCCGGCGTGATGCTGCTGGCCTTGATCGTCGTCTCGCTGATCATTGCCTACGCCACCGCCCCCGGCCCGAATTCGGCGCGTGACGCCAAAGCCTGTGGTGTCGATCCCAGCTTCAACCTGCCACCGCTGCAACCACGCACCCGTCCCGGCGAATGGCTGGAATACAGCCCGCTGCTGATGATCCTGTTGGTGCTGCTGGCCGGTGGCTGGCTGTTCCACGAGTTCTCGACCAAACCGGCGATCAGTGCGATTTCCGGGCTGAACACCTACAACTTCCTGTTCATCATGCTCGGCGCCCTGTTGCACTGGCGTCCGCGCAGCTTTCTGGACGCCGTGACCCGTGCGGTGCCGACCACTACCGGCGTGCTGATCCAGTTCCCGCTCTACGGTTCGATCGCGGCGCTGATGACCACGGTCAAGGGCGCCGATGCGCAGACCCTGGCCCATCACATCTCGACCTTTTTCGTCAGCATTGCCTCCCACGACACCTACGCGCTGCTGATGGGCGTGTATTCGGCGATTCTCGGCTTCTTCATCCCGTCCGGTGGCGGCAAGTGGATCATCGAAGCGCCGTACGTGATGCAAGTGGCCAATGACCTGAACTACCATCTGGGCTGGGCGGTGCAGATCTACAACGCCGCCGAAGCCCTGCCCAACCTGATCAACCCGTTCTTCATGTTGCCGCTGCTGGGCGTGCTGGGGTTGAAAGCGCGGGACTTGATCGGCTTCTCGTTCGTGCAATTGCTGGTACATACGCCAATGGTGCTAGTGTTGTTATGGGCACTGGGGACGACGCTGGCGTATTTGCCGCCGGTAATGCCGTAACCATAAAAAGGGCCGATATTGATATCGGCCCTTTTTGTTCCGCCCTGTCTGTTTCAGTATCTGCTGGACTTATACGCTGAAAAGGATCTGAGCATGTTCAAACTCGCGGCACTCACTCTCGCAGCCCTCACCCTGAGCACCACCGCCCACGCCGATGCCAACTTGAAGCTGGGCACTACCGAACGCGTTACCCGCCTCTTCGCCTACCCCAACAATTGCAACGTGATCTGCTTTCGCAACTGGACGCTTGAGCAAACCGTCGAGCACTACCTGACCCAGAGCGTGCAGCGCGATGGCTACGGTGACGCGAAGGTTCTGGTCAAAACCGATAACGGTCAGCTCCACGCAGAAATCATCGGCGTGCCCAACGGCTATGAAAAACCCTTGGCAGCGCTACTCGATGCCGGTGACCTGGCCTATAACGGCGCCAGCAAACTGAATGCCGATGGCAAGTGGGCATACAGCTGGTATCTGTTCCTGCCGCTGGGCATGGCCCTGGAAAACCGCAAAAGCGTCGAACTGCTGCACTTCCCGCCCGACTATTCGCTGACCCAGGCCCAGGATTACCTGAAGTCCGCCACCACGGATCGCTGGGCCACGCTGCTCACCGCCAATGGCATCCCGGCCGAACAGACGCCAGGCTTTCAGACCATTGTCGACATCGCCCCTATCGCCGCCCCATCCAACGCCGGCAAGGACCTGGAGGGCGTCTACAGCTACTTCAACGACTACCAGACCACCATGGTCAGGAACGTCAGCCTGCGCGCCAGCGGTGAAGCATTGCCAATGGTCGCCTTCGGCGCACCGGTGCGTAACTGGATCAAGCAACAATACGGGGTGACCGTGAACGTGCTGGGCCTGGCGACGATCAGCCCGGGTGACGGAGCGAAAGTGCGGGTGCTGGGTTCCAACCACCCGAGCTACATCTGGTACGCCGCCGATCCGGTGAACTATTCCGGCAATGATGCCAAGGCCAAGGCCGATGCGGCGGGCCTGAAAGTCATGGGCCAGGATTTGAGCGCCGCGTGCTGGCAGGCCGTCATGGGCAGCCAACCGGATAGTAATGCCGATGTCGAGCTGAAAACCTGCACGCAAACCTGGCAAGTGGCCGAGAAGGAAAAAACCTGCACGCTGTTCTACACCTCGATTCGCAACCTGACGCCGGGACAGGCGGCGGCCAAATGCTCGACTGCACCGGTCCAGCTGCAGCTCAAACAGCTCAAGGCGCCAGCGCCAGCCACTGCCCTGCCCGTTCCACCGCTATAAACCGATTGCTGGCAGTCGACCTGTCAGTTATGACAGTAGACTGCCCGCGATATCTGCGAGAGGCTTGGGCCGTACCCATGTGCTGCGGCGCTGACAGGATCGTCAGCCGATGGAAGTCGCAGCAGCCAGCCGACAAGGAACGTTATGAAAGCCAATGCACTGCGCAAGTCTCTCGCACCGCCGCAGGGTGTTTACCCTTTTGTGGCGTTGCCCCTCCACCTCGGGTTTCCATCCCTGGCCGATTTCGAGATTCTCTCGAACGACAAAGGTACGCCGATGGCCGTAGCAGCACTGCGCGAGTTTCCCCGCATCAGTCGAGTCTGCCGGGTGTCGGGGCATTTGCTGCCCTATCGCAGCCGACATACCCGCCAGCTGGCGCCCGATGTTCACGTCTATGACCCGCGCTTCTGCGGGCTGCTGCGCCACTCTTGCGACCCGAACGTGTTTCTGGACATGAGTGAGCTGTGGTTATGGGCGCTGAAGGACATTCAGAAAGGCGACTGGCTGTCGATGGATTACGCGGCCACGGAAGACAAGCTGCTGCGCCAGTTCGCCTGCCACTGCGGTTCGTACAACTGCCGGGGCTGGATCACCGGCTACGATGAAGCGCCGAACGCCGACGGCCAGCCGTTTTTGCAACAGTGGCGTCGGCAGGGTCTGCGCTGAGGAGCTTTACAGGGGCTCGAACGGACGCAGGCGGTACTGCGCTGGCAGTTGCTCGAAACCGCTAATGGTCGCATTCAGGCTCTTCCAGCGGCCATCCTTGATGCCATAAATGCAGCCGTGGACCGACAGGCTCTGCCCGCGGTGCCAGGCGTTTTGCACAATGCTGGTGTGACCGACGTTGGCCACCTGCTGGATCACGTTGAGCTCGCAAAGACGGTCGACCCGTTCTTCCTCGGTGGCCAGTTTGGCCAGTTCTTCGCGCTTTTCGTAATACAGGTCGCGAATCGAGCGCAGCCAACCGTCGATCAGGCCGAACTGACGATCCTGCATCGAGGCGCGCACACCACCGCAGCCATAATGACCGGTGACGAGGATGTGTTTGACCTTGAGCACATCGACCGCGTACTGAATCACCGACAGGCAGTTGAGGTCGGTGTGCAGCACCACGTTGGCCACATTACGGTGTACGAACAGATCACCCGGCAGCATGCCGACGATCTCGTTGGCCGGCACCCGGGCATCGGAACAGCCGATCCACAGGAACTCCGGAGTCTGTTGGCGAGCCAGCTTGGCGAAGAAGTCAGGATCTTGCTCCTTGATCGCAGCGGCCCAACGCTCGTTGTTATCAATCAGATCTTGTAATTCGTTCATGCTTTGAAGCCTCAAGAATGATGCGCAGCTTTGACTGACAACCGTCCGTCGGGGTCACGCGCGAAATGCAGATGCTCTCCTGATCCGGAACACGGGGCTCCATGCCGGTGGAATTCTCGGTAGCCAAGTAGGTCAACTGTAGTAAGGCCTACAGTATGAGGAATTACCATGAATGATTCACGACGTCCGTACGATGCGGTGCAACCGGAACCCGTCGATGACGACGAAGACCGCATGGGCTCGGTGCGTGAGCTGGATTTCGATGAAGAGGAGCCCAGCGCCAGAATCGGTGACGAACTGCCGGAAAGGGAGCGCGAGCAACTGATGCCCCGTCGGCGCGGACGTGAAGCGGGCCTGACCGGTGCCTCGACCGGTGACCATCAACCTACCGACGACGACCTGAGCCCGGAGACCCTGATCCGTGAAGACGGCGCCAGGGATGCCCATGAGGCGGGCAATGATAGCCGTGCGGATTGGGACCTGAGCATCGTCGACGAGGACGATATTGGCGGTGGCGATGGCCTGGATGAGGCGGAATTGGCGCTGCGCGATCCTCTCGACAAAAAACGTTGATCCTGTGGCGAGGGAGCTTGTCGGATCGCCGCACCGTCCCGCTCGGCTGCGAAGCAGTCGCAAAACACATCCCCAAATGCTCTCGGGGGCCGCTTCGCGACCCAGCGGGAGCAAGCTCCCTCGCCACAGACGGGTATGAATCAATCCACCAAAGTACAGGCCATGACCACCGCATCTTCGCGCCCACCCACCGCCGGGTAGTAATCCCGGCGCCGGCCGATCTCGTTGAAACCATAACGCTCGTACAGCTTGAACGCCGCGGTATTGCTGTCGCGCACTTCCAGGAAACACTCCCGGGCGTCGGCCTTGTAGGCAATCGACATCAAATGCTCAAGCAATGTCAGCCCCAGGCCACGGCCCTGGTTTTCCGGCTTGACCGTAATGTTCAGCAGATGAGCCTCGTCGAGGATGATCTGCACCACACCGTGGCCCACCTGTTGCTGACCTTCGAACATCAGCCAGATCTGATACTTGCCCAGGCCATCGAGGAAAATCCCGCGAGTCCAGGGATGGCTGTAGGCCGCGTATTCGATTTTCAGTACAGTTTCCAGGTCCGCCTCGTTCATCGGGCGAAACGATACAGCGTCACTCATTCGATTCTTTCCAGCGCGCCATCAGCCGGCGCATGGCTTGCCAGACATCAGCCTTACGCTGTGGCTCTTCCATTAATAATTCCAGGCCCGGCACCGCCCAGGCCGAGCCCAGGCCTTCGATCTGCAACTCGCGATTGAACGCCTCGGCATCCGCCTCGCCGGCAAATCGCACCGCGGGCAAGCCGATCAGCCACAAGCAGGCGCAGGGCGTTTCTTCCATGCGCACCGAGAGGAAACCTTGCACGAAGTCGCGGGCCGCTTCCGGGCCTTGATCCATCGTGCCACGCACCAGCAACGGCCAGCGTACCGGCTCACCGACGATCTGCGGGCTGTCCGGCAGACCGGCGGCGCGCAGCATGTCCTTGAGCAGCAGGTAAGCAGGATCGCGGCTCTGGAAGGATTCGCCTGTGGGTAACTCCACCAGCAGCAGGCAACGCCCGGCCCGCAACAATTGCAGGGCGAAACGCGGGGGCGGCACGATCGGGGCCTTGACCACGACCGGCGCCTCTTCAGCCTCTTCCACCGGTTTGGCACCGGTGCGCGTGCTTGCCAGCGATGGTCGCGGCACCTCGATCTTCGCCCGCTCGGCCGGCTTGGCCACAGGCGCCACGGGCGTCTGGGCCACAACAGCGGGCACGACAGGCGCGACCACAACCGGCTCTGGCATGTCCAGCAGCTCGGGCCGCGACGGCGCGGCAAAGGGCAATTCGGTGCGCGGCAGCCAGTTGACCACCTGCATGGCGGCCAGATAAGCGCGACGACGGGACTCGATAAGCAAAGGTCGGCCACTTGTGGATAACTAAAGTGCGCTGATTCTACCGCCGTTCGCTCAAGATCGCCCGCGCTGTTGATCGATAGACTTCACCGATAGTCTTTCCACCTATGAAAAATGGCGACTGCCCGTCCCAAGAGTGAATCGCATCGCGCCCGATGCAGTACAATCGCGGCTTTTAATCGCCAACCAGCCGGCCATTCCGATGATCGAACCCAAGCGCGTCTTGCGCGCCCTCGCTGAACACTGGGCACTTCTGGAGCCACTGTGCGAGCACTTCGACCAAGGCACACTGAGCCTCAACGAATTGCGTTCACAGTTGGCCGCCCAGCAACTCGACAGTACGCCGCAGGACATCACCAGCCTGCTGGATGTGTGGATTCGCCTCGACATTCTGGTTCCCGTGGCCAAAAGCCCGAACCGTTTCGAGCTCAATGCGCAGATTCACGACTTCCTCGCCTATCTGCGCCGTGAACACCGCCTGGGCCTGTGCCTCGAGATCGAAGCCTACCTGCGCCACCTGGAGCGTCTGGCCGGTTATATCCAGGACGCGTTCGATATCCGCGATGGCAATGACCTCGCCCGCCAGCTGCGGCTGCTCGACATGCGGGTTCGCGATGTACTGAAAAAACTCGATAACGACGAACAGGCGCTGGTGGCCGTGGCCGAACGGGCGAAAACCAGTGACCGGCAGATTCCGTTGCGCCAGCGCTACGCTGAAGTGCTGGCAACCTGGGACGAATACGTCGAGCCGATGATTGATCTGGTGAATGCCGACGGCGCCTTCGAACAAGGCGTGCGCAAGGTCGAAACCGTCCTGCTGAAGATGCTCAGCGAACAGCAGCGCCTCGGCCACCTGGTCGACGACGACATGCTGCTGCGTACCCACGCGCGCATCCTCGAAATGCAGACCAGCGCTCAACTGACCCTGCGTCATGCCCGCGAACTGCTCTTGCCGCTGCGCGAAGAAGCCCGCCGACACAACGCCGTAACCCGTGGCGCGGCGCTGGCCTTGTCGATGATCCGCCGCAAAGGCATCGACGCCGTGCCGCAAGCGGCGATGCCGATGTTCACCCGCCCGCAGAGTACCTTCCTCGGCAGCGCCAGTCAGGTCGAAGCCTACGTTTACGCCCTGGCGCGTTTCGAACCGAAACCGGCGCGCTTCCCCAAGGCCCACAAGACCCAGAAAGGCGAAGCCCCGCGTGCGCCACGCACGGTTCGCGAAATGCTTGAACGCTGCGAAGACGCCCTGCCGATGCCGGACCTGATGACCTGGCTGCTGGAGCAGGAACCAGACGGCGCCACCGACGAATTGCTGTACTGGTTCTCGCGCCTGTCGCGGGAAAAACGCTTTACGCGCGAGCGCCTGGAACGTCGCGAATACCATACTCACGAGCACCAGGTCAGCCTGCGCTCCTTCGCCCTGCTCTCGGTCAGCGATGCCGCCGCCGAGGATTCTGCGAGCACTCCTTATGCATCTTGATCTATCCGAACTGTCCCATCTGGCACCGATCTTTCGCGAGCTGTTCAAGGGTTACCACGTCAGCCGCCGCGATCCGGAGCTGTACGCACAGTTGTCGAACTTCCAGGACCAGTACCGCACGCTGTTCAAGGCCCTGGGCTTTGAACTGGTCTGCGACACCCGTGGCTTCTACTACTTCGTGCCGGACCTCGCGGCGGCGGCGGTGAACAAGACCGCGCAGCGCCTGGCGCTGTTCACCTTCATCCTCGTCGAGCACCTGGCCGACCAGGGCCGCGACCCGATCTCCGTGCTCGATGGCGGCAGCCTTGGCCGCGATGAGTTGCCCTCGCTGCTGGAAAAATACCGCGACCTGTTCATCCAGGCCGAAGTGCAGACCCAGGACGAGCTCGAAGAAAAGATCATGCGCCGCATGACCCAGCTCGGTTTCGCCAGCGAAGAAAACGGCGTCTACCGTTTCCTGCCGCCGATGCACCGTTTCCTCGACGTGTGCCTGTCGGTGCAGCAGGACCGCGATCTGGCCGCCAGCCTGCACAGCGTGCTGCCGTTGCCCGTGCCGGTGCTGATCGACGAAGACAGCGACGAAAAACTGCTGCAGACCGACGATCCGCTGGATCTCAGCGAGTTCGAGGGTGAAAGCGAAGAAGACGCCCTGGCCCGGGCCATCGCCGAAGAACAGGAGCTCGACGCATGAGCAAGGAACGTTACGGCATCCGCCGCTTTGCCCTTTTGAACACCGCCGGCTACAGCCTCGGCCTGTTCCCGCTGGAAGAACCGCTGTCGGTGTACGGCGCGAACAACCTCGGTAAATCCGCCTCGATCAACGCCTTGCAGTTCCCGATCCTGGCGCGCATGTCGGACATGAGCTTCGGCAAGTACAGCCTGGAGCAATCCCGGCGCTTCTACTTCGCTTCGGACACCAGCTACATACTGGTCGAAGTGAACCTGCCCCACGGTCCGCACGTGATCGGTGTGGTCGGCCGCGGCCCCGGCGGTGGTTTCGGTCACCAGTTCTTTGCCTACGCCGGTAAACTGGACCTGGCCCACTACCAGAAAAACGACACCTGCCTGCGTCAGAAAGAACTCTTCACCAACCTTGAACGCGAAGGCCTGAAAGCCTACGAACTCAAGCCGGACGAACTGCGCCGCTTGCTGGTCGGTGGCCACACCTCGATTCCGCTGGACCTGACGCTGATTCCGCTGCGCTCCACCAGCGAGCAGAGCCTGAAGACCTTCCGCGCGCTGTTCATCAACCTGCTGCACATGCGCGAAATCACTGCAGCCAAGCTCAAGCAACTGTTCCTCGATGCCTTCGAGCACAGCCTGCGCTCCGGCAGCGTCGATTACATCGCCGCATGCGAAGAAGCGTTCCGCGATGTACGACGCATGGAGCAGGACTACAACTCGCTGGTCGCCGCCGGCCCGCTGGTCGAAGCCCTGGCCAACGGCGTGAAGCAACGCGACATCCTGCGCGGCAAGCTGCACCGGATCTCGCCGTTGCTCGACTCGCTGCTGGGCACCTGGTCGGACTACGCCAGTGCGCGCAAGGAAGAGCTGACCATTCAGGCCGAGCACTACCGCAATGAGCAGGACACCCTGCAAAACGACCAGCGCGGCGGCACTCAGGAACTGATGCGTCTGGAGCGGGAAATCACCGGCATCCAGCGCTGGCTCGGCGAATTGTCGGTGCTCAAGCATCGCTTTGCCCTGATCGATGACGTCAAGGTGCTGGAACAGCAACTGCTGGCAGCCAAGGACGCCCACGACGAACTCGCCGGTGCGTTGGCGCAATCCCGCCAGTTCAGCGCCGAAGACCTCGAAGAGCGTCTGCGCGATCTGGAAAAACGCCTGAAGTCGGTCAGGCAGCAACTCGATCACGCCGACAACAACAGCTACGCCCGCCTGCGCGAAGAGTTCTCGCAACAGGACGTCGAACGCCTGATGCGCTTGTTCAATAGTGCGCTGTTCAGCCTGCCATTGGGCGAACACGGCATCACCCTCGACGATGACGGCGAGTGGGTCAAATCCGTGGAGCTGATCCTCGACGGCTTCAAAGGCGAACGCTTCGAAGTGCCGGGCCTGTCCATCGACATCTCGCACATCGAACCTCCGGCATTGCAGGCCCTGGCTGACCGCGCGGCATTGCGCGATCAGAAAGAGCGCCTGGAAAAAGAACTCAAGCAACTGAAAACCCAGCAAGCCGTGGCCGCCGACCGCGCCGCGAGCAAGACCCAGACCGAAGCGCTGTACCAGCAAGTGCTGGATGCGCAGAAAGCCCTGGAAGACTTCCGTCGAGCGCAAACCCTGAGCGCCGAGGAAGGCGACAAGCTTGAGCAGTTGGCGCAAATGGAAGCGGCGCAGGACGAGCTGAAGCGCTCCAGCGACGCCTTCACCGAGCGTGTCCAGCAACTGTCGGCCAAGCTGCAACTGGTCGGCCGGCAGATCGGCGACATGGAAGCCAAGCAACGCACCCTCGACGACGCCCTGCGCCGCCGTCAGTTGCTGCCAGCGGACCTGCCGTTCGGCACACCGTTCATGGACCCGATCGACGACTCCATGGACAACCTGCTGCCGTTGCTCAATGACTATCAGGACAGCTGGCAAGGTCTGCTGCGCGCCGATGGTCAGATCGAAGCGCTGTACGCTCAGGTGCGCCTCAAGGGCGTGGCCAAGTTCGACAGCGAAGACGATATGGAGCGTCGCCTGCAACTGTTGATCAACGCCTATGCGCACCGTACCGATGAAGCCCTGACCCTGGGCAAGGCTCGTCGTGCCGCCGTGACGGACATCGCCCGGACCCTGCGCAACATCCGCAGCGACTACGACAGCCTCGAGCATCAACTGGCGCTGTTCAACCGCGAGATCAACAAGCGTCAGGTCTCCAACCTGCAGAGCTTCCGTATCGTGCTCGCGCCGAATAAGGAAGCGCTCAAGCACATCGACCAGATCATCCACAGCGCCGGTCAGTACGAAGAAGGCGAAACCCTGTCGGTGTTCGATCTGAGCCAGAGTGCCGAGCAGGACAACAAGAACGAAGAGGCCAAGGAATACCTGGCGCGGCTGGTGGCGGCGAACCACAACCAGCTCGGCCTCAAGGACTTGTTCGAACTGGCGTTCGAGATCACCAAGGTCAACGGCCAACCGGTGATCCACACCGACATCGACGGCGCCGCTTCCAATGGCACCACCATGACCATCAAGGCGCTGACCAACATGTACTTGTTGCTGCACTTGATGGACCGTGACCAGGCCGGTCGCGTGCGCCTGCCGTACTACCTCGACGAGGCGGCGGACATCGATGAGAAGAACCAGGCCGCCTTGCTGGAAACCAGCCTGCAACTGGGCTTCGTGCCGATTCTGGCGAGCGTGAAGCCGCAGGTCTGCGCCAGTGTCGCCATCGACCTGGAAGGCGGCAGCGGCCCGGCCGGCATCTACATCGACGAGGCGGACTGGAAGTACATCCGTCGTCACGATCAGGTGAAGGCGACGGTCAACGAACAAGCGGATGAACCGGAGCTGGATGCGGTTTGAGGCTTGAATAGAAGGCGATAAAAAGGCCGCGATCCAAAATGGATCGCGGCCTTTTTCATGCGCATCTCCCACAGAAGTTGCGGTGAAACAAACACCACTAAACCCTGTAGGAGCGAGCTTGCTCGCGATGGCGTCATTACAGACGCCCAATCAATTTCCAGTCATTTACCCAGGCTGATCTTCGGCGCCCAAGTCAGCCATTCATCTTCGAACTTGTCGAACAGCGCGAACGTCTGCTCCGGTTGCGCCGGGCCGCCCATACGCTCACCGTCCGGTGTGGCAAAGGCGACACCGCCCTGAATCATCGTCTCCAGGGATTCAGTGCGCACCGTTGCGCCTTTGAACAGGCCGACATCGAAGTCGAAACCGCTGGTGTTCCAGAACCGCGTGCCGCTGCGTACCAATGGCGCGTACTTCGGCTCGATCAGGATATGGATCAGGACACGATCAGCAGTCTGGCCCAGTTCATAACCCGTCACCTTGCCCACGGTGATTTCGCGATACGTCACCGGCACGCCGGCCTTCAGCGATCCGCGACGAGCGGCGCTGAGCACCAGACTCAATCCCGCTTCCTGCTTGGCGGTTTCCGGCGCAGTGACCAAAGCGACAAAGTTCTTCTGCGGTCCCAGATTTTTCGCTGCCGGTTGCACCTCAATGTATTGCCCGGTCACCAGGGTTTCGAGATTGGACGTCTTGATCAGGCCCAGCTCAGGTTTAACCACCCAGAACTGACTGCCGACCCGGGCGATGCGTTCCGGCACTTCGGTAATCCGCGCGGTCAGCAGCACCGATTGCAGGTCGTCACTCAGGTCAACGTCCTCGATCTTGCCGACATCCAGGCCCTTGAAGCGAATCGGCGTACCCGTACGCAAACCATCGGCGCGGTCTACCTTGATGCTGATCACCTCGCCCTTTTGCGTGGCGTCGTCACGGCTGGCAAACAAGCGGAAACGTGGAATGCGCTTGCGTAGCGGCGCCTTGGCTTCCGGGGTTTCAAACGCAATGCCACCGGCCATCAAGCTTTGCAGCGACTCACTTTTGACTTGAATCCCACCAGTCAGTCCGCCCGTGAGCGTGATGCCGCTGGCATTCCAGAAGCGTGTCGAGGCGTTGACCAGATCCTCGTATTCCTTCTCGATGTGCACGCCGATGATCAACTGCTTTTTGGTGCGCGAGAACTGATAGCTCTGTACCGAACCGACCTTGACCTGTTTATAGAGAACCGGACTGCCGACTTCCAGCGAACCAAGGTTTTCGGTGAACAACACCAGGTGCAGGCCCGGTGCACGCAGATCCAGTGGTGGCGCCTTGGCCCGTGCCACAAACTCCCGTTGTGGAGCCGAACCTTTGTCGCCAGGTCGCACAGCGATGTAGTTACCTTTGACCAGCGCTTCCAGGCCGGTAATCCCCGCCAGGGAAATCGACGGTTTGACCACCCAGAATTGCGTACCGTCCACCAGGTAATCTTCGGCCAATGGATCCATCGTCAATTCGGCGGTGGCCCCGGACAGATCAGGATCGACCTTCAGCGCCTTGAGATTGCCGACCTGAATGCCTTTGTACATCACCGGCGTACGACCGGCCTGCAAGCCTTCGAAGTCGCTAAGCTTGACCTTGACCCGGATACCGGCCGCCGCTGCATCGAAGTCTTCGTAGAGTCTGAACGGCAGGCTTGGGTCGGTAGGCGGGCTGTCCTTGCGGTTTTCAGGCGTAGCGAATGCAATACCCCCAGCGACGATGCTGGCCAACGACTCGCTGCGCACTTTCACACCGGACAGATTGGCGTCGATGCTGATGCCGCTGGCGTTCCAGAAACGTGTGTGTTTGCGTACCAGTCTGGCGTAAGTCGGCTCGATGAAGACCTTGAGCTCGACAGTGCTCTGGTCCTCGGACAGCACGTAGCTCTTGATCTGACCTACCTTGATCTGTTTGTAGAACACCGGGCTGCCGCGGTTCAACGAACCCAGGCGATCAGCCTTGATGGTCAGGTGCAGACCCGGTTGGGCATCGGAGAGCGGCGGCTCCTGGGCCAGGGCCTTGAATTTGCGGACGGGCTCGCCTTCCCCCGGACTGATGGCAACATAGTTACCTGAAACCAGCGTCTCAAGACCGGTAATCCCTGCCAGCGTCACGCTCGGCTTGACCAGCCAGAAGCGCGTGCTGGTTCGCAGGTATTGCTCTACGTCCTTGTTCATTTCGATGCTGGCGATCACACCTTTGGAACTGCCCTCATCATCGAGCTTGAGGCTTTTGACCTTGCCGACTGACATGCCTTTATAGACCACTTCGGTCTTGTTGGCCTGTATGCCTTCGCCACTCTCAAAACGCACCTGAATCTCGATGCCGGTCTCGTTATAGGCACGCCAGCCGAGCCAGCCGCCAATGATCAAGGCGATCAATGGCAGCACCCAAATGGCAGACCAGTTCGAGGCCGGTCGGGTTTTCGCTACAGGCAAATCAGTCATGGTCGTCGTCCGACTCCGTGTTATCCCAAATCAGTCGGGGATCGAAAGTTACTGCGGCAAGCATCGTCAGAATCACCACAGTGGCGAAGGCGATGGCGCCAAGATTGGCTTCGATGCTGGCAAGCCGCCCAAAATTCACGACCGCCACGAGGATGGCGATCACAAAGATATCGAGCATCGACCAGCGGCCTATGAATTCAATGAAACGGTACATCCAGATACGCTGGCGAGCCGAAAGGGGCTGACGGCGCTGCACGGAAAACAGCAACAGAGCGATGCCTACCAGCTTGAAGGTGGGCACCAGGATACTGGCGATAAACACCACCGCCGCAATGGGGATCATTCCGTGGTGCACCAACTCGATCACACCCGCCATGATCGTGCTGGGCGCACCTTTGCCCAAGGAGTTCACGGTCATGATCGGCAATAAATTAGCCGGTATGTAAAGAATGGCGGCGGTAATCAGCAATGCCCAGGTGCGCACCAGGCTATTGGGGCTGCGGGCATGCACCAGTGCTCCGCAGCGTGTACAGACTTGCTCATCGCTATCAGCTTCCTGCCTGTTCAATTCATGACATTCCTTGCAAATCAGAATGCCTGCATCAATCGCCCGCATGGGCATCCTCTCCTGATAACGCTTGCCAGATCTGGTGAGGCGACATTACGACCTCCAGCCAGACTTGAATCAGCAACAAACCGATGAAGCACGCCAGGCCGAGGCCTACGGTGATGGCTGCCATATCTGCCAGCTTGACGATAGCCACGAGTACGCCCATGAAGTAAACCTCGAGCATCCCCCATTCGCGTATATGGTGATAAATGCGATAGAGCAACAAGCCGTAGCTGCGTCCGACATCAAAACGGATACTCAACAATACGGCCAATTGGCACAGTAGCTTGAGCAGCGGGATCCCCATGCTGCACAGGAACACAATCACTGAGACGCTTTGCATGCCCGTATCAAAAAGGGCTACAACACCGCTCCAGACAGTGTCTTGCGAAGATTGCCCGAGCAGATTGAGTTGCATGATGGGTAAAAAATTCGCCGGAATAAACAACAACAAAGCGGCGACGACCAAGGCAAGACTGCGCTGTACGACGTTATAGCGATGGGCATAAAGCTCGTAGCCACAGCGTGGGCACAGGGCTTTTTCGCCATGGGCGAGTTCGGGCTTACGCATCAGCAGGTCGCACTCATGGCAGGCAACCAGATTTTCTAGTGGTAATTCTGACAGCTCTTTGGCGTCAACCGAATCCGGCATAAGCGCTCTGACTCTGAAAAAGTTGGTCCTATTCTAGTGTCCCGGGACAAAAATAACTG
The DNA here is from genome assembly GCF_019219185.1 of Pseudomonas sp. PDM26. Lineage (NCBI taxonomy): Bacteria > Pseudomonadati > Pseudomonadota > Gammaproteobacteria > Pseudomonadales > Pseudomonadaceae > Pseudomonas > Pseudomonas sp. PDM26. The sequence continues at coordinate 472 of NZ_JAHUWC010000001.1, read as the reverse complement.
CGCCAATTTGTGCTTGATTGATCGTGCTTTTTTCTACGCCAAAAACAAAACCCCTACCTGCGTGCGCAGATAGGGGTTTCGGAATTTAATCTTGACGATGACCTACTCTCACATGGGGAAACCCCACACTACCATCGGCGATGCATCGTTTCACTGCTGAGTTCGGGATGGGATCAGGTGGTTCCAATGCTCTATGGTCGTCAAGAAATTCGGGTACCGAGTCGTGGCCGGCTGGCCGCGCTTCAGCAAATTGGGTAGGTGATAGATTTGTGTGGTGCGAACTTTCGGTTCTTTCGTCTTCACACACCGCAATCTGGTCTCTTTCGCCTTTTCAGCTAGGAGCATCAAATTGCTTGGGTGTTATATGGTCAAGCCTCACGGGCAATTAGTATTGGTTAGCTCAACGCCTCACAGCGCTTACACACCCAACCTATCAACGTCGTAGTCTTCGACGGCCCTTCAGGGGACTCAA